>JBEKBW010000027.1:0-46392 GCA_050015215.1 Candidatus Sulfotelmatobacter sp.
CAGAGATAGAACCAACCAAGAAGAATGAGGCAAGCGAGAGGCAAAGCGACACGCCTGCAAACCGGAACGACACCAGCCTGTCGCCGAGGATCCGATCGAACCCACGAGCTGTCAGTCCCGCCACAGCCTCCACAAAAGCCGAGACACGAGTGTGAGCCGTAATCCGGGCGTCATCTACTTTGACCCACCACTGCACAATCCTGTTCTGTATCCGGCCCTCTTGGTCTTCATACAGAAAGACAGCAGAATAAAGAAGGACTAAGCCGAGAACATTCAGAGGGCGAAGCAGATAATCACTAGCTGGGATCTGCCTCATCTCTTCCTCCATTCCTTTAGGATCAATCGATAGAGGACGAGCACGAAAGAACCGAAGAGCGACAGTCTGAAGAGAATATATTCTACGATGTCGAGATAATGAGATACAGCAGCGGGAAGGTCGGGAGGTACAGGCATCGCAAAAATCTCCTTGCTCCACCGCTGGCGTCGATGGACAAGCAAGATTCTGCGTTGCTCGTGCGGCTGGCTGAAGCAACAATCTACTAGGCCCGCAGCGCCAGACCGCGGGCTTCATATATTTACCCTTGCGGAAGTCCTGCAGCCTCAGTTGCTTGCGAAAGCAGGCTTTGCGAAGAGGTCTGAGTCTGCAAACCGCATCTCCAATTTTGCCAAGGAAGCTCTCCACGTGTCAACAGGCGGCGGTGGGCGGTAGTGTCCTAATAGTATTAGGACACTACCCGGTGGGCGGGCGGCCGCATCCGTGGTGTTCTACGTGCATCCCACGGAAGGGACGTTTGACAGAGGCGCTAGGGGTTCCTAGACTCTAACCATGGAAGTCCGCCTTCAACCCCAGAAGGAAGCGCAGCTAGTCCAAATTGCGGCCCAACGAGGGCTGAATCCCGACGAACTGGTGCAGCAAGTCTTAACTGTTATCTGGAAACGACAAGGGCCTCAATGAGGCGGTCGGGGTCGCGACGGCGGATCGCGGAGACTTCGTGGAGCACGAAAAAGTCGGACCAAAGCTCAAGTCTCAGCTTAGAGAGGAGGATTAGGTACGGAACTCGCCGCGCTGTTTCCTAAGCACGGTCCCGACTTAGTGCTTGAGAGCCCGTTCGATCCGCCGAAGAAAGCTGCCGGGCTGCGCCCGGCGAGCAGCCGTGGGCAGCCGTCCCCACGTAAGCCTTCCCGCAGTCGCCGCAAGAAACGCGCGTGATATTCTATTAGCTACCAGCTGCGCACCGTTTTCAGCGGAAATTCCCCGCAGTTCCTGTGCAAGCTTCCCTGAAGAAGCCCCGGAATAGATAAAGAAGAGAACCTACAAACCATGCTTTCAGTCAGCAATGTCTCCATGCGCTACGGCGCAAAGATTCTGTTCGATGAAGTCTCCACCGCCTTCACGCCGGGCAAGCGCTACGGCCTCACGGGGCCAAACGGCGCAGGTAAATCCACCTTCATGAAGCTGCTAAGCGGCGAGCTCGACCCGCAAAAAGGCACGGTGGTCCGCCCACGCAAGCTCGGCGTCCTAAGCCAGGACCAGTTTGCCTTCGACGCCTACACCGTGAGCGACACGGTGATCATGGGCAACAAGCGCCTCTGGGCGGCCATGCAGGAGCGCGATGCAATCTACGCCAAGCCCGACATGACCGACGAAGACGGCATGAAGCTCGGCGAACTCGAAGGCATCGTCGGCGAAGAAGACGGCTATACCGCCGAAAGCGATGCTGCGATTCTTCTGCAAGGCCTCGACATCGCCGACGAACTTCACTCCCGCAAAATGAGCGAGATCCAGGGTGGGCAGAAAGTCCGCGTCCTGCTGGCCCAGGCGCTGTTCGGCCATCCCCAAGCCCTGCTGCTCGACGAACCCACCAACAACCTCGACTTGGACTCGATCCACTGGCTGCAAGGATTCCTGAACACCTACGACGGCGTGGTGATCGCCATCTCCCACGACCGCCATTTCCTGAACAGCATCTGCACCCACATCGCCGATATCGACTACGAAACCATCATCACCTACACCGGCTCGTACGACGATATGGTCCTGGCGAAGACACAGGTACGCTCGCAGATCGAATCCCAGAACGCACAGCGCGAAAAGAAGATCTCGCAGTTGAACGAATTCATCGCCCGATTTGCCGCCGGAACCCGTTCCAGCCAGGTGCAGTCGCGCCGCAAGGAAGTCGAGCGCCTGCAAGTCACCGAATTGGCGAAGTCGAACATCCAGCGGCCTTACATTAAATTTGAGCAGAAGCGGCCATCAGGCAAGCACATCCTCGAGATTGAACACCTAGGAAAAGCGTACGGTGACAAGCAGGTCATCCGCGACTTTACTTCCAGCATCACGCGCGGCGAACGAATCGCGCTGATGGGCCGCAATGGAGCAGGGAAGACGACGCTGGTCAACGCTCTTCTTGCGAATTCTCCAACGACTCCCGACGCGGAGCTACGCAAAACCAGCGGCTACGACGGACCCTTTGTCGACTCCGGCGAAGTAATCTGGGGACACGAAGCGTCTATCGGATACTTCGCACAAGATCATCGCAGCCTCATCGAAGGCGGCATGACCGTGCTCGACTGGCTGCATCAGTGGAATCCGGCCGCAGTGGGCGAGGAAATTCGCGGCCTGCTAGGGCAAATGCTTTTTCAGCGCGATGAAGCCACCAAATCCACCAGTGTACTCTCCGGCGGCGAAGCCGCGCGCCTGCTCTTCTGCAAGCTGATGCTGCAAAAGCCCAACGTCCTCATACTAGACGAGCCCACCAACCACCTCGATCTGGAAGCCATCAACGCATTAAATATCTCCCTGCAGCGCTATCAGGGAACGGTGCTGCTTGTGTCCCACGATCACGATCTCATTGACGAAGTCGCCACCCGCATCTGGCACTTCGAAACGGACCACAAAATCACCGACTTCAAGGGCACATACGAGGAGTATCAAGCTGCCGTGGTTGCTTAGCCGTAAATCCGCGATCAAAACAGCTTTGTAAGAACGCAGAGTAGCGAGTTCCTAACCCTTCTCGTAGGTAATGTTCCGCAGTATGCCGGGATCACTCACTACCGTCCTCACCAAGGTGCCATCCCAGCTTCCTGCTCCTCCGGGAGTGAAGCTCTCCTTTAAGAGCGAGGTCTTGTTAATATCCAGATACTCCAGCGTCACAGTCGAGCGCTGAATCACCATCTGCATATATCCGTTCAATCCCGCTGGAGTTCCATCATCCAGTTTTCGTATTCGCGCCGGATTCCAATCGTAGTATTCGACCAGTTGCGTCGTGCCGTTCGGATCGCCCGTCTCAACCGGCATTCCTCCGTGGCCGATGCAGCGCGCATACGCCGTAAGGCCATCGGGATCCTTGTACTTGTAATAAATCGCCAGCCGATGCTCGTGACCCCAAATCCACACGATCTCCTGCTTCTTTAAAAACTGCAGCATCTGGCTCGCCGGCGTATCGTAATCGCCATCCCCAAACGAACTGAACCACTGATGATGCGAGAGTAAGATCGTGGGCTTCTTGTTCTTCACCGGATCGATTACAGTTTGCAGCCACTTGATCAGATTGCCGTCAAGCTTGCAGTTTCCAGTAATTGTGTCGGCGTTGTAGCCGGTATCGATGGCCAGGATGCGCCACACCGGCGTCTCCAGGCAAAAATAACTGCGAAGCTGCTGCTTATCCTGAGACGAAGGAATGCCCAGCGTGGGCAGAAATTCCTCGAAGTATCCGTGACCGCCGGAATACATTTCGTGATTTCCATTCAGGGCGAGACTGCCCTTCGAACCCTTTGGCCACGAAACTCCTTTGTACAGCGGGGTGTCCTGCCCAAGACAGTTCTCTCCTACTTCGCTGACCTCGCCAACGTAATAAACGTCTCCCAGATGAATGGTCAGTTCCGGATTCACCAGCATCATGTTGTCGGCAATCGCCTGGGCTTCATCCGTGCCCGTGCCCCAATCGCCGGCGATCGCAATCCGGATCGAACCATCCGCCGCCAGCAGCGAATCGAGCTTGTAGTGGCCCTGTTCGCCCGTGGCCGGGTACGGATCGAACGAATGCTTCTTGTCGGCCGATACAAACAGCGATTCGATATCGGTGTGGTAGGTCGCCGCAAGCCATTTCCCTGCCCACGTCAGAACCTGGCTCTCGTCGAATTTCTTAATGTTCGGGTGATCCTCGCCCGGCGGCAAGTTGTCGATTCTCATCCTCACCTGCGATTCGACCGCTGAGCGTCCCAGCCCGGTGTAGTTAGCGAGCGAGCGGCGTCCGCTCGGCGAAGCTTTGGGATTCGGTTGCTTTTGTCCCTGCGTTTGTCCCATTGATTCCTCCTGAAACCTCTTTGAGATCGTGCAATTCCGCCGGTTTCCGTTACACATGCACTATTTCGGTTGCATGTGAATCATCCAGGTTCTCCACAGATTTCCACAGCGATTCGCTGTTGCGTTTTCGCCCGTGGGTTGCGGATAATGGCGTCGATGGTTTCCCGCGCCGTACACGGTACATTAGACGAGAACGAATTGCGAGCGGAGACCGCAGTGAGCACTCTTGTACAGTCGAGCTGATTTACTTCGAATTCTTCATCTCACGCCGCGCCAGTTGGCCAACTGGGAGCGGGCGGGATTGATCGCCGCTTGCCCGAACTATTCCTTCTCAGACTTGCTGAAAGTCAAAAAGGTTCGCGACCTCTGCGCCATGCGCGTGCGCCCAACCGTGATTCGCGAGTCGCTCGAAGCCATGCAAAAACAAGTTTCGGGCATGGCCAATCCGTTAGTGGAAGCGGGTGCGTCATCGACCAGCAAGCATCGCATCGCCTTTCGCCACGAAGGCAGGCTGCTCGAGCCAATTGCTGGCCAGTTCGTGATGGACTTCTCTACGCGCGAAAAGGTCGTGACCAGCACGCCGATTCCCGCGCCCGAAACTCCCCAGCGCGAGGATGAAGCGGCCGTCTGGTTCGCTCGCGGCGTAACGCTGGAAGAAAATCCCGCCACGCAAACCGAAGCGCTTGCAGCGTATCAGAAGGTTCTGGAATTCCAGCCAAACCACGCTGCCGCCCACATCAACCTGGGCACGCTCTATTACAACCGCCAGGATTTCGCTCTCGCCGAAAAACATTATCGCGCCGCCCTGCACGCCGATCCGCGTTACGCGCTAGCTTACTTCGATCTGGGCAACGTTCTCGACGAAACCGGCCGCGTGCAGGAAGGCATTCAGACATACAAGATGGCCGTGCAACTCTCTCCCACGTACGCCGACGCGCACTACAATCTCGCTCTCGCCTACGAAAAAATTCGCGAGCCGCGCAAAGCTCTGAAGCATTGGCAGGCCTACATCAAGCTCGACACTGCGGGCCCATGGTCGGTGCACGCCCGCAATCAGATTCAGCGCATTTTGCAAGCCGATACGCTGAAGCTGGTTCACTCGCGCAAGAAGTAAGAATCATCCGAGCAAGTGACTGAAGTCGAATTGGGTTAGAAACGTTGTTTGGATACTTTGCCCGAGCAACCGTTCACCTTTGCGCACCCTCACTCGAAGTCCCCGGGCACTCCCGGTAGGCAGTCCAATGGCTGAAATAGCACAAGCCAATAAGAATTGCGATCGACAAAACAAATCCCTGCAGCAATCCCCAGCGCCAAACCGGAGATTCGCTCAGCGACAAGTAAGCATTCGGTTCGGCCAGTGCGACCGTCGATGGGCTTCCCTCCAACCAGCACCGCGTGATCCCCAAGCAGGTATCGCCGAGAATCAGCCCCCACTCGGCAAGTTCGGCCTCTTCCGCTAGGTCGAACATTTCCGCGGCAAAACGTTTTCGAAATGCCGGAGGATAAAGGAACAGCAGCAAACGATAGCTAGACAGCAAGCAGCGCCGAATGATCATGCGCCCCCCTCATCCAACTTCCCCAACCGAGTTCGCGCCACGTCTACCACCTGCCGCAGTCGCTGAACTTCCGCCCGCAGCACGCGCTCTCCGCTGGGAGTCAAGCAATATTCCCGCCGAGTTTCGCCGCCTTTGAGCTTCCGCTCCGTTTCCCCCACCAGGCCGCTCGCTAGCAGCCGGTCCAGATTCGCATACAGCGTGCCAGGTCCTAGCTTGTAGTTCCCTGCGCCCTGCCGCTTAACCGACTGCATGATGCCATAACCGTGCAAATTGGACTCGGCGAGCGCCAGAAGGATATGCAGCGCGGCAGCGGAAAGCGGCTTGTCCTTGACATCCATATCGTAGTTTGATATATCACATGTCGATATACTGCCGCAACCGCTTTCCGGGAGGTTAATTCCAGACGAAGAGAGAGGTTAATTCCAGATGAAGAGAGAGGTTAATTCCAGATGAAGAGAAAAGAAAGCCGGCTTCCACCTCGCATTTGTGCGTGCTTTTTGTTGGGCGTAATAATCGTCGCGACGTGTTCCGTTCCCGCGATCTCGCAAACAGACTCGGCAACGACAAAACCGGCAGCGCAAGCAGCCCCTACAGAACGCGATGGCCAGCACGATTTCGACCCCCTGATCGGCAGCTGGAAATATCACCTGAAGCGACGGTTGAATCCTCTGACCGGCTCAAATACCTGGGTCGAACTCGACGGAACAGGCATCTGCTACAAAATTTGGGACGGCCGCTCCCAGTTGGACACGGTTGAAATCGACGGTCCAACCGGCCACATCGAAGGCCTTACCCTGCGCACTTATAATCCTCAATCCCACCAGTGGCGTCTCTATTGGGCCAACAGCAAGACCGGCATCCTGGACCCTCCCCAGGTCGGGGAATTCAAGGACGGACACGGTGAGTTCTACGCTCAGGACACAATTAACGGCAAGACCATCCTGATCCGCTTTGATTGGTCGCGCATGACTACGAACTCGCCCCACTTCGAGCAGTCCTTCTCCGACGACGGCGGTAAAACCTGGGAAGTGAACTGGATCACGGACCAGACACGAGTCGGCGATGCGAAGGAGGAATCACGATGAAGCGTTCATCCTCGTTTTCGATGACTGCGATCACTCTGCTCGCCATGTACGTAACCAGTCTCTACAGCCAGGACCAGGGACAGAAGCCAGCTCCGCGCCCCGTCCAGTCAAAAACTGACGAAATGCTGGACCGATGGAACTACATCGGCAACCGGTTCATCGCTATGGCCCAGGATTTTCCCGAAGACAAGTACGACTTCAAGGTGCAAAAAGACGAACGCACATTTGCCGACAATCTTCTCCACGCAGCCGCGCTCGAGTATGTAGTAATCCGCCGGGTTTCCGGGACGAACATCGGGCCCGATTTCGGCGAGGGCGACAATCCGCCGCGACAGATGTTTAAGACGAAGGCCGATGTAGTGAAGTTCGTCCAACAGGCCACCGCGGACGGGGCCAGCGTATTGCAACAGCAGGGCGACCAGGGGCTCGACAAAACCACGCAGTGGGGTAAACGGATAGTGCACAACTCCTACCTGTGGATGTTCGCCATCGAGCACAGCGGTGAGCACTACGGCCAACTCGTGGTGTACTACCGCGCCAACAACCTGGTACCGCCAGCTTCGCGGCAGTAATGCCCCGGGATGTTTTCAAGCGTAAGCGGCTCAAACAAATCGAGGAGAGTCACTCGAATGAAGACTCGAACATTCTTGCGGTTAGCAGTACTCACGTTTGCCGTTGCTACTTGGGGACAGGGCTCAAAGACAACAGCCGCTGCCGCGAGCGCCCCTCGGGCGCAGTCGCCCCAGCAGCCTACGCCGACCGTAGCCTCAACCGTGGATCAAGCGATCAGCACCATCGAACAGGAAATAGTCGAAGCTGCCGAAGCCATGCCGGAAGATAAATTCAACTTCTCTCCCGAGAGCTTGAACATTCCAGGAGCCGACTTCAAGGGTGTGCGCACCTTTGCGCTGCAGGTCAAGCACGTTGCCGCTTCCAACTATTTCTTATTCTCGTCGATTACCGGCGATACCATCCCGGACGACTATAAGGGCGGGAACGGCCCTGAGAACCTGAGGACCAAAGCAGACATCATCAAGTTCCTGAAGGATTCGTTTGCCATGGGTCACAAGGCCGCAGCCACGTTGACCGCAGAGAATATGCTGCAGCACGCAGGACACAGCAAGTCGCTCCGCCTCCACTTCGCCACATTCGCCGTCGCCCACGCCTTCGATCACTACGGGCAGATGGTGGAGTATTTGCGAATGAACGGAATTGTGCCACCGGCCAGCCGCGGAGGATCACGGCAGGAGTGAATTCGATTTGAGTTCCCATCGGAATACGGCGAGCGAGGTAACCTGCCGAGATTTTCTAGCTACTCCTGGAGAGAGGAGCGACATCGGAAATGAAACGAATCCTATTGGGTACCCTCTTGTTAAGCGGCGTAATGCTGGCCGTCGCCCAGGTGAAAAAGGAAGACTTGGTCACTAAGAACACCAAGAGTCCGGGCGCCGAAACCAGCGTCACCATCAATGGCAAGAACCTCTGGATCTACTACCACGCTCCCTCCGTCAGGGGCCGCCAAATTTTCGGCGGCGCTGGCGCGATCGAGCCGTATGGCAAGGTGTGGCGTCTGGGCGCCGATTACGCCACCGTTCTGCACACCGACGCCGACCTCGATCTGAATGGCCGCGCCCTTCCCAAAGGCGACTACACACTGTATGCCGACCTCGACGACGGCCAGTGGAAGCTGATCGTCAACAAAACCCTGATGGCCGGCGCCAGGCACATCTGGGGCGTCGGGGTCTCACCGGATGGCATTCGCGAGGGAGCCACCACCGATGATCCGGCCACCGAGCTGGGCCGCGTTTCGCTCACCATGGGCAAGCCGTCATCTCCGGTCGAAACCCTCAAGATCACGCTCTCGGGCGCAGGCGGCGCCAAGGGAAAACTGCTCATTGAATGGGAGAATGTGATGGCGTCCGCGCCGTTCACCGTGAAGTAGCGGTTTCCTGCGGGAGGATACTCCGGGGTCGCCGCGCAGGCCGCACTCGGCTTGCGCGCGTCTTTCCCAACTGGCGTCATTTATGAGATGGGTTGTATGCTCGGCCAGGATCATTTTGCCATCGCAGTGCTAAAATCGTGAGTTTGCATTCTTCCGCGGAAGGTACTACATGCCCGAAACCACACTGCAAGCTCCCGCCCCCACGCCCTTAACCACCCTTACCGAAGACGAAATCCTCTTCCGCGACAACATCCGCCAATTCGCCGACGACAGAGTCCGCCCTCACGTCAAAGAAATGGACGAGAAAGGCGTCTTCGAAAAAGATCTCATCCACGAATTCTTCCAGCTAGGCTTGATGGGAATCGAAATCCCTGAGCAATTCGGCGGCAGCGGAGCCAAATTTTTCGAAGCGATTCTCGCCGTGGAAGAACTCTCGCGTGTGGACGCCTCCGCAGGTGTAATCGTGGATGTCCAAAACACGCTCGTCAACAACGCGCTCCTGCGTTGGGGAAATGCGGATCAAAAGAAGCGCTATCTTCCAAGAATGGCCGCCGACACCGTAGGCGCCTATGCGCTAAGCGAAGCCGGTTCCGGCTCCGATGCTTTCGCCCTGCAAACCCGCGCCGAACTCAATGGCAGCGACTACGAACTCAACGGTCGCAAGCTCTGGATCACCAACGGTAAAGAAGCAGGGCTCTTCGTTCTCTTCGCCACGCTCGATCCATCCGCCGGATACAAAGGCATCACTGCATTTCTCATCGAGAAAAATTTCCCCGGATTCAGCGTAGGCAAAAAGGAAGACAAGCTAGGCATCCGCGCCTCTTCCACCTGCGAACTGATTCTAGAAGACTGCAAAGTCCCCAAAGAAAACGTTATCGGCGAGCCGGGCAAAGGCTACAAGATCGCCATTGAAACCTTGAACGAAGGCCGCATCGGCATCGGCGCGCAGATGATCGGCGTAGCCCACGGCGCATGGGAGTACGCCGCTAAATACGCACAAGAGCGCAAGCAGTTCGGCAAGGCACTCGCCGAGTTTCAAGGCATCCAGTTCCAGATCGCGCAAATGGCCACGGAAATCGAAGCCGCACGGTTGATGGTCTACAACTCCGCGCGCATGAAAGATGCCGGCGTGAACTTCATTAAAGAAGCGGCCATGGCGAAGCTTTTTGCCTCGCAGGTAGCCGAGCGCGTAACCTCGTTAGCCATCGAAATCTATGGTGGCTACGGCTTCACCAAAGATTATCCCGTCGAAAAATACTGGCGCGACGCCAAGATCGGCAAGATTTACGAGGGCACGTCGAACATGCAGTTGGCGACCATCGCGAAGCTCCTGCTAGGCGGGAAATAAGTCCACGTAGTACCACCTTCGTGCTACTTGATGCCCTTCGTGGTTTATCTGCCTTTAGGACAATAAGCGACGCGAAACCCGCACCCAGCAACGATTCCACACGTTCGCAACGGCAAGATAAACCAAACCCCGCTGCTCAAAATGTGCATCGAGTTGCACTTCCCGCCCAACACTTCCCCCCAATTAATCATCCTAAACCCTAACTAATCAGCAGCTTCACACCGCTCGCGTCAATGGAGCACAAGCTGCATTCTTCTCCCTGCCTGCGCTTACGGGGCAAGACTGGGGTGGCTCTTGACGACTTTGTTCGGTAACACTGCCATGATGCCGATTGCGGCTCCGAAAAAGCAGCGGAGTCTTTTGCCCTTACTCACGATCGTCTTCATCGCGTCCTATGCCCTGATGACCATGCTCATCGTCGAGCAGGGAGCAGCCATCCAGCAGCAGCACAATCTCATTCAGGTTCTGCAGGGCGACAGCATGGAGCTGTGGGCGATGAAAGGCAAAGCCGTCGGCGACAAGGCCGCCCGCGATAAGGCCCAGGCTCATCCGAATACTTCTGCAAGGCAAGCGCCTTCGGCCAGCGATCGATCTCCGTCGACCCATGCTCCGTCGACCCAGGTTCCACCGACTCAGCAACACGCCCCAAGCCACGCCGGCAAGGAAGCCAAGCCGCATGTCCAGCTTCCTCCCGTGCCTGCCGCAGATTTGGGCGATCAACGCCGTGTTTTGGTTACGCTGTAAGACCCAGGTTGAAGTAGTTGCGTTCAAGCAGTAGAAGCTTTAAGCAACGAGAAGTTCAGAAAGCAGTTAAGCAAGCAACATGAAGGCCCTGACCCTAGCCTTGTTGTTCAGTATGACGATTGCGCAACCCGCGCATTCCGATCGTCGTCCCATCGGTCATCTCGATCACTCCAAGGGCGGACGCTGGTACTTCGCCGCCAGCGGCCACGCAGTCTACTGCTACGGCCCGGTAATGACGGTGCCGCAAGCCAACGGCGATCTGCAAAAAGTAGCCACCTTTTGCAAGGACGGTCGAGCAGTAGTTCCGCTCAAAGACTAAGCGCCGCCCTCATCGCTCGGCACCCTCCGCACAGAGTCATCCCGAGCAAAGCGAGGGACCTCCCTGCATCGGAACCCGTCGTTCTGCATCTCTATCCCATGCCTGAACTCCCTGAAGTGGAAACCATCGCCCGCGGCCTGGCGAGACGCGTAACCGGCGACGTAGTTGAATCCGTCTGGCTCGGCGAAAAACCCGAGCCGCTAAAGTCCCCCGCAAGAGAAATCGCCGCCGTCCTGGAACACAGCCGCATCGCCGCAATCCGTCGTGTGGGCAAACACATAGTCTTCGATCTGGAAAGAATGGCGCGGACACCGCTGTCCGCGAAGAACCGGAAGCCAAAAGTATCCCGTCCAGGAGCAAGAACGAAGACACAAAAAGCCTCCTCGATTCCGCAAACAAGGGCGGACGAGGGCGTTCACTCCTCCAAAGCAAATTTCATCGTCCATCTGGGAATGAGTGGCCGCCTGCAAGTCACCGACGCGCAATCCGAAGTTGCCAAACACACCCACGCAATCGTTAAGCTGACTTCGGGCAGGGAACTGCGCTTCATCGATCCCCGTCGCTTCGGCCGGCTGAGCGTTTCCAAAAACTTCGCTGCGGCCGGACTCGAACCCTTGGAAGCCAATCTAGATCAATTTCTCCCGCTGTTTCGCCACCGCAAGACTCCGATCAAGAGCGCACTTCTTAATCAGAACCTCCTCCGGGGGGTGGGAAACATCTATGCCGACGAATCTTTGTTCCGCGCGGGAATCCGCCCACGCCGTCGCGCCAGCTCAATAACCCGCGACCAATTTGCCGAACTCTTGCAAGCGATAAAAGAAGTGCTGCAGGAAGCAATCAAACTCGGTGGCTCCTCCGTCTCCGACTACGTGAACGCCGACGGCGAAGAAGGTTTCTTCCAACTCCAACACCGCGTCTACGCCCGCGAAGGCGAACCCTGCCTAACATGCAAAACGCCGATCAAGCGCATAGTAATAGCAGGCCGCAGCAGCCACTACTGCCCGCTCTGCCAGAAATAACTTATTTGTCGTCCTGAGCGGAGGTTGTGCAAGCGAAGCGAAGCACAACTGCAGTCGAAGGACCCCTTTCCCCTTTGCGCGACCAAGATCTCATAAAGGCGTTTGTTCTACAGCTGTCGACCCGCTCAGTCCGCAATCCAAACTCGTCAATCAACAACTCTGAACTCACACCGTATAATCCCACCCATGCCCGACTTCTCCATCGGCGTCGACCTCGGCGGAACCAACCTCCGCATCGCAGCCATAACCCGCGAGGGACAACTCCTGGAAAAATTAACCGTCCCCACCAGAACCGCCCAAGGCCCCGACCGCACCATCGATGAAATGTGCAACGCGATCCACCAACTCTCCGCCAAACATAGAGCCGCAGGAAAATTCATGGGCGCAGGCATCGGCGTCCTCGGAATCATCGACATGCAAACCGGCAAGGTACGCAAATCCGCCAATTTTCCGGGATGGGAGAACTATCCCGTGCGCGCCGAAATCGAGCGCCGCCTGCGCGCCTGCGATCTCCTGGAAAATAACGCGCGCGTAGTCCTGGATAATGACGCCAACATGGCTGCGCTCGGCGAGCAGTGGCTCGGTGCAGCCCGCGGCGTTCCAAACGCAGCCGTGATCACGCTAGGCACCGGCATCGGCGGCGGCATTGTGCTCAACGGAAAGATCTGGGCCGGCATGAACGGCATGGCCGGCGAGTTCGGCCACATGACCGTCGAACCAGACGGCGTCCCCTGTGGCTGCGGCAACCACGGATGCGCCGAGCGCTATGCCTCCGCCAGCGCCATCATGCGCATGGCCCGCGAAGCCGCAGCCAGCGGCGAAGCGCCGTCGCTCGCCCAAGCTGCATCTTCCGATGCCGAGTTCGCTCCGAAGCTAATCTACGATCTCGCCATGCAAGGCGACGAACCCGCCCGCATCATCTTTCGCACCTTCGGCCGCTATCTCGGAATCATGCTCGCAGACGCAATCAACGTGCTGGATTTAGAGGTGTACGTCCTGGCCGGCGGGGTAGCCGCCGCATGGGACGCCTTCGCGCCCACAATGTTCGCAGAAATGAGAATCCGCTCGCTAGTCTATGCAGCGATGGCTCCGGATGATCCGATGCGCGAAAGCCAAATCATGGAGGGACGGACGCCTTCGTCGGTCGAGCACAAGCAAATATCGCGAGCCAACCCAAGTCCCGAAGGCAGCAACGATGCAAAAATCCTCGTCACGCGAGCCCTGTTAGGCAGCGATGCCGGACTCTACGGCGCCGCGCACGCTGCCGAACAGGGATAAAGCACCTTCCCAGCCTTCGTGCTAATCTGCCGAGGAAATGCCGCCACCTTCCCACGAACTCCTCACCCACCTCGCTGCCTACGATCCGCACGTCTCCAATCTCACTCTGGCGCTACGCGAGCTTGTCCTCGAAGAAGCGCCCGGCGCGATTGAATCCATCGTAAAAGGCTATGCGCTAGCCATCGGATTCTCCTTTACCGGCAAGCCGCTGAAAGACGGCTTCTGCCATATCGTGACTTACAGTTCGCACGTGAATCTCGGCTTCAATCGTGGCGCTCTGCTGCCCGATCCCGACCGGGTTCTTGAAGGCAAAGGCAAATTGATCCGGCACATCACGATTCGCAGAGAGGCGGAGTTAGGGCGTCCCTTTATTAGAAGATACGTGCAGGCTGCGATTGAACAGGTCGGCGGAGCGCCGGAGCGCAAGCCAGAGCTGAGCCCAAGAAATGCGCGGAAAAGAAGTGCGCGGAAAAGACTACGCGGAAAAGGAATCCGCAGCGGAAGGAGAACTTAGAATGCCGCAAACAAAATCAGCGCCATCCCAGCGCCAAGTTGCCAAGCGTGCCCACTCCCGAAGATTCCCTCTCGAGAGAAGCACCGGCCGAGATGTCATCGGCCGTCCCTTGCGTCGCGCCCGCGAGGATGGGCTGATCCGCTATGGTTTCGTAAGCATACCCACTAAGCACCGCCGTCAACCGAACGCCCGAAAGCTTCACCGAGAACCGTGCCCAGCCATAATGCGTCTGCCCATCAATCGTGAACTTAAGGCCCAGATAGCGGTCCGTGACGTTGACCCAATCCCCTCTCTTCGAGGTAGTGGCCGAGCAGTCGAGGAATCCCGAACAGAAAAACGCCATCTGCCCTTTGGCGCCAAACGTCCCGGTGGGAATGCTCGCTCCCTGTTTCAACGCAGCAGCGGGAAATGCGTGCCGGCTGGCAGATCCCTCCACGCTGTTACCCGGCGCTCCAGCGACGAACAGCGAACTTGCATGGCCTGATGTGCTGTTGCCGGAACGATCTGCAACCACAAAGTCGGCCGCCCCGCTATTTATGAGATTGAGCGCGTATCTCTGACCATGTTCGATAAATTGATTCGCTGGCGTATAGACAATCTCGGCCTGAGCCGGGAGGGCCAAAGCCAGCCCGCTCGCTCCAGCGGCAATGGCATATGCGTTGAGTCGTCGATGGACTGAACTGGATAGGGAAACCGTCTTGCGAGGCCGACGTGCGCGAGTCATAAAAACCCTCCGCGAACGCCAGCATTATCCGCCGGGACGGACCGCAGGTCAATGCTTGTTTCAAAGCTTGTCAAAGCTCGTCAAAGTTCGTTCTGAAAACACTCGTTTTGAGAAGAGAGAAACCCATGTGGCGAAGCGCGGCAACCCTACAGAAAACCCCGTACTCCAAATCATCCAACCACCGCACCTTTCCCGGGCATCGAAAGCCTGTTCGATTTTCCCTCAGCATCCGAGGTACGAGGTTGTTGCATGTCCCGAAACATCGGAACGTTGTTCACCACCCTAGTCTGCGCCAGTACAGTTCTGGCATCCGCTCAGACCACGCCCTCACCTACTGATTCCGTAAATCAACCGGCGTCTGCCCCTGTCGCCTATGTCTACCTGACAAGTTCACCCAGCAACGGGCAAAGTCAGATCGACGGTTATACCGCCGCGGCTGACGGTAAACTCACACCAATTCCAGGAACTCCCTTCTCGACGGCGATCTACGATATCGTCGCAAACGGCACATGGCTGTTTGGAACCGACGGAATCAATCTCGACTCATTTTCGATCGCGGCGAATGGATCGTTGAAACAAGTCGATACACTCGAGGTGGAACCCGATGGCGGCCTGAACAGTCTTTTCCTCGATCACACCGGAACGTCGCTCTACGCCGACTACTACACCACGAACAACGAAGAGCTGGCCTACAGCATCGACAATTCGACCGGCAAGCTCACTTATCTCGACAATATTCAGGCGGGGCCGGGTTTCGGCTACGTAGAAAGCTTTGTTGGAGACAACGAATACGCCTATGAGTCGACTTGCTACCAGTTCAGTCCCTCTATTTACGGAATCCAGAGGAGCAGCAATGGCGCGATCACCATGCTGAATCCAAACCAGGTTTATCCGACTGCACGGTCGGGCGATTTCTACTGCCCCTGGTCGGCAGCGGCCGATCCCACCGATCACCTCGTGATCGCGGTGCAGCCATTAAACGGCAATTGGACTCCGCAGGGCCCCTATCAACTAGCCACCTACACGGTCGACAGCGCCGGACAGCTCAGTACAACGAGCACCTACGAGAATATGCCCAAAACGGAAGCGGGGGGATCCGGGAGCGAGTCGAGCTACGTCAGCGACTACTGGATGTCGCCCTCGGGAAAACTCCTGGCCGTGGCGGGCACATCGGGATTACAACTTTTTCACTTCAACGGCGCCAATCCCATCACCAAATACACAGGTCTTCTGGTCTCTGACGAAGTGAGCGAGGTGTTCTGGGACAGCTCCAATCACCTGTACGCAATTAGTCCAGCCGCGGGCAAACTGTGGGTATTCACCGCGACCCCAACCAGCGTGAAACCAGCCCCAGGCTCGCCCTACAGCATCACCTCGCCCCAATCGTTGGTGGTCCTGCCGAAGTAAAATAGGCTTAGACAGGGGAGCAGCGATCCTGCTCCCCAAATTTTTCAACTAAAAATGGCGCACTCTTAAGGACTGGCGTCATCCCGAAGTCCCGCGTTTTCACCGGCGGGACGAGGGATCTCCCGGAGTGCATACTTCCCGGCTAAACCGCTCACTACCCACGATTGGAAGTCCGTCAGGAAGCGCAAAGAACGAAGCAGACTGCTCCCGCCACAGTTGCGTAGGCAAGGAGGTGTTTGGTTAATCGTAGACTGAGCGGCCTCGGTTGAGTAGGTTGCGAAGTCATGACGCCGATATTGATCGCCCGTCCATAGCATGTCAATATGAATTTTCTGGCAAGGTTATGCGTAGGCACATCGATGGTGACGCGGCGTTGCCGACCCGGCCGCCTGCTACAGCACGCCGCCAGTCTGGATCGCCAGATCATTCAGCGCCATCTCCAACTTCGTAATAGCCGCACCGATTTCTGGATGCTCTCCGATCTTCTCTTGCAGCGCCTTCAAAATCTGATGCGCACTCTTGATATGCACCTCTGCCTTGGCCGGATTTGATTCGGGATTGCTTTCGCTCTGTGTTTCCATCGCCATTCGCTCCTCTGCCTCTCACTCATCACAGCATCTCCTTTCATTTTACGCATCCGGCGCTTTCGGGACGCCATGGGTCGTCGAAAATCAGGGAGGTCGTTCACGACCGGGTCAAGGAGTGAAATGGCGATTGTCAACTGCTATCGGGCAACGGCTCTAGTCTGAAAAACGGAAGCTGTGTAGGATCAGCCTCATTCCCTGATCCAATTTCTTCCCTTGAGCGGGGGTAGGCGTCTTCATCGGTGGATCGGAGACGTTCGGATCTGTCCCGGTTTGACTAACGCTCAGCTCAAAACACCTTTGCTTGTGGAACGCACGATATAAGTCAACGCTGATCGAATGGCTCAAGGCAGCTCCGCCACTAACTCCGTGCAGAAATTGGACACCACCGATCAACTCGACCGGATGCTCGGCCGAAATCAGGAAGCCCGGCCAATCAGACACTGTTTCGCCGTCCTTATGCGGATACGGCGTCACGCATACATCAGGCGTCATTATCTCGTGCTCTGCAAAAATCTCCTTCACCTGTGCATTTTGTACAGATACAGGAATGGGCAGAAAGGGCCGTCAATGTAGGCACAGCTGTCGCTCTCATGTATTCACTCTCTGCTGACTCGGCAGTGGATTCCATAGCTGACGAATCAGGCCATATCGTCAAAAACCCTCGCATGGGTTAATGCATCTTCTCTTGCGGTTTTATTTCAAACCCAGCTCGCCATCGTACTGTTGGATAACCCCGTAGCATTCGCAGGCGGTGTTCTCAAGTTTCTTGCGATTCACGATCTTAACTGCGCCACGGGTGTACTCGATGAGCTTCTTCTTCTGCAAAACACCAGCTGCCACGCTCACGCTGGGTCGATCAGTCCCCAGCATCGTTGCGAGAAAATCATGAGTGATGGGCAGCGACCCTGAATCCACTCTATCTTGAGTCATTAGCAACCACCGTGCAAGGCGCTGCCCAATACTGTGCAGCCGATTACACGCCGCTGTTTGTGCAACCTGCATGCCCCGAATTGCGACATAGCGGCTTAACATCATTTGCAGGTTTGGAGCCGATTCTAACGTACTCTGCAAAGCACCGACCTCGACCCGAAACCCATCCCCCGTGATTTGTACCACCGCATGAAGCGGACTCCTACTCAAGCCAACGGCCGCCAGTGTGCCAGTGAAGCCTTCATTTCCAACTATGCCAGCTTCGACCGTTCTTCCATCTTTCATTACGACTACAAGAGAAATCAAACCTCGATTCGGGAAATACGCAAATTCCATCTTCCCACCGGCCTCGTGAAGGACGAGATGGTTTGGCAAGCTGACGTACTCGAGATGAGGACGCAGTGAGCTGTAATCGCTATCTGGAATCGATAGGAGTATGAGGCTGCTGACTGGTTTCCCTTGGGTATTCGTCCGCTCGCCGGACTGCACAACTCGTCCGCGTTTGCCTTCCATAAACCGTCCTTTGGCGAAGCGTGTGTTCAGCTAATTGCCGGGAAAAGGCCCGGGCTCATTTCCCCTTGGCTCGCTGCCATCCAACACTTCTGTTCTGCGCTCAATCTCCAACGCGCCGCAAAGCTTTCCAATCAGGATCATCAGCTTCTGCGGGTCCGTTTCTTTACTAGCCTGTTCTGCGATGCGCGTCCAATCCCGCTCAGAGTACGGGGCCATCAGCGGGACTCCTTCCTCACCGCTTACGAAGTTACCTCGAATTTGAAAACCGGTCTGAGCAATAACGCACATTCGAGCAATAGACAAGTAGCCCAGAACGCGATCCGGGTGGTAAAGCAAGGGAGCGCACCCAAGAGGAGAGTCCTGGGGCTTCCCGGGGCAAAATCTAGGTATGTAGGATGCCCGACAGACCCGTCAAAATTGGCGTATGTAGACTGCGGTTTTTATCCCCAGGACAGCAACGCTGGTACTCGTTGGCGCGAAAGAGGCGGCCATGAGCAGGAAGCTGGTATGGATTGAGCGGAAGCGTTTTCAGGGCTTTGGTTGCTCCGCATGTGGATGGCGGTTCGAACCTTCCGGCGCTCCCGAAGGCAACTCTTTCGATGAGATGATGCGCAACTTCGAGTTGCAGCGCGACAAAGAGTTTAAATCCCATGTTTGCGCCGATCACGCGGCCGACAAAAATCCAGGATAGTTTTACGCATCCGACGCAACCAGGAGGCCATGGGTTCGACGAAAATCGGGAGGTGGTTCACGACCGGGTCAATGAATGCTATGGCGATTTATCGACAATCTAGCGAATGATCGCGTCTGCTGCGGCTATGGCGAGGGTTCAAGTTTTGGGATCATTCTCAAGCGTCTAGACCTGAACTCATCTTTGATCTTTGATCGAAATTTGGCTTGGAGAGATGCAACCGCAACAATAATGAGGATAACTGCTGCAATCATTCTCAGACTCCGAGACGCCGCACGATGGCTTGAAATCGAGGATCGGAGCGCACCGGGTCCATCTCCGGCTCGACATTCATGAAGAGCAGCCAGTAATCGCGGTTCTGGTAGGACTTCTCCAACCACTCCAGCGCCAGGTCCCGATCGCCCAATCGCACGGCATCGTAAGCGACATCGTAGGGCCGGGTCACGCCGGTGGCCACCTCGGCGATGTGCTGGTTCATGATGCGCCGCGCTTCTTCCGTATTGCCGTTGACCAAGGCGCGCCGAAAAGGTATTCCTCCGGAAGGCAACTTGGCGTCGGCCGCGCGCCACTCGTCCCAGCGGTGTTCGCAGAAGTATCCCGACGCCAGCATGCTGTAGCCCAATTGAAAATTCGGGTCGATCTGCAGGATGCGCTGCGACTCGGCGATCACGCCATCGTAGTTCCGTTCGAACTTGAGCAGCACCGCCACGTCCACATCCACAATTAGTGCGAGCGGATCGAGCCGGCGCGCGGTCTCCAGTTGTTCACGGGCCTCGGAGAAGCGTCCGTGGGCCATCAAACCCAGGGCATAATATTGGTGCGCGCTGGCATAGCTGGGATTCAGTTGCAGCGCCTTCCGGTACTCCCGCTCCGCGGCCGGCCAGTCGTAATCGTAGTGGCAGGCCACCATGCCCAGAACCGCGTGCGCCTCCGCCAGCGAGGGATCCAGCATCAGAGCTTTGCGAGCGGCGTCGCGCGCCCGCGGCATGTACGCCGCCGGTGACACTTCCTCGTTGTTGCCGATCACTGCCAGCGAATCGGCAAGGCCCGCCCAGGCCAGCGCATAGTTGGGATCGCGCGCAATGGCCTGCTGCATCAGATCCACGCTCTTCAGCTCCGCCGGGAAGTTTCTCTGGTTCCACAGATAGCGGCCCTGCAGATACAACGCGTGCGCTTCCGGATCGGGCGGAGCCAAGGCCGGGCCCTCCGGACTTACTCTGCGGGCCAGGGCGCGGGCAATTGAGCTGGCGATTTGCGATTCGATCTGTATCCAGTCGGTCGAGTTACCGTCATAGGTTTGGGACCATACGGTAAAGCCGTCGCGGGTGCGGTTCATTTGCACCGCGACATGCGTGTGGTCGCCCGCCCGCTGTACGCTGCCTTCCACCACCGCGTCCACATTCAGCCGCGCGCCGACTTGGCGAAGATCGTCATGTTTTCCCTTGAACACATAGGCCGAGCGACGGCCGGTCACGCGGACACCCTCCAGATGCGAGACCGAAGCGGCGACTTCGTCGGTCAGCCCATCGCTGAACGCGTCGTCGGGCGCGGCTCCGAGATTGTCAAACGGCAGAACCGCAATGGAGGCGATCGCGGGCGGGCGGGTCAAGATCCACGCCAACCCTCCGGCCAAAATCACCAAAGCCGCCGCGCCCGCAATCCATAACTTGGATCGCTGGTTTCGCTTGCGCCCTGGCGACTTCAGCCCGATGAGGTACCGTGCCGTGAACTCGTGTCCCGAGGGTTCGCCCTCGGCCGAAGTCGCATCGGGAATCTCCGCTTCTGTCGCTTGGGTCACATCGCCGGCCTCGCTCCGCGCAACCTGATGCTGGACTTCATGCTGACCTTCCGCCGCGTTTGTGGGCGCAGGCACATGCAAAGGGCCGATCCAGCGATAGCCACGCCGCCCTACCGTCTCGACGAATATGGGATTTTCCGCCGAATCGCCCAGCGCGTCGCGCAGTCGATTAATAGCGCTGCTGATCCCGCGGTCGAAGTCCACAAACACGTCTTCCGGCCACAGCTCTTTGCGCAACTCTTCCCGGCTTACCACTTCGTTGGGACGGCTGATCAGATACTTCATCACCCGAAAGGGCAGCTCTTGAATCTTGACTTTGACTCCGTTCCGGCGCAGTTCTCCGGAACGCAGGTCGGCCTCGAATATCCCGAATCGCACAATCGGACTCGATGAAGCGTTGGGAGGCACGGCACCAAACCCCTGAGAGGATGCCAAGTTTAGCACGAAATGGGCATGCCATCGTTCCGGGCGAGGGCGTCCCGGGGTCCATGACTTCCGTCCAGTCCACCCATCTCTCGGGTTCACTCTCGCGCGTGATCGTTGCCCCAGCCGCTCTGAAAACGAACCACTTGTCGCGTGACCGAGGCGTAGGCCGAGCGTAAGCGCCAGACCATTGACGGCAATGCCGCTCTCGGCGAAAGTGAGCGCCGTGCTCGGAAGTTACGTCGCCGCAATTTGCGGACGGCGCGGCGACACGGAGCCTGATCCCCAGACATCCCGAGAAATCGTAATTCCAGGAGACTAGAATGAAGAACCTTCGGCAGCAAGAAACAATTCGCATCGTCGCAGCACTTGCCCTCACTCTCGCCCTCGCTGGCTTCGCAATGCCGGCGCAGGCTCAAACCTACACCCCGCTCTCCTCGTTCCAAGGCCTTGTGTATGGCGATTATTATCCCTCTGGTCCACTGGTGCTCGGACAGGACGGCAACCTCTACGGCACCACATCGGGATATGGCCCTGCTAGTGATATCTACAGCATGACGACCGCTGGAGCTGAGATGCCGCTGTGGCAGCCCACAGGGGACTACCCCGGAGGCGCATGCGAATGGCAATACGGCAGCTACAACCCACCCTCGATGGGCATGACGCTGGGCGCCGACGGACTCCTTTACGGTACCTGCCAGAATTGGGGAGGCAACGCCGAGTTGTCGGTCATCTACCAGTACGATCCCAGCCAGAATGGGTTCACGGTGGTGTACTCCTTCCCAATCGTCAACGGGGTAGGATACGTGCAGCCCAGCGTTCTAACTCTGGGCACGGATGGGAATCTGTACGGCACAGCCATTCCGGGATCAACCGGATTCACAACAGGCGGCATCGTATTCCAGTTCAACCCGACAACCAATAAGCTGACCACGCTGCACACTTTCCTGGGGAGTGGGTCCAGCGATGGCGCCTTCCCATATGGCCCTCTGGCCTTGGGTACCAACGGCGACTTCTATGGGACGACCACCTCGGGCGGGATCAGCGGGGGATCGGGCGGCGGCACGTTTTACTCGATCACGACCAAGGGTAAAATCAAAATTCTTTACTCCTTCAACACCTTTACCGACTCCACCAGCGGCTCCTACCCCGCCGCTGTCACCCTGGGAAACAACGGCAATTTCTATGGCGTGACGTTCGAGGGCGGCACCTTCGCCCAGGGAACGATCTTTGAGATAACGCCCGCGGGCAAGCTCACCTGGCTGCATAACTTCAATGAAACCACGGATAATGCCGGATTCCCCCTCTTTCCACTGACCCTGGGCAGCGATGGCAACCTCTACAGCGCCGCAACCAATAACAACGGTGTCCAGAGCCTGTTCGAGATCGCGACCAAAGCGAAGAAAGGAGTTTACACTTATACAGATTTGTACAATTTTCCCACCCCCGGCTCCGCTAACTGCAACAACGGTACCCCCGTCGGATGCCTTCCCACTTCGACGATATTGCAGCTTCCGAATGGGCTCTTTTACGGAGTGACCTATGAGGGCGGCGTGGAGAACGAAGGCACGTTTTATAGCCTGAACACGGGACTGAAGCCGTTCGTGATCCTGCAATTCCCGCTGGGCACGGAAGGCACTTCGCTGGGCATCTACGGCCAGGGCTTTGTAACCGGCCCGGCAACCGCTGTTTCTTTCAATGGGACGGCGGCCAGCTTCACCGTGGCCTCCGATACCTACATGACGGCGACGATTCCGACCGGCGCAACAAAGGGATACGTGACGGTCAGCGAACCTTCGGCAACGTTGAAGAGCAACAGAATCTTCACGCCCAAACCATAAGGCGGAGATTTTGCCGCCAGCCACTTCACCGTGAGCAGGTCTCCTGGTTCGCGGTGCCGGAGCGCGGGTAAGTTTCCGCGCTCCGGTTAATTGCGTCTGGGACAAGCGCCATAGCTGCCGCCAAGGCCGGAGCGAGAATAAAGGAGGCATTCGCTCCGGCTTTGTTTTCGACATGGTTTCTTCCGGAGAACGCAGGCAGTTTGGTCAAGCCCGTGTCCGCCGTGCGAGCAAGCTCACTTGGCTTCGCAACCGCGATGAAAGCACGGGTTTTGCCGGATTCCCTTTGGTCGAATCAGTGTCATGAGGAAAAGATCGTACCTGCGACCCTAGCCAAAACCAATTCAGCCGCGACCATTTCGTGCTCTGGCTGGACGAACTCGAACTCGTCGGCGTTCGACAAATCAATCGTGAGGGCGAGAGGAACTAAGGTAACGCCGCAGGTCGCGCAAGGCAATGATTGACGTTAACAGGAATTACACAACCGAACCCGCCCCCGGCGAGCTGTGAGCCCCATCCCCAGATTCCCGCGACTTAATCCTTCCCACCGCCCGCAACAACGCCTGATTCTGCTCCGCCGTCCCAATCGTCACGCGAATACAATTCGGCGCGCCCCACGATCCCAGCGGACGCACCACCACGCCTTCCTCCTGCAATCGGCCGGCAAACTCCGCAGCATCCCCGCCCAAATCGCAGTACAGAAAATTTGCCCAGGTCGGCACCACGCGATAGCCCAACGCCGTCAATCCAGTCGTAAGGTCGCGCGACTGGATCGTGTTGTTCTCCACCACGCGCTGAATATGCTTGTCATCCTCAAGTGAAGCCATCGCCGCCGCCTGCGCCACCGACGACACAGAAAACGTGCTGCGCATGCTGGCGCAATATCCCAGCAACTCCGCCGGACCCAGCCCGTAACCCACGCGCAACCCAGCCAGCCCATGCGCCTTCGAAAAAGTTCGCAGCACCACCACCCCCGCGCCGCGATGAACATAGTCGAGCGAGTTCGAGTAATTCACCCGCCGGAACTTCGCGAAGTGCAGCGCAAATTCGTAGTAAGCCTCATCCAGAACCAGAACCACGTGGCCGGGAAGCCCCGCCAGGAACTGCTCCACAGCTGCCGCTTCCAACATCGTCCCCGTAGGATTGTTGGGATTCGCAAGAAACACGATGCGCGTATCGGAATTGATGGCCATGTGAATCGCCTCAAGGTCGAAGCCATCGCCATGCATGGGCGCTTCAATCAACCGCGCTCCCGTAGCATGCACAGCCATCGAATAAACAATGAACGACCGCTCGCTGGTCACCGCATTCAATCCCGGCGCAAGCAAAGTCTGGCAAAGCAAGCTAAGCAAACCGGTCGAGCCGGCAGTCACCAGCACCTGCTCCGGCGGCAACCCATGGTGCGCCGCCAGCTTCACGCGCAAAGCGCTACAATCGTCATCTGGATAAAGATTCGCCGCGTTCATCGCGCCACGCATGGCATCCACCACGCGCAGCGAAGGCCCATAAGGACTCTCATTGGAATCCAGTTGGATAAGTTCAACGGGCGGTTTTGTCGAGGCAGGCGTAGCGGCGGGAGCAGACGAACCCATATCCCGCGCAGGCTTCGAAACCAAATCAAAAAAACGGCTCATTCTTGGCAAAACATGCTTGCCGCATCATGCCACGGAAGGCTTGCTTCTAGCCACAGGTTTATTACAGGCAGTGCGCAACTGATCCACTTCCCGCAAGGTCAGCTCTCGAAATTTTCCCGGCGGAACGTCAAGCGTCAGCGGACCATAGCGTACCCGCTTGATCTTCTCCACATGATGCCCAACTTTTTCGAACATCCGCCGAATCTCGCGATTACGCCCCTCAGTTAAAGTAACTTCATACCAGGGATTGTTGGCTTCCTTCACCAGCCGAATGCCGGCAGGCGCAGTCCGCACGCGCCGCCCGTCATCGGTAGCAATGGAAACCCCGCCACGCAGTTTCTCCAGCGCGTCGCCGCTAGGAGTGCCGGCGACTTTTACGACGTAAGTCTTCGGCACGCCCGAAGAAGCCTTCATCAACTTGTTGGCCAGCCCACCGTCGTTGGTAAGCAGCAACAACCCCTCGCTCGCATAGTCAAGCCGTCCCACGGGATAAACGCGCTTCTTCACCCCGTGAATCAACTGCATCACCGTAGGCCGGCCCTCAGGATCGCTCACGGTAGTCACGTAGCCCTTCGGCTTATTCAGCACCAGATAAACGTGTCGCTGCGCACCCTGCAGCAGCTTGCCATCCACGCGAATGTGGTCGACATCAGCATCCGCCTTGCTGCCCAATTCAGTCACGACAGTTCCGTTCACCTTAACGTGACCGGCCGAGATCAATTCCTCAGCTTTCCGCCGGGAAGCAATCCCGGCAGCAGCGATAATTTTTTGTAAGCGCTCGGAAGGCATGTATGGAACTCAAACAATCAGACGCTTTTGGGTGGCGCAGCGCTTTAGCGCCGCGAAAAGAGTTTCGGGAAGGGCACGACTTTAGTCGTGCCGTTAGATCCCATAAAATCAGCCGCGCTTTAGCGCCTGCTGTCTCTCTGTGCCGGTCTAGGCGCTGGATTTCAAATCCGCGTCAGTTCCCACCGGCTCCTCAGGCTGGGCCGAACTATTCGCCGATGCTTCCCCCGCCCCGTCGACCGGAACCAGTTCTCCCTGGAACGACTCCGCCACCAGCTTCTCAAACTCCTCCATGCTCGGCAGCTCGTTGACATCCTTCAACCCAAACCGCATCAGAAACTCTTTCGTAGTCTTGTAAAGAATCGGCCGCCCAATCACCTGCTTGCGCCCAGCAGTAGTAATCAGCTTTCGATCCAGCAAAGTAGCAATCACCCCACCAGAATCCACACCCCGAATTTCGCTGATCTCGGGCACAGTAACCGGCTGCTTGTAAGCAATCACGGCAAGCGTCTCCAAAGCCGGCAGCGAAAGCCGAATCGGCGGCTTCAAACTCTTCGCAAAGCTACGCACGACTTCATGCTGTTCCGGCTTGGTCGACATTCGATACCCGCCCGCCACTTGCCGAATCTCGATGCCATGATCGGGCGAGTAGTAGTCTGCGACCAATTCCTCAAGCGCCGCGCGCACGCGAGACTTCGCCTCAGTCTCATCCGCAGCTCCCCCGGCCATCACCAATTCCTTCACGAGCTGATACACCTGTTCAACAGTAATCGGCGTCTCAGCCGCGTAAATAATCGCCTCAAGTTGAGCTTTTAAACTCATAAATCAGCTATGAAGATTCCCTGCGTCATCCTGAGCGCAGCCGTTCTTAAGGCGGAGCGGAGGATCTCCAGCGCCACCCACCTGTCCACATTCCATCACCCGACTACCGCCAATCATCCCGCACCTGCTCACTCATAATCTCATCAAAGTGCGTATGCCTCCGCACTGCGATTTCGCCAAACAACTGATCTTGCCGCACCTGAATCGCCTGCAGCCGCACCATTTCGAGCAAAGCCAGAAACATGCAAACCAAAGCCTGCCGCGAAGGCACGCGCATCAAAAGCTGCTTCAACCGAATCGGCCGCGATTCCAACTCCAAACGCCGCCGCAAATAATCAATCATCTGCCCAACGGTAACCGTCTCCTCATTCACATTGAGTACCGGCCGCGTCCGTACGCGCTCCAAAATCTGCTGAAACGTTTTCACCAAATCGATCACATCCGCAGCCATCTCGGGCTCCGTCCCCTCCGCGTCCATAAATTCCTTCAGGGCCGGATTCGTGAGCACCGCATCCTCAATCTGCTGCTTCTGCAAAAGCATCTGCGCCGCCGACTTGAACTTTTCATGCTCAAGCAACCGGTTCACCAACTCGGTTCGCGGATCCTCCAACTCCTCCGCCTTCGCCATCGGATCGCGCGGCAACAACATCTTCGACTTGATGTGAATCAGCACCGCAGCCATGTAAATAAAATCGGCTGCCACATTCACATCCAGCTCGCGCATCTTCTCCACGTGCGCCAGGTATTGCTCCGTGATGCGCGCAATCGGAATGTCGTAAATATCGATGTCCTGCTTCCGAATCAAATCAAGCAGCAGATCAAGCGGTCCTTCGTAAACATCAGCCACAGAAACCGCAAACGGAGAATCGCTCTCTTCCCTCCGCGCGCTATCTTTCGACGATTTCGCGCCGCCCCGGCCCACAGCAATCGCCGGCACCATCTCCGGAGAATTCCCGCCAGCACCGACCTTCATCTCTTCATTCATCAAAAAGCCCGAACGTCACCAACCCGCCGCAAAACAACACATGCCTGTCATCCTGAGCGAAGCGAAGGACCCATAAACTCTTGCCGCCACCACACTATCGCTCGCTCATCTTAGGCGCTTCGTACGCAACCGACATCCCCATAGCCGCCCGTACATCATCCATAGTTTCGCCCGCAGCCTTTCGCGCCCGTTCCGCGCCAGCATCCAGAATATCCCAAGCCAGCCGCGGATTCTCCTCGAATTTCCTGCGCCGCTCCTGCATCGGATTCAGCAGTTGCACCAAAGCATCTGTAGCCCAACCCTTACATTCGATACAGCCAATGCCCGCTGATCTGCAGCCTTCATTCACCTTCGCCAAAGTTTCCTGGCTGCTGAAAATCTTGTGCAGATCGCCGACCGGACAAACATCCGGATTCCCCGGATCCGATCTCCGCACCCGTGCCGGATCCGTCACCATAGTCTTCAACTTCTGCCGCACCACAGGCTCGGGATCCGTGAGCAGCACCGTGTTGCCATACGACTTCGACATCTTCCGTCCATCCGTCCCCGGCAACTTCGGCGCTCGCGTGAGCAATGACTGCGGCTCGGGAAAAACATCGCCGCGCTGACCATAAAATCCGTTGAACTTCCGAGCGATCTCCCGTGTGAGCTCGATATGCGCCACCTGATCTTCGCCAACCGGAACCACGTCGGCCTTGTAGATCAGAATATCCGCCGCCTGCAGCACGGGATAGCCAAGAAATCCGTAGGTCCCGAGGTCCTTGTCCTTAATATTCTCGCGCTGTTCTTTGTACGTCGGCACGCGCTCCAGCCAGCCCAGGGGGGTAATCATCGAGAGCAACAAATGCAGCTCCGCATGCGCCGGCACGTGCGACTGGATGAACATCACCGATTTCTTCGGATCGATCCCAGCAGCCAGCCAGTCGAGCGCCACCTCGATCGAATTTTCCTTGACGCGCGAAGTGTCGGCGTAATCGGTGGTCAGCGCGTGCCAATCGACGATGGTGAAGAAACACTCATACTCATCCTGCATGCGCACCCAGTTGTCGAGCGCACCCATGTAGTTGCCAAGATGCAGCTTTCCTGTAGGGCGCATGCCGCTGAGCACGCGCTTACGCTGTAAAGGTGTCATTAATTAGGTAAAGCGCTGGTGGCAGTATTAAACCATAAACCAACTTGGCACTTTAGAGGCGGAAGGCTGGTAGCCCAACTTGCCAATCACTGTCTGCGGCGTTCTTTCCTTCGCTCCTCCTCCAATGTACTTACCCGCTCATCCAGACGGAAGGAGGTTTCGAGATAATCGAAGCGGCGGTTCATCTCAACACGCAGGCTATCGATCTTGTCGTTAAGGTCGCCCCGCAATGTACCCATGTTCTCTTTCAGGCCCCTCACTTCAGTCGACAAAGCGCGCATCTCTGGCGTGACCAGATCTTGCAGCAGCTTACGAACATCGTCAACCACGACCATGGCTGAATTATATCGTCGGATATGCGATCTGTCCGAGCTTTCCGCTAAGGAAAGTCTCAATGCTTTATAATTCGCCCTCCACATGTCCCACCTCGCCCGCAAACTTCGCCTAACCGATTACTTCACCTTGGCTTGGGGCACCATGGTAGGCGTCGGCTGGCTCGTGGTCATGGACGACTGGCTGCTCCGCGGTGGCGCTCTCGGAGCACTCCTGGGCTTCGCTGTCGGTGGCGTGCTGCTGTTTCCGATCGGCTGGGTGTACGGCAAGCTGGTCGCCGCCATGCCAGACGCCGCCGGCGAAATCGCATACACGGCGGCCGCCTTCCCACGCGCCATCAGCTATTCCACGGGCTGGATGATGTTGCTAGCCTACTTTATCGTCTGCCCATGGGAAGCGGTCGCCGTCGGCCGCATCGCCGGCTATATCGTTCCTTCGCTCGACTCCGTCGAACTCTACCGCATCGCTGGCCGACCCGTTTATCTTCCTCACCTGCTCATCGGTCTCGCCCTCACCGCGCTTCTCACGACGCTCAACTATCGCGGCATCCGCCTGAGTGCAACTTTCCAGAACTGGACCGCCTTCACGACGATCGCGCTGTTCGTCACATTCGTCGCGGTGGGCGTCAGCAAGGGCTCACCGCACAACTTCCCTCCGCTGTTCACCCACACTCCTCTACTTTCATTTATTCTCGTCCTTCAAATCGTGCCTTATTTCATGACCGGATTCGAATCGGTAAGTAAAGCCGCAGAGGAATCGATCTCGGAGTTTCGTTCCCAGGGATTTCTCACCGCCATCTGGATGGCCATACTGGTCGGTATTCTCTTCTACACAGCCGTCATAGCCGCCGTCGCCTTCATCGCGCCCTGGCACGATTTGACGGGCCAAAAATTCATGACTGCAGTAGCTTTCGAACGGGCGGTTCGTTCGCACTGGATCGTCAATGTCATTCTCGCCGCGGCATTGCTCTCGCTGATCAAGTGCTTCAACGGAAATTTTGTCGCCGCTAGCCGCCTAGTCTTCGCCCTAGGACGCCGCGGCATGATTCACCAACGTGCAGGCTTCGTCCACCCAGCGCATCAAACGCCGTCGATCGCGGTGCTGAGCATAGGAGTGGCAACCGCCGCATGTATGCTCTTGGGGGATGCCATTCTGGTTCCGATCACAGAAGTCGGTTCCGTGGCCTGCGCTCTGGGGTGGGCCGCAACCTGCGCCGCGTATCTGTGGCTGGGGCGCTCGGGAAAGTTGCCGCTCCAATCAAGGCTGTCGGGATCCCAGCGGTCGATAGCAGTCTTTGGATTCGTAGTAGCCGCAGCGATGCTGCTGATGAAAATCGTTCCAGCAATTCCCGGCCACTTCACCGTATATGAATGGCTCGCACTAGGAATCTGGATTGCCATTGGCGCGACGGTGAGACGCTCGACGACTTGATTCGAGCGCAAAATGGGGTGTCCCACTTTTCGCATCTTTTGCGAGAAGCGGGATTTCAATAGACAGCATTGTTGCCTGAAATGCGATTATCCAACCACAATTCCTACGACGAGGAGCCTCAATGCTGCCGAGCAGAAGACACGCCTTATTAATACTCGCGCTGTTATGCGCCGCACCCCATCCGTTGCTCGCCCAAACTGCATTCGACCTCGTCATCACCAACGGCCACATCATCGATGGCACCGGATCTCCCTGGTACTCCGGTGATCTCGGCATCCGCGACGGAAAAGTAGCCGCCATCGGCAATCTATCCGGCGCACCCCGCCAGCGCACCATCGATGCCGCAGGCAAAGTAGTCGCTCCCGGCTTCATCGACATGCTCGGCCAGTCCGAACTCACCATTCTTGTCGACCCGCGACTGCCTTCGAAAATCTATCAAGGCATCACGACAGAAATGACCGGCGAAGGAGGCTCCATCGCGCCGCTCAACGACGCCATCATTCAAGCCGACCGTGCTGGCTACGAACACTACAAAATCACTCCCGACTGGCGCACTTTCCGCCAGTATTTCGCGCGCCTCGAAAAACAGGGCATGGGCATCAATCTCGGTAGCTACGTAGGCGCAACGCAAGTGCGCCGGATGGTGCTCGGCGATGACAACAAGCAACCCACGCCCGAACAACTCGAACAGATGAAAGCTCTCGTCCGCGACGCCATGAAAGATGGCGCAGTCGGCGTCTCCACCGCTCTCGAATACGCTCCCGCGCCCTACGCGAAAACTGACGAGCTAATCGCGCTCGCCGCCGAAGGCGGAAAATTCGGCGGCATCTATGCCACGCATATGCGGAACGAAAGCGACTCGGTTCTCGAAGCAATCGATGAAGCCCTGCGAATAGGCCGCGAAGCACACATTCCCGTTGAAATATGGCACATCAAAGTCGCCGGGAAAAATAACTGGGGACGCATGCCCGAAGTCGTAGCCAAAATTGACGCCGCACGAGCCGCCGGCACAGACGTTACGGCGAACACCTACGCCTACACCGCATGGTTCAACGATCTCTCCGCGTTCATTCCCCAGTGGGCCCACGATGGCGGCACCACGAAGCTAGTCGAACGTCTCAAAGATCCCGCAACCCGCGAGCGCATCCGCAAAGACATGCTCACGCCCTCGAAAGATTGGGACAACGAATGGCAGGAAGTCCCCGGACCAGATGCCATCATGATCGGTGTAGTACAAAATCCCAAAGCGTTGCCACTCGAAGGCAAGCGTCTTTCCGAAATCGCCAAGCAATGGAACAAAGATCCCATGGACGCCCTCTTCGACGTGCTCATCGAAGATCCCAGCACCGAAGTCGCTGTCTTCGGCATGTCGCAGCCAGACGTCACGCTCGCCCTGCAACAACCGTGGGTCTCAATCGATAACGATTCCTCGGGCACTTCTCCCGACGGAATTCTTGGACAGGAGCATCCCCACCCCCGCGCCTACGGAACTTTCCCCCGCATCCTGCGCAAATATGTTCGCGAAGAAAAAGCTCTAACGCTCGAAGATGCCATTAGAAAGATGTCAGCCTTGCCAGCGCAACGCCTGAGCCTCACCGACCGAGGCGTTCTCAAAGCGAACATTTGGGCCGACGTAGTTATCTTCGATCCCGCAACCGTGCACGACCTGGCGACCTTCGACAATCCCAATCAACTTTCCGAAGGAATGGAGTACGTGCTGGTCAATGGTGTGCCCGTAATCGATCACGGCAAAATGACGGGGAACCTTCCAGGAAAAGTTCTGCGCGGGGCGGGTTATTCACAGTAGAGAAGAAGGAGTTAAATGAGGATCGGGTTACGTAATTTTGCCGATAGTCTCGCGATTCGTATCAGAGAATCGCTTTAGCGATGCCGTAAGCAAAACAGAATTAGAGTCGGCTTTAGCCGCTGCAGTCCCAGACCCTCTGCGCGTCACAGCAACGCTACGGCTTCAATTTCGCCTGCGTCTCCGGCGCTGGAGTTTGCACCACATGCGGCTGAGCCAGGGTTCCTGTGATGCTATAAGCAATCGAGCCCGCACCTGAAGCGCTGTCCGCGGAGCCACTAATTAACTTCAAGTTGAGCGACCGCCCTAAACTTGCCGTACCGCTGATCTCGTACAGATTCGCAGGCGAAACAACATCATCGCTATGAATTTCAAGCTTGCCATCATGCAGGCGCCCTGCTCCGCGCCAGCGCACAATCCGCAGCGGTGCTCCATCGCCTAGCAGCGAAACATGCGTAAGCTCGGCATCTCGCAGATCAAAATGCACTTCACCTTCCGCCGATTGCCAGAACGCCGTCGAACTTTTGCCCCGACCCGCAAGCTCGTAAGTTCCCGTGGCATTTCCGGAAATCCATTCGTCATGCATCGCATCCGCTGCCTGGTCCAGCGAAACATTCGTCACAGTTCCTGAACCTTTGTAAACAGGGATGGCTCCGGTGAAGTCCGCCTGCCAGTCGCCGCGATGCTTCCCACCCAGCAGATCAAAGCTCAGGTTGGTAACATTCAGCTTCCCGCGGTCGAGATCGATCCCGGCTGAAACCCGGCTCGCCGTCAGGTTATGTGCCAACAGTCGCGTAACGTTCACGTTTCCCGACGCCCGCAGATTCAGCAGAAACGAAGGCGTCGAAGGTTCGCTCGGCGTAAACACCTGATACCATCGCCGCTCCTTCGGATTCGAACCCAACCACGCAGACAGTTCGCCCATCTCCATTTCGTCGCTGTTCAGACTGAAGCGCGCTACGCACGCGCCCGGCGTACCGCAACCGCGCGGCAAGGTTACAGATCCCGTCCAGTGCGCCTCCGCGGCTCGCGCGTTCAGTTTGTCAAGCCGCGCCTCATCCGGCGAGAGCTTCAACTCGCTGGAAACAATTTCGACCGGCTCATTCAATCCCTTCGCAGTCACACGCACATTGTGCAATTGCGCAGTACCGGTAATCTTGGGCAAAGAAAAATTCGAGGACGGCCCGGCTTCGTTTCCCCGCCAGACTCCCACAATCTGCAAATCCAATTGCGCTACACCTTCCACATTGGCCTTCACCGCTGGCAGCCCAAACAAACCGGCCAATCTCAGCGTTTGCCCGACCTCGCCCTCTCCGCGCACCATTACTTCATAGCCCGAGCGACCTAACCAGCCACGCGCCTGCGCCGCGACCGGCCGTCCCAGCGCAACTGGAAATGGTCCGTACCGCACGCCCAATTCGTCCGGAATTTTCCACGACTCGACGTTCGCCCCACGCTCCGGTCTCATCCTCCACGAATCGTGAGCGCCATCCCCTTCAGAAGTCAGCACAAATGGCACTCTGCCCGGAGCAAATTCCACCTTGTCGCCCGCCGACTGCAGATGGAACGCCGTGAGTTCGCCCGTGCCCTCAACTTCCGGCCTCGATGCCCCATCTTCTCGAATGGAAAAATTTCCGCGTACATTCCCGGTCGCCACAAGATCTGCAGGCAAGTCCTTCTTGGCGCGCCGCACCAGTTGCGCCACAGAATTCGCGGGCACGTTCTCCATGTTCAGCGTCAAATTCAACGAGTGTACTCCAGGCCGTCCCGCATCGCCGTGCAAACTGATTACGCCGTTCCCCACCGGCCCGCTGCAGAATATCTCCCGCATCATCCCTTCAGCGGAGTTGTACTTTCCGTCGCAATGTGCAGCTAGCGCGAGTCCATCGCTAGTCGAAATGTCGTAGCGGCGAAAATCACGAATCGATCCGTCCGCCGCCACTCGCAATGCTGCTGGAGTTCCACTCAGCGTCATCTCCAGCCGTGCATCTCCGCGCCAGCCTTTGTCCGCTCCCGAGACCAGCTTCGTCAGTTGCCCCAACTGCGCGCGATCCCACTCCGCATTAAATTGCAACGGAGTTTCAAACAGGCTTGCCGCCCGCTGCCAGGTCCCGTTGATTCGCAGAAGCCCGGTATCGCTCAAGCTCATGTCGGTGCGCAGCGGTTCAGCCCGCAACCGCACGCCCCAGCCGTTCTCCGACTCCTGCCACAGCGCGAAATCCGCGTTCAGCAAAGCGTATGGTTTTTTTTCTGCACCAAGCTTGAAATTAATGCGCCCGGAGCTAGCCTCAATGTAAGGAAATCCTGGCCGCGCCTCGGTCTTCGATTTCGCCGTAGGAGCCAGCGGCGTCCGGGCCGTACGTTCCAGCAAGGAAGCCCAGTTCCACCGGCCGTCTTCGTTTCTGCGTACTAAATTCAAACTCGGTTCGGTCAGCTCCAAGCGGGCAATATCCATCCGTCCGCGCATCAAAGATGTGAGCCGCACCACCGCCGTCACCTCGGGTGCGCGCAACATGGGCTCCGCGCCGAATGCCGGATTCTCATAAATCACAAGGTTTTCCAGATCGAATCCCGGTCGCGGCAGAAAGCGAAGATGAACGCTCCCGATTTCCACTGGACGATCCACCGCCCGGCTAATGGAACTTGCAATGCGAGCCTTCAGCCGCGAAACCCCGGGACGCACAAGAAAGAGAATCAGCAGAATCAATACTGCCGCGGCCGCAATCCGTCGCTTGGAAGAAAAAAACTTCACTTTACTAAACGTAACGTGCGCCGCCAGCGCGTCTCGTCGAAAAAGTGTATAACTACGTGCGCGAGAAACCCGATGCGGTCGCCGAAATCTGTTTTGCGATATTGATCGCCCGGCGTCTCAAACGACCAATAAATAAACATCGGCCGGCCAATCACATTCTCCTGCGGAATGAAGCCCCAATAGCGGCTGTCCAGGCTCACGTCGCGGTTGTCGCCCATTCCAAAAAAGTGGCCGGGAGGCACCACCAGATCGTCGCCCTGTATGTGCATCGGCAACTCCGGCTCCCAGCACGGATACACGTTGTAGTTTTCCGAAGGCGGCACCGCGGGGAAATTATCGCGGTAAGGGTTTGGAAATGCCGCCGCATCCTGCGAATGAATGACGTACGGCTCTTGCAACGCTTCGCCGTTGCGGTACACAACCCCGTTCCGCAAATGAATGCGATCGCCGGGCACGCCCATAATGCGCTTAACGACGTACAGTCCCGGCTCGCACGGCGCAAGAAACACCACAATATCGCCACGCTGCACTTGCCGGTAAGGCAACAGCGGCCCCACGAAAGATGTCTTCGGAGCGAACTGAATCCGGTTCACAAATACGTGATCGCCAATCAGCAGCGTGTTCTCCATCGAACTCGAGGGAATTTCGAACGCCTGCACCACGAACGTGATGATGAACAGTCCCGTCACAAGCACGGCAGCGAGCGAAGCCAGAAACTCGACCGTTGTCTCGCGCGGTTTTTCCTCGACGCTTTTTTCTTCTCTATTGTCCTTCTTCGCCACGAATCGATCCGTCCTATCTCACTTCCTACCGCGAACGACTATCTTAGCCGCGCCAGACTCAATTCACCAGCCGCAGCGTTCGTTTCCACCGCGTGCTCTGAAAAATATGCGTCACCGCGTAGGCGAAGTGCGCCAATTTCCCGCTTACCGATGTCGCCGCCGCATCCTCTCCTTCACGCACCGACCAATAAATCAGCAGCGGCTGACCGATAATATTTCCCTGGGGGACGAATCCCCAATAGCGGCTGTCGTAACTGTCGTCCCGGTTGTCTCCCATCACAAAATAATTTCCCTGCGGAACGATCAGTTGCCCATCCTCCACTAGTTTGCGCATCTGTATCCACCACTCCGGAGTCTCTCCCGCCGCGATGTCAAATCGCGGAAAACTGTCGCGAAACGAATCATTCGCTGGACGCGTAAAACGTGCGTAAGGTTCTTTCAAAGCCACGCCATTCACCACCACCTGCTTGTTAACCATCCGGACCCTGTCACCAGGCAGGCCAATCACCCGTTTCACAAAATGCTGCGCCGGATTCACCGGATAATGAAACACCACAATGTCGCCGCGCCGAATCTTCCGGTACGGCATGGTATAGTCTGCCACCCCGCCCCCGCCATAAACCAGCTTGTTCACCAGCAGATAATCCCCAACCAGCAGTGTGTTCTCCATCGAAGGAGACGGAATCTGAAACGCCTGCACAATGAACGTGATGACAAAAACGGCGATCACGATGGTCCCCAGCAGTGACTGCAACGAACCCGCAACGCCCACTCCGGCGGAATACCGGGCTGGTCGCGCGACCGGCCGCTCATCCGCAAGCTGATCGTTGGGAGAATTCATGGGCTCCACTTCCGCCGCTTTACTCATCACTGCTTCTCGGCGGAACGCGGTCCCCGCGCCAGCCTGGCCTCCATCGGGTGCGGCCGCGACGCCAAATATGAGAGAAGTTGCCGCGCCGCATCCTGCTCCGCCGTCTTCTTCGTGGAACCTTCCGCTCGTCCCACAAACTCCGCCTCGCCTTCGCCTTTCTTCGCGCTTAGACGCACTTCCACGGTAAAAGTTTTTCTATGCTCCGGGCCTGCCTCCTGCACCAGAACGTAAGTTGGTTGCGGCATCCCCAGGCCCTGCAATGTTTCCTGCAGCGCCGACTTAAAATCCGTCATGGGCATCGTTCCGCCCTCGCGCTCCATTCGCTGCAATTCCGGCCCCAGAATGTCCCGCAAAATGAATTCGCGTACCGGCGCCATTCCTCCATCCAAATAGATAGCCGCCAGAATCGCCTCCAGAGCATCCACCAGCAGCGCCGTTTTGCTTCGGCCACCGCTTTTTTCCTCGCCCCGTCCCAGCCGTAAATAATGTCCCAACTCCAGTTGCTGCGCCACCCGAATCAGATGCCGCTCGCTGACCAGGTGAGCCCGCAATTTTGAAAGTTCCCCCTCCCGAAACTGCGGAAACCGATTGAACAATTCTTCGCTGGTCACCAGCGCAAGAATCGCATCGCCCAGAAACTCCAACTGCTCGTTGTCGTGAACCGTATATTTGTTCTCGCCCGCCTGCTGCGCCTCCTGCTCGCGCGCCTGCGAACTGTGCGTAATCGCCTGCTCAATCACTCCGCGGCGGCGGAAGTGGTAGCCCAACGCCGCTTCCAGCGCAGAGATTTCCCTTTCTTTCATGGTTATTATGCAGGCGCGAAGAAGATGTCCCGTACTTATTTTAAGCCGATCAGGCCATCCATTAATCCGGAGGCTACTTAATGCCGCCGATCAACTGGATCAGCCGGTCTTTTTCCTTGCGTGCCGCATCCCCGGCATTCGTTCCTTCTTTCGTCAGATCGACCGCCTGATTGGCGTATTTCAGCGCATCGGGATACTTGTTCTGCATGTCCAACGCGACCGACAATCGGAAGATCGCGATCGGATCGGGCTGTTGCGGAAACGCGTCAATGGATTTCTTCAGATTATCTTCCGCGCTCGGCCACGCCTTAGCGTTGAAATCCAGCGTGCCCAGAATTGCGTAAGCTTCGGACTTCAAAAACCCCTTAAATGCTGCGACCTGCTCGGCGGGAGCGCCCGTAGCCGGAATGTCCGTCTCGACCGTCACCAGCGCCCGTTCTGCATCTTTTCTCGCTTCGGCAATCCGTTGATCTTTATCTAAATCCGTGTCGCGCGTCCGCTCAGCCAAAACCTGCGCCACGCCCAGCAGCGCCTCCGGATCGTCCGGATCGAATGTCAGCACCTTCTGCGACATCGCCAGCATTTTGTCGGCGTTGTTCGCCTGCTGATAATTGTGCAGCGCCGCCTTGTACAGCAGCGGCCGCAGTTCGCTGTCGGGAAACTTTGTCGCAAAGTCGTCGGCCGCTTTTTCCTGCGCCGCCGGATCGGTCAACGCGGCCGCCGCTTTGTAAGCCTCAAACTCCGCTTGCGTTTTCGCCTGCGGCGGACGCTTCCCCGCAGGCGCCGCCGCTTGTCCGGCGGGCGGAGTTTGCGTAGCTGCCTTGTTCTGCCCAAAACTCCAAACCGAAACTGCCAGCATTGCTATAACAAAGATTGCCGTTCTCTTCATGCGTTCTCCTCAGAACTAGAACATTGAGAAATTGAGTAATTGAGAAATTGAAGCCCCCACGTCAAACGGAACAACTACTCAATCACTCAATTCTCAATTACCAAATGCTACTGATTGTACGCGCACATCCCAATCCATCTTCACTGTGCCTGCGGTTTCGCTGGAGGCTCATAGGCCTGCGCCAATCCGCGTTCCGCCGCCGCCTTGATCTCCGGCAAGTCTCCGCTCGCACTCAAAGCTGCCCGGTACTCTTGCAGCGCCGCCTCGCGATCCTCTTTCATATCCAGGATCCGCCCCAAATACACATGCGACCACCCCACCACCTTGGGATCTTTTGAAGCCTCAATCGCCTTCTGAAAATTATCTTCCGCTCCATCGCGATTCCTGTTCGCTACCGCGACCTGTGCCAGGATGAACAACGCCCGCCCCTGATCTCCAATCTTCTTTTCCAGCGCCTGTTGCGCCAGTTCCTGCGCGCCCTTAGCATCGCCCGCCGCCAGCCGCTTCTCGGCCGCAAACAGCATTCGCCTTTCCTCGGGACGCGACAACTGCACCAACTCCGGCGAAGTCTTGCTGGCAAACTGAACCTCAGTCGCAGCCTTCTCTTCTTTCTTCACGTCCACACCCGCAATCAGCTCGCCGTACGCCTCGCGAATGCCCGCCGGATCTTTCTCAAACGCAACCACGCTGTCGTAGAAATACCGCGTGAGAATATATCCTTGCTTTACGGCATCATCCACGGCCTGAGCTCGCAACGCCTCTTCTGCAGGAGCCTTGCCGCCGCTGGTCCGAATCTCAATCGCCCGCACCAGACATTCGGTTACCAGCAGAGAGATGTCCGTCTTAAAACTCTCCTCCAGCGGCGCACGCTTTACCGATTGCAGCAGCGGTTCCAGCCGCATCACTGCCGTGTAATGCCGGCTGGCCAGCGGATCCAGTTCGTAATGCAAAAAAGTGTGCCGAATCTGATCCATCTTCAGCGCGCTTCGCGCTAATCCCGCCGGAGCCGGAAACACAACCACGAAGTAGTCCGCTCCATAATTCCGCGCGTCGGTCTCATTCGGCGAGCCCATGAAGTCCAGAAAAATCGTGAACCGCCGCCCCAGATACTCCGAAGATTGCAGCTTCAGGTAAATCTGCGTATCGAACACCATCTTGGCCAGCGGCTCATGATACCGATTCATCGCCGCCGCATAATCGCCGCGATGCCGCTCCCAAATCGAGTGCAATCCAACTTTTTCGTAGAATTTTTCCAGCAATTCCCCATAGAGCGTAATCGCGTCCGCATCCGGCGGCAGGTCTTCCTCTTTGGTGCGCGGGCGAAAATGCGGCGGCCCGTCCACATACAGCGCCAGCGAAATATAAGGCGACAAGCTGCGATTCGTATTCCGGTCCGGCGTGTGCGTCTGGTAAAACTCGCACAAACTCGACCGCGCCGCCACGGCCTCTTCGGAATTGTCCAGAACTTTCTGCATCTCAGCCCGCACGTTCAAGCGAGTCGCATCCGAGATATTCAAATCCTGGTCGTATCCGCACGAATTCAGCGCAGCCAGCACGGCAAAAATCGTCTCGTTGCTATCCAACGCGATCGGAGTCGAGCGATCCGGCGAAAACGGATTTTGCGGAGTCGCATTCTGCGGAGTCGCCTTAGGCTGCTGTTTCGGGGGAGTCGTGCTCTGCCCAGGCGGGCTTTGAGATTGATCCTGCGGAGTCTCGTCCCGCGACGACGATCCGCCTTGCTGCGCCGGGTCCTGCCCCAAGCAAAACGTCCCAACCAGCCCCAACAGGGCCGCCAACCATAAAACTCGTAATCGCAGACTCAGGAATCCCTCCACCAGAAAACGAATGCGCATGTCGCAGAACATTAACAAGTTTAAGGAGTTCAGCGCAGAGGGTCAATGCGCACAGGGGGACAGCTATAGAAGCCAGGAAACCGCTACGCTGCCCTGGCTTCAATTCGGTCGGTGATCTTCCACCGCGAATGGGCAGGGCTAACGCGATTGCGCGCGCAACGAAGGCGAGAGCGAGGGTTTTGAGTGGAATTGCTATTAACGTCAGGGCGCACTTTAAGGGATTGGGGTCAGGAAATTCGCTGCAACGTGATGGTACAGCTTAAGGTCGTATTGAAAGGGCACCGAGTGAGCCGTGCCGCAAGTGCCACCGACTTGTTTTCGCCTATCTATTGAGTCCAGCCGCACCGCGGCAACGGAGCCGCGCCGCGTGCGAGGCGCCCCAGCATCCGCGGAGATCGTTCCGCCCGTTCAGCCCGATCGATAACTTCGCTACTTGCTTCGCCTCCCTGCGTTCCCCGATCGCCTGCCCGGATCGGCGTATTCGCCCGGGTCTCATACGCATAGCCGGATAGCGTCGCGATGATGTCCTTGTTGTCCGGAAGAACCGTCAATCGCGCCCAACCATAATGAATTTCCCCAGCGCTGGAAAACTTTATGCCCAGGTATTTTGCTTGCGATTCATAGTCCACCCACGATCCGAAGTAGTAAACTCCGTAATTGGTAAAGGTCGCCATAACGCCGGCGCGGGAGTTAAAAAATTTGCGGCCGCCGATCTCCGAACCAGCCGACAAAGCAGCCGCCAACCCCGGATAGATTCGCTCGACACCGCCTCCCGCTTGCGGCACGGCCTGCAAAGAGTTTCCCGGAAAATAGACGCTTCTGCTGCATGGCCCCTCGCGGATAACGATGTCCGTCACCCCATCATGATTCAAGTCGATTGGCAGCTTCTCGCCGGTGTTTATTGTTTTGTTGGCTGGCGTAAATACAATTTGCGCCTCCGCGCGTTGCGCCATCGCGAGCGCAGACACCCCGGCCGCAGTCGCCGCGATTACATAAGTATTAAGTCGCTGGTTCAAGAACGCAGGAATGGACGCCGGTTTTGCGGAAGATCGTAGAGCTTGTTCCATGACCTCACTCCGTGGTCCGCGAATTATGCCATGCGTCCGAGCCCGAGGTCCACAGGATTGATCGCTTCCTCAAGCCAAAACAGACTGTCAGGTAACAGTCCGGCTACTTCTCGATGTAGCTCATCGTGCCGTGATCTAACTCCTGTCAATCGGCGGTGGGCTATGGCCGGGGCACGGAGTTCCGGCGGGAAAGTATTGTTTCCGAAGAACTGACCCGCCGGCCCTGTCCTGCGGCATTAGTACGTTTGGAGAATAGCCGCCCGTGGTAAACTTCTCTCGATTTGTCCCCCTTCTGGCCCGTCGTTTAAGAACGGTCCCTGTGTCGGCCAAGCCCCGTTCGCCCACATAGGGTTTGCTTCTGCGCAACGAGGCAAAAACAATAACGATATTGAGGAGAACCATTCATGCGGACGAGCAAGTCATCCACCAGCGCAGCGGTCACTCTAACGATCATCGCCCTTACGCTAACCGGCCTAATAACTCCCAAGCGCGCGTCTTCCCAAACAGAAACTGTGCTTCACGCTTTCCAAAGCACCGAGAAATACGACGGATTCTCTCCCAACGCGCCCTTGATCGCCGATGCAAAAGGCAATCTCTACGGCACTACCGCGACGGGCGGCGAACACGGCTGGGGCATTGTCTTCAAACTGGCGCCGCCGAGCGCTCCCGGAGGCACTTGGACGGAAAATGTTCTTTACTCGTTCACCGGCGGCTCCGACGGGGGATTTCCATCACCCGGGCAGTTGCTTCTGAAGGGCGGCTCACTTTACGGAACCGCCGCGCAAGGTGGCGCGAACGGCGTTGGCGTCGTCTTCGAACTGTCCCCAGGAAAGCCTTGGGTTGAAACCGTGCTGTATTCCTTCACCACGAGCGCGGGGTATGGGTTTACTCCTTCCTCCGGCCTGACGCAGGGCAGCAAAGGCACCTTCTACGGCACTACATTCAAGGGAGGTGCGCACAAACAGGGCGTCGTATATCGCCTCTCTCCGCCCACTGGAGGCGGAGCGTGGACCGAAGCTCCCATTTACGCTTTCAAGGGCGGAAGCACCGACGGCTCAGAGCCGGGAAACAACCTGATCATCGACAGCACTGGTTCACTATACGGGGTAACGCTGGTTGCCCCGGGCACCGCCTTCAAGTTGACTCCATCAGGCACCGGAGCCTGGACCGAAACCGTTCTGTATACGTTTAATCCCGCCATTGAAGGCCCTCCGAACTCCAGTTTGGTTTTCGATAGCACGGGCGCCCTATACGGGGTAACTAATAGCAACGGTGCCTCGGGCGGGACAGTCTTCCAGTTGACACCGCCAACCGGAGGGGGAGCCTGGACGAAAAACACCCTCTACTCTTTCCAAGGCTCGCCATCGAACGATGGCGCCACGCCGACTGGGGCGATCTTCGACAGTACGGGTGCGCTCTATGGCTCCACGCAATACGGTGGAACCAACGCGAACTGCGGCGTGGTCGGTTGCGGCACCATCTTCAAATTAAGCCCACCCTCAGCGCCAGGCGGCGATTGGACGGAACAAGTTCTCTACTCGTTTCTGTGGGGAACAGACGGAGCATATGCGGATACCCAACTCCTTCTCCTCGGGACGACGTTCTATGGAGAGACCGCAGACGGCGGCGGCCGGGCCAATGCCGGCACCGTGTTTTCATTCACGCCCTAGCGCGGCGATGTAGGACACGCCAAGATGCACTACGATCATCGCGACCCCAGTCGTTTCGGCCGGGGTCGCTGACTTTTCTCTGGGGACTATATCGACTGCCTGTTTTGCAACGCTGTGGGCGCTAAGATCGCTGCAAAGCTACGAAGGCAAACATGGCAAGCAGCGCCATCTGCGATTCCATCATCCCTTCAAGCCCTGCCCATGCGGCATGGGTGAAACCCGGCATAAGGTTTCGCAACCCCACTCCGCCGGATACCAGATAACGAAACGGCATGAATGGGCGAATCCGCTCAATCGACAATTCCGGGAAGAGAGATTCGAACTTGCACCGATCTCTCACGAACACAATCCAGGGAATCGCCTGATTGCTGCCGGAAAGCGGACCGGTGGAAGAAAACGACCAATCCTCCGCCTCGGGGCGAAACGGTTCGTGGTGCAGGCGGGTATAGACCAGTCGGGACCACGGCGTCACCCAAGGTTCAATCATGAGAATTTTCCCGCCCCTGCGAAGGCATCGAGCCGCCTCTGCGAAAAAACGCTCTGCATGCGGCATGTGATGGAAAACGTCCGTCATCACAATCGCCCGCAACGATCCGTCGGCGAACGGCAATTGCTGCGCGTCAGCAACAACTTTCGCTCTGGAACAATGAAATATCTCTGAAGTGATCAACCCCGGGATGTATCTCTCACAGTACCCCGCGCCCGAACCCAACTCCAGCACCTGCCCATCGCCAGCAGGAAGTTCGTGAGCCAACGTGCGGTACCACTCATCGTAAATACATTTCAAGAATGGCTTCGATGCGATGATCTGATTGCGCAGCTCCGTCGTGGCCGGATTATCCAGGGCAAGCGAAGCCGTGAGTGGATGCGCAAGTAAGCGCCGGAGAATTGCCGCAGGCAAGAGGAGCTAACCTCCCATTTGAAACCAGGCGTGCCAACAGATGCGCAACATCCGCATTCCGTTGGAGAACACCTTCGTCATCTTGGTGACGCCATGAATTCGTTCCTGATAATGCACAGGGACCTCGACGATCTCGAGGTGCAGCTTGCTCGCGCCGAACAATAGCTCGTAGTCGCCCCACAAATCTTTGATTCCCCACATCCCGAGATTCAGTTCTATGTATTCCCAGTCTTTGCGCCAAAGCACTTTGGTGCCGCAAAGCGTGTCCTTAATACGCTGATCCAGCAAGAATGAAAAAACTCGCCCAAAAAGCTTGTTGCCGATCGTGTTTGCGAATTTCATCGCAAGCTGCGGCAAAGGGTAGACCAGCCGGCTACCGTTGACAAACTCACCTTGCGAAGTTACGAGCGCCCGGACGAACATCGGCAATTCTTCCGGCATTACCGTCAAATCGGCATCGAGAATCACCAGAATGTCGCCGGTAGCTGCGCGAAACCCCGCCCAAACATTTTCCGCTTTGCAAATCCCCGGCCCGTTCACCAGACGAATGTCTTTGCCCGGATGAAGCGCCATCATGCGTCGCACTTCGTCGGCAGTGCCGTCGGTGGATTTGTCGTCGCAAAACAGAATCTCCGTGTGTTTCCCCATCGCGGGGATGCGTTCCACGGCCTGCTGCACGTTGCCCACTTCATTCCGGCAAGGCACAACAACAGAAACGGTGACCTCTTCTTCGCGCTTGGGCTCGCTGACCAGCCGGGCCACCATGATCTGCATCATGCAAAGCCTTCGCAAACCCGGCAGCCGCGCAAGCATGCCATTCAACAGTTGCGATAGCCCCGGAATCCATTTCGGAAACATCATGAACCGATGCAGCCGAACCGGCCGGAAACCAGCCAGCTTCAAAAATCCGCGAATATCGTTTTCGCTGACCCAGTTGGGCTCGACAAATTGCGAGCGCAGTCCGATCTTGCTGGCAATTTCGAGAATGGGCGTCCACGCATGGTTATAGTTGATCACCACTACCCGCGTTTCCGCCGTGCAGTGCCGCTTGATGCGTTCCAGTGCGTGGAGAATATCGACAGTGTCAAAAATGTGGTTAAACAGGATGTAATCGAAGGTCTGGTTCAATTCGAGGTCTTCCGGATCGCTCTGCACAAAATGCATATCCGGATGCTGGCCCCGCGCCCGCTCCACCATGGCGGGGCTGATCTCAACCCCAACCCCAAACGATGGCCGAACAGAAGCGAGGAGATGACCGGTCTCGCAACGAACGTCAAGCACATGCTTCCCCGGCTCGACAATGAACTGCAGCACCCTCTTCAGATGATCATAGAAATAACGATTGGATTGAATGTACTCGTCGCGATGCGCAGTGACCGTCTCTTGATGTCTGCGCCGCGCGTCGCGGACTTCGGCAAGCGCATCCGGCCCCCAGGCCCTGCTGCTAACAACCTCCGTTTGCGCGCCAATCATAGTGGATCTCTTCGTGTGGGTCGTGGATTGTGGCGTTCCCATCCGCGTAAACACGCAGCCTCACAAGAAACCGTCGAGCTCATAAACGTCTACGGCCAACATCCAAAAGCGCAGTCCCACGGAGCTTCTAGATGCGCCATCTGTGGATAGCACCGCAGAAAGTAAGCTCCGGCGGCAATCAGAAGAAGGAGGCTGATTCGCACACCGAAGACGCGATCCGGCAAGCTGCGCAGCGCAACAGCTATCGTCACGCCAAGAATCATGACGCTGGGATAGTAGTAGTAATAAAAAATGCCCTTCTCGGGAGTGACCGCCCACTGCAGATAATTTGCGGCGAAAAGCAGGAAGACCAATCCTTCCTGGAAACTGACCGCCTTCCAAAAACGCCGCACGCAAACCACCATCGCCGCCAATCCGCCCCACGCGACCACAGGATTGCCCACCAGATACGAAAGCGCCCGCTGCGGATTCAAGTTAAACGGCCAGGTATACCAGCGCGAAGTAATCGTCGGATTCGATATCGTAGTGCTGTTGAAGTGCCAGATAGAAATATGCATCGCTATCAATTCGTGAACATTGAATGGCCGATGAATGGCTTTGCAGACCGGCCAATAGGCCAGACAGTAGGAGGCGATAGGAGCGCCGATCAAGCCCAGCAGAAGAACGGAAACACTAATCCTCCGAACCTTATTCGCGCAGCCTGAAAGGGAAGAGTCAGCACCCGCAATCGGATGGTACGCAATCCACAACAGCGCGAATGTGACGAGAAAATAGACGGCCAGCGTATCGATAGCATTCCATTTGCACGCCCCCGCCAACCCCACCAAAACGCCCGATAAACAAAAAAGAAAACGGCGTCGGCCGACGCTAATATCCAGAACGAGAGACGCCGTGAAGGCCACCAAACTCCACGTGAGGAAAATCATCAAGTACGCATCCATCATGCCGACGCGTGACATGACAAACCAAAAATTATTGAAAAGAGTCAGCCCCGCCGCCAGGCAAGCCAGCCGAACATCATTCACGAGCAGATAAGCCCAAAAAAAGATCGCCACCAACGCCAGCGCGCCACACACAGCCCCAGCAACACGCCACCCCAATGCATCGTCTCCAGCGGCCCTAATACCAATGGACAGAAGAAATTTTCCGAGAGGAGGTTTTTCCTGCACCGGAGCGTGAGAAGGTGACGGGCCCTGAATAAATACTCTCGCCTCCGGAACGAAGTAGCCTTCGTCGTAAAACATCGATGACGGCGTCCCGATCCCGAACAACAAAAGCGCCAGTCCCACCAAGACAAACATGATTGCAACCGCGAAGGGACGCCTATAGATGTCGGCGGAAGCTGAGATATCCTTGCGTGAATCGCTAGCGCCCGCTAGGTG
>JBEKBW010000028.1:0-46340 GCA_050015215.1 Candidatus Sulfotelmatobacter sp.
AGTTTGAGCATGTCGAGTGCGAAGTAGCGCATGGGTGCGTGATGCCGGTGGGTGAGAGTGTTGGACATCATCATCACGCCCACTGATCTATCGGCTTTGCTGTTCAAAAATCTCTCGCGCCCTCTCAATCGTATCCGCGTCTTCCGGGGACTTGTCCGGCCTCAATCGCACAATTCTCGGAAATCGTAAGGCGTAGCCGCTATTATGACGGTCGGATCGCATCATATTGTTGAAGGCGACTTCAAGCACAATCTTTGGCTCAACCGTGCGCGCGAACCCTCGATCGTCAATCGTGTGCTCCAGGAACCATTGAGTCATCTCCGCGATCTCGACATCGGTCAGTCCCGAGTAAGCTTTGCCGATATTGACCAACCTGTCTTTGTTCGCATCCCAGACGGCAAATGTGTAATCACTTAGGACCCCGACTCGCTTACCGTGGCCGTACTCGACCGCCGTCACCACTGCATCGAGTGTGGCCAACTCGCGCTTCATCTTCAGCCATGATTTGCCGCGCTTGCCCGGGGTATAGGAAGAGTTCACATCTTTGATCATCAGCCCTTCATTGCCACGAGCCCGGGCAGCGACAAAAAGTTCCTCAAGGTCGTCCGCGGTTGATGCTCTGAAAACGGGCGCGCGAATAATGTTCGCTACTGTGGTTTCGACCTCGGTCCCGAAGCTGAACTTGCCTTGTGAATCCTTCTGACCGTTTCTCGCTTTTCTCCCCTGCCGGTTTGCGAGATTAAGTTCACGCATCAACCCGTCCAGAATTCGCGCCCTCTCGCCCAACGGACTATCGATTAGCAATTTGCCATCGGCATAGAGAACATCAAAAACCAGATACGCTACCGGAGCATCGCGCAACATCTTCTCGCTCACCTTCTTCCGGCCAAGCCGCTGTTGTAGAACCGTAAAGGGCCTGGCACGGCCAAGTTCGCGAGCCTTTTCCTCGCTCGCTTCAGATAACTCTTCATCGATAACTTCGTGTGTTTGCGAGCGGGTTGTTGGACGTTCCCACGCCACGATCTCGCCATCGAGAATCGCATCGTGCGGCAGTCCCGCGAGCGCGTCCGGCAATTCGGGGAACGATTCCGTTATTTCGTCCCGGGTGCGCGAATAGAACTTCACTTCTCCGCCGGAAACGTGCGCCTGCGCCCGAATCCCGTCGTACTTGTCTTCCACCGCTGCCTCGGCAAAATAGCTCAGACCTTCTTCAGGGGATTCAATCGGGCTGGCCAGCATGAACCCCAGCGGATGAAACAGGCGCATTTTTGCTTCGTCTAGCTTGCCGTCTACCGCCAGTCGTACAGTCTCGCCAATGTCTCCCAGCAACATGTTCGCTCGCTGCACGTGCGGCAGCGTGCTTGCATATGCCTTTGCGATGGCCTCTTCAACCAAGCTTTCCTTCAATCCGATCCGCAAATCGCCGGTCATTATCTTCACGATGTATTTGGCTTCAAGAGGCGTGGCCTTTTCGAGCAAATCGCGGACTACGGCAGTCTTCGCGGCAACTCCACGAACGGCGGCTATCTGCTCGAAACTTCCCGCAACTTCGGCCAATTTCATAGATTGTCCAGATCGCTCGGGGAGAATTTCCCCGGCAACCGCGCCCAAATCCCCGTGCCGGCGATAAGCCGTCGACAACTCGGCCTCGCTTCTTCCAGAGATCTCAGCCACTAATCGCCACAAGAGCGCTCCGCCGACTTGCAAGGTGGACTCCTCGGCAGCCGGAAATGGTCGGCCCGAGAAAAATACCGCTGACAGCGCAGCGTCGTCGGTCGCACACGATTTCAGATAGTCAGCCAAGCTGGCCGTTTTCTGCAGTTTTTTTGTAGTAGCAGCAATCGCTTCGCAAGTCTCGGCGAACTTCTTCATGGGTTCAGTACGTTGTTTCACTAAAGTCGTGGAGGGTCAGCGGTTCGCGAAAAGCAGCAGCGAATCGGTCTTTCGCACCTCCCGACGGTCGTAAGTCATTGCGTTTCTGTCGTTTAAACTTCGAGTCTCGCCGGCGTGTGTCTATGATAACCTTGTGTTCGGAGCTTTTTGCCCGCCGGAGCGTCTAATTCTCGTGAGTTCATTGCGAAATCTCGTACGTTTCCTTGTTGCCGTGCAGCTTTTGCCCGCGCTTGAAAGTGGCGAAGAGACGCTTGTCGGCGGCCAAGCTGTCCTCGAAGGCGTTATGATGCGCTCTCCCCACGCCTGGGCTATCGCCTGTCGCAAGCCCTCAGGCGAAGTGGTGACGATGAGCGAGTCAATCGAGCGCCCCTCAGAAAAGCACAAGTGGATGGGGTGGCCGGTGCTGCGCGGAGTCATGACGCTTGGTTATGCAATGTCGCTGGGGTACCGGGCACTGCGCTTCTCTGCGAATGTGGCGATTGAAGATGTCATGGAGAGCGAGTCGCCTGTAGGGGCATCGGCCTCGCCTGTCGCGCCGAAGCCGAGCGAGGTGGAACCTTCCGATTCTAAGAACCGCGAGAAAGCAGCCGCGATCAGTGGGTGGCTTGCCGCCGGCAATATCATCCTCTCGCTGGCTTTCTTCATTTTCATGTACAAATACCTGCCATTGTTGGCAGCGACGGAACTGAAGAAGTTCGATCCCGCCTTCGGTGGGCGCATCGCTTTCAACCTGGTAGATGGCGTCGTACGGCTAGTTTTGTTCCTGCTCTTTATCTGGGGAGTTTCGCTGTTTCCGGATATCCGCCGCGTGTACCAATATCACGGAGCCGAGCACAAAACGGTCTTCGCCTTCGAAGACGCCAAATCGCTGGAAGTGGCTGAAGTGCAGAGGTACTCGACGTATCATCCCCGCTGCGGAACCAGCTTTCTGATGACGGTGATGCTGATTTCGATCGGTTTCTACATGCTGGTTCCCTACACGACGTTCTGGGCGCGTTTTGCGTCTCGAATCGTGCTGCTCCCGGTAATTGCCGGCGTTTCCTACGAAATTATCCGCTTCGCCGCCAAGCACCGTGGCTCGCTCTTCGCCTTAATGACCGCTCCCGGACTGTGGCTGCAGCGGGTTACCACACAGCCTCCATCCGACGAGATGGCCCAATGCGCGATCACGGCGCTTGATCAAGCCATGGCTCTGGAAAAAGAGAACGGCGGAGAATTGGTGATTGCCTAGCGGCACCGCCGCGAATATACCTCGCTACCAATCCCTCATCTACAATTGCTTGGAAGGCACAGTTTTTTTCGTTTTTCGTGCCTACTTGGTTCCCGGATGCCTAGTGCAGCCACTGCATGAGTAATCACGCCTGAGTGAAAATCGAATGTTTGAACGACTAGACCAAATCGAAGCCCGTTATGAAGAGCTAAACCAGGCCCTCGCATCGCCGGACATAACGAACGACTCGGCGAAATATCAGAAGACCGCCAAGGCGCATAGTGAACTTGCGCCCGTGGTCGAGAAGTATCGCGAATACAAAGATCTGACCCGTGGCATCGCCGAAAGTAAAGCCATGCTTGCCGAGGAAAAAGATCCCGAGATGCGCGCCTATGCGCAAGAAGAGCTCGATCGGCTTGAGCCGCGCGTGGAAGCTCTGGAAGCGGAATTGAAAGTCCTGCTGCTGCCCAAAGATCCGAATGACGATAAGAACATCATTCTAGAGATCCGCGCCGGCACCGGCGGAGACGAAGCCACGCTCTTCGCCGCCGAAATCTTCCGCATGTACACGCGCTTCGCCGAAATCCAGCGCTGGAAAGTGGAAGTGCTCTCTACATCGGAGTCTTCTGTGGGCGGGCTGAAGGAAGTCATCGCCATCATCGAAGGCAATCGCGTCTACTCCCAGCTCAAGTACGAGAGCGGTGTGCACCGCGTGCAGCGCGTTCCGGCTACCGAACAGCAAGGGCGCGTCCACACCTCGGCCGTTACTGTCGCCGTGCTGCCCGAAGCCGAGGATGTCGATATCAAGATCGAAGCCAAAGATCTGCGCATCGATACTTTCTGTTCCTCCGGACCCGGGGGACAATCGGTGAATACGACATACTCTGCCGTGCGTATCACGCATATTCCCACGAACACGGTGGTGAGCTGCCAGGATGAAAAATCGCAGATCAAGAATCGCGAGAAGGGCATGCGCGTGCTGCGCGCCCGGCTGTATGAAATCGAAATGGAGAAACAGCAGGAGGCTTTGGCGAAGGAACGGCGTGCCATGGTGAAGTCCGGCGACCGCAGCGAGAAGATTCGTACTTACAATTTTCCGCAGAATCGCGTCACCGATCACCGCATCGGTTTTACTATGCATCAGCTCGAAGCGGTGATGGACGGAAAACTTCAGCCGCTTATCGAGGCGCTGACTACGCACTATCAGGCCGAGAAACTGAAGCAGGAAACTGTGGACGTCGTTTAGGGGCGAGGGCAACTAAACGAGTGGCCTTTCAAAACAAAATACGATGGCAGATCTACTTCCTACGCTCCATTCGGTTCTAATCGAACGCCATAACCTCAACGCAGCTCGCGTTCGCGAATTGGCCGGGCCGCTCTCCGAAGAGCAGTTCTGGCGGAAACCTTTTCCGTTCGGCAACAGCTTTGGCCATCTCGTTTTACACCTGACTGGAAACCTGAATTACTACGTCGGCGCGCAGATCGCAAACACCGGCTACGTCCGCGACCGTCCCCGGGAATTCAATGATCCGAATCCGCCATCGAAGGAAGAAACGCTCAGGCGCTTTGATGAGACGATAGCCATGGTTGTGCAAACGATCGGCGGCCAGTCCGCGGAAGACTGGGCGAAAGAATACTCGGGAACCGGCACGGATGCTAAAAACCGCCTCGCCATGGTCTTGCAATGCGCTGCCCACATGCAGCACCACATCGGCCAGATGATTTACTTGGCCTACGAATGGCGGCAAAAAGGCGCATCAGGCTAAGCCCTGCCGGTTTTCACGTCGCGACGGGAACGTTACCACCAGGCAACCACCTGCAATCGATCCAGCACCCAAGGTGCCGTATGCAAAAGCAAAAATCTCGCTCACTGCTGGCGCTGGCCGGTTTCGGACTGGCGACTGCCGGCGCTGCATGGTATGGCGCCCGCTATAGTCGCAATGGCAGCCGGGACACGTGGTACCGGAATCTCAACAAACCTGGCTTCACGCCTCCGGACAAGGTATACCCGGTGGTCTGGACGACCCTCTACGCGCTTGTCGCCTGGTCGGGATGGCGCGTCTGGAGCGCAGCCCCATCCCGCGAGCGCAATACGGCCTTGCGGCTCTGGCTTTCGCAACTGGCCGCTAATGCGCAATGGTCGAAACTGTTTTTCGGACAGCACCGGCCAAATCTGGCGCTCGCGGATGTGTTCGCTCTTGAAGGAATGCTGATTTCCTATATAACCGCCGCCAGAAAGGTGGATGGCGCAGCTGCGGCGGCGTTCATTCCCTACGCGGCATGGGTTGCGTTCGCCACAGTTCTCAACGCCGAGATCGCACGGCTGAATCCGGAACGGGCGTGAGCGCTTGCAGACGGCACGTTCCGGATTGGCAAGCCTGTGGTCAAATGGAACGGTGCAGCTGAGAGAAGCGCTCGCCTCCGCGGTTCACCGCCTGACAACGCGCCAAATTCCCTCTCCGCGAATGAATGCGGAATTGCTGCTCATGTTTACCTTGGGCAGCGATCGTGCCTATCTGTATGCCCATCCCGAGCGCAATCTCACGGCTGACGAGACCAGTCAGTACGAATCTGCACTCGCCGAGCGAATCCGTGGGGTTCCTGCGCAGTACATTACCGGCCATCAGGAATTCTGGGGCATGGATTTTATTGTTACTCCGGCCGTTCTGATTCCACGGCCTGAGACCGAACATTTGATCGAGACGGTGCTGGAGCTTACCAAAGCCGGCGAGCAGCGGCGCCCGCCGCAGATGATTCGCATCGCCGACGTCGGAACTGGCTCGGCATGCATTGCTCTGGCGCTGGCGAAGGAGTTGCCGCAAGCTGAAATCCACGCAGTAGACATCTCGGCGGCGGCCCTGGAAGTAGCGCGGGCAAACGCTGCCCGGCATCAATTGGAGTCGCGCATTCAATTTCACGAGGCCGATTTGCTGGCAAGTTTCGCGAAAGATTCGTTCGATCTCGTGGTTTCGAACCCTCCTTACGTTGGCGAGTCGGAAGAGGATCAGGTGCAACTCGAGGTTCGGAAGTTCGAACCACGCAACGCGGTTTTTGCTGGGCCGAAAGGGATCGAAGTGATCGAGCGCCTGATTCCGCAAGCTTATGCTGCGTTAGATCAAAGTGGATGGCTCGTGATGGAAATCAGCGGGACGATCGTCAAAGAAGTGGAGCGTCTACTCGCGGGATGGGACAACGTTCAGATCATCCCCGATCTGCGGTCGATCCCGCGCGTCGCGGTTGCACGAAAACGCCCGCGGGGAGCTTTTCGGCGCTCCCTATCGAATCGCCGATCGCAATTTGATTCTTAGCCGAGCCTCGGGTCACAACTAACTTCGCAGAACTGGGTTAGAAGGAAGCAAGCGCAGGATAATGTTTATCGTTATTGAAACCCTGTTTCCGCTCGGAAAGGGGTCTATATGTGGCGACTCTCAGTACGAGTGCGCATCGGATTCGTCGCGCTATTTCTGCTGGCAATTTCCCTTGCATGCAGCTCAGGGTCGGCCCCTTCGCCAGCTTCGGGCTCTACATACAACAATCTGGATCCGAATATTCTGCCGCCCGGAGTCAACGTCCCCAGCCAGGCCACAATCGCCAGAAATGCGCAGGCGAATCCAGGCTGGCAAACTTGTGTTGGATCGTGTGCCAATGCTCCTGTACCGCAAACTTACACCTTGACCCAAAATATTGCTTCGCCCAGCCTCAACAGCGATGGGACGTCTTCCTCGTACTACGAAAACGGCACTCCTTATGGCGACGTGCTCTGGTACTACCAGTTCGGCGATTCGACAGCAACCAACTTTGTAGTGGATTTGTACCTGATGATCGATCATCCGGAGAATGTCGAGGCGCTGGAGTTCGCGGTGCTAAAAAATGATGGGCTGAATTGGTATAAAACCTCCACCCAGTGCAATTACCAATCCGGGGCGCTGCGCGGGTTCGACGTTCAGAGCTTTCAATGGGTAAGCTTGGGCGCGACGTGCGTACAGGCAACTGCTAACACTTGGCAACGAGTGACCCTGCAATATTCCATCACGGGAGGTCAAACCAACTTCGAGAGCGTAAGCTTCAACGGCACTCTGCAGCCTATTGCCGTCTCGCTGCCGCCCGAGCCGCAAACAACGGATTCTGAACTGTTGGGAATTCACATTCAACTCGACAACGCGAACACAACCGCGGGCTATACGGTTTATGTGGACGACTGGAGCCTTTACTCGTGGTAGTTCTTGTTCCCGCCTCCTAGCGCGCCGCGGGAAGAATTTCCTCTACATCGACGATATCGGTGGGATATTTACCGGAGTAGCAAGCGGAGCAATAAGAGGTCTTTTCTCCATCGCCGCACGCCTTCTTAAGCCCTTCCAGCGAGAGATAGGCCAACGAATCGGCTCCAATGTAGTCGCGGATCTGGTCAACCGACTTGTTGGCGGCGATAAGCTGGTCTTTCCGCGGTGTGTCAACCCCGTAGTAGCACGGCGAAATGGTCGGCGGGCAGGAAACCCGCATGTGAACTTCTTTCGCTCCCGCATTGCGGATCATGCGCACAATTTTCTTGCTCGTGGTGCCGCGAACAATCGAGTCATCGATCAGCACGACCCTTTTCCCCTCCAGCAGCGAGCGCACAGGATTGAGCTTCAGCCTCACCCCGAAATCTCGGACTCTCTGGCTGGGCTCGATAAACGTACGCCCCACGTAGTGGTTGCGGATCAAGCCAAAGCGAAATGGGATGCCGCTCTCGGAGGCATAGCCAACCGCGGCTGTAACGCCAGAATCTGGCACGGGGACGACCAGATCAGCCTCCACCGGCGCCTCGCGCGCTAACTGTCGCCCCAATTCCTCACGACTGGTTTGCACAGCGCGGCCAAATACCATGCTGTCCGGGCGCGAAAAGTAAACGTGCTCGAAAATGCAACTCGATTGCGGTGCGGCAGTCGAGTAAAACCGCGAAGTAATTCCTTCAGGACCGACCACGATCAACTCGCCTGGTTTTACGTCGCGTTCGTAAGTCGCACCGATCAGATCAAAGGCGCAAGTCTCGGAGGCGAAGACGATGGTGTCGCGCTTTTGTCCTTCGAGCGCGGGGATGCGTCCCATCGCCAGCGGACGGAAACCTCTGGGGTCGCGAGCGGCAATAATCCGGTCCGGGCTCATTACTACCAGCGAAAAGGCCCCTTCTACACGGCGCAGCGCATCCGCAATCGCTTCCGGCAGAGTGTGCTCCCGCGAAAGTGCGATTAGATGAACGATGACTTCGGTATCGCTGTTGGTTTGGAAAATCGAGCCTTGGCGCTCCAGGCGGCCGCGAACCTCAGTGGCGTTTATGAGGTTGCCATTATGAGCAACGGCAATCGACCCCTTGTTCGACTGCACGAGTATTGGCTGCGCATTCAAGAGCGCCGAATCTCCGGCGGTCGAATAACGCGTATGCCCGATGGCTAGCGTCCCGCGTATTTTCGAAAGCACCTCTTCGGTAAAAATGTCCGCGACCAGGCCCATTGCCTTATGAACGCGCGACGTCAAACCGTCGGAAGTAACAATCCCCGCCGATTCCTGCCCCCTGTGTTGCAGCGCGTGAAGGCCGAGGTAGGCGAGTTTCTCCGCCTCAGGATGGGCGAATATTGCAACCACACCGCACTCGTCGTGAAATTTGTCGTCAGTAAGCATTTGGCAATTAGCCTTTAGCAAAACAGAACAATTAGTCTGCGCTCACCAGTTGCGGATCCGCTCGCAGCGTCGACTCCAGAGCAGATTCGTAAGCGTCACTCAAATCCGAAACTGCGGCTGAAATAACTACTCGCCCATCGACCGAGATCTCCAACTGCTCGGAAACAGTCTTTCCCAACACCTCTGCGGCAATTTCATATTTCTCCGCCACTTCTTGGATTCGCGCCACGTTGGCCGGGTCGCAAGAGCACACCACTCGGCTTGCATCTTCGCCAAACAGGACATATTCGGCGGGCAATCCATCGGACGCGAAATTCACTCGCGCGCCAATGCCTGCGGGAAAAGACTTTTCCGCCAATCCAACTGCCAACCCTCCATCCGCGCAGTCGTGCACAGAATCCAGCAGTCGCGCGTCGATCATCTCAATCACAGCCTTCTGCAGCGCTGCTTCCTTCTCCAAATCGATTTCCGGAGGGTATCCCCAGAGCTCGCCCAGAATTTCCTGGGCGTATTCCGACGAACCGAACTCGCTCTCTACATCTGCGATGTCAGCCACTTCGCCGGCGCGCAAGAGCACGATAGCTTGCCCTAAGGCTGCGAACGGTATCTTCGCGGCCTTGTGTACATCGTCGAGAATTCCAACAACGCCAAGCACCGGGGTTGGATAGATTCCCTCACCCAGGGTTTCGTTATAGAAGCTGACATTTCCACCGGTGATGGGTATCTCCAATTCCTCGCAAGCCTTCGTGATGCCGTCGATCGTCTGCGAGAACTGCCACATGATGTGCGGCTTCTCGGGATTCCCGAAGTTCAAGCAGTTCGTCGCGCCAACAGGGGTTGCGCCCGAACACGCCACCTTGCGCGCAGCCTCGGCGACGGCATGCATCGCACCCAGTCGGGGATCCAGATAACACCAGCGCCCGTTGCCATCGAGCGCCATCGCCAAACCGCGATGGGAGCCCTTGATGCGGATCACGCCCGCGTCTCCCGCGCCCGGAGCCTCGACCGTATTGGTTTGCACCATGTGATCGTATTGCTGCCAGACCCAGCGTTTGCCACATATGTTCGGGCTGGCGAGAAGCTGCTTCAAACTTTGCGTGAAATCGCTTGCGCCTTTCAGTTGAATATGCTCCGGCATTTCCCGCGCCACTCGAGGTTCCCAGCGCGCCATCGGACGCTTATAGACCGGAGCATCGTCGGTCAGAGCTTGATTCGGAATCTCTGCGACGATTTCTCCGTGCTGCCGAACGCGCAATTTGCTATCGCTGGTTACCTTCCCCACCTCGACAGCATCGAGTCCCCATTTTTCAAAAACGCGGAAGACTTCCTGCTCGCGTCCCTTTTGCGCTACGAGCAGCATTCGTTCCTGGGATTCGCTGAGCATGATTTCGTAAGCACTCATGCCACTTTCGCGCTGCGGCACGCGGTCGAGTTCAATCTCGATGCCGACGCCGCCACGCCCGCCCATCTCGCAGGTGGAGCAAGTGAGTCCAGCCGCGCCCATGTCTTGTATACCGACTATCGCTCCGGTCTGCATTGCTTCGAGGCAGGCTTCCAGCAAGAGCTTCTCAAGAAAGGGGTCGCCGACTTGAACGTTGGGACGCTTCGCCTCCGACGCCTCGCTAAACTCTTCGCTCGCCATCGTCGCGCCGTGGATCCCGTCGCGCCCGGTCTTTGCACCCACGTAGATGACGGGATTGCCTTCACCCGCGGCGCGGGCATAAAAAATCTCATCTTTGCGGACCAGACCCAAGGCAAACGCATTCACCAGCGGATTGCCGGAATAGCACCGTTCGAACTTCGTTTCGCCGCCAAGATTCGGCACGCCAAAACAGTTTCCGTAAGAAGCGACACCGCTGACTACACCTTCGAGAATGGAATGATTGCGATGAATTTCCGCCTGCGCTTGCGGAGCCACGGACGCCTTGCCCGTCCGGGCTGGGCGAAGCCCGGCCGCAGCGGCGTTCACACCCCGGACGTAGGCGTCCGGGGCTCCATGGCTTTTTATCGGGCCAAATCGCAGTGAATCCATCACCGCAACCGGCCGTGCGCCCATGGTGAAGATATCGCGCAAGATTCCACCTACGCCGGTGGTAGCACCCTGAAACGGCTCGATGAACGAAGGATGATTGTGCGACTCGATCTTGAAGGCGCACGCCCAGCCGTCGCCGATGTCGATAATGCCGGCATTCTCTCCCGGGCCTTGTAGAACGAGCCTACTGCGCGTTGGCAGCCGCTTGAGGTGAATGCGCGAGGATTTGTAGGAGCAGTGCTCGCTCCACATCACGCTGAAAATGCCCAGCTCAGTAAGTGTCGGCTCGCGCCCTCCGAGGAGTTGCTTGATTTTGTCGTACTCGTCGGACGTAAGGCCGTGCTGCCGGAGGATTTCCGGCGAAAATGCAGAAGTCATCGCGATTGGCATGGGGAAACTCTATTGTCGCATTTTGAAGCCGATGACGAAAGGGCATTTTGGCGGGAGCTAAAAGCATCCAAGGGATGTTCCGACGCTCGCACGCGCCCGTCCTTCCGGTAAGATTCTGCCAGATGAAATCCGTTATCGTTGGCACCGCCGGCCATATCGACCACGGCAAGACCGCGCTGGTGAAAGCTTTGACCGGCATTGACGCGGACCGTCTTCAAGAAGAAAAGCGGCGCGGGATCACGATTGATCTTGGTTTTGCGCACATGGACTTGCCTGCTTCCACTGGCGAGATATTGCGCGTGGGATTCGTCGATGTTCCCGGCCATGAGCGTTTTGTACGCAACATGCTGGCGGGAGCGGGTGGAATCGATCTCGTGCTGCTGGTGATTGCGGCGGACGAAGCTATAAAGCCACAAACGCGAGAGCATTTCGAAATTCTGCAACTGCTTAACGTCAGACATGGAATCACCGTTTTAACCAAGTCTGACCTCGTAGACAGCGAGACTCTCGAAGTGGTGCGACTGGAGGTGGAAGACTTTCTGCATGGCACATTCCTCGAATCCTCCAAAGCTCCAATACTCGCAGTGAGTTCACTTACCGGAGCAGGGCTCGCCGACCTCAAACGAGCGATGGTAGAAACAGCAGCGCGCCTACAGCCGAGAGATTCTGCAGCAATCGCGCGGCTGCCGATCGACCGCGTTTTCACGATGAAAGGTTTCGGTACCGTAGTGACCGGAACCCTGGTGGCCGGGACCATCCACCGGGAAGACGAACTGGAAGTTTTACCCGGGGCGCGGAAAGTTCGTGTTCGCGGCATACAGGTTCATGGCGAGAAGACCGAATCAGCCTTCGCCGGACAACGCACCGCGTTAAACCTCGCCGGAGCCACGACGGATGACTTAGTCAGAGGCATGACTCTCGTGGCACCGGCCATACTCGAAACCACGCGCCGTATGAACGTTTCCCTGCAGCTCTTGAACTCCGCTCCGCGGCCTCTGAAAAATCGCGCCAGAGTTCACTTTCATTCGCACACAATGGAAACCGTTGCCGAGGTCGTGCTGAGCGGATCCCAGCAAATCGCTCCGGGCGAACAAACATTCGCGCGGTTGAAGCTTTCCGAAGCCGCGCTGATCCACCCGGGAGACCGATTTATTATCCGGCAGTTTTCTCCGTTGTTGACGATTGGCGGCGGTGTTGTGCTTGACGCAGCTACTTTTCCTCGCCTGCGTGCGCAGAGCGATTTCCTTAAAGCTCTGGCAAGCGACGATCCTCGGCGGGGTATGGCGGCGCGAATCGGACGCCGACTGCACCAGGGAATTTCGATTTCGAGACTCGTGGCTGAAACTGGCTGGACCAGGAATGTGATCGAGGCTTATACGGCCCGAATGGCAGGCGATCTGGTGCGAACTGGTGAAGTGTTGCTGCTCCGATCTGAGATGGAGGGACTGGAGCTGCGCATTCTGGACAAAACCTCCGACTTCCACAAAAAAAACTCCCTTGCTGGCGGGATCAACAAAGAAGAATTGCGGGCACTGGTCGACACCTCTTCAGAGGTATTCGAACTGGCGACAACCGGATTGATACGAGATAAGAAAATCGAAGTTGTTAACGACCTGGTGCGCCTGCCCGGCCGGGGCGTGGTGATGAAAGATGACGAAGCGGAGTCCCGAAAAACGATCGAGGCCGCCTTCGCCTCGGCAGGACTTAAGGTCCCTGCCCTGCAGGAGGTTCTCGCCAGTCTCAAGGTCGACTTGCCACGCGGACAAAAAATCGTAACTCTGCTACTACGCGATAAAGTGCTGATCAAAATTTCCGATCAATTAGTGTTTCATCGTACCGCGCTTGAAGAACTGCGCCGGCTTTTGGCCGCTTACAAAGCGAAATCTGCGTCGATCGACGTTGCCCACTTCAAAGAACTGACCGGAGTCAGCCGCAAATATGCCATTCCGCTGCTGGAGTACATGGATCGTGAGCGCGTCACGAAACGCGTCGGCGACGCAAGGACTCTCTTGTGACGCTTCGGTGCGCTCGACTATCGTTTCAATCTCTAGGATTTCTCTTCCGGAAACTCCACATCCAGTCCCAGTGGATCCGTCAGTCGATTGGTCAGATTGGCAAGTCCCGCCAGCATGTGAATGTCGATAATCTCGGCATCGTTAAAATGCTTTTTAAGTTCGTCGAAGTCAGAGTCTGTAATCTGATGTGGAGCGCGTGTCAGCCTCTCAACGTATTCCAGGGCAGCCCGCTCCTTTTCGCCGTAACGCGAATAGTTTCCCGCCTTAAGCGCAGCCCAATCTTCGGTTGTGAGTCCCACTCGCTTCGACGATGCGAGGTGATGCTGCGTGCAGTAGTGGCACTCATTGATGAACGAAACGCGAAGGTAGATGAGTTCATACAGTTTGCGGTCGAGCGATCGACCTACGCTTGCATAGAAGCTTAAGAAATTCTTAAGCATCTCCGGGCGATGAGCAAGGGCCTTCTGCACATTCCCAGGTTTACCGCGAAGAGTTTTCTCATAGATTTCGCGAACTTCCGGCGAAGCGTCCTCCGGTGCAACCAGACTTACACGTGCCACAGAAATCCTCCCGATTAAAACTCATGATCATGATAGAGCAAAACGCAAAATCGGCGCATGCAGTGATTCAGGATCGGTTCCGGCTACAGAAATCGGGGAACTTGCCGATCACTTAAGAGAGCTTAACCATGCGACCAGTCATGCTGACCGTGATCCTCGTGTGCTCGGCGCTGGCAGCCGCCCAGCACGCCGACGATGCAGGCGCGCGGCAGAGCATTATGGCACTCGAACATGCCTGGGATCAGGCGCTGGAGGCCGCGGACGTCAAAGCTCTCAGCGCAATCTTTGACAACAGTCTGATCTACATTGATTATGACGGTCGTTTGTTGACGAAAGCGGAGTACCTTCTGCGCGTCAAGTCCAACGACACCCATCTGCAGCAGATCGTGACGGAAGAGATGGACGTGCAAGTGTTTGGGACCACTGCCATCGTCGTCGGCAGATACAAAGTCAAAGGAATAGAAAACGGCAAAGCATATTTGCGGCATGGCCGATTTACCGACACATGGATACTGTCAGGAAAGAACTGGATATGTGTGGCCGCCAGTACAACTCCGATTTTGCGCTAAAAATGCGTAAGTCCCCTACAGTTGCTTCGCGCTTGACTTGCGACATGAGCCGACTTGTGACTTCGATGCGACACAATTCCGGTCTTTTTATTTTTCTGCTATCAGCTTCCCTTTTCGTCGCTCAAAGCGGCAATCCCGATACGGACAAAGTAAGGATCTTTTCCCTGGAGAACGCATGGAACGAGGCTCAATGGCAAAAAGATCGGGGCGCACTAGATATGCTGCTTGCGCCGGATCTCGTCTATGTGGAATATGACGGTTCGCTGATGGGTAAAACAGAGTACATGACGAGCATTCTTTCGCCGTCCCTACATCCCGCAAAAATTGTAAGCGAGTCCATGAGCGTGCACGTGTATGGTGCATTCGCTGTGGTCTATGGAATATGCCGTGAGAATGGCGTCAAAAAAGGTAAGCCGTACTCGGTTCGCATGCGATTCACCGACACGTGGATTCGTCGCAACGAAACGTGGATGTGTGTAGCCAGCCAGTCGACTCTGATCGGGGGGTGAGAAATTCTCCAGTCAGCCAGCTCTGCATCTTTGCATCGATTGCGGTCTAATCCACCTGACTCACTCCTGCTACCATCGATTAACGGCGGGCCTGAACCCGTCCGAATCCGAATGACCACAATCAAAATTATTGGAGCAGGCCTGGCCGGTTCGGAAGCGGCGTGGCAGTGTGCCCGCAGGGATGTGGAAGTAGAGTTGTTTGAGATGCGTCCGGCGAAATCGACTCCTGCCCACCAGACGGCGGACTTTGCCGAACTGGTTTGTTCGAATTCTCTGAAATCAGATTCTGAGAACACCGCTCCGTGGTTATTGAAGGAAGAAATGCGGCGTGCGGGATCGCTGCTGCTGGAAATTGCCCGCGACTACGCGGTTCCGGCTGGCCATGCGCTGGCAGTCGATCGAGTGACATTCGCAAAAAAAGTGACGGAGGTGATTTCGCGCGAGCCGCGTATCAGCGTAAGGCGCGAAGAAGTCACGCGCATCGAGGAGAATGGCGAATGCGTCACGGTGATTGCGAGTGGTCCCTTAACGTCAGAAGCGCTCGCGGCCGAGATTTCGCGACTGAGCTCGGTGAGCCAGTCACGAGATGACCCGACTCCAAGCCCGCACTTGTTTTTCTACGATTCCATCAGTCCGATCGTGGAAGCTGATTCCATCGATATGTCTCGCGTATACATGGCGGCACGCTACGACAAAGGCTCAGCCGATTACATCAACTGTCCGCTGACACGCGATGAATATGACGCTTTCTACGATGCGCTTTTGGCAGCGCAGTCGGTGGAAGAACGCGAGTGGGAGAAGTTAAATTACTTCGAGAGTTGTTTGCCCATTGAAGAAATCGCGCGGCGCGGGCGCGACACGCTTCGCTTCGGTCCCATGAAACCGGTGGGACTAAAAGATCCTCGTAATGGCCGCATGCCCTACGCGGTGGTGCAATTGCGCCAGGAAAACCTGCGAGCCGATTCCTACAATCTGGTGGGATTTCAAAATCATTTGAAATTCGGCGAGCAGGCCCGCGTTCTGCGAATGATTCCCGGCCTGGAGAATGCTCGCTTTCTGCGGTTCGGGCAGATTCATCGAAATACCTACATCAACGCTCCCGCCTTGTTGGAGGCGACACTGCAAATGAAAGCGCACTCGCAAGTTTTGTTCGCCGGGCAGATCTGCGGCGTGGAAGGTTACGTCGAATCGATCGCTACCGGGCTGATGGCCGGGGTACATGCGGCCGCGCGCGCACGCGGCGAGAAGCCGGTGGCCCCACCGCGAGCTTCCGCGTTCGGCTCTCTAACCCATTACGTCACTCATGCTGCCCAGAAAACTTTCCAGCCTGCGAACATCACCTTCGATCTGCTGCCCGCTCTCGAGAAGAAAATCCGCGACCGCAAGGAAAGACACCGTTTGCAATGCGAACTCGCACTCCGCGAATTCGACTTGTGGATGGACGCAGTGGGGCTTACAACGAAAGCCTGATCTGTAGCAGTAGTCGACCGGGCGGCGCGAAATATTCCTGCAACCAAACCCTGCCGAAATGCGTACCCATTTGAAGAGACAAGGCGCGGAACGGGCTTACTTTCCAGGCCAACTCGCGTCCAATGAGTCAGGGCGCAATGAGGCTAAAAGATCTCATCACAGATGTGCTGCGAACATTATGGGCCCACAAATTGCGCGCCTTTTTGACCATGTTCGGGATTGCGTGGGGAATCGTATCGATCGTTCTCATGGTTGCGGCGGGTGAGGGCCTGCGCGAAGGTCAAGAGCAGCAAGCGAAGACGCTCGGCAAGGATGTGATGATTGTCTTCCATGGCCGTACTAGCTTGCAGGCTGGAGGTATGCATGCAGGCCGCCTGGTTCATTGGGAGGACCAGGACGTGCCCGTGGTACAAGCCGAGGCCCTAGATTGCGAATATGCGATTCCCGAACTTGAGCAGAATACGGTGCTCACTCACAGCAATTTCAACAATGCTTCATTCACCGTGACCGGCTCCTATCCGCAGTTTTCCGACATTCGCAGCCTGACCGTGGGCGAGGGACGGTTCTACGACTGGAACGACATGCGCGAGGCGCGCCGCGTGGCATTCCTGGGATCGGACGCTGCGAAGCAATTGTTTCCGGGCCGCAATCCTGTCGGAGAAAACGTTTATCTGAACGATTTCCCTTTCGTGGTGATCGGTGTGATGGCAAAGAAGAAGCAAGACTCCAGTTACGACGGATGGGACGTCAACAAGGTTTTCGTTCCGTTCTCTGCGATGCGGCGCGACTTTCCTGACAAGGCGCCGGGCACGCCCACCACGTTCGATCAACTGCTGGTAACGCCAAAGTCGGTTGAGCAACATGAAGCCTGCAAGCATGAGGTGCGGGTCGCGCTGGCGCGCATGCACCGCTACGATCCGAACGATAAAGAAGCTTGCCCTATCTGGGACACAGTGCAAGAAGCCAAAGCCTTCCGGCAGATGACCGACGGGATGAAATATTTTCTCGGCGCGGTGGGAGTGGTGACGTTGATCCTCGGTGGCCTCGGCGTCATGAACGTGATGCTGGTCGCGGTGCGCGAACGCACGCGCGAGATCGGCGTGCGCAAGGCAATTGGTGCGCCCTCCGGGACTATCCTGCGGCAATTCTTCGTAGAAGCTCTCATTATTGCCTTCCTCAGTGGCGGAATCGGGTTAGGCGTCGCATTCGGAGTTTGCGCTCTGGTTGATTTGCTACCCATGCCGGACTACTTCGCGGGCTTGATTCCGGATTGGACCTCCGGGCTGGTAGCAGCAGGATTGTTGGGCGCGATTGCAGTGGGAGCGGCGCTGTATCCCGCGCGGAGAGCGGCGTCTATCGATCCCATTGAAGCGCTGCGATATGAGGCGGGAGGGTAAGCAAATACAGGTTTCAGAGTTTCAACGGTTCAGGGTTTCAGGGTTTTACGGCCCACCTCCGACCTCGAAGTCTTTGAAACCCTGATCTCTGAAACCTCTGTCCTCCGATATTTATGCTGCTCGAAATCATCCTCGAAGCATGGATCGCGCTTAGGCGCAACCTAACGCGCAGCTTTCTTACCATGCTGGGTATCGTCTGGGGCATTGCGACAGTTACGCTGCTCATCGCATATGGCAACAGTTTCCGCAGCATTCTTGTGCATGGATTTGACGCCTTCGGCAAGAGCGTTGTGATCTGCTGGCCGCAACAAACCAGCGAACAGCCCGGCGGCCAGCGCGCGGGCAAAAAAGTTGTCATCGAGCAGGCCGATGTCGACATGGTAAAAGCGACAGCTCCCATGGTGAAACACATTTGCCGCGAAACTGTGAATCGGCCGGGAATTTCTTACGGCGACCGCATGGTGGGAACGGCAGCTGTTCGCGGCGTGTGCCCCGAGTATGGCGAGATGCGGAACGAAGTGCCGTCGGAGGGACGGTGGATCGATGCCGCCGATGAACTCGAGCACAGGCGCGTGATTTTCCTCGGAGGACGAGTCAAGGAGCAACTGTTCAGTGGCCGCCCCGCAGTTGGTGAGACGGTTGAAGTCGGCGGGGTGCGTTTCAGCGTGATCGGGGTAATGGCACGCAAGATTCAGCTCAGCAACTACTTCAGCAGCGACGATGACTCGGCGTGGATTCCCTACTCGGCCGCCAGCGAGATCTGGAATACTCGCTACGCCGCCGTGCTCGTCTTCGAGCCGATCGCGCCGCAGTTTGAAAAGAAAGCTATGGCGCAGGTTCTGGCCGCAGTAGCGACCCGGCAAAACTTTTCTCCCACCGATCCCAAAGCTTTCCAGATGTTCGGACGCGACGAATTTCGTCCCGTGATCGACGCATTAACGATCGGGCTTCAGGTCTTGCTCACGTTTGTTGGAGCTTTGACTTTGGGAATTGGCGGCGTTGGTGTGATGAACATCATGCTCGTCTCGGTAGATGAGCGCATCCGCGAGATCGGCCTGCGGCGGGCGCTGGGCGCGCGGAAGCGTCATATCAAGTTGCAATTTCTTGCGGAAACACTACTGATTATGATTCTGGGCGGAACTATCGGTGTGCTTCTTTCGTATCTCATAGCGTGGGCGGTAGGTACGCTGCCTATGATGGGACCCCTGTTCGAGGACGATTCCGGGCAGGGCGATATCCATCTGAAGATTTCCATGATGACGGTGATGCTTTCAAGCGCGGTGCTGCTGCTTGTTGGTGTTGTCAGCGGATTGGTCCCGGCTCTCCGAGCATCGAAGCTGGACCCGGTGGAAGCCCTGCGCTATGAATAAAAGCGGATGGAGGTCATTCGCGAATTCGTTTGATTGGCGGCCCAATTCTTAGTACCTTGCTGCTGAGTCGATTTCGAAGGAACGAGGTGCGCCTTGCCCATTTCCGCGGTGGATACGATCAGCCTCGCCGTCGAACACACCAAGCAGCAATTGTTCAGGCCGTTCCGTTTTTCGCAATGGGCTAAGCTGGCGATCGTCGGATTGCTGGCTGGCGAACTCGGATCCAGCGGCGGCTGCAACCGCTCCAACTTTAATCTTCCTCAACACACCGGAACCGCGCATTCTTCGTTTCCCAGCTTCGGGGGAATTGATCCGGCTCTGATAGGCGCCGTTGTGGCAACTCTGGTCATCACCGGGATCGCGCTCGGGTTGATCTTCATGTACATCAGCAGTGTCATGCGCTTTGTTCTGTTCGATAGCATCATCGCAAAGGAGTGCCGCATTCGCGATGGCTGGAACCGCAGGCAGGGGCCGGGATGGCGATACTTTTTGTGGAAGCTGCTTTACCTGTTCGCCATGCTGGGATGTCTGGTCGTGCTGATTGGGATCCCGCTGGCCTTTGCCTTTTCCATGGGCTGGCTCCAGCATCCGAAGGAAAACATCCTGCCGCTGGTGTTAGGCGGAGTTCTTCTTTTCCTTGCGGTAATAATTTTCGTAGTGGCCTTGGCCGTAATTTTTGTTTTTACGAAGGATTTCGTCATACCGCAAATGGCGCTTGAAGACATTGGCGCGATCGAGGGCTGGCAGAGATTGTGGCCGATGATCAAAGCTGAAATGGGCAGTTACGCCGCTTATATCGGCCTGAAAATCGCGCTGGCCATCGCGGCGGGAATCATAGTCGGAATTGCGACCCTCATACTCGGACTGATTATTGCTATACCAACCGTGGGGCTCAGCATTCTCGCCGTTGTCACCGGAAAGTCAGCGGGCCTCACTTGGAACGCTTACACGATCACGGTGGCGATAATTGTCGGCAGCGTTTTACTTACCGCATTTCTATATTTAATCTCGCTGATCTCCGTGCCGATAATCGTGTTCTTTCCGGCTTATTCGATTTACTTTTTTGCAGCGCGTTATCGGCCGCTTAGCGCTGTGCTTTACCCCCTCCCCCCATCGTCCCCAGTCGTTCCTGCGACTTTCGAGCCACCCCCGCTGCCGCCTTATCCCGAACCGACTGGATAAATAAGACGGGATAAATTAAAGAGTTGCCTTTTGCGGAACTGCGTTCGCTACTGCTGCGAGTTGTTGAGCTTCGCTCCGCTTCCATGCGGCCAGGAGAAGCGACGCCCAATAATGCACTTCACGATTAAATGATCGGTGGATCGCGTTGCGCCCAAGCCCACGCCGAAATTGAACTCCCACTGCGGACCAAAATCGACGTCGATGGCCGGAAAGAATTGCTGCTGCTGATCTCTCAGCGGCAGGAAACCATCGAGCGAGCCATACGAAGCGTAGTATTCCAAACCGCCGGCAATCTTCCTCGTGAAGTCATAACTGAATTTAGCGTTCGGCGAAAATGCCACCCCCTGATTCACGGTCTGGCCGTGCCAGGAGCGCTCGAGCGCAGGATTGACTGCAAAATACCATGGACCGAGTTTTTTATCGACGATGGGCCTGATTTCCCAGGTCCAGGTATCTGTGGAAAATGCGGCGCGCTGGTAACCAATCTCCGTTGATAGGCTCACTCCGACCGGCCAGCGCCAGCTCTCCGGAACTCGCACCCGCGGCCTTATGTGGTCACCGACCCACTGCCATCCGCCGTCCGGCTGAATGCTGCTAAAAACGTAAAACCCAACTTCCGCCCAATCGTTGATCCCTTGCGTGATCTCCAGCGTCTCGTGCTCGGCATGGTTCGTCGGCAGAACCCCATCCTGCACGGTCTTGCTGCCCTCGACAGTGAAGTTGGAATGAATCTCGACCATCGTCGATCGAGGAGGAACTGTGTCGGAACCGTATACCTGGATCTCGTAGTTGTCCTGGGCCGTGGCGTAAAGAGAGAAACTCGCAGTCAGAGCAAAAGCGAGAGCACATGCCGCGGAAGGCGGGAAGACTGTGGTCCGGGAGATCAGCGCCATGGTCAAGTTTATCTTCTGAAGTCCATATTCATCCACCCATCGAGGGAACTCTTGCGCGTTCCCAGGTGTCTGATGCTTGCAGACACGCGCGTGCTAAAGAGAAACCGAGGAGCTTTCCATGTCTTTCTCAATGGCAGGTGGAGGTGCGCGCGGTCCCGAGATTAACGTCACGCCGCTGATCGACGTGCTGTTGACGCTGATCATCGTTTTCATGGTCGTCGTTTCCATGGATAAACGGGAGGGCGAAGATGCACAAATACCGCAGCCGGAGCAAAAGCAAACCCCAAGTAGCGCACAACTCCGCACCGTCGTTATTCAGGTGGTATGGGCGAAAGACGATCTGCCGCCGACGGTGAAGATCAATCAGGAAAATGTGCGATGGGAAGATCTTGAAGAGCGTCTCGCGAAAATTTATTTGCAACGCGCGGAGAAAGTGGCTTTCGTATGCGGCGACACCGAGGTCGATTTTCAGTACGTTGCGGACGTGATCGATTTGGCGCATCACGCAGGCGTGCAGCGGGTGGGGCTGCTGACTATGGATCGTCAAGTCGCGGGAGAGTAGAACCGCGTCTAATTTCTCGCCCGGTTTTTGATCCAAATCGGCGTGCCTAGGAACCCGAACGCGGCCCGAATCTGATTCTCCAGGAACCGCTGATACGCGAAATGCAGCTTCACCGCGCGATTGGTAAACAGCACAAATGTCGGCGGCGCAACCGACGCCTGCGTCATATAGAGAATTTTCACGCGCGAGCGCATGGGGACCGAGGCGCGCTCAAAATCCACCTTCTCGATGAACCGATTCATCTCCGACGTGGAGATGCGCTTGCGCCGCTCCGTGGCAACTTTTTCGAGCATCGGAAAAATCTTCTCCACGCCCTTGCCCGTCTGCGCAGAAATGAAAAGCACAGGCGCGTAACTCAAGAATTTCAGATCGTAGCGCAGCCGTTCTTCGTAAGCCTCGCGGTCGTCCGGGCGTTTGCTCTCGCGCATTCGCATCGCTTTCGAAGGCCTGCCCGGCTTCAGTTCTCCACTAGCGACAAGATCCCATTTGTTGACGATGATAATCATCGACCGCCCGCTCTCGTGGGCATAACCTGCGATGGCTGCGTCAAGCTGGCTCACGCCTTCGGTTGCATCGATGACCAGCAGCGCAATGTCGGCACCCTCCAGATGCTTGCGCGCCATCACCACGGAAAGTTTCTCGGCCATCAAATGCGTTTTGCCTTTGCGGCGAATGCCAGCGGTATCGATAAAACGGAAGCGGCGACCATTGCGTTCGACGATTTCGTCCACGGCGTCGCGCGTAGTCCCAGGAATCGGCGACACGATGGCGCGATCGGAAGCGGTGAGGCAATTCAGCAAAGTCGATTTGCCGACGTTGGGATGGCCGATTATGGCAACCTTGGTTTCGTAAATGACTTCGGGTTCAACGGCAGATTCATCGCCTGTTTGGGGTGATCTTTCCAGGGCGTCTGTGTCTGTGTCCTCTGGACTGAGATCTTTAACTGGCGGTAAGACTTCTAATATCGCGTCCAGCAAATCATCAATCCCGCGCCCGTGCTCGGCCGAGACGGCAAACATTTGCTTGATTCCCAAACGATGAAACTCGTCAGCGATCGACGCTTGCTTTTCGCTGTCAGCTTTGTTCACGGCGAGAAACAAAGGCCGTCCGGTCTTGCGCAGCAGACGAACCAACTCCATATCGGGCCCGGCCAACTCGCTGCGCCCGTCCACTACCATAACGATGGCGGAAGCTTCATCGAACGCAACTCGTGCCTGGCGAAAAATCTCCGATGGAATGAAATCTTTCTCTTCCGGAAGAATGCCGCCGGTGTCGATGATGCGCAGCTTTCGGCCTCGCCATTCCGCATCACCGTAAAGACGGTCGCGCGTGATGCCAGGCTCGTCTCCCACGATCGCGCGCCTGGAACCCACGATACGATTGAAAAGAGTTGACTTGCCTACGTTGGGTCGGCCCACGATGGCTAGCGTCGGGACGCCGGCTGCGGTGGTGGCGAGAGTGCTGGTCGAATTGTATGTGGGCTGGGTCAAAGTGAGGCAATCGTTACTGAAAAGTGGGAACTGTTTATTATAGAGACTCCGGTGGCCTTAAGTTCCCAGCCCGCGTCTCCCGCAGCGCCTTCACACTCGCCCTCACGGGGCGAGGCCGGCTCGCTCTATCAATTCTTTGCGCCTGGCGGAGTTCTCTCGCGGTTGCATCCGGCGTACGAATTCCGCCGCGGCCAGTTGCAAATGGCAGAAGCGGTCGAGCAAGCGCTCGAGGAAAAACGGCACCTGATCGTGGAAGCCGGCACAGGGACCGGCAAAACGCTGGCCTATCTTCTGCCCGTCATCCGATCCGGCAAGCGCGTGATTATTTCCACCGGAACTAAGAACCTGCAGGAGCAGCTCTTCTATAAGGACGTTCCGTTTCTTGAGCAGGCTCTGTTCAGCGACACGGCTTCCGGCTCGCGCCTTTCGGTTTGTTACATGAAAGGGCGCAACAACTATCTCTGCCGCAAAAAACTGTACGACCTTGCCAGCCAGCCGGTGCTCAGCGGTTTGGAAGAGATTGAGCAATATCGAGCCATGGCCGCATGGGAAAAGACAACCTCGACCGGCGATCGTGCTGAACTGGCAGAACTGCCGGAAGCTAGCGCCCTGTGGCACAAGCTTGACGCTCGTGTGGATGCATGTTTGGGACAAAAATGCAGCGAGTGGGAGCGCTGCTTCATCACCGAGATGCGCCGGCGCGGGATGGAGAGCGACATCATCATCGTCAATCATCATCTGTTCTTCGCCGATCTCGCCATCAAGTTGCAAGCCGACGGCGCGCCGGATGCGGGCATTCTCCCTAATGCGGCCGCGGTAATTTTCGACGAAGCCCACGAATTGGAAGACGTGGCGGGAAATTATTTTGGAATCTCGGTCAGCAATCTGCGGGTTGAGGATCTGGCTCGAGACGTGGAAGCGTCTCTGCAGCACAACCGCATCATGTCCGCTTCGCTTTCTGGAGCGTTAGCAAGCCTGCGGGAAAAATCTCAGTTTTTCTTCTCGTTGCTGCCGCCCGGAGAGGGCCGCTTTGCCTTCGAAACCCGCCGCGAATTTCTGGACGAGAACGGAGACGAATTTCTTGCGTTCAATAACGCACTGGCGCGGCTGGCGGGAGAACTGGAAGGTTTGCCGCAGAAGCCCGAGGAAATTTTTAACTTTGTGCGGCGGGCGCAGGAGGTTCAGGCCCAACTTGGTTATGCCATGGAGTCCGACGATCGCAATACCGTGTTCTGGATCGAGCGTCGCGGCGGTCGGGGGAGTGGGAACCAGCGCCGTGCGAGCGGGGGGCCGGCAACCGAGGGAAATACGCGCGGCAGACAAAACGTTTTCCTGCAAGCCACTCCCATCGATGTGGGTCCGATCCTGCGCGAATACTTGTGGTCGAAATTGGAATGCGCCGTCCTCACCTCCGCTACCCTGGCTGTCGGCGGAGGCTTCGAATACATCCGCCAGCGGCTGGGATTGGAGCATGCGCGCGAATCGGTTCTGCCTTCGCATTTCGACTACCAGAGCCAGGCGCTGTTTTACGTCCCGCCCGATCTGCCGGACACGCGTGCGCCGCAATTTGCCCCTAAGGCAGCCGAGACCGTTCGCAAGGTGCTTGAAGTCACTCGCGGCCGCGCATTCGTTTTGTTCACCAGCTACTCGCAGATGAATGACATCTACGAACGCCTCCTGGGCACGTTGGACTTTCCCATGTTGCGGCAGGGAGACTCGCCCAAATCAGCGTTGCTGGAGGAATTTCGCTTGACGCCGAATGCGGTGCTCTTCGCTACATCTTCCTTCTGGCAAGGAGTGGATGTGCAGGGGGAACAGTTGAGTTGCGTAATTATTGATCGCCTGCCGTTTGCCGTGCCCAGCGACCCTATTGTCGCCGCGCGCGTGAAGGCGATTGACGGCGAGGGCGGCAATGCTTTTTTTCAATACCAAGTGCCAGCGGCGGTGATCACGTTGAAACAGGGCTTCGGACGGCTCATTCGTTCCCTGCACGACCGCGGCCTGCTTGTTCTGCTCGATAACCGGATCCTTAAGAAGCAGTACGGTCGCGTGTTCATCGAGAGCTTGCCGAATTACAAAAAGACTACTGACATGCGAGTGGTCGAGCAGTTTTTCGGGATAACGAATTGAAGTGGCATTTCGCTGCCAGTCGTTTGCTCTAATCTTCGACCCTCGATAGAATTAAAAGTTTGCTGCAGCAGTCCTAAGCCGCAAGCGCGTTCCTGCCGATCATTACAGTTGGAAAGAAATCTCTATGAAAATCCATGAATACCAGGGCAAAGCAATCCTTAAGAAATATGGGGTGACGGTTCCCCGCGGCGCGATGGCGACTTCACCCGAAGAGGCCGAAGCCGCCGCCAAAGAACTGTTCAGCTCTGGCGCCTCAGGGGTCGTAGTGAAGGCCCAGATTCATGCGGGCGGACGCGGCAAAGGCGGAGGCGTAAAGATTGCCAAGTCCGTTAACGAAGCCGGAGAGCTTGCCGGCAAGATGTTGGGGATGAAATTGGTGACGCATCAGACAGGTCCGGAAGGCCGCATAGTGCGGCGCTTGCTGATTGAAGAAACGCTGCCCATTGAAAAAGAGCTGTATTTGGGCATCCTAGTTGACCGTGCGGCCGGCAAGCCGGTTTTTATGGCCTCGGCCGCGGGCGGAATGGATATCGAGCAGGTGGCGGCGGAAAATCCGGACGCGATTCTTAAACAGCATATCGACCCCGGCATGGGCCTCGAAGCTTTTCAGGCGCGGAAAATGGCGTTCGCGCTTGGGCTCAATGCACGGCAAATCAACCCTGCAGTGCAGTTCCTTTCTAGTCTCTTTAAGGCTTTTCTTGACACGGACGCATCGCTGGTCGAGATCAATCCGTTCATCACCACTACAGACGGTCGTCTCTTCGCGCTCGATGCCAAGATGACCTTCGACGACAACGCGCTCTTTCGCCATCCTGACATTCGGGAGTTGCGCGATATCACGGAAGAAGATCCGCTCGAAGTCGAAGCTTCAAAGTACAGCCTGAACTACATCAAGCTCGATGGCAGCGTGGGTTGCATGGTGAACGGAGCAGGGTTGGCGATGGCGACCATGGACATTATCAAGTACGCCGGCGGCATGCCCGCGAATTTTCTTGACGTGGGCGGAGGCGCAAACGCAGAACAGGTGGCGCATGCGTTCGAAATCCTGCTCAGCGATAAGAGTGTAAAAGCTGTGCTGATCAACATATTCGGCGGCATCCTGCGCGTGGATACGTTAGCGACCGGCGTGGTGGAAGCTGCAAAGAAAACAAATATTCAGCTCCCCATCGTGCTGCGGCTGGAAGGCACGAATGTGAATGAAGGCAAGAAAATCCTGATGGAATCGGGATTCAATTTTGTGGTGTGCGACACAATGAAGGACGCAGCTGACAGAGTGGTTGCGGCAGCGAGATAGCAGTGAGGAATTGTATTTATGGCAATCCTGGTTAATAAGAAGACGCGGTTAATCGTGCAGGGCCTTACCGGACGCGAAGGAACTTTCCACGCAAAAGCCTGCGCGGCGTATGGAACGCAGGTTGTGGGCGGAGTGACTCCGGGAAAAGGCGGCACCACGCACGAAGGCTGGCCGATTTTCAACACGGTTCAAGAAGCAGTGGAAAGGACCGGCGCCGATGCGACCGTTATTTTTGTGCCTCCGCCATTTGCTGCCGATGCCATCATGGAAGCCGCAGATGCGGGACTCGATCTGATCGTCTGCATCACCGAGGGAATTCCTACCCTCGACATGGTTAGAGCGTGGGAGTTTCTGCAGAATCACCGTTCGCGGCTGATCGGTCCCAACTGCCCCGGGATTATTTCGCCGGGCAAATGCAAGATTGGAATTATGCCGGGATCGATTCACAAGGAAGGCTCCATCGGCATCGTATCGCGTTCGGGCACGCTGACTTACGAAGCCGTGCACCAGCTTACACAGCGAGGCATTGGACAGTCGACAGCTATCGGCATTGGCGGCGATCCGATTATTGGGACGAACTTCGTAGATGCGCTCGATCTCTTCAATCGCGACCCTGAAACTGAAGCCGTGATCATGATTGGCGAAATCGGCGGCGACGCCGAGGAGACCGCGGCCCAGTTCGTGAAGGCGAACATGAAGAAGCCGGTAGTTGGGTTCATCGCGGGGCAGACGGCACCTCCGGGCCGCCGGATGGGACACGCGGGCGCTATTATTTCCGGGGGCAAAGGAACGGCTGCCGAGAAAATCAAGGCGCTGGAGACGGCTGGAATCAAGGTGGCAAAGTCTCCCGCGGCCATTGGAGAGACACTGGCGGCAGCTCTGGGAGTAAAAGTCTAAATACGTGATAGGCAGCTAACAATCCAAAAGGCCGAGGACGAAGAATAAGGATCCATGAAGACTCTGCAACGTACTCTTACTATCGTAAAACCTGACGCCGTCGCCAAAAACGCTGTCGGCGACATCATTGAACAATTCGAGAAGAATGGCTTCCGCATTCTTGCCATGAAGATGCTGGAAATCTCCAAGCATCAGGCGGAGCAGTTCTACGCGGTGCATGCAAGCCGGCCATTCTATGGATCGCTTACCGACTTTATGTCGAGCGGGCCGATCGTAGCTCTGGCTCTGGAAAGAGAAAACGCCATTGCCGATCTACGCAAATTGATGGGCGCCACTAACCCAGCCAATGCCGAAGAAGGCACGATCCGCAAGAAGTGGGCGTCGAGCATCGAGCACAATGCGATCCACGGCTCGGATGCGGAAGACACGGCGCGGTTTGAATTGAGCTTCTTTTTCGCGGGATACGAACTGGCAAAGTAGGGCCGCCGCCGGCAGCCGGCAGTCTATCCTAGCGGCTCGTACAAGTGGCCTTCCACGCGGTCCGCTATTTTAGGCAAGTCCTTGCGGGCATACTGCAGGAAGTGCGGAGCGCTGCGATGGGCTTCGAGCGCGGCGTCGTCCTTGTATTGCTCGTAAATGAAAAAGCGGCGGGACTCCGTTTTGTGCCGATGAACCTGATACACGGCACACCCCGGCTCCTTGCGGGATTCTTCGGTCAGCTTCGCAAAGATTGAAGTGACTTCGCCTTCACGCCCAGCTTTCGCCATCCAGGTTACGGCCAAAACTACCATCGTGCGCTCCTTACGTAGTCTTAGTGCCTGATAAATGGAGATTATTTTAGACCGTCGGGGCTTCGATTGTCTTGAGTTGGTTCACGAAGTCATCGACAAAGATGGTGTGATCGCGGTCGGGACCAGTGGAGATCATGCCGATTCTTGCCCCGGCTTCCTTCTCCAGAAAAGCCAAGTACTCGCGCGCAGCCTTGGGAAGCTCGTGGAAGTGCGTGATGCCTTGCGTGGAACTGCGCCATCCCGGCATCTTGTGGTAAATGCACTCCAGTTTCTCGTAACCGCTGGCCTGCGCAGGAACCTCCATGGTTTTCTTTCCGTCGACGATGTAACCGACGCAGACCGGAATCTCCGCCAGTTCGTCCAGCACATCAAGCTTGGTCACCACGTACCAGCAGATGCCATTAATCATGCCGGCGTAGCGCAACAGCGGCAAGTCGAGCCATCCCGTGCGCCGGGGACGGCCGGTCACCGCTCCAAACTCGTTGCCCCGCTTGCGAAGCTGGTCGCCTAGATCGCCTTTTTCTTCGCTGGGAAAAGGACCTTCTCCCACTCGTGTGCAATAAGCCTTCGTAAGTCCGATGACTGACTGAATCGCGTTTGGAGCGACGCCGGTACCCGTCGCGGCGCCTCCCGAGGTGGCGCTGGAAGAAGTCACAAAAGGATAAGTGCCGTGATCGATATCGAGCATGGTTCCCTGCGCGCCCTCGAACAAAATCGATTCGCCATTCGACAAAGCTCGATTGAGCAACACCGCCGTATCACATACGAACGGAGCAATCTTTTCGGCCGCCTGAGCGTATTCCGTGTACATTTTGTCGGCGTCGAGCGGTTCGGAATTGAATAGCGCGTGGGCGATCATATTCTTCTCGCGCACGGCGTTTTCAATGTGCTTTTTCAGCAGTCGCAGATCAAGCAAATCCGCCACGCGTAAACCCCGGCGCCCCATTTTGTCTTCGTAAGCGGGACCGATTCCGCGCGACGTTGTGCCAATCTTCACTCGCCCCGGAGCGCTTTCCGCAGCCAACTCGATCATCCGGTGGTAGGGGAGAATGACCTGGGCACGATTCGATACAAACAAATTGCCATCAACCCTTACTCCCGCATCGCGCAAGGCTGCTACTTCCTTCAGAAATGCGATCGGGTCCAAGACCACGCCGTTGCCGATCACGCTTCGGCATACGGTCCGCAATACGCCACAGGGAACCAGTTGGAGCACGAACTTCTTGCCATTGATAATGACGGTGTGACCAGCATTGTGCCCACCGGCATAGCGAGCGACGACCGAGAAGTTTTCAGACAGAACATCTACAATCTTGCCCTTACCCTCGTCGCCCCACTGCGCGCCAACGATCACCGCGGTTCTGCCTTTTTTCAAAATTGTGACTCCATCAGGGAAGTTCGCGGCGCACAGCTACGCCGCCCGGGGCTCGCACACCCTTGCCCCGCGGCAAATACTCTTAGGACTTATGGGAAAAAGGCGGAGTAGACGTGTACGGATTATCTTATCGTGGTCATCCCGCCATTAGCAATGCGAACTGCGAACAGAGGCTTCCAATTCAACGTGAACGCCTGCCCACGCGGCACCCGCCGGATAACTGGTAGGCGCGGCAGGGATCGAACCTGCAACCCCGGGATTAGAAATCCCGTGCTCTATCCAATTGAGCTACGCGCCCGCAAAAGCGACAATTCTATTATCGCTGATTAGTCCCTAAAACTGCGAAAAGGTGTGATTGCCATACCGCGCAACTCGTGATGAAATCTTGTGGCATGGATCGTCGAACCTTCATTCATCTCTCCGCAGCTACTCTTGCCACACTCCATCTGCCAAAGGCCTCTGCCGACGAACGCCCAGCTTCGCTTCGCGTGACCCTGCGGCCCGACCGGCTGGGAAACAGAATCGAAAATGACTTCACTGGCCTCAGCTACGAATCGGCTCAACTGGGAAATCCCAATTTCTTTTCCGGCGACAATGCCGGCCTGATCGGGTTTGTCCGAAGGCTCGGAGACTCAGGAGTCCTGCGCATTGGAGGCAATACCAGCGAATATTGCTACTGGGCTCCCAATCCGGGCAAGGAAACATGGGTTGCCAGCGACCGGGTCGTGCCTCCCGATACAGGCCGCACCGTCCCGCCGTCCGTGAATATTACGCCTCAGGCAATTCGCAATTTGCGGGATTTTATCGACGCCACCGGCTGGAAGCTGATCTATGGTCTGAACATGGGCACAGGCTCCGTGGAAGACGCAGCCGCTGAAGCCGCATATGTGATGGACGTGACCGGGCCGAAGTTGCTTGCGCTTCAACTCTGCAACGAGCCCGATCTGTTTTACAGAAACGCAATCCGCAAATCAGATTACGATTTTGCTCAGTTTGCCGAGGAGTGGCAACGTTATTATGGCGCGATTCGAGCGCGTGTTCCGAATGCGCCTTTCGCCGGGCCGGACACGGTATTCAACAACTCTTGGCTAGCTCCCTTCGCGCAGAAGTTCAAGAACGAAGTGCGATTTATCACCCAACATTACTATGCGGAGGGTCCCCCAACGGACCCATCAATGACGCTCGAACGCCTCTTGCGGCCGGACCCAAAGCTGCAGGAACAGTTTGACGGCATGAAAAAAACGGTGCAGGAAACCGGCTTACCCTTTCGTCTAGCGGAGACGAATTCCTGCTATTCGGCGGGTAAGCTGGGTGTAAGCGACACGTTCGCGTCAGCTCTTTGGGGAACTGGTTTGATGTACCAGTTGGCCTCGGAAGGCGGGGCGGGAATTAATTTTCACGGCGGCGGTTACGGATGGTATACCCCGATCGCAGGCACAAAAGAGAACGGTTTCACAGCGCGGCCTCTTTATTATGGGATGCTGCTTTTCGCCGAGGCCGGCGCCGGCCAGTTAACCGAGAGCCGGATCGAGGGCCTTGAACTAGCGCCGTTGCTTAACGCTTATGGCCTCCGGAGCAGCGGTGGAAGCGTCAAAGCAGTCATCCTCAACAAGAATCTCGATTGCAAGGTTCAGCTGAAAATCGATTCGGGAACCGCCGCGCGGAGCGCAAGAGTGCTTCGGCTGCATGCGCCGCGCGCGGATGATACAACCGATGTTACGTTTGGCGGAGCGTCTGTCGGCGGTAGCGGAAACTGGTCCACCATGAGGGAGGAGAAGCTACCCGCGCAGGATGGCATCGTGACCCTTGAAATGCCCGCGGCGACCGCCGCCCTGGTAACCTTCAGCGATTAAGGACCGAATCATCGAAGTAGATGACACTGGCTTTCCAAGCGGGCAATCATCTCAATCGAAAAATCGGATAACCCGAAGGCGCATGCGCGACTCTAATAGAAAATGCAGTCTGCCGTATCTCGTCCCAGCATTACTCCCAAAGATCTTGCAAAGGCCTGGTGGAGAGTTCTCAGCGGGCACGTGCCCATGCTCTCCATCGAAATCACTCGCGAGTGTCCGTTGAGTTGTCCGGGATGCTACGCCTACGGCGACTCTCATCTCGGCGGAGACGTTACCTTGCGGGAACTTCGCGATTTTCGAGGAGACGAACTCGTTGAAGGAGTACTCAATTTGGTGCGCCGTCATCGTCCCTTGCATGTTTCTCTTGTTGGTGGCGAGCCTATGATTCGGCATCGCGAACTGGATCGCATCCTTCCGGCATTAAGTGATATGGGAATTTTCGCCATGGTCGTCACCAGTGGCGTGATTCCGATTCCCAGTCACTGGATGGAAATTCCCCGAGTCCGCGCGGCAGTTTCGGTTGATGGATTGCCCGAGCATCACGACATTCGGCGCCAGCCTGCCACCTATGATCGAATTCTGAAAAACATCGAAGGAAGGAAGGTCAATGTTCACTGGGTAATCACGCGGCCAATGCTCGCACGGCCGGGTTATCTTGAGGAGTATGTGAGGTTCTGGAATGCGCGCGAGGAAGTCGATCATATTTGGGTGAGCCTCTACAGCCCGCAGATTGGCGAGGAGAGTGCAGAACGGTTGACTGCCGAAAACAGAGAATATATCGCGAAGGAACTGCCACAACTGGGAAGGAAATATAAGAAGCTCCTCATTCCCGAGGGTATGGCTCGGGCGTTTGTAAAGCCACCTTCGAGCCCGGATAAGTGCTTGTTTTCGAAAATGTCGACGAATTATTCTGCCGATCTGAAAAGCCGGGTGGAACCCTGCGTGTTTGGCGGAAACCCGGATTGCAGCCAATGCGGATGCAGCATCAGCAGTGCGCTGCATTGGATTCAGAATGAAACAATTGTCGGCCCCTTCCGGGTCGGCCATATGGTGAAGGCTTCTCTGGGGATCGGCTCAGCAATGAACCGGTTGCGCAGCCGTGAGCAGACTCCCAACCGCTGGAAGCGTCGAGCCGGATCTGCTCCCTCTCAGCCAACTTTGGTACAGATTGAATCCGGAGGAGATTGAGTTGAGCCAGGCCACTTCTGTTGATCGATTCCTTCCGGCAACTGCCGTATACTGCCACGTTGCCCTGCGAGGCAGCGCGCATGGCATCTTCGAATTCATCCCGGCTCGCTTACATCGACTGGATGCGGGGACTGGCCTGCGTCCTGATGTTTCAAACGCATTGTTATGACTCGTGGCTGAGTCCAAGCGCGCGACAGAGCAAATTCTTCATGTACTCGCAATTGGGTGGAACATTCCCCGCTCCACTGTTTTTGTTTCTGGCTGGGATTTCGTTCGCCCTTGTGACCGACAAATTGCGCCGGAAGAATCTGCCGCCGGCTCAAATCGCACGAACCACGATTCTTCGCGGAGCCGAAATCCTCGGCTTTGGACTGCTTTTTCGCTGGCAGGAGTATTTAATCGCCTGGGGCTGGGCGCCAGCGAGCGATCTGCTGCGGGTCGACATATTAAATACGATTGGCGTTTCGATGATGCTGATGGGCGTGGTGTGCTGGGGTGTGCTATCTGCTAAACGGGAAACCCAAGGCAGATCTGCTCTCATTCTCGCTTCAACCGTTACAGCCCTTATCATTTCCCTACTGACGCCGCCGCTATGGACCGCCTGGCGCCCTGATTGGCTGCCCTGGCCCCTGGAGTCTTATCTCAACGGCGTTCATAATTTCGGCACACCTCAAGCGGGGCTGTTTCCTATTTTTCCCTGGAGTGCATTCGCTTTTGCTGGACTGGCTGCCGGATTCGTCTTGCAAAGCGAAGGGGCACGGAAGCGAGAAGCCTTGACGTTCGTGCTCGCGGGAATCGCGGGCCTGGTGTTGGTTGCGGCCTCGCGCTGGTTCGATCATTCATCGCACCAGCTTTATTCCGTTTACGACTACTGGCACACCAGCCCGAACTTCTTTCTGCTTCGTGCCGGAATGCTTTTCGTAATTCTTACGGCGAGCTATAGCTGGTGCCGATGGGGCGCAGCGACGCTAGGGTTCAGTCCCCTAATCCAACTGGGTCAGGCTTCGCTACTCGTTTACTGGGTGCACCTCGAATTTGTATACGGGCGTGCCTCAATCCTGCAGAAACACAGCGTGAGCATTCGAACTGCGTCGTTTGGGTTGCTTTTGATCTCCCTTGCGATGCTCATTTTGGCTTTTCTACGGACACGACTGAAGGGGAGAGGCGTCGAGCTTGTGGCCAGGTTTCGGCGTCCGGCAACTGCGCAGTAGATTCGTGAGGATCAGATCAGGACAATAGGGACGATTTACTGAAACTGCCGGGCAAACTCGACAATTTCCTTTTCTGCCCAGCGCCCATCGTAGGTCAAGTCGCCCCTGCGCTCGCCAATAAATGCGCAATGCCCGCCATCTTCCGCTTCGATGTAGGTAATGTTCCGGTTCGCGAGGATAAGTTCGCGAGTTTCCGGCAAAATGCGAACGAATGGATCGTTAGCCGCGTGGATTATTAACGTCGGGACCGCGATCCGGTCGATAACGTGTGAAGCAGCGGCACGGTCGTAGTAGTCGTCAGCTCCAGCAAAACCACAATAATAAGCAGTAACGCGGTCATCGAACTCACGCAGGGTTTTCACGCCGCGGAGGCGAGAGGCGTCAAATGTCGCCGGAAATAGCTGGGCTTTGCGGCGAAACCGGCGGAACAGTTGCAGAAGAAAATAATATTCGTAAATTCGGTTTGCCGGCTCGTGCAGGGCATCGGCTCCTACCGCCAGGTTGATCGCCGGGCACACCGCCGCCACTCCGCGAAACTCGTGAGGACCCGCGCTTCCCCATTCTCCCGCCAGCTTCAAAACCAGGTTGCCGCCCATCGAGAAACCCACGAGAACAAATCCCGAAATTTTCTCGCTGTCGATTAGCGCGCGGGCCACTGTCGCAACGTCATCCGACCGGCCGGAGTTGTAAAGCGTCGGGGCGCAATGATCCATGCCGCCGCAGTTGCGCTGGTTCATACGAATCACGTTCATTCCAGCCGCCAAACCATTGCGCGTGATTCCCAACATGTACTGCGATTCGCTTGATCCTTCCAGCCCATGCACCACGATAAGAGTAAGCGCACGCTCACGCTCCTTCTGCCAGTGACAACGGCAGAGCACCGGAACGCCGGGTTCCACTTCGATAAGACGTTCCTCTGGAGTTGGCAATTCGATACGGCGAGAAAGGAAAAATGCGGCCAGCGTTTGCACATGCCCGCCACGCAGCCGATGGTGGGGCCGGAAGACCGAGGGCGAGAATGCAGCCCGCGGCTTGGCAGAACGAGCCTCAGTATTGGAACTTGAATTCCCCAGCGTAGCGGCTCCAGTTTGCGAAATGCGTTGAAATTGATTCTAATGGGAGCAGTTCACCACAGGGAGTAGCGTCATGCCGATTTTTGAATACATCTGCCAGGAATGCCAGCATGAGTTCGAAGCGCTCGTGTTTGGCCGCGACAAAGCGAAGTGCCCCAAGTGCGAGAGCAAGAAGTTGAGTCCGCAGCTTAGCGTTTTTGCGGTTTCGGCCAAGAGCTCCGGCAGCGCCGCCCCGAGCGCTGGCCCTTGTGGTTCCTGCGGCGATCCACGCGGACCGGGGGCCTGCTCTTTAAGAGATCTCGACTAATCGGAGCTCCCCCACACGTTACCAAACTTTCGATACGGCGTTCCAGGTGACCGTCGTTACCTTGGTTTGCGCTCCTTACCCTCCTACGATTCTCTTGGTTCGTTTCGAATCCAAGGAGAACCGGATGGATCGTCGCCGGCAGTCGCGCGTCTTCGTTGACCTTCCCGTACAGATTTGGGGCATGGACTCTCAGTCTCGTCCATATATTCAGCCCGCCAGTTTGCGCACGATCAGCGGCCGCGGCGCGACGCTACAGTGTGTCGACGCTCGATTGAAACCAGGCGATGTAGTGGATGTGCTGTATGAAGGAACGAAAGCTCAGTTCCGCATTGTCTGGTGTGGCAAACCGGGAACCGAAATGGCCGGCGAGGTGGGAATCGAAAACCTTTCTGCCGAAGCCACACTTTGGGATGTCGATCCACTTCGCTGCGCTGCCGCCGCGGGGCAAAGTTAGCTCGCTTCCGGAATAGCATAAAAATAGGGGAGGGCGGGGGAAGGCTCAAACCCCGCGTTGCGCGGGCAGTTCGAACAGTATGGAGCCAATTTGCTTTTAACACAAGCAGAAAGCCGCGTATAAATCTCATTTCTAATCGGCTTGTGCAGGAAGTTTCATATTTGCCCCTGTGAAAGCGGAAGGAAACTGCAACTTCTGTCATCCTGCCGGGCCGAAGATGGTTTTTGTTTCGCCGAAGACCGACTTCGCCTTGCGCTCCAGAACTCCGGTCATGGCTCATGGTTGTAAACTCCCAGAGAGATGCAAATCAAGATTCTTGGTTCAGCGGCGGGTGGCGCTTTTCCCCAGTGGAATTGCGGTTGCGTGAATTGTCGAGCAGTGAGAGCGGGCACATTCCAGGGAAAACCACGTTCGCAGGCACAGCTTGCTATTACTCAGGATGGCCGCTCCTGGTTTCTTCTCGGCGCGTCTCCGGACTTGAGGGTTCAGATCGAGGCCACGTCGGAGTTGCATCCGAGAGAAGGAGTCCGCCAATCTCCGATTGCGGGCGTGGTGTTGGGCAATGCCGATATCGACCACGTACTGGGACTTCTGCTGATGCGTGAACTTCAACCTCTGCGCGTCCATGCCACGCCTTCCGTCCGGCGCATCCTCCAGGAGGACAACTCGATGTTCGGCATGCTGCAGCGAGTTCAGAAACAAGTGCAGTGGACCGACGTCGAGCCGGCTAAACCCTTTCAGTTGGTTGAGGCGGAAGGCCAACCCTCGGGAATCAGTTGCTGCGCGTGGTCGTTGGGTGAGCATTATCCCGCCTACGTGAATACTCAACGGCGCTCGCAACTCGCTCGCGGCGAGGCCTCTCTGGGATTCATCATTGAATCGGATGGAGCCCACGATTCGTCGAGCCGGCGGCTGGCTTACATGCCCGCAGTTCCCGACGTGACCGAAGATTTGCTGGAGCAACTCGAAAGCTGCGACGTCCTGCTCTTCGATGGCACGTTCTGGAGCGATGACGAATTGATTCGCGTGCAAAGCAGCGGGCAGACCGCTCGGCAGATGGGACACATTCCAGTCGAGCAGACTCTTGTGATGTTGGCGGACGTGGGCCGCCCGCGTAAAATATTTCTACACATCAACAACACCAATCCCATGCTGGATGAGGCCAGCCCTCAATATCGCCAGGTGCGGAGCGCGGGCTGGGAAGTCGCGGAGGATGGATGGCAGTTCAACCTGTAGAGACAGACGCACAGGCTGCGCGCTTGCTTTCGCTCGAAGAATTGCGTGCGCAATTTCAGGCGATCGGCGAAGAACGTTACCACCACAAGCATCCCTTTCATTTGCTGATGCATGAAGGAAAGCTCAGCCGCGGACAGCTGCAGGCTTGGGCGCTGAACCGCTACTACTATCAGAGCATCATCCCGATCAAGGACTCAATCATTCTGTCGCGGGGGCCCGACCCGGTTTTTCGCCGTGCGTGGCGTAAACGCGTGGTCGATCATGACGGCGATGCTACAAGCGAAGGCGGCATCAAGCGCTGGATTAAACTCGCGGAGGCCACAGGGCTCGATGCAGCGCAGGTTCGTGACGGTCGCGGTATTCTTCCCGCAACTCGATTCGCGGTTAACGAGTACCTGAACATAGTTCGCAGCCGCACTCTGCTGGAGGCCGTCGCGTCATCGTTGACGGAGTTGTTCTCGACAAAATTGATCACTCTGCGCGTGGAAAAATTGCGACAGTATTACCCGTGGCTGGCGGGCGGCCTGGATTATTTCGAAGCCCGGCTTTATCAGGCACCTGAAGATTCGCAATTCGCCGTGAACTACGTTTACGACCACGCGAAGACTCGCGCCGAGCAGGAGTTGGCGATGCAGGCTTTGCGCGACAAGTGCGACATACTGTGGGCGCAGCTCGACGCACTGTACTTCGCTTACGTGCAGCCGGGCTGGCCGCCGCCTGGCGCATTTGGGAGCGAGGCCAGCTAGCCGTGGCGGCCCCGCAAGATTCCAGCCAGCCGCGCCTGGCAGCCGGATGCCGCTGGGGCGCCGAGAACAAGACCGGCGAAGAGCGCGTAGTACTGTTTCCCGAAGGCGCGATCAAGCTGCAAGGGACAGGGCGGCAGGTTCTCGAGCGCTGCGATGGGCAGCGGACTTTCGGCGAGATTATCGCGGAATTGCAGGCGCAGTTTGGGGATGCCGACCCTGGCAAAATTCGTACGGATATCAGCCAATTTCTGGAGCAATTGCAGAGGAAGAGGATTGTAGATTACTGAGCCTTGCATTGCTTGGGAAATGCGCTAGAATTGCTCCCCGCAAGGAGGCGCATATGAACTTTGACGTTGCGGGCTCCTTCGATATTAAGCGGAACGGTGATCTCCAGTGGGATTAGTTTCGTCGTCACCCTCCACAGGACGTGGCTTCGCCGCATCGTAGGCTCTTACATCGGCTAGCATTTCCGCATCGTCGATGAGGTTTTGCAGATCTCTCACAGTATCCCGAACGTCTTAAGAATTAAGCTTATCTATGGTATCGTATCAGGTAGCACCTTTTGCTACCGAAGATGCCCAAATCTTCCACAACCAGTCTTAAGCTCGATTCTGCGACGAAAAAGCGGGTGCAACGCCTCGCGTCATCCCGACGCCGTTCCCCGCATTGGGTGATGTGCGAGGCGATCGCGCAATACGTGGAACGGGAGGAGAGGCGCGAACAATTTCGGCAGGATGCGCTGGCCGCATGGGAACATTACCAGCAGACCGGCCTGCATGCCGCTGGCGAAGAGGTCGACGGCTGGTTGGCAAAGCTTGAATCGGGTAAAAAGGCAGCCCCTCCCAAATGCCGCGCCTAAGATGGTCGCTAGCGGCCCTGCGCGACATAGACCGTTTGTACGATTTCTTAGAGGCGAAGAGCAAAAGCGCCGCCCAGCGTGCGGTCAAAGCGATCCGACAGGGAGTGAGGGCGCTCGGCAAACATCCGGAAATTGGCCGTCCCCTAGACGAAATGCCGCCGGAGTTCCGCGAATGGGTGATCGAATTCGGAAGCGGAGCGTACGTCGCGCTTTACCATTATGATGGAAGTGAAGTCGTGATACTGGCCGTCCGCCACGGGCGAGAAGCTGGATACTGATCTCAAGCATCAAAAACATTATGGTGCCCAACCCTCTGGCCCTGATTGCCGAAATCACTCACCGTTGCCCGCTGCACTGCGTGTATTGCTCGAACCCGCTGGAGCTGGCCAAGGTCGATTCCGAGCTTTCCACGCAGCAATGGGTAGATGTTTTTTGTCAGGCGGGAAAGCTGGGCATGCTGCATGCCCACTTCACCGGCGGAGAGCCGCTCGCTCGTCAGGACCTTGCGGAGCTGATATCAGCTGCCCGCACCGCGGGACTCTATACCAACCTGATCACTTCGGGCCTCGGTCTAGGCCAGGAGCGACTGCAAACGCTCGTGAACGCCGGGCTTGATCACATCCAAATCAGTTTTCAAGATTCGCGGGAAGAATCGGCGAATTGGATAGCCGGTGCTAAAGCGCACGCGCACAAGATTGAATTATCGCGGCTCATTCGTCAGCACAAGATCGCGTTTACGGTAAATCTGGTCATTCACCGGCAGAATATCGATCACCTCGAGGAGATGATCGCCTTCATCGAGCAGCTCGCTCCGGACCGCATGGAGATTGCCCACACTCAGTATTATGGATGGGCGCTGCAAAACCGGGCTGCGCTCATTCCCACGCGAGTGCAGCTTGAACGGGCGGTCGAAATCGTGGCCGCCGCAGAAAAGCGTTTGGCTGGACGCATCCGCATCGATTCAGTCGTACCTGACTATTACGCGCGGTTTCCCAAAGCTTGCATGGGCGGGTGGGGGCGTAAATTAATGCTGATCAATCCTGCCGGTAGAGTTCTTCCTTGCCACGCTGCGGAAGTGATTCCCGGACTCGTTTTCGAGAACGTCCGCGACAGCAGTCTGGAGTCCATCTGGCAGCACTCTTCTTCGTTTCAGAGATTTCGCGGAGAGGAATGGATGCCCGATCCTTGCCGCAGCTGCGAACGCCGCGCAGAAGACTTCGGCGGATGCCGCTGCCAGGCCTTGTTGCTTGCGGGCGAAGCAACCGCAACCGATCCTGCATGCTCGCTGGCCCCCGCCCACCACGTGGTTGAGGAAGCTCTCGCCGAAGCGAACTCCGGTGTGGCCGTTTCGCGGCCCGTTATGGCCTCTTCGTTTGTGCAGCTGCAAAAGAACACCGGCGAACTTTGGCGCTACCGGACTAATCCTGAATAGCGTCCCTACCAGCGAACTCCGATCGTAATCGGGCGAACGTCAGTGGTGGTGCCATTAGCGGACCCGTGCATGAGGCGGAATTCCCCATAAAGCTCCACGCCACTGGGCATCTTGCGGGTCGCTCCCACCCCAATGTTGTATCCGAACTGGTTCTGGCTGGACGTTGTGAAACTGCCACTGAGTGGAAGGCTGACGCTGGGGCAGGAACCCCACCATTTATAAAAGGCATTGCAGGTATTGCCCGGAACCGCGGCATCGGAGTTCAAAGTTCCGAAGCGATGATAGTAACCCGGTCCGAAGAGAATGTATGCGCCCCATTCCCTGGTGACCGGGACATTGATGATGGGATCGAGCGTTGCGGAAAGAAGATAGCTGGATGCGCTCTGCGCCTGCGCCAGGGCCAATGAAGATTGGCGCAGCGGTAAGTCGGAAAAAATAAAATCACCGCGAAGACCCAGATACTTATTGGCATTACGAGCGACGCCGGCTGTGCCGTCGTAGCCACCCTCTCGCACGTAAGTCTTTGTGTCGCCGCTGTCTAAGTTGGCTCCGAGGCCCACATTGTAGACCCATCTTTTATAGTCGCGAGGCTTCACCCTCCGCCGCGATGTCGACTCTGCCTCCGCGGGCTCCTGCCCAGTATCGGGCTGCTGGGTCGCGGGTTCTTGCGTCGTTGGAACGGGTGTCGAGGGCGGTTGCGCGGCGGGCGTTGCCTGAGAGAAACCTCGCGCCCCCAACAAAACTGTCAAACTCAGAAACGCAAGCGCACTCGCGAACTTTCCAATCATCCATTCTCCTCCCCTTACCGGGCGTAGTGGCGGACCATAGCGCTCGGCATAAAGGGGCGAGAGGCGCGTCGACGAAGGTTCCGCTGTGATTCCTCGCAGAAAGGCCGAGCCTTGATTGCGGCGGGATCGAACCATATTACCAACTTTTGATGCGGGATTTTTGCAGGATGCCGCCCAGCCGCCGAAACCCTGCGAAAGGTGAGGCTGAACATCCCGGCGGGGGTATCGGAACTACAGATTGTGGCTTAAAGCTTCGAGTTCCGCAGGCTGGAGTTTGGCAAATGCCTCTTTAGCAGCCTCGCGAAGTTCAAAGTAGGCTTTAAGCCCATCCAGTTGCGCGGCGACGCGAAGGCACGCAATCCTGGGAACCGGAATGATGCGAAATACGGATAGCGGCAACCATAACCACATGCGCAGCCTCACTCGGGCAAACGTGCAGTAAATGCGTACATTGAGAGCGGCCTCTTGCAACTTGGAACCGGGGCCGACAACCAGAGCATCGTGAGCACGCACGGAATTGTCGAATTCAGCGAGGACAGCGGAGTTATGCGACATCCGCCGGAGCAGTTCCCGGTAAACCAACATTCGCCGACGCTGCTCTTCGCACAAACGAAGTGGGCTCAGCTTCCAGCGCAATTCAAAATCCGCAGCCGGATCCAACAATCCCGCCAGCAGGGAGGTATCGACAGGATATAGAAAGTGGACTACGTCATCCAGAGCGAGCTTGGGAACACGGGAACTCGCCCAAGCCAGATACAACAAATAGATCAGTTCTACCGCGCTCAGGGTCGGAATTAGCCAGATGAAAAACTGCCAGAACATCGGCTTAGCGCATCCTCCGCATCCAGTCTTTGTACTGCTCCAGCGTGGTCAGATAGTGGGCTACGATTTCAGGATCCAATGGGGGATCTTCCTTCTGTGGTGCGCGAAAGAACCAAATCCAAATCAGTACGGCAAAAGAGTATGCCACAAGTGAGGAGGTTCTCCACAAAAAAGCAAATCTCGTTCCGAAATCCGAAATTTTGATCGAATTCAACAGTTCGATCGTAGAGTAAAGTCCGAATCCGGCAGCGATACCCAGAGAGTACCGGCGCCAACGAAGCCCGAAAAATGCCGCCATGGTACCGACCACTAGGAAGATGAGCACCTGCACAAATCGCACCGTGACCTCGCCCACTACGATATACAGGAAGAAGCCATGGACCTGCGGCGGCACAGAACGAGCATGGGCCAGACTCAATGCGACAGCCAACGCGACGACACATGGAAAAACAAGGTGCGTCCACCGGGAACGGGCGCGGAGGACAGAACGGTAAACCTCGTACATTGCCGCGATGCCAAGGATGCAGTAGCCAGCCTCGGTGGCCCAAAAAACCATATAATACGCATCGTGCCGGTTATCTACCGCGAATCTCGCAATGTCGGCGCACACCCCAAACGCCACATATGTGAAAAACGCTGGGCACACCCTATATGCGCGGTTCCTTGCCATCAGTGCCAGCAAGAGCGATAAGAGCGCCAGCGGAATATAGCGTAGGAGCAGGTCCATAGGGCCGGGAGCAGATTATCGCATCTGTTCCCGGCTTTCGAGCACTTTTCCGCTACCTCGCCAAGAAGTGGAGAGGCGGCTTAGTGGGCTGGGTCGGAGGGATGCCGCCACCGCTTCCGTCGGCAAATGCTATCGATGCGAACGAGACCAGCAACAACGCAACTGCGCATACTCGAATCATCGTGAATCTCCTTAAAGTGTGGTATAGGGAAGCGCCGAAGCGTTCCGGCGACAGTTTATCCCTACAGGGCTGTAGCTGTGCGCTTTTCATGCGGGGAAAGCGTGGGTACTGCCAACGCGGAACTTCTAGAGAGCCGCCGGCAATTACATCCTGAGCCGCATTGGGGCTGACCGCATCCGGCTAAAGTACTGCCCCAAAGCGGAAATGTATTGAACCACCAGCCTGAGGTCCGGGGTGGGTTCTTCTCCCGGAGGAACGCGGAAGAACCAAATCCAAATCAGCACGGCCAGAGAGTATGCCGAAAGCGAGTAGACCCTCCACAAGAAAACAAACTTCGTCCCGATGTCCGAAGCTTCCATCATGTTCAACAGTTCGGCGGTAGCGTAAAAGCCGAATCCCGCGGCTACGCCGAGGTGGTACCAACGGAGGCCGAAAAGTGCCGCCAGAAGCCCGATTACGAAGAAAGCCATGACCTGCACAAATCGAACTGTGATCTCACCCGCCAAAATATACGAGAAGAAGCCGCTAAACTGCGGCGCGACGGAGTGAGCATGCGCCCAGCTCAAAATCAGAGCCAACGCCACGACGCCCGGAAAAAGAAAATGCGTCCACCTGGAACGGGCGTGGAGAAAGGCGCTAAACACCTCATACATCGCAGCTATGCCAAGGATGCAGTAGCCAGCCTCAGTAGCCCAGAAAACCCTATAGTACGCATCGTGCCGATTATCGACCGCGAATCTCGCAATGTCGGCGCCTACTCCAAACGCTATATACGCGAAAAATGCAGGACAGAACCTGTACGCGCGATTTCTTACCATTAGCAATAGCAAGATCACAAGGAGTGCCGATGGTATATAGCGAAGAAATAGGTTCATAGAGCCGGGAGCAGCATATCGCATCTGTTTCCGGCTTTCGAGCGTTTTTCGTAGTGGCGAGAAAAGGAAGAGGCGCCCAGCTCGGACTCCGCTAACGCTAGCCGCCCATATGATAAAACTGAAGTTCGACCGTCGAGACCTGTTTTGCCAGAGACCCCGTCACATAAACGACCAGAGCCCACATCTGCACGCTCCGGCAGCGGCCCTACACACCGGATTGCCCTCGTCGGCTTTGGAACCGTAGGCCGCGATGTCGCAAAAATTCTGTGCGAGCGCACCGACGGGTTGCTTCGCCTCACACACATCTGCAACCGCAACTTCGAGCGAAAAAAGCAGCCCTGGGTACCGAGCGACGTAGTTTGGACCGACGACTTCCGGCAAATCATCAATTCTGATGTCGAGATCGTGATTGAGCTGATCGGCGGCCTCCACCCCGCGGAAGATCTGGTGCGCGGCGCCCTCACGGCAGGCAAGTCGGTGGTGACGGCCAACAAGCAGCTTATTGCCCGTCATGGGCCCGAGTTGTTACAACTGGCCAGCGCAAATGGCTGCCAGCTTGAGTTTGGAGCCTCGGTCGCTGGCGGTGTCCCTGTCCTGCCTGCCTTGCGCACAGGTCTGAGCGGCGATCGGCTGCACGGAATTGCGGGCATTCTGAATGGCACCTGCAATTACATCCTCAGCCGTATCGAAGCTGATCACGCTCCCTTCAGCGAAGCTCTCGAAGAGGCGCAGGCGCGCGGATACGCCGAGGCCGATGCCAGCGAAGACCTTGATGGCGGCGACGCACGGGCCAAGCTTTGCATTCTCGCTCTCGCCGGTCTGCAAGTAAGCGTTTCTCCGGGTGACGTTCGCGCGCGCACGATTCGCGCCATCGATGCCGTCGATTTTGCCTATGCTACCGACCTGGGATGTACGATCCGCCAAATCTCGCGCGCGGACTTGAAAGGCACCACTTTGTTCGCCGAGGTCGGTCCCAGCCTGGTACCCACCTCGTCGCCATTCGGGCGCGTGCAGCGGAATCTGAATCTGGTATTAACGTCGGGCAAATACGGCGGAGATATCGCTTTTCTGGGAGCAGGAGCGGGAGGCGATCCTACCGCAGTCGCCGTGGTTTCAGACTTGCTGTTCGTGGCAGAAGGCCTTTCGGCGGGACCGCGCACCCGGCACTCCCTGCAACTGGCTTCCCCGGCAGTCAGCTGCGATTTTGAGACGCCCTGGTACCTGCGTTTTTGGGTGAAGGACCAGCCCGGCATCATTGCGAGGCTGGCGGCAATTCTATCGGCACATCAACTGAATATTGATTCGGTTTTGCAAAAACCGGGATTCGATAAGAACGCGCTGCCCTTCGTTATCACGCTCGAACCGAGCCGGGACGCTCAACTCCAGCCCGCCCTGCAGGAGATGTCAGCTTTGCCGTTCGCGTTGCGTCCTTGCCTCTGCCTGCCGATCCTTCGATGACGCGCGCTTCTGCAGGTTCGAAAGCCTCGGCTTACTTCCAGAATGGATTCTTAAGTCCTGCCGGAGCTAAGGCTTTGTCCATCTTTGCTTCCGTGCCGGAGTCATCGGAGATTTTCTCGTCGATTAAGCGAGATGACGGCGCGATCTTTTCTTCCATTTCGTAGGGCGATCTTGAGGAAGTAGGATACTCGGACTTCATGGGAGAACCTCCAAAGCAAATCTATGATCTGAATCTATTGAAACATCCTGCGGGAGCGCCTCAACTGCAAAATCCGAATGGTTTGCATCGAAAAAACGGGACATCGAGGTTCGCTTCCACCCGCGAAGTTCCGCCACTCCCAAAGCTGTTAGGATGTCAGTTTCGTTTGACCCAAATTCATAGCCGATTACTCGAGGAAGGCCCTTCATGAAATACCGCAAGCTGGGACGTACCGGTTTCAGTGTCTGTGATATCTCGTATGGCCTCTGGGGAATGAGTGGGTGGAGCGGTTCGGACGACGAACAGTCGCTCGATTCGCTACAACTCTCGATCGATGCGGGCTGCAATTTTTTCGATACTGCCTGGGCTTATGGCGAGGGCAAGAGCGATGGCCTGTTGGGAGAAATTATGGCGCGCAATTCCGAAAAGCGCCCGTATGCCGCCTCGAAGGTTCCTCCCGCAAACGATAAGTGGCCGGCGCTTCCCAGCTACAAATACCACGATGTTTTTTCAGAAGATCACGTGCTCAAGTACGCCGACCTGATCCGCAAGAAGCTTCGTGTAGATTCGATCGACATTTTGCAGTTCCACGTTTGGGACGACAGCTGGACGGACAATGCCGAGTTTCGCTCGACCGTGGAGAAGCTCAAGGACGGCGGCTGGATCAAATACTTCGGCCTGAGCTTGAATCGCTGGGAGCCGGAGAATGGGATCAAAGCACTGCACACCGGGCTGGTCGATGTGGTGCAGGTGATCTACAACATTTTCGATCAGGCGCCAGAAGATGAATTGTTTCCACTCTGCCAGGAACTCAATGTCGGAGTCATCGCGCGCGTGCCACTCGACGAGGGCAGCCTCGGCGGCAAGATGACGCTCGAAACCCGTTTTCCGAAAGACGATTGGCGCTCCGGTTACTTCGGTCCGGAAAATCTTCGCCCGACAATTGAGCGCGTCGAAAAGCTGAAAAAGATTGTGCCCGCGGGGATGACTCTGCCTGAAATGGCCTTGCGCTTCATCCTGTCTCATCCGGCGGTAAGCACAACCATCGTCGGCATGCGCGATGCGGAGCACGTTCGGCAAAACGTCGCGGCCAGCGATGCGGGGCCGCTGGAATCAGCTTTGCTCGACGAACTCAAGCATCATCGTTGGGATCGGACTCCTCAACCGTGGTCGGACTAAAGTCGATTTTCCGCCTTGTTGTACAATTACCGATTGCGAGCCAGAAGCCAAGCCAGGAGCCAGGA
>JBEKBW010000029.1:0-82874 GCA_050015215.1 Candidatus Sulfotelmatobacter sp.
GCCTTCCGGGAGGCGCAACTCCGGCGCATGCGTGTATATCGGGAGCTGGTCCGCCGCATGTCCGACAATTCCGCAATTCTCGCCGAGTTCGGACGCGCCCGATTCGCCAGCAGCGAAAGCCTCGCCCCCGGGCTCGCTTCCAGGCTGGAAGATGCGCACGTCGCGGTCCAAGTCTATTCCACGTTTGCCAGCGTCAGGCTTTGCATCTGGTTGTCGCTTCCCCTTGACCGCTTCGGAATCGTCCCCACACCCGACTTGGCCCGCCTGCGCAGGGCCGGTGACCTCGACGGTCTCAAGGCCTACGAAGAGTTAAAGGCGGCAGCCGCCGAAGCGTTCGTGCAGCTCAAGCCCGATGAGCTCGAAACCCTGACCCGCAATCTGTGACGATCCGCGCAACGAATGCGACTCCTCAGTACGCTGCATTCGCCGGGCGGCTCGTGTGAACCTGCCCCGCCTGCACCGAAATCGAATACGCCTCGCCGCCCGCGCCAATCCACGTTCGAAGATTGAACGTCGCGCCGGCCGGCGCATGATACGCGGTCACGTTTCTCAGAGTAAGGGTCAGACCTTGCTTACAAACCTCCGGCGCCTCCGTGATCTGCAAAAAGTAAGCACCCTTGCCCGAACCCACCACCTTCGACTCCCCATTCACTTCCATCAGCACCGCAGATTTCTCATCCACCGCAACCTCGCGCGGATTCTTCGACCATCCGTCCGCCACGATGCGCGCCAGAAATCCCAGGCTTCGGCCCATGCGATCGCGCGCTGCAAAGTGGCTGTCGGTAAGAGTATTTTCCAGCCCCGGAACCTTCAGAAAGTCGCGTTCCAGCGCCACGCGCTTGTTATAAGGATCAGCCAGGACTTCGCGCGAGATGAGGTCCGCATCGCTCGCCTGATCCTCAGTCGCACCATAAACAAACTCGCTCAATACAGCTAAACCCGCGCTGGTCCCTCCAATCGGCTTTCCAGCAAGCACATGCGCGTTGATCGCCTCCTGCACCGCCGTTCCCCTCCAGAAGCGCACATACCGCGCCTGGTCGCCGCCCGCAATAAAGATAACCGTAGCCTGCCGGATGATCCGAGCCACCTTCACCTCCTGCGCCGCCTTGCGATCAGGAATAATCAAAGTCGCAACCGAATTCATCTGGCAAGTCTTGCTCACATACGAGTTGTATTCATCTTTGCCGTGCGCCCGCAAAATCAGAAAGTCGCCGCCGTTGCCTTTCGCGCAAAGCCACTGGAACGCCTCCTTCTGCTCCTCCCCGCCGCCCATCAGCGCGACGCCGGATTCGATATGCGTCTCCGCAGCAAGCTCGCTGCCCACGCGTTTGTATTTGTACGAGGCAGCGCCGGAAATAACGCTAGAGAAAATTAGAAAAAGAAAGAAGCAAAGCCGCAGATTTTTCATCGCAACCGAATATACCTTAGGGGAAGGTCAAGGCGACCATCGTTAAGCAGCCAATCCTAAGAGATTCGTATCAGGGCACGCCTTCAGGCGTGCCGAAGCAACGCAAAGTAGAACTGGCTTTAGCCGCTGGCTTCTGTGCCACGCGCGTCCGCAATCCCGCCATCTACTTAATCGGCTCCACATAAACCGCCGTCCCATACGCCAGCACTTCCGTGACGCCCTGCATCACCTCGGTCGCATCATATCGCGCCCCAACCACCGCATTCCCGCCCAGCTCCGCAGCGTGAATCAGCATTAGATCGAACGCTTCGGCACGAGTCTTCTCGCACAGATTCGTAAGCAAGGTGATGTTGCCTCCGACCAGCGTCTGCAATCCCGCACCAATAGTGCCGAAGATCGACCGCGAGCGCACCACGATACCGCGAACAACTCCCAGCGTGCGCGTCACGCGAAAACCGTCAAGCTCGAATTGCGTTGTGACCATGTTGTGCGCCACCATGCGTCCCGTGCCTGTGTAACCGGTTACCATCTCTGCATCCTTTCCTGGCGAGCTTGTAAGTTAAGCACACAACTATATCGCGAATGCAGTAAAAATATGTTAGGGCTCTGATTCTCCCTCAGACCTCTGGCGTCATCTCGGAGCCCCGCGTTTTCACCAGCGGGGCGAGAGATCTCCCGCAGCACGAACCTCGATGACCACCCCGATCCGCCGACGAAATCTCTAGGGCAATTTCTCCAATCCCTCACTCCAACGCTGCCGAAATGAAGAACTCGCCTGACGAAGTATCGTACTCAATCCGCAGCAAGTTCGGCTTGCAACATACCTGGCAGTCCTCCACATAACTCTGCTGGCGTCCGACCGATTCGTCGATAATTGTGCTATTCCACTCCCCGCACCCCGCGCATTGAAAACCCGATTCCATGAACACCCTCAACTTAACCCTATAATGGCGAGTCTGTCACTTTCTGGAGGGATCAATGATCTCGCGCCGAAGATTTCTCACGGCAAGCGCCGTAGCGACAAGCGTGGCCGCGACCAGCCACCTGTCACGCGCGTCGGAGAAATCGAATGCCACCTCTCTGCCACCCTCTATAGCGCAACTGAAATCCAGAAAGAGCGAGGCCACTCCCATCAAGCGCGAAGAGCGCGCCGCCCGCCAAGAACAAGCCAAAAGACGAATGAGCGAGAACAACCTCGATGCCATCCTGCTCATGAGCGGCACATCGCTAAATTATTTCACCGGCATCAGCTGGTGGGGTGGCGAGCGCATGTTCGCCTACGTCCTGCCGGCGAAAGGTGTCGCGTTCTACGTGTGCCCGGCATTCGAAGAAGACCGCGCCCGCGAGGAGATCGCCAACGCGCCCGACGGCGACCGCGCCTCGGTGCGTACCTGGCAAGAGGATGAAAGCCCGTATCGATTGGTTGGGCAGGGATTAAAAGACAGCGGCGTAGCAACCGGGAAACTAGGTATCGAAGAGATGGTGCATTACTTTTTCGCGGAGGGCATTGCAGAAGCCGCGCCGCAACTCACGCTGGCCAGCGCAACTCCAGCAACAGCCAGCTGCCGCATGATCAAAAGCGCGCACGAAATCGCGCTGATGCGCCTGGCCTCGCAGGTAACACTCTCCGCCTACGAAGCGGTGTATCATTCGCTGCGCGAAGGCATGACGCAAAGTCAGGTGGAAGACCTGATCGTCGCGGCCTACTCCCAACTCGGCTTCCCCGGCGAAGCCAGCGTCGAAGTGGACGAATACACATCGTATCCGCACGGATCGAACACGCCGCAAGTGATCCACGAAGGCTCGCTGATCATGATCGACGACGGCTGCACGGTAGAAGGCTACCAATCCGATATCACGCGAACATTCGTCCTAGGCAAGCCGCCAGCGAAGTCCGCTGACAAGATGAAAAAAGTGTTCGACATCGTGCTTCAAGCGCAGTCAGCTGCTCTATTGGCAGCGCGCCCGGGAGTCGAATGCGGCGCCATCGACGACGCCGCGCGCAAAGTAATCACCGACGCAGGCTACGGCCCCGACTACAAATATTTCACCCACCGTCTCGGCCACGGGCTCGGCATGGACGGCCACGAGTGGCCCTATCTAGTCCGCGGCAATAAAACCAAACTCGAAGCCAACATCACAACCAGCAACGAGCCCGGCATCTACATTCACGGCCAATTTGGCATCCGCCTCGAAGATGACATGCACGTCACGGAAACGGGTGCGGAGTTGTTCACGCCGCAAAGCCCGTCGCTGGAAGACCCTTTCGGAAAATAGGAATCCCCAGAACTTAAGGAGGCTAAGTATCAGGCTTGGTATCAGGGTGCGTATCAGGGTGCGCGTATCAGGGTGCGTATCAGGGTATGCCTTTAGGCATACCGAAGTGCCACACGATGACTCGCGCCTTTAGGCGCTGCCGTTGACTTGTTACTTCGATGCCGCCACCTGCAAATTATTAGTCACAGAAAAAATCCCCGGAACGCTGTTAGCGCGCACGCCCGCAAGATTCTTATCTTCCGCGTTGTCGACTACCCCTTCCAAACTAACGCGCCCGTTCTTCACAATGATGCGAATCGGCTTCTGCACTCCGAGAGCATATTTCTCCAGCGCCGGATACCCATAAATCTCCCGGTACAAGCGCCGCCGCAAGCCGTCATCCATGGGCGACGGAGGCAACACGTCGATCTGATTATCGACTTTCTCCACGCCCTCGATGTGCTTCACCACGTGCCCCGAGTCTGATTTCAGCGTAGGGTTCACAACCTCGCCCATCAACGTCACGGTCGATCCGTCCACTCGGTAGCTGATGTTGTCGAACACACTGAAATACGGGAGCATCAGAAGTTCATGGCGCACTTCTCGAGTAATTCGCTCTACAGATCGGGCTGAAGGCTCACCGCGATCCTGCGCGTAACTCAAGCTTCCCAGCGCCAACAATGCAACCAAAATAACCATCAGATTTCGTTTCATCGCGTTCCTCCTACCCTTAGATTCCCGGAGAGACAGAATAGGTTACCGCCAACACTCCGATGAGAATTAAGCCCGTTTGGTCGCCAAAAAACTTTCACTTGCTAGCCATCGTTATCGGTGTTATTTCTGACTCTCTTTATTTGCAACGTTAGTTTGCAGTCAAGCACTGACCCCGGGGCATTTGCTTGGATGATCTGAACGCGGACCACAGCCCGCCCAACCAAGTCTCGATTGGCTCTCCGGGCCTGTCCAGCGCCGAAGCCGAAGATCCAAACCACCCCAAGCGCGTTCTCGGCTTTCGCGACCTCGTTCTCTTCTATGTCGTTACAGGCATCAGTCTGCGCTGGATCGCCACCGCCGCGGCCGCCGGACCAAGCTCCATCGTCATCTGGATCGGAGCCTGGTTCTGCTTCTACACCCCGCTAGCGCTGTCGGTGCTCGAACTCTCTTCCCGCTATCCCGGCGAAGGCGGCCTCTACCTCTGGAGCAAACGAGCCTTCGGCGACTTCTCCGGCTTCATGTCGGCATGGACGTATTGGACCAGCAACCTGCCGTACTTCCCAGCCGTCCTCTACTTCGCCGCCAGCAATATTCTCTTCATTCGCGAGAACGCATGGTCGCACTTTTCCAACAACGCCACGTTCTATATCGTTTTTTCTTTGCTCACGTTGAGCGCGGCCACGCTGATGAACATTGTCGGCCTCGACATCGGCAAATGGCTGCACAATGCCGGCGCCCTCGCCATGTGGATCCCAGTCGGCATCGTCATCGTCATGGGTTTAATCGCCTGGCATCGCTACGGCTCGGCGACGCCCTTCACCGTGCATTCCATGACTCCCAGCACCCATCTCAACGACATCATTTTCTGGTCGGTACTAACCTTCGCCCTGGGCGGCTGTGAAACCGCGTCTTTCATGGGAGACGAAATCAAGAATCCACGGCGTTCGATTCCCTTCGCCCTGCTGTTCGCCGGCATCACCATAACGCTCTGTTACATATTAGGCACGGTATGCGTGTTGCTCGCGCTGCCTTCAGCTGAAGTGAGCAGCCTGCAAGGCTTGGTGCAGGCAATCTCGAAAACCGCCTCCCGCGTGGGCTTTCCCGGAGTCTTACCGCTCGCGGCATTCCTCATCGCACTCAGCAACGTCGGCGCTGCTGGAGCCTATCTCGCCGCAGTCGCTCGCCTGCCCTTCGTCGCCGGCCTCGATCGCTTTCTTCCCGCGGCTTTCGGAGCTCTGCACCCGCGCTGGAAAACTCCCTGGGTAGCGCTTCTCACCCAATTCGTTCTCGGCGTGATTTTTATTTTCTTAGGCCAGGCCGGCACCAGTGTGAAGGGCGCCTACAACGTGCTCGTTAGCATGGGCGTGATCTTTTATTTCATCCCCTACCTGTACTTGTTTGCCGCGATAATCAAACTGCAGCGCGAGCCGGCGGGGCCGGAAGTGATCCGCGTGCCCGGAGGAAAGCGCGTTGCGAAACTCGTCGCCACAATCGGATTCCTCACAACGGCCTTGACCATCCTGCTGTCCTTGATTCCGCAACCAGATGAGCCGAACAAGCCGCTCGCGTTTTTCAAAATCCTGGGAGGAACAGCCGCGCTGGTCTTTGTCGGCGCGTGGATCTATCAGTCAGGGAAAAGGCGACAGCAGGCCCGCTAGCCCCATCCGCCGAAAGCCCGGCTACTTCACCGGAATCTGCGCTGAATCCGCCGGCCCCGGCGGCTCGACCGTCAACGCAGAGCTATTCCACTGGCCAATCTGCTCAAGCGCCTGCGTCAGGCTCGTCACCATCCGGTCCGGCATCGCGTTCCCAAAGCGCTCCTTGGCTTTTTCCACATCGCCGGAAAATCCCCACACCGCGGCAAGAATACTAATGTGCGGCAGAAGCAGGCGAATCCTCTGGCACAATGCGTGCGCCTGCGCAAAAGCAAACGGCGGCAGCGCCGAAATGCAGACCACATCGTGCGCCTCAGGAGAAAGATGGGTCAGCAATTCTTCGAACTGCGCTCCCACCGGCAATGCCAGCACTCCGTAGCCGTTTCGCTCGAGCAGCTGGGCCAGCATGGACGCGGTAATTTCATCTGCATGATCGTTGGCGGGTAAACAAAAAACGCGCAGCGGCGCGGCCGCCGGCTCCACGCGGCTTGCCAACCCTTCATTCCGCCCGGCAAACGTCCAGCGCCCTTTCACCTTCTTCGATTTTTCCGGCGCCGCTTCCGCCCGATAAGCGCCCAGTTCGGAAATGATCTCGCTCACGCTGAGAAATAGAAACGACTCCCGCTTCTCATCCATCGCGCCCTTATGCCGGTCTTGTTCGGCAAGCGTAAGCGCGGGAATCACCACCTGGTCATACAGGCCGACCAGCGGGCGTGTCTTCAAGAAATTATCCGCGATCGTTCGAGCCGATTCCTGATCCAGCGCCAGCAAACGCTGGTAGAACTGTGCCTCGACCGAGAGTGCAGTTTCATCGCCCAACAAAACATGCAGGAAAGACATTCGCGGAACATACCGCCCCAGCACGATCATGCACACCGTCAGCGGAATCGCCAGTACCAGCCCAGCCCACCCCCAAAGCATGGTCCAGAAAACGGTGGTGACCAGCAGGGCCAGCGAAGAGATTCCCGTATGCGCACCGTACAACAAAGGTTCCACCACATTGCCAACGACTACTTCCAGAAGCACGAACAACAATACGACCAGCAGTGGCGGTCCCCATCCATTGAACACAGCCAGCGCCAGCGCGAATGGAAATGCCGTAGCCGTCAGCACTCCCGCGTAGGGTACGATGCGAAAAGCGCCGGCGATCACGCCCCACAACACAGCGTTCGGAATTCCAATCAGGAAAACGCCGATGCCGAAGCAAAGGCCATAGCACGCGTTCACCAGAATCAGCATCAGCAGATAACGGCTGATGCGGTGCGTCGCGTCATCCAGCGCCAGCGTCATCGCGTGCAGTTGCTCCACGCCGGCCAGGCGCAGGAAGCGGTCCCGCAAGTCCTCCTGCTCGATCAGAATAAAGACGGTAAAGATCAAAACCATTCCCGCCATTCCCAGCGGGCCAAGCGCGGGACCAAGCAAAGAACGAATGTACTGCGAACCGCTCGCCGGAGGCGGCACAACGCGAACCGGCAAAGGATTCACCGTGGGCGAAGCCGTTTTAGCAGGCGCGCCCTGGGCAGTGCGCCCAGACGAATCGGGCACGCCGCCTTCAGCATTCGAGTCCGAGAACTCATTGTTGATTTCCTGCACGCTGTCGGCAGCCCGTCCCAGCGCGCTGTCGGGCCGGTAATGCAGCGCCTCAATCTTATGGCGAATGTTCGACCGGTAGTTGGGCAGGTCGTTCGCCACCTGCAGCAACTGATTGGCAACCACCCAGCTCATCCCACCCAGCGCCGCGATGAAAATCACCGTAGCCAGCATCACCGCAGGTACCCGCCGCATGGGAAGTTTCTGGAACCAGGTCACCATCGGCGTCAACAAAAAGGTAAGCGTTAAAGCAAGCGCCAGCGGGATCAGAACGGCCCGAGCAAAATACAGGATCAGAACGACGCCCACCAGAATAATCAGCGGACTCAGCGCCGGCGATTCCTGTCGAGAACGGCTCATATGCTTTGAAACAATACTCCAGGAAGGTAAAGCCGCGCCAGAAGGCAGGCGAGCGGTGTGATCGCAGCTAGAAAACCAGCAGCCTCATCCGATTACCGTCATCCCGAAGTCCCGCGTTTTCACCAGCGGGACGAGGGATTCCCTTAAGCACACTGCGGTTCGGGCAGTTTTCCACTCTCCTTCGGGCGCGGAATCGCCCGGCTCAGCGCCTTCCCATGTTGGAGTGAAACGGATCATCCTGCGGGTTGTCCGCGGAGTCCTCCGGACTTGCAATGTCCAGATTGACGACAACCGGCTCCTGACCGCTGCGCACGATTACGGCTTCCACCGGCTCGTCTTTGCGCGCGTTGAGTTCCTGGTGAGGAACGTAAGGAGGAACGTAAACGAAGTCTCCCGGCCCCGCTTCATCCACAAACTCCAAGTGATCACCCCAGCGGAACCGCGCCCGCCCGCGCACCACGTAGATGACGGTTTCGAGTTCGCCGTGATGATGCGGTCCGGTCTTAGCGTTAGGTTGCACCACCACCGTCCCCGCCCAGAGTTTTTGCGCGCCCACCCGGGCATGCGAGATAGCCTCAGCGCGGGTCATGCCCGGCGTCTGCGGCGTGTTAGCATCCAATTCGCCGCTGCGGATGATGCGCAAGCCGTGGTTTTTCCAGTCCGGCATTTTCGAGCAATAGCCTCGTTTATCGAATCCTTACAAAATCAAATAAACCCAAAGTCGCTGCTGTCCGCCGGCCCATCCAACGCCCGATTACATCGTCCGTACTACACCGGCGTCGCAGTCTTCCTCGCCGGATTAAAGAACGGCATCCCAGTCACCTTCACATTCGTCTTCAGCCGGATCGCCTCAATCGTAATCTCCATCTGCAATTGCGTTCCCAGCTTCGACGATTCCGTTTCCACGCTCGCCAGCGCAATCAACTTCTTCAAAATCGGCGACCAACTAGTGGTCGTAGCTTTTCCAACTTGCTTGTCGCCTGCATAAACAGGCACCGCCACGCGCGAGGCCTGGCTCGGCGCAGCCGGAGTCAACCCATAGCGCTCGTAAAGTGCCTCCACGTCAGTCCAATCCACTTCGAGGCCAACAAGCTGCCGCGGCACGCCATTCTTCGCATCGCGTTCGAGCGCCTTCTTGCCGATAAAGTTTTCTTTTTCCAGATGCACCATCTTGGCAAAGCCCAACTCGTAAGGCGAATACTTCTGCGATGGAATCAGCGCCTTCTTCGAACTCGTGTAATCGACCTCTATCAACAGCAGCCCCGCTTCCGCGCGCGCCACATCCAGCGCCAACATCCCCGCCGCATGAAGATCGAATTGCCGCCCTTTTTCAACCAACGCATCCCAAACCTTCACGGCATCGTTCCACGGCGCCCAAATCTCATACCCGAGATCGCCCGTATAGCCCGTCCGCGAAATGTCCACCGGTACCCCAGCAATTGTTCCATGCGTAACCCGAAAATATTTCAGGTTCGCAATGTCAGCTTCTGCAACGGCCTTCAGCAGCTTCGCCGAAGTCGGCCCCTGCAATGCCAGCGCCGCCGTCTTCTCGGAAATGTCCTCCACCTGCACATCCATGTTCAGGCCGTTCTGCCGGAACCAGCGCAGACTCGGGTCGGCCGCCGTCCAGCGATAAACGTTCTCTTCCAGCCGCGAAATCGTGCCGTCTGTTGATATCGCGCGTGATCACGCGGTTCACCAGCCGCGTCGCGTCTTTGCCGGTAATCAAATACTTGTAAAGCGGCGAGATATCGATCAGCGCCGCCGCGTTGCGAATGGCATTGTACTCATGCTCGTGATGCACCTCATACACGCTGACCGTGTAGTATCCCGACCACTCGCGGTAATTCAAGCTCTGGCAAAGGGGAAAAGTGCGCTCGTGAAATGCAGTTCCGATGGGCAAGGAAGTGTGACCTCTCTAAGTTCCGACTCAGGATTATATCGGACGTTTGTACTGTACGGAGCTAGGAAACTCCGGACCTTTCGAACTGGATCGCGTCGCCGGAATCGGGATCGCCGACGAGCTGCCACGCACCACCGCCGTTGATGAGGCACACCTCAGGCTTTTTGTCGTAAATGAACTCGGGAATGTTGAAAAACTCAACTCTGTGGTTGGCAAGTACCACAATCTTCGCATCTCGGCTGACCTGCAGTGGAGTTTGACTCTCGGGCACGGCTATGCGCCGGGACAAAGTCGCAGAGTCGACCCGGTAGACCCCCCACTATATCGCCCTCGAAAGGGCCGCTCTTGAGGAATCCTCGCGCCCACGGGTCGTACTGGCAACTGAAAACAAGCATTAAGAGAAGCGCTGAGAAAATCGTAAAGGCCGCTGTTTTTAGGGAACGATTGAGAATGGCGCTCATTACTCCTCACCAAAATGTAAACACAGCACACGCAATGTGCGCTACAATAAACCGCCGATGCACCGCCTCCTACAATGGACCGTCCTTCCTAGCGGGCTCTAATCTTCCTGCCGCACAATTCCTTTCCCGAGTATCATTGCGTTTCCCAACAAAGAGCATTCAAGCGAAAAGCTAGGAGCTAACAGCCAATGGCTGGTTCCAACTCATACGACGTAATCGTGATCGGCGGAGGCCACAACGGCCTCGTCAATGCCGCCTACCTCGCCCGCGCCGGAAAGAAAGTTCTGGTCCTCGAACGCCGCCACATCCTCGGCGGCGCGGCCTGCACCGAAGAAGTCTTCCCCGGCTTCAAGTTCTCCGTCTGCTCCTACGTAGTGTCGCTGCTGCGGCCGGAAATCATTCGCGACCTCGACCTCCCGCGCCACGGCCTCGAGATTCTGCCGCTTGACGGCACTTTCACGCCCATGCCCAGTGGCGATTACCTGTGGCGCGTAAACGACCACGGCAAGACGCACCGTGAAATTGCCCGCCACTCGCGCGTGGATGCCGAAGCGTACGACGAATTCGGCAAGGCCATGCAGGCTATGTGCCGCTTCGTGAAGCCGATCCTCAGCATGGTGCCGCCCGACCCAAGCACGCTCAACCCGCGCGAACTCATGAAACTCCTCTTCATCGGACGCCGCTTCCAGGGCATGTCGAGCTACGACAAGTACAATCAGGTCCAGCTCATGACCATGAGCGCCATCGATTTCCTCGATCAATGGTTCGAGACCGATGTGCTCAAAGCGACGATGTCGGCATCGGGAATTATCGGGACTTTTCTAGGCGTGCGCTCGCCGGGAACGGCCTACGTTCTGCTCCATCACTACATGGGAGAAATCGACGGCGCATTCCGCGCCTGGGGCTTCGCCCGCGGCGGCACGGGAGCGATTTCCAACGCGATCGGCGATGCCGCACGCGAAGCCGGAGTAGAAATCCGCACAAAATCCGCCATCGCGAAAATCATTATCAAAGATGGCAAAGCCAAAGGCGTAGTTCTCGCGAACGGCGACGAAATTTACGCGGAAACAATCTCGTCCAGCGTAGACCCGCGCCTAACCTTCAACAAATTCATCGAAGCCGACCAACTCCCCTCAGACTTCCTCGAAGACATCAACCGCTTCAAATACCGCGGATCGTCGGGCAAAGTAAACATGGCCCTCGACGCGCTGCCGAACTTCAAAGCCATCCCCGGACCCGGCGCGCATCTGCGCGGTGCGATTTCGATCTCGCCGAGTGTCGAATACATGGAGCGCGCCTACGACGATGCCAAGTACGGCAACTTCTCGCGCAAGCCGTACATCGACATGGTCATCCCCTCGCTTACCGACCCCTCCGTGGCGCCGCCGGGCAAACACGTGCTCTCCTGCTTCGTGCAGTACGCCCCCTACAAGCTGCGCCCCGGCCTCAACTGGGACACCGAAAAAGAAGCCTTCGGCGATACCGTAGTAAACACCATCGCCGAATACGCGCCGAACATCAAAGACATCATTCTTCACCGCCAGGTCGTCACACCGCTCGATCTCGAGCGAGAGTGGGGACTAAGTGAAGGCAATATTTTCCAAGGCGAACTCTCCCTCGAACAGCTCTTCTTCCTGCGTCCCGCGCCAGGCTACGCGCGCTTCAGGACTCCGATTCAGAATCTATACATGTGTGGATCGGCCACCCATCCCGGAGGTGGAATTATGGGCGCGCCTGGACGTCTGGCGGCGCTTGAAATTCTCAAAGACAAGGGAGCCGCGTAAGATGACCAACACGCGGCGCGACATTGTCATAATCGGCGGCGGCCACAACGGTCTAGTCACAGCGTTCTACCTCGCCAAAGCCGGATTCAAGCCACTCGTACTCGAACGCCGCGACCAAGTAGGCGGCGCGGCGATCACCAACGAATTTCATCCCGGCTTCCGCTGCTCCACGCTAGCGCACACGGCGGGACCGATTCTTCCCGCCATCGTCCGCGGCATGCAGCTCGAAATACACGGAGCGAAGTTCATCACTCCTGAGACCTGCGTCACCGCACTCTCACCCGACGGGCGCGCTCTTTCTCTGTATCAAGACCAAAACAAATCCGCACAGGCGATCGAGGCGTTTTCGCAAAAGGACGCTGCGAAATATCCCGAGTTTCAGCAATCGCTAACAAAAATCAGCAAAGTATTGGCCGAAGTTCTAGCGACAACTCCGCCTGACATCGACCACCCCAGCAGCGGCGATCTCTGGAGCATGCTGAAGACCGGCCGCGCCCTCCGCAATCTAGGCAAGCGCGATATGTACCGCGTCCTGCGCTGGGGACCGATGGCCGTGGCCGATCTGGTCGCCGAATATTTCGAAACCGAATTGCTGCGCGCAGTCATCGCGGCACGCGGAATCTTCGGAACTTTTCTCGGTCCATGGTCAGCCGGAAGCAGCCTGCAGTTGCTCATTCGCGCAGCTGGAGATGCCCACCCCGCAGGTTCCGCGTTCTTCGTCGCAGGCGGCATGGGCGCGCTCACGCAAGCCATGGCGTCGGCAGCAACAGCCGCTGGCGTTGAAATCCGCACCGATGCAGAAGTCATCGAGATTCGCGTAAAAGACGGCGTGGCGACCGGCGTTCTGCTCGCCACTGGCGAAGAGATCAACTCCAAAGCCGTCATCTCCAACGCCGACCCCAAACGCACCCTGCTTAAGCTCACCGATCCCGTTCATCTCTCGCCTGATTTTGTTCAAAAGCTACAGCACTACCGCGGCAACGGAACCGTAGCGAAAGTAAATCTCGCGCTCTCCGCATTGCCGAATTTCACTGCGCTAAACGGCAACAGCGCAGCATTGAAAGGCCGCCTCCACATCGGACCGGAGATCGACTACCTGGAGCGCGCCTTCGACGAATCCAAATACGGCAACTTCTCCCGCCAGCCCTATCTCGAAGCAACAATTCCCTCGCTCACCGACGCCACGCTCGCGCCCGAAGGCAAGCATGTGATGTCGATCTACATGCAATACGCGCCCTACAAATTAAAGGGCGATTGGGACAGCCAGCGCAACGCGCTCGGGCAAACCGTAGTGCAAACGCTAGCGCAATACGCTCCGAATCTGCCGGAGCTGATCCTAACGCACCAAATCATTACGCCGTTGGACCTCGAAGAAACGTACGGCCTAACCGGCGGCCAGATTTTCCATGGCGACCTCGCCCTCGATCAGTTCTTCACCATGCGCCCGCTGTTAGATTGGGCGCGCTACAAGACGCCCATCCAGAACCTTTATCTTTGCGGCAGCGGAACGCATCCGGGAGCAGGACTTACCGGAGGATCGGGAGCGAACGCGGCAAGAGAAATTCTGAAAGAGTTAAAGTAGCGCCGGCGTCTCGCCGGCTGTCGCGAGAGCGTCCTCGATCTCTCGTGTCGCGGCGGCGGCAAGATGCCGCCGCGACAGCCGCCGGGACGGGGGCGCTACGTTGCGCGGAAGTTCGTGCCCTTCCGCGTCACCCCCTCCCTCCATACCAGTGTCACTCCGCTAGTAACTTGCGACCCCTATGACTTTGGTCTTTACTTAAACAGCGGTAAAGAATTTCTCGACTGGCAGGGAGAGTCTCGCCCGCGGAGCGCCTTTTGGCCGAAGACCTTAAATTTGAGCTGGCAATCCTGGCCACTGTCCAGGGTTTTTATCAGAAGCTCTTGCGCGACCAACTCGGTGGCGAAGTTCCAGTCCCCAGCGGACTGGACGAAAACGCACTTCGCCAGTCGGAAGGCGACCTGCCCGAAACGCTTTCCCGCATGTACCGCTGGCTGCACGTGCTCGACATGGCAATTACTCCCGCCATGCTCCGCCAGGCGCTCACGCCGGAGACGGATTCCGAAGTCGCCGAGGCCCTGCTTCGCTACTTCGTTCGCCGCCGCGAACCGAGCGAAATCAACCGCGACAAAACCGATCTTATCTCGACTTTCCTCTATCGCCATCCCCGCGTCCATGGTCAATGGCAGCAGCAAGGCTACGGATTGGACGGTGCGCTTCCGCTGTCTCCGTTCGAAATCGCGTTGATAGAAATTCTCGCCGATACGGACGTGCCCCAGCTTCCCGAAGAGCACGTGCAACTGCTGCGCAACTTCGATCCCTTGCGCGAGGAAATTACGCGTTACCGCGATTTCAACGCGCTCATGGATTCGGGAATAGTTTCGCGGGTTCGCGAGCTGAAGCGCTGGCTGGACTCTTCGTTCTACCATCCTGGCGTGCTGGCCACGGTAGCCGCGCACAATGCGGCATTCGGCGCCCGCTTCGATGAGCTATTCACCAAGGCGCTCGGCGAAATCAAGCAGTTCGCGCAAGCGCTCGACGAAATGGGCGGCAGCATTCTGAGCACGGTCGACGGCGTGGAAGTCACCGTTGAACATGTGGCAGCGATCCACCAGCAGGAAATGCTCAGCGCCGACTATGGCAGCGCACTCGAAAAATTCCGCCGCGTCTCCAAGCTGAAAAAAGAACTCGACCGGCGTCCCCCGATTCGCAAATCCTTGCTTGCGCCTGCTGCAGGACGTGGCCTGCCGTCATCGCCAAAGGCGGCTACGGCTGCGAAACTCGCGCGGGCCGCTGCGGCAAGTGCGCCCGCTCCCGTGCAAACTTTTCAGCCCCCGGCAATCACGGCCCAGCAAATCTCTGCAGAAGAAGGCAAATTGCGCCGCGTAGAGGAATCCATTCGCGTTTTCGTGCGCGTGGCCGATCCCAAGTATCGCCAGATCGTACCGATGCGCTTCTTTAACCTGACTCTCACAGTCGCGGAAGCCGACGCGTACAGCGCCGGATTCCTCGAAGAAAAGAGTCTGCGCGCCGATCTTGCCCGCATCTTGATTCGCCTGGTCTCCTGCGGCGCACGAATCAACACAGAACTCGAAGAACTCAAGCGCAGCCAGAGCATGTCGTCGTTGTGGAAACTGCATGCCGACGCGCTGGTGGTCTTGCTTGAAATCGCAAGCACAACCACCGAAGAAGCGGCAGGAGTAGCCAAGTTGGCCGAAAATAGTGATAGCGCAGCTCCCGCCAAAGCTATTCACGAAACCCTGCAGAAACTGCGCAGCCGCTCCGACCTTGCAGTGAAGGCGCTGGCACATCCTGGGAACTAAAGCGCCGGCGGCATCGTTACCAGCTTTTTTATTTCCGCACCGAGCAGGTCGAAGTGGCGCACATTCCATGTGTAGAGATCGTCCGCGCGTGCTTTGAGTGCGCAGGCCGCGACCAAGCCGTCATAAACTGCACCGCCCACGATTCCCAGCCCTGCCATGCGGCGGATGGCGGCGCAGTACTCTTCGCCGTCAAGCCATACCAGCGTGAGCTTCTCCTCGATTTGTTGTACTAGCAAGGCCGCATATTCAGCGCCTAGGCGCTCTTTCCCAGGGTACTTGGTAAGGGATGAGTAAATTTCGGCTAGGCTGTGAGCAGCGCAACTAGCATTTTGGGGCGTTGCGGCCGCGAAGACGGCGAAACTTCGGGCGTGGTGAACATGGGCCGGCAGGAACGCGGGTACGAGCACCGAGCTGTCGAAGAACCATTTCACCGTCGCTTTTTCCGCCGTGCGGCGCGTGGAGCAAGATTGCCCAGAAATCTGAGTTCGCGTTCATTGCGTATGTCGCGAAGAACCTTATCGGTAGCTTCCGCCGAAATCGGCTCCTCGGTGCTGAAGACCCAGATTCCTAGTTTCTTGTGAAGGCCGGTTCCTCCCCTGCGCGGGCGAAGCACGATGCGATCTTCCGAACTTTCCAGTTCGAGCGAATCGCCCGCCCGGAGCTGCATTTCGTCGCGAATTGGCTTGGGCAGGACGACGCGGCCAGCTTTGTCCAGCGTCAAGGTGGTTGTCATGAATGCCATTATACAATGGCATTTGCCATGTTTAAATGCCATTTGTTGGATTTCCAGGAATGTTCGCAGTATCCAGACTCTTTCATCCTTATGCGGGGCTGTCTCAGCTATAGCGGGCGATCGGACTCTGGCGAGTTGGAAGCGGCCTCCCAATCGAGATGTTCAGCCCCTTGTTCGAGACCCACCACTCCAAGTTGTCGTAATTGCTTGTAACTTCATCGACGCAGTTGCCAGGGCAGCCAAAGAGTACCCTCCCGCGCGACAGCACTGGCTGACGGAGACACTCCGCGAGTGACTCAATCGGAATCGGCTTCTGAGAGTGCAGTGCAATGTGTTCGACCACCTCGCGCATGCTGCAGGGCGCGCGGACCGAATGGGATATGAAATTGCCAAGAATTAGATCGTCGTAGAGTTTTTCGCCGCCCGCTTCGAAGGTTTTCTGATAGTTGAAATGCCGCCAGCTTGCTAGGGGCTCCTCCCGAGGGCCGGGCAGTGCAAAATCGGTACGCGAGCAGCGTTGATGATTGTTTTTGTCCAGCGCATACACCGCAGACGCAGAGGCGGTGCGCCTCTCTTTTGTTAGCAGATCCTCGAATTCGAAGGAATAACGCCGTGATTCGGGAACATCGCCAGCGACGCCTTTCCCGGCTCCATCCCATCGAACCGGAAAAGCGATGTGTCCCTCGACCGCCGAGCGGCCGGGCAGGTTCAAAGGGAACGACACCTGCGACTTCTGTCGTATCCCGAAGCTAGCTAGGAGCTGTGTCCACTCGGCAACGGGCAGGTTTATTGGGTCCGCCGCAAGCTGTGTGTTGCCGTATTGAATTAGAAAGATAACCCTCAGGCTCAGTTGCTGGGGAGACCGGTTGACCAATGTCATATCCTCAGCAATGGCTAACCGACTCGGATGCTGATCGAAGGGACGCAAGATTGAGACGTCCGCCAGGGCGCCGGGATACCGGACGTCCCAACCAGGGAGAACGGCGGACGCCGCGCCGCCAAGGTGCATCTTCTGCGCAATCGCTTCATGCAGATCGGCTCGCGCCGCCTTCACCTCCTGGATGGTGTAGTTCTTGTGCTGGCTAGTCCTCGAATCGAACGACGTGTGATGGTCCAAGCACAAGAACGCGAGGTTATCTTCTGCGGAGTTCGATGGGTTCTTGTCCAGGTGAGCGATCTGGCCCTTCTTCTCAGCCAATTCGCCATTCAAGTGAAAGCACAGGGCACACCGCCGCGCGCTCTTCAAGAGCACGGCCGTCACGATGTCGACGGGAATTGACTTCCGGCCCACGAAGCGACGTTATCACAAAGTCTTGGGCTTCCAAGCAGCTGCTGGGCTGCGCCCAGTTGCCAGCCGAGGGCGGCTGTCCCCACATGGGCACTGACGGCTGGCAGCTGATAGCTGACAGCTAATTAATATCGAACTGCTCCTGGTGCAGCGCCGGATCGCTCTTCACAATGATCGTCCGCTTGGTAAGCTCTTCCATCTCATTCAGCAGCCGCCCATTGTTCGCCTTCAATTCCTTGGCCACATCCGGATTCACCCGCAGCATCACGTCTTCGTGTTCCAGATGTCGCGAGATCTTGCGCATCTCCACATAAATCTCGTTCGCAATCGTGGTCAGCGACTTCACGTAGCCAGTAGATTGGCAATACGGACAAGGCGCACCAATCGTGCGTTCCAGCGACTGCTTCACGCGCTTACGCGTAATCGCAACCAGTCCGAAATCGTTAAACTGCAGCACTTTCGACGGCGCACGATCATGCCGCAACTCCTCTTCCAGAGCCTGCATCACGCGCTGTCGATTGCGGCGTTCATCCATATCGATGAAGTCGATAATGATGATGCCGCCCAGATCGCGCAGCCGAATCTGCCGCACGATCTCTTTGATCGCATCCACGTTGGTTTTGACGATCGTATCTTCCAGCCGCGATGTCTTGCCCACGTACTTGCCGGTATTGATATCAATCGCGACCAAGGCCTCGGTCTGGTTGATCACGATATAGCCACCACTCTTCAGCCAGACTTTCGACTTGAGCGCCTTGTCCATCTCATCTTTCAGGCCGAATTGCTCAAACAGCGGCGTCTCTTTCGTATAGAGCTTCACCCGCTTCACAAGCCCAGGCTGGAAGCGATTGAAGAATCGGAGAATGCGCTCGTATTCCGGCTCCGTATCCACCCAGATCACGGAGAAATCCGAAGTGACCTGATCGCGAAGTACACGTTCCACCACATTCAGATCGTGATAAATCAGCGCCGGAGGCTTGGAGGCTTCCGCCCGCGTCTTAATGTCATTCCACAATCCCTTCAGAAAGCGAATATCGGCCCGCAATTCTTCTTCACTGGCGCTCTGCGCGGCAGTCCGAACAATGAAGCCGCCATGGCCGTTATCGCGCTCACTCATCACGATGCGCTTCAGCCGCTGCCGCTCTTCATCGGAAGCGATCTTGCGCGAGACGCCCGTATGGTTCACGGTCGGCATATAAACCAGAAACCGCCCCGGCAGCGCGATGTGACTGGTGATCCGCGCACCTTTCTTCCCGATCGGTTCTTTCGCAATCTGCACCAGGATTTCCTGACCCTCTTTCAGCAAATCGCTGATCTTCGGAACATCCTGCGTTTGCCGGCGTGGAAAGCGGCGTCCTCCGCCGCCACGGCGTCCTCCGCGCTGCCGGTCGTAACCCGGCCGCGGACGAGGTGCGCGTTGCGTATAACCGGCCGTCCCCGTCGAAGCGCGAACCTCCGCGCGCGCATCCACGGTACCGTTTCCGCGCGCTTCCGCGTCAAGCATCGCCTCCGCTTCCGCCTGCGCCTCCTCTAGTTCCAATTCTTCCGAATCTTCTTCGCCTTCCGCCGCGGCGCCCTCCACCGGAGCAACACCCGATTCCGCCAAAGAGGTCAGGTGAATCTCCTCGACAGTCTCGCGAACATCCGGAAAACCCCGCTGCCCAGCTTCCGCACCTTGCTGGCCTGCCGCTCGCGTCTCTTCCTCGAACTCCTCATAGCCGTCATCCGAAGTCTGTTCGTACCGCACCGCATCCGCTTCTTCCTCGTCGATGGTCTCCTCTTCGAGAGTGCCCGGAGCCGCGAACTGCGGTGCCCGCTCCACGGCTACAGCCGCATCAGAATGCTCATCCGTTGGCGCGACTTCAATCTCTGTCTCCACCACTTCCTGAATCAGCCTAGCCGCCTCCGGAGCCGCAGCCGCAGCGACTGCACTCGCCGAATCCATCCGGTGAAATTCGCGGTTCCAATCTACCGTCGTGGCAGCCGAATCTACCGGTTCATCCCGCACCGGTTGTGAATCGGCGTGCTGAGATCCTTCCTCCGTCTCCGGCAGAGTTATCGCAGCCGCAGGCCCGCCCGCGAATATGGGTTCGTCCTCCGCAAAACTTCCAGCAATGGGGGCTTCGCTAGGAATAGCGTCCACTTCAAATCGCTCCGCCACTTCGGATCCGCGAGCCTCGCTCGCTGGAAGGACTTCCACAGCGGGCGCTTGAGGAATCCCCCGGTACTTGGAAATCGATTCTCCCGGCAGGATGATCGGCTGATAGCCGACGGGCGGTCCAAACTGGCTTCGGGACGGCTCTTGAGCACGCACAGGAACGCTCTCGACCACGGGTGGTGCGGCCGGCCTGGATTCGCCCCCGCGTTCGCGCCCATCACGGCGTCCGCCGCGTCGTCGGCGGCGTCCTCTCCAGCCTCCGCGCTCACGTTCTTGCGAATCCCTTCCGCTCGAAGATTCGGCCGGTGCGGCGGCGCTGGAGTTTTGATGTTCTTCCGCTAGTTCCTGCGAGGTTTCGGCCTCGCCTGTGCTATCCGCTTCGAAGCCTAGATGGGTTTCCGCCTCTTGAGCTTCGAACCCTCCCGCGGCCCCGTTCTCCGCTGGCACGCCTTGCGGCCGCATATCCTGCACGCCGCGGCTTGCAGGAATAACATCCGTCAAATCCTCGTCATGCTCTTCCAACTCCATGAAGTCGGAAACATAGAGGAAGGCATCGCGCTCGAGCCCAATGTCGACGAAAGCCGATTGCATGCCGGGAAGCACGCGGGTCACGCGGCCTTTGTAGATAGACCCGGCTAAGGTGTATTCATTTTCGCGCTCGAGGTAGACTTCCGCGAGCAGATCGTCTTCCACCAGCCCCACCTTGGTTTCATGCGGTGTGGAAGAAACAAACAACTCTTTATTCATGGACACTCCGGTGCCGTCTTATCCGACGGCAATCACCGGGTCGAAGCAAGGAAGGAAACAGGAGGACTGAGCGATGCGACACTGCCCCCGCATAGGGGACGGCTGGGGTCCGGGAGGTTCCCGAACCGAATCCGTTGCTTAAGCTTGGATCTCTTTTGCACTGTTCGCTTTTCGTCTGCCGGGTTGTGACCGCACTCTCAGACCGTTCCCGGTCAGGGGGCCGTTTCCCATCCAGCAGCACTTAATTGCTTCAATCCTGCCCGGCCTTCCGTAACTCGATTGGCCGGTGAAATGCCCCCTTTACGCGAGGGCGATCGATATTTTTGGGGCTGCGCCGGACTTAACCGGAGAACGCAGCAGCTTGCTCTTTAGCTCTTTACCGCCTTCCGGCCCATAACTCATGTCCCTGTTTAGCCGGACTCCCAGCTAATTCACAAATCGGCGCATACGAACATTCATTACCATCCCCAGCGCCAGGAACATGAACAGAACGGAAGACCCACCGTAACTCATCAGCGGCAAAGGTATTCCGGTGACCGGCATAAAACCGACCACCATGCCGATATTGACCAGGATATGGAAGCTAAGCACAGCCACCACACCCATCACCACGAACGTGCCAGCGCGGTCGGGCGCTGTTTGCGCGTTCTGCGTCAAACGCATCAGCACTATGAAGTATAACAGCACCGGAACCTACCGCAATCATGGATTGCTTAACTTGATACCCCGAACCCTGAGGGTCGGCATCTGGGTCCTGGTAGCTGGTAAGACGTTGCTTCTGGTACCCCTTAAGAAGGTGAACCTGTGGGACATAAAACACGACGCCAATGCCCACGATGGCGAGCAGAGCGATGGCGACTCCTTGCTTCCACTGCAATCCACCCAAAAACATGCCCATGGCAGCAATGGGGAGATAGGTTAAGGCAGTTCCCAGATCCGGTTGCTTGAGCACAAGCAGCATGGGAATACCGACGATTGCCCCAGCCTTCATGAAATCCGGCCAGGAGAGCTCCTGCTGGCGCATGTCAGTGAAAAACTTGGCAACGGCCAGAATCAGGATGAGCTTGACCCACTCCGAAGGCTGAAAGTGATTTCCCCCCGGCATCTTGATCCAGCGCTTCGCACCCAAAGCCTTCGTGCCGAACACAAGCACCGCCATCAGCGAGGCCACGGCCGCGATATAAAACCAATGCACCCGCTCCAGCAGCGCCTGATAATTCACCAGGCTGATCAGGAACATCAATCCCACCCCAGCCACAACCCAATACACCTGCTTAATGTGAGACCCGGCGAACTTGGTGTGCTCAGTAGCGCTATGGATCTCCATGACCCCAAGCCCGCAGATCAAGAGCACAAAAACCAGCAACAACCAGTCAAAATCGCGAAATGAGACGTAGCGTGACATAAAGCAGCTTCTAGCTCTTAGCTCCTAGCTCTTGGCCTTTCGCGTGCAATCGCTTTCGCTGATTTACCTGGGCTAGGATTCCAGCGATGATCGCAGCATAGAAAACGGTGTTGATTCCGAATATCCACAAAAGACCGGTCCATGTGCGGAAATCTGAGTGGACACCAAGTGCCATTATGGCTGCGTATATGCCTGGCACCAGCGGCCATGACAGAAAACGTAGACCTGGCCTTTGACCAGCAAGAATTAAGATCCCGGCGAGTGTAGTCGCACCTGCGACCGAGATACGAAAGCGTGCCGAGCGAATTGCTGCGACGGTAGTCGACAGAACTAAGAGCGCAATCGAAATAACGGTTCCCCACCAAAATATGGATTGGTCCCTGTCGGCTGAAGGACTGCCCCAGCCCACGCGGTCTGAATTGAAATAGTAGGATCGTGAGAACCAGAGCGCACTCACGCCTGAGGTGAGGGCAAGGAAAACGCTCGGTACGAGTGGCAGACGGAAACGGCTGGAATCGTTGGTCGACTCAAAAGTCATCACTGCACCCCAGGCGCAGCCGTAGCCAACACCAAAGGCCTCTTCGGCAACTCCATCACCAAGTGCCCAGCCTCAAGCCCATCGCCCTCCGGCGCGCTCCACAACGCACCAACATCCACTGCCCCGCCTTCTTTCGACTTCTCCACCACCTTGTTAGTAGGCCGGTTCTTCTTGTCGACGTAAGCCTTCAACACCTGCGTAGCCAGCCGAGCCGCCAACCTCCCGTGCTCGCCGCCCTGAAAGAGCACACAAACCACAATGTCCGGATTGCGCCGCGGCGTGAATCCCACGAACCAGCCGTTCTGCGCCAGATCGTCGCTATTCTTAAACTTCGCCCGTGTAGCCAGAGAAACGACCTGCGCCGATCCCGTCTTCCCCGCAATATCAATGCCCGGAATGTGCGCCGACGGTGCCGTACCCTCCGGCAGCAGCACACGCGACATCGCATCCGTAATAAAGGTCCAGCCGTTGGGATCGATCGGAACCATCTTCGTTTCCGTCACGTGACTAGCCTCAACATATCCGCTGGGAAGTTCCTGCGGATCGACCACGTGAGGCACGACCATCTTCCCATCCATCGAAATCGCAGAAATCGCCCGCATCAACTGCACGGGAGTGATCGCAATCGCCCCCTGTCCAATGCCGACCGAAATCGTTTCCCCGGCAAACCACTTTTGCTTGAAGTTCTTGATCTTCCACTCTTCCGACGGCATCACGCCGCTCACTTCGTTCGGCAAATCGATGCCAGTCTTTTGCCCCAGCCCGAACAGAGTTGCATATTTCGCGATGCGGTCAATGCCCAGCTTGTTCGCCAGCGTGTAGAAAAACACATCGCACGATTGATAAATCGCTTTCTCCAGCGTCACCGGGCCATGCCCGCCCTTAACCCAGCATCCGAACCGTCGGCCATAAAACTCCGCCCCTCCGGTGCAGTTTACCGCCAGGTCCTGCGCAATTCCCTCCTGCCAGCCCGCCACCGACATGATGATCTTGAACGTCGACCCCGGAGCCAGCTGTGCCTGAATCGCCTTATTCAGCAGCGGCTTATCCGGATCGGTAACCAGCTTGTTCCACTCTTCCCGCGAAACCTTCACTGAAAAACCTTGCGGATCGAAGGCCGGCCGACTCACCATCGCCAAAATTTCCCCGGTATGCGGGTCCATCGCGACGACGGCGCCATTCTTGTCGCCCAGCGCCTCTTCTGCCGCAATCTGCAAATCGATGTCCACCGTCAGCTTCAACGGCTTTCCTGCAGTCGCATCAGTTTCCCCGAGCACTCCCAGTTGGCGTCCGTGGCTGTTCACCACCTCGCGCCGCGCCCCGTTCTTGCCCATCAAAGCATTGTTGTACTGCCGCTCCACGCCCGAGATCCCCACGACGTCGCCCGGGTTATAAAGCTCAAACTGCGGCTGGTTGAGCATGTCTTCCGTCACTTCGCCCACATAGCCGATCAGGTGCGCCATGAAGCCGCCGCGCGGATATAAGCGCCTGTCTGCCCGAATCGTATCCAGCTCTGGCAGCTCGTTCCGGTGTGCCTCGATAAACGCCTGCTCATCCTGCGTGATGTCTTCTTTTAAGAAAATCGGCTGATATTGCGGCGTCCATGCAAAGTGGCGTATGCGGGCTCGCACTTCGTCGGGATCAAGATGCAGCCCTTGCGCAATCAAATCCGCGTCAACGTTAAGATCGTGCGAGGTGTCGCGCAGCAGCAGCGCCGAAAAGGATGGATAATTGTCGACAATGATGCGCCCTTCGCGATCCAGAATCTTCCCGCGAGGCGCGAGAATCGGCACATTGCGAATCTGATTTTTTTCCGCGGCGTTGGCGTAGTAGCCACTCTCCATCACCTGCAGTTTCCATAATCCATAAGCCAGCAAAAGAAAAATGGCGAGGATCGCGTACTGCGCCGCAGTCAGGCGAATGGCGGATACTTTTTCGTCACGACCGAACATAGAAAATCAGCTGCCGGTTCCCAGTTGCCATCGGCCAGTAAAAGCAGCCGTCAGCCTGGCACTCCTGGTAGGGCTTGACTGTGGGCTTGAAAGCATTGTAAACCGCAACGCATCCAGCAATGCGCCGCGTCCAAGTAACGGAGGTCATAACCAGAACTTTGCCGGAAACTGGAAACCGGAAACTGGCGCCTGCCTCTCACGTTCTCTGCTTAAACTTATCCAGCAAGAAATAAAGCCCCACACCAAGCACTCCGTTCGCCAAGCCCGCCAAAATTCCCCGGCTCCAGCTCCAGTTCAGCGTCAGATTAACCATCCCTCGCGCCACGGTGAAGTAAACCGCTGCGTGAACCAAATAAAATCCCAGCGTCACCAGCAGCCGCGCCCCGGAATTCTCCACATCCAGCTTTGCTCCCAGCGACGACGCCCCATAACCCACAACCGTTTTCGCAATGCCATAAATTCCAATCGGGTAAGCCCCCAGCATGTCCTGCGCCAGACCGATCGCCGCGCCCGTGAACAAGCCGGAGATCGGATTCCTTCGCGCCATGGCAAAAAAAATCGTCACCAGCAAAGGCAAATCGAAAATGGAAAAGAAAGGCAGCCGCCTCGGTACATACGCCTGCAGAAACAGCGCCAGCACCGGCACGCCGATAGTCACCGGCATGCTGAACCGGTAAACCTCAATCTGCTCGCCCGATGTGTAAGTAATCGGCACGCTAGTGGGGATCGGCTTCCGCAGCTGGTGGTTGAGGCGCTGGTGGCGAAGACTTGGACTGCTGGTTTCCAGGCTTGGGAGGTACCGCAATCGGCTTGGCCGAAGAACTCGCGGAACTTGTATCTGTGGATTTGGCCGGGCTCACGTTCGAAGCAGGGGCCGAAGCAGTCGTGTTCGTTGCAGACTTCTTCGTAGTCTGCCCACCACTAGCTTGTCCGGCAACCGAACCATTATGTGTGCCGCTTGCATCCGCCACCGTGCCGCCGGGCGTCGTAACCTTGCCGCTGCCCAAAGCCGGCGATGTCGACGCTCCAGCCGCTGGATTGGAAACGATCTGCGGTTTCGCTGCCCCAGACCCAGTGGCGGGCAACCCAGAACCGGCTGATCCATTCTGCCCACTAGTCGTCTTGGCGCCCGAAATCGGCGCCGCAGCAGCAACCGCAGCTTTATCGGGAACAGAAGGCAACCGTTGTGCAAGAATATCCGCCGCACGCACGCGTCCCGAGTCCTCGACCGCCACCTGGCGTTGTTGCCTCTCCGTAACCACCAGCACTTCTTCCAGTCGGCTCAGGTCGGCCGCCGGCTTCACCTGAATGTTCAAAAACATTTCGTGGCCCGGACTGACCTTGGTCACCGTGCCGGCCGGCAATCCCTTGGGAAAAATCTGGTCGCCCCCACTGCTCAGAATGGTATCGCCCGGCGACACCTTCTCATCGCCCATCACGCGTTCCAGCACCACCGACCCGTCCGGCGTTCCCTTCAACACGCCTTGCACGCGTGTCTTCTCCAGCATCGCTCCCACGCCGCTGGTCTGGTCGTTGATCATCAGCACCTGCGCCGTCGTCGGATACACATGCAGCACCTTCCCAACGATCCCCCCTGAGGTGATCACGGCCATGTCCGGCTTGACGCCCTCATTCGAACCCTTGTCGATATAAATCGACTGCGAAAGATCGTTGCCGCTGGTTCCGATCACCTGCGCCGCCAGTGGTTTCCCGATCACCTGCTCTTTGAATGCCAGCAATTTTTGCAGGCGGTGCGCTTGCTCGGCATCTTCGCTCAGCCGCACCTGATCGAGCCTCATTTGATCGAGCTCTTGCCGGAGTTGGCGATTCTCCGCCCGCACCCCGCGAAGGTAGAAGTAGTTGTGCCAGAGATTCCCGCTGCCGGTTTGCACCCAAACCAACACGCGTTCGAAAGGAGTAATCGCGTCCACCGCCCATATGCGTATCAGACGCGTGTTCTCCGGATCGCTGCTGCGCTTGACCTGCACCGCCAGCCCCAGCAACTGCAGAAACAACACGCCCACCAGGATGGTCAGATTGCGGTAGCGGCCGAGAAAAGATTCCATAAACTCCAGGTTTCAAAGTTTCAGGGTTTCAAAGTTTCAGGGAACTCGCTTTGAAACCTTGAAACTCTGAAACCTTGAAACCTTATTCAATTATTCAATTGAGATCTTCCTAAGCAGCTTGAAGTCACTCAGCATCTTGCCCGTGCCCAGCACCACGCTGCACAGCGGATCGTCGGCGATCGAAACCGGCAATCCGGTTTCTTCGCGAATGCGCTTATCCAGATTCTTCAGCAGCGCTCCGCCGCCCGTCAGCACAATGCCGCGATCACTGATGTCGGCCGACAACTCCGGCGGCGTGCGCTCCAACGCCACGCGAATCGCGTTCATGATCGTCGATACGCATTCGCTCAGCGCTTCGCGAATCTCGCCATCGTCAACCGTGATCGTCTTGGGTACGCCCTCGATCAGGTTGCGGCCCTTGATCTCCATCGTCATCGGCTTGTCCAGCTGATGCGCCGATCCAATCTCCATTTTAATTTGTTCGCCAGTCCGTTCGCCGATCAGCAGATTATATTTCCGCTTCAGGTAATTCATGATGGCTTCATCCATCTGATTGCCCGCCATCCGCACCGATCGCGAATAAACAATGCCGCTCAAGGAAATCACAGCGATATCGGTCGTCCCACCGCCAATGTCGACGACCATGTTTCCGCTGGGCTCAGTAATCGGCAACCCCGCGCCAATCGCGGCCACCATCGCCTGCTCCACCAGATGCACCTCGCTAGCCTTGGCGCGATAAGCCGAATCCATAACCGCGCGCTTCTCCACCTGAGTAATCTCCGAAGGCACGCCGATCACAATCCGCGGATGCACCAGCATCTTCCGGTTGTGCGCCTTCTGAATAAAATAATTCAACATCTTCTCGGTAACTTTGAAGTCGGCGATCACGCCATCCTTCATTGGCTTGATGGCGACGATGTTGCCCGGCGTGCGGCCCAGCATCTCTTTCGCTTCTTTGCCGACGGCCTCAACTTCGCCGGTGTTCTTGTTGATCGCGACGATCGAGGGCTCGTTGACCACAATGCCCTTGCCGCGCGCATACACCAGCGTGTTGGCCGTGCCGAGATCGATGGCCAGGTCGCTAGAAAACAGGCTGAACAGCGACCTGAGGTTGTGAGATCGATTGGAATGAAACCCGTTGCTTGACATGACGAACTCTGCCTTCCATTGTGCCGGCCGCTTAAATTCAGATCGGCTGGTCCCAAATTCACCACGAAGCGCACGAAGGTACAAAAAAAACCAACCTTAGTGTGACTTCGTGTCCTTCGTGGTTATTGCTTTACCGCACTGCCCGATCACAAACTTTGCGTTACTGAATAATGATCTTCTTCTGCTGCGTATTCACCCCACCCTGTGCAGTCTGCGCCGTCACCGTAATCACAGCTTCTCCCGGCCCCAGGGCCGGCGTGAAGTAATGAAACGTCCCATCCGTAGTAACCATCGGCACTTCGTGGCCATTCACCATTACCCGGGCCCCGACCTGCGTCTTCCCGGTTACTTCAATCACATGTCCATGCTGAATAAAGGGATCCAATTCCAAATCGATCGCTTCCGTCTGTTTGCCTTTGGGAATGATGGTGAAGCGGTTTTTCTCGCTCTCCACCGACTCTTTTCCCGATGGTTCGTAGGACTGCACGATCCAGTAGTACGCACCTTCGCCCAGGCTTGTAACCGTAACGTCAGCTGTGCTCACTCTCTTATCTAACAGTGTAGAAGAAAAATAAGGATTTCTCGATATACGAAGCCGGTACCCCGCCGCATTTGCCATTGGCGTCCAGGAAAACTCCACATCCTTCGTCGCCTCTCCGGACGTAAAAATCGGCGCCATGTTCGCCGGGGAAATCGGCGTCGGCGGCCCAATATCCTTCGCCTTTTCCATGTGCGTTTCGGCCTGCCGGAAACTCACCTTCTCCCAGTTCGCCAGTTGCACCGTCTCTCCGTTGCGCGTAACTTCGCCAGCGCCTTTTTTCATCAGGATTTCGTGCGAATCGGACTTGGGATCGTTATGCACCTGCGCCGCCGACTCCGGAGCCAGCGATGCTGTCGCTCCCGCCACAATCACCTGCGACTTCGATCCCTGCGAATAAGTCGCCGTAGAAAGATCCACCGTTCCCGTACTCACAGCCACTGCGATATTCGTCTGCTGCTGGTCGTTCGCCGAGTTCTCTTCAATCACAATCAACGAATCCTGCTTCACCGTGTAGCTGGTTCCGTCGTTGAACACAACCTTCGCCATGCCCTCCGACCCGGTCTGCACCACGTCGCCTTTATCCAGCGGAACGTTGAAATCCGCGGCAATCCAGCTATTGCCGTTGCCTTTTTTAATGCGCACCGTTCCATCGAGCGCCGTAAAGTGCGCCTGCTGCGCGGTGATCGTGCCGTTGCCCGGCGCTGGCGCCATCCCCGCCACCCGCTCCAATACCTTGTTGGCCATGCCGTCGGCGGCCTTGATGCTGCTCTCGGTGAATTGCGGAAAGACGACCCTCATCGCGCCGAAAAACAGCGCTGCCCCGGCAAGGATCATCAAGGCCACACTGCGATATGTGACCGTGGTCCACGCGATGTGGATGCCAGGTTTGCGAGTCTGCGAGGACACGTGAACAGAAAACCTTGTTCAAACCTTCTGAATATGCGGTAATTTCAACGTTACCACAAGCCTATCGGCACGAAATATGGGTAATCATTAGGGAACGTTACCTTCGTTTTTTCTGCGCTCCGCAGCAGAACGCGGATCGCACGTACCCTTTTCAAGAAATCCTGTGGAAAAAGTCGGGTTGACACTTCGTTAGTTGGCGGTAATAATTCCCGCGTTCGGTCGCCGCATCCCTTCCCTCGCGGCGTCCCAGATGACTGAACGGAGTTTCCTCAGGTGGTTATAGGTGTGCTCGCCGGGTTTTGTGGATTCTCAACTTTGGAGGCTCTATGCAGATCAAGAATTTGCGTCTCGCCGGTGTGTTCTTGCTGACACTCTGTGTGTGCATTCCGGTACGTGCGCAGGTAGCAGGACGGATTGAATCCATGAAGCTCTTGACCACCGACACTGGCTGGGCGGCCTCGAAGAGCAAGCTCTTCTGGACCACAGACGGTGGCGCAAGCTGGAAGGACATCACACCGAAGCTCAATCACGAGGAGCAACAAGTTTCCTCCGTTTTTTTTCTGGACTCTTCTACCGGGTGGGCTTTGATGCGTTGCGGAGATAATTTTTTCCCGTCAAGCGATCCGCTAGTCCTAAAAAGTGACCGTGATTTAAGGCGAGATGACATCTGCTTCGAATTCGCTTCCACTAAGGATGCCGGCGAGAGCTGGTCGATAGTGCATCCGAAAATCGCAGACCCGAGCCAGCATCCAGAGGATGGCTCCGGGTTTTCCCAAGGCACCTTTATGGACTTTGCCGATCCTTTGCATGGCTGGGCGATCCTGAAGAGAGGAACGAATACTATGTTCAGCGCTGGCGTCGTGCTACGCACCATTGACGGCGGCCTCACTTGGACTCAGCTAAAGGACGTCCCACCAATAGCGGAGCATTTCGTCTTTAGAACCCCAAAGGACGGATGGATGGCTGGCGGCCCGGAATACGACCTATTCGTTACGCACGACGGGGCGGATTCGTGGCAGAAAGTGCAGTCAGTGCCGGACATGGGGGACAGCCTCCCCGTGTTCGAGGACGAGCATCGTGGCCTTATGCCCGTCGGGCACTTCCTGCTGGCAACCAATGACGCCGGCAGAACATGGCAGCAAGCCCGGACACTAGGAAGCATTCCAGAGTACAGCGCAATAGAGATAGTGAAATCCGTCGTTATCGCCATCAAACGCGATCTGGAACAGAAACGCCCGAGCGGGGGCATCCCCAGCTCTATCATGGCCGCCAAGACAAGGCTTTCCCTCTACGAACCCGCCCCGAGCGGTGACGCCTCCAGCAACGCTGCAGAGGTTCCGGTTTCAGCAGGGGGCGGGATCATAGAGCTTAGTTTCCTAAGCGAAGCACAGGGCTGGACTACTTTCTCGGGAAGGCTTTTCGCCACTAAAGATGGCGGAAAGAGCTGGGTAGAAATAACACCTGGCGGCGATCCGACGTCCCTGGGAAGATCGAAAAGCGTCCCCCGGCCGATCCCAAGCTATCCGGCCTGTTTCACCGGGAAGATCCGTCTCGCAGCCTGCGGCGACTGGTATCAGCACGAACTTGGGCTTCGATACGCAATATTCCCCGTGCGCACGCAAAACGACGAAAGGGAATCTTTGTACTACGTCGGAGAGCCTCAGCTTTATGCAGTCTTGGATAGCCTCAAGTCCGTACTACGAGGTTGGTGTCTACTTGCCCGGGGCCGCTAATCGCGGGACGGACCCTGCCCTCAATACGACTTGGGTGCAGGGCGTAACGCAGCAAGGCTGGGGAATGATACCGATCTGGGTTGGATTGCAAGCACCCTGCGTCATCCAGACTGGGCTTAGCCACTTCGGGCCCACCGTGGCGGAGGCTAGCGATCAGGGGGCAGAGGAGGCCGACGAGGCAGTCGCTGCGGCGCAAACCCTCGGCCTGAGCACCCCGATCATTTACAAGGACGTTGAAAACTACAACCCATCGAACTCCTGTAGCCCCGTCGTGCAGGCGTTTGTTGACGCATGGGACACCGAGATCCATGCGTATTCGGGTTATTCCGCTGGCGTCTACGCAAACTACATCCCGATCAAACAGGATATTGCCACAGTTAGCGTGATTCCAGATGACATCTGGGTAACCCGTACCAGTTCCCCGCCAAAAGTTACGACTTGGAATTTGGGCATTCCAGACAGTGAATGGCCTACTGCCCAGAGAATGCATCAATTTCTCAATGGACAACCGAGTGTGGAATTTGGGGGAACAACGCTACTGTCCGGCAATCTTGACGATGACATTACCAACGCCCCGGTAGCGAACCCCAATGCCGTCATCAAGTCGTACACCTATTCATCGACGAACATCGACTGCCCAGGCGCAATCAGCACGATTCCGACAGCCATGAACGACATGAACGGCAGTGCAATCATCAATGGGCCAGGGCAGATCGGCACGGTCGTCGGAACGTATCAGACCTCTCTCACCAGCCCCAGCTATGCGTACCAAAGCAGCGGCGGCGACTGCGCCGGCTTCAGCGTCTTTGGCTTGACCAATGTCCAGCCATGGGGGATTAATAACCTCGGCCAGATCGTCGGGTACTTTGAGGACTCAAACGGGGCATATCATGGCTTTGTCTTGAACTCCAACGGAACCGCGACGCAGGTCGACTACAACTACAACGGGCAGACTGCGACGGCGACTTATCTGTATGGCATCAACGATGCTGGACAAGCCGTTGGATGGGCCTATTCGCCCAGCACCTTCGGATATCAAACATTCATGTATTACGGGGGACAGTTCTATCCGCTCGGAGTCAGCGGCGGGGGAAGTTTCGACTACACGCAGGGCTACGGCATCAACGGGCAAGCGACGCTGACAGGCCTCTATTACTTTGAGCCTTACCTGGAGGACTTTGAGCTATCTGCAACCCCCTCGTCGAGCGGCAATACAATTACATGGGACGGCGAAGCCATTGGCATCACGCCAGGAGGAAGCGCCGACACCGTGGCCAAGGGCATCGATGCCAATGACGAACTGGCTGGGTTTTACGAGTCCACTGCCTGCGTGAACACGACCAATCAGTGCGGCTTCGAGTGGGGAGGAGGCCCCACCTTGACCATCCTCCTATATGGCGACGATGCCAACGTCGCGGAGGGGATTAATGATTTCGCCGAGGTTGTAGGTCCGTACACAGATTCCATTACGGACCTTTCCCATGGGCTGGTGTCACCAATAGCAAACGCATTCAACTTGCCACCGCAAGCTTGAGCTCAAAATTCCGTACGATCCAAGCGGGCATCGAGTATCCTAGTGCTCCGGTGGCGAGCACGACAAAATCTCCGTCGAGTATCATTCCCTCCCACGAAAGGTTACTCGCCAACGGCATGGCCCTGATCTGGCTAATCGCCCTGGCCAAGCTCCTGTTCCACATCTACTTCAACAACCGCTACGGCTACTTCCGCGACGAGTTCAATTACATCGCCTGCGGCGACCACCTGGCCTGGGGATACGTCGATCAACCCCCACTCATCCCGTTCCTAATCCACATCTCGCGCGCCGTCCTCGGAGACTCCCTACGCGCCATCCGCTTCATCCCCGCGCTGGCCTCTTCATTATTAGTAGTGCAAGCCGCCGTCCTCGCTCGCGAACTCGGCGGACGCCGCTTCGCCCTGCTTCTCACCGCCATCACGGTCGTAATCGCGCCGCAATATCTCTCCAACGGAAGCCTGCTCGGCACCAACTGCCTCGAGCCCAATCTCTGGATGGGCTGCGCCTACTTCGCCATCCTAGCCATCAAGCGCGCCGGAACCAAGGACGCCCCGCATAACTGGTTATGGTTCGGCGTGGTCGCCGGACTTGGCATGCAAGAGAAATACACCATCGCCCTGTTTGGCTTCGGCGTAGTAATCGGCCTTCTGCTCACCGCACAGCGCAGAACCTTCCTCAATCCTTGGATCTGGCTCGGTGGCCTGGCCGCGTTCCTAATCTTCCTTCCAAACCTGCTCTGGAATCTTCACTACGATTGGCCGTTTCTGCAACTCATGCACAACATCCGCGCCGAAGGCCGCGACGTGGTGCTAGGGCCGACTGCATACTTCGTTCAGCAAATGCTGCTAGTAGAACCCCTAACCGCTCCCATTTGGCTGACGGGGCTCTTCGCGCTCCTCTTCGCACAGCGTCTCAAGCCCTTTCGCCCGCTGGGATGGACTTACCTGGTTTGCTACGGAATTCTGTTCGCCCTGCACGGCAAGAATTATTACCTCGCGCCGATATATCCGATGTTGCTGGCGGCAGGAGCGGTGGTCATCGACGAAGCAATCAACCAGAAAAGAGCATGGTTGAAACCAGTAATTGCCATCGTGCTGGTCGCCAGCGGAATTCACATTCTTCCAATCACCGTCCCAGTGCTCTCCCCGGACCGCTTCCTGGCCTACGCAAGAACGCTCCCCTTCAAACTGCCGGTGATGGAACATTCCCACGCCCGCGCCGCCCTGCCGCAGTGGTATGCCGATCAATTCGGATGGCAGGAGATCGTAGATGAAACCGCAGTAGCTTGGAACCAACTGACACCCGCAGAGCGCCAGGACGAAAACTGCGGCATCTTCGCGCAAGACTACGGTCAAGCCGGCGCAATCGATTTCTTAGGCCGCAACTACGGCCTGCCCCGCTCACTCAGCGGACACCAAACCTGGTTTCTCTGGGGACCGCGCGGCTACTCCGGCAACTGCATGATCGTCCTCGACGACCGCCGCGAACGCCTCGAAGAACTCTGGCAGCAAGTAGACTATGTCGGCACTTCAGCCGACAATCCCTATGCGCTGGAAAAAGAGATTCCGGTCTACATCTGCCGCGGCGCAAAATTCGGCAACTTCGCGCACCTCTGGCCAGAACTCAAGCACTGGCGCTGATACCCTTCACCACGCCGCGTCATTCCGGAGCCCCGCGTTTGCTCAGAGCCTATTTCTGAACACACATTCCACTCTTGTCTTGTTGACCCGGCCAATCCCGCTTGACAGTCCCGCCTCATACCACGAACAATGATCAGTCGTCGCGAGCGCCCACTCCGCTCCGCCCCTGCAAACTTCACTTACGAGGTTCTTACATGTTGTTCGCTGTGCGCTTTGCAATCTTCCTGTGCCTCCCGGTTTTCGTTGCGGCCGTTCTCTCCGCCCAAACCGCAACCGTCTCCCAGTCCACCATCTGGGCTGCGAAGCCCGACGTCGCCGCCTTCGAAAAAATCGAGAACGACCGCCTCGCCGCCGGCCAGAAATCCATTGACGCCCTGCTCGCCGTCAAAGGCCCGCGCACAATCGAGAACACTCTCGCGCTGCTCGACGAAGCCTTCCACCAGATCAACTCCGCCGCCTACTTCGCAGGACTCATGGAGCAGGTCCATCCCGATGCCGGCTTCCGCGACCACGCCACCGCCATGGTCACCAAAGCCAGCGCGGCGTCGACGGCCATTGCCCTCAACCACGAGGTCTACAACGCGCTCGCAGCCATCGACGTTTCGAAAGCCGACGCCGCGACAAAGTATTACGTCCAGCGCCAACTGCTGGAATTCCGCCTCGCCGGCGTCGACAAAGACGACGCCAGCCGTGCCCGCCTCAAAAAACTAAACGACCAGGCCACCGAAGAGCAGTCCATGTTCGATCGCAATATTTCCGACGGCAAAAAAACTATAGAAGCCACTGCTGCCGAACTCGACGGCCTCCCGCAGGATTACATCGACCGCCACAAGCCCGGTGCCGACGGCAAAATCACCCTCACCACCGATTATCCCGACGCCCTTCCCGTCTTCACCTTCGCCAAGAGCAACGACCTGCGCCGCCGCATGTTAGTCGCCTTCAACACCCGCGCCTATCCCAAGAATCAGGAAGTCCTCACCAGCCTGATGAAGACGCGCTACGAAATCGCCTCTCTTCTCGGCTACAACTCCTGGGCCGACTACAACGCCGCCGACAAGATGATCGCCAAGGGCCACAACATCGCGGACTTCATCCAGCAGGTCAACGAGGCTTCGAGTCCTCTTGCCAAAAAAGAATTCGCCATGCTGCTCGCCGAAAAACAAAAAACCGAGCCCGGCGCGAAAGAAATATGGGACTACGAAAGCAGTTATCTCGCCGAGCAAGTTCGCCGCACCAAGTATGACTTTGATTCTCAATCCGTCCGCCCCTACTTCCCGTTCATGGAAGTAAAGCAGGGCATTCTCGATACCGCCGCATCGCTCTTCCACGTCGAATTCCAGCCAGAGCCGAACGTTCCCTCCTGGGATCCTGCGGTCGAAACCTGGATCGTGCTCGACGGCGGCAAGCCCATCGGCCGCTTCTATCTCGACATGCATCCGCGCCCGGGCAAATACAGCCACGCCGAAATGGCGCCGGTACTCGATGGCATCAAAGGCAACCAGTTACCCGAAGCCATCCTGGTCTGCAACTTCCCTGCTCCTACGGCTGACGATCCCGGCCTAATGGATTACGGCGATGTAAAAACTTTCTTCCACGAATTCGGACATCTCATGCACCATATTCTCGGAGGCCAGCAGCAGTGGGCCGGCATCAGCGGCATCACCATGGAATCCGACTTCGTGGAAGCCCCCTCCCAAATGCTGGAAGAGTGGATCGCCAGTCCGCAAGTGCTGGCCAAATTCGCCAAGCACTACAAAACCGGCGAACCGATTCCCGCAGAACTGGTCGAGCGCATGAATCGCGCCTCCGCCTTCGGCCGTGGCGGCTGGGTCGGACGCCAGAACAGCTTTAGCGCCATCTCCTACGACATTTACAAAACCAAACCCGAGAACGTGAATCTGGACGAAGTCACGCTAAGCGATGCCCGCAAGTACACGCCAATTGCTCCCACCCCCGACACTCACCAGTGGGCCTCCTTCGGCCACTTAGGCGGCTATTCTTCTGCCTACTATACTTATCTTTGGGATAAAGTAATCGCGGAAGACTTCTTCCAGCAATTCGACCATACCAATCTCCTGGCCGGGGACGCTCCCATGAAATATCGCCGCGTAGTCCTCGAACCCGGCGGTTCAATGTCCGCCAACGATCTGGTAAAGAATTTCCTGGGCCGCCCGCAGAGCATGGTCGCCCTGCAGAAATGGATGGGCGAAGAGTTCGACGGAACGAACGGAGCAAAAGCGGGAGGAGAGTAACTACCGTCCGTGGGCCACTTACAGCGATTGTCATCCCGAGCGCAGCGAAGGACCTATGTGTGACATTTCAACAGGTTGTCCATTCGATGAAAACCGGAGAAGCTGATTGTGTCGAAGCAATCCAGCACTTCGGAGACATCGAATGGACATTCACAAGAATGCCCGACTCACTCCCATTTTGCGAGAGGAGTTGGCCAATAAAGTTCTTTCTCGGGCGGTGACTTTGAACTCGGCTGCAGCCGAGTTCAAAGTCACCGCCAAAACCGCAGCCAAGTGGGTCCGCCGTTTTCAGCAACAGGGGCGGCCTGGTCTGCAGGATCGGTCTTCCCGTCCTCTGCGCTCGCCGCTGCGCTGCCCTTCCCAGCAGGTCGACCTAGTCGAACGGTTGCGCCGCCAACGCTGGACCGGATTCCGCATCTCGCTCACCATCGGGCGAAGTCGTGCCACCGTCAGCCGCATCCTGCGCCGACTTCACCTCAGCCGCATTCGAGATCTGGAGCCGGCTGCACCTATCCTGCGCTATGAACATGCTGCTCCTGGCGATCTGCTCCACCTCGATATCAAGAAGATCGGACGTTTCCACGCCGTCGGTTGTCGCATCACCGGCAACCGCCGCGGCCGCATTCATCGCGCCGGCTGGGAGTACGTGCATGTCGCCATCGACGACCACTCCCGCATCGCTTTCTCCCAGATCCTGCCCAATCAGAAAGCCCCATCTGCGGCGGCCTTCCTGCAGGCCGCAGTCGACTACTATGCCCGCTTCGGCATCTCCATTACCCGCGTCCTCACCGATAACGGTCCCTGCTACCGCTCTGGCCACTTTCGCCGTCTCTGCCAGCAACTCGGCATTCGCCAGCGCTTCACTCGTCCTTACACTCCTCGCACCAACGGCAAGGCCGAACGCTTCATCCAGACCGCTCTCCGGGAATGGGCCTACAGCCGCGCCTACGAAAACTCCCAGCAGCGCGCTCTCGAGCTGCCGCGCTGGCTCCATCAGTACAACTGGCATCGTCCGCATGCTAGCCTGAATCACGCTCCACCCATCAGCCGTTCCGGCGCATGCTAGCCTGAATCACGCTCCACCCATCAGCCGTTCCGGCCTCGACCGGAACAACCTGTTGACACACCACACCTATGCACTCCTGCTCAAGCCAGCACAACTGCTCATTGAGGAGAGCCCCGCCCTCTAATTGTGAATATTCGGTTAAATCTGCTCTCCACAATTGACCGCGCTCAGACCCAAACATTACTCTCCCGCCTATGAAACCCGACCTCGACCAACTCCGCCTCGCCTACAAAACAGCCACCGACGTATGGATCGACGCCATCCGCGCCGAAGAAGCCCTGGCCACTCCCGACCACTCCATCGTCGCCATGGAAAAGTGGGACGACGCTCACTTCCGCGAACAAGACGCGCACAGCAAATACGCCGAAGCTCTCGAAGCCTACAAAGACGGCCTGCGCAACCTGAACTACGGGATTTGACGAAACGTCACATTGATTTCGCCGCGGGTGAATCTAGCGACTACTCCGCCAAACTGAAAAAAGAGTCTTAACTCTGACTTTCGAGGGCAAGTTTGCGGAACTGAGCAAATCGTGGCATAAGCCCCAAACTCTCGAGGCAGTCTCTGTCGAACTCCCGCAGTTCAGATCCTGTTTCATCACCCGGATGTGCACGCAATTCGTAAGCCAGAAGGCCGGCAGTATAAAGGGCAAGAGAGCAGTCAAAAGTGGGGTGCGGTATGCGGGTAGGTTGGTGATGGTGCGCGACTGCCTCCACCGCAAGATGGGGAAGTCCCCAAAGTCCGAGCAAGTATGCCCCGATCTCCGCATGAGAAGTTCCAAGTATCTCCTCCTCGGCCTTGAACGACTCGCATCCGCATTCCCGGCTGCGCTCAAGCACAGCGCAAAACTTATCGGGCAGCTTCTTTGCAATAACCAGCCTTCCAACGTCCTGAAGAAGCGCAGCCAGGATGACCTGATCCCGAATCTTTGTATCTACCGGGAGCACCACCGCGATGGCTGCCGACGCCTGGGCCTGTTGCTGGATCCCTTCGATGACTGATTGGGGAATACGAGCGTCAGGTACAAACACACGAAAAGCCTCGGACGTTAATGCCAGATTCTTGACAGTTTCCATGCCCAGGTAGGCGGCTGCGCTGTGCAGGTCAGTCACCGTCTGCGTTAACCCGAAAAAAGCGCTGTTCACGAGCTGCAGAACCTTTGCCGACATAGCAACATCCTTCTCAAGGATGCGCGCCACCTGGTTTATAGAAGTATCCGGCTGCCTCAGCGCCTCAGTCAGGGCGGTATAAGTGCTCGAAAGAGAAGGTAGCGTGCCGACCGATCCGATGACTTCTCGAATCTGCGGCCCACACAGGACATCCTGGAGAGTACAAACGCATTCGATCGTCGATCGCAGCTCGGCGGCATTACAAGGCTTTGCCAGGAAGCGATGCGCTACATGAACGGAGCGCATTGCCAGCGTTACTTCAGAGTATCCCGAAAGCACGATTCTTGCCGTGGCCGGAAAGCGGTCGCGAATGTGCCCAAGTAGCGTCGCTCCATCCATTCCCGGCATCCGCATGTCGGAAACGACTACATCGAAGCTCGCTGCTTCGCAGGCCTTCAAGGCAGCTTCACCGCCAACCGCAAAATGCATGTCCCAGCGTTTTCGATCCGCGTGCAGCATGCGCTGCAAGCCATCGAGAATCTTGCTTTCGTCATCCACGAACAAGATGCGTTTCACCACGAACCCGCCTTGGCGCTCAGATCTTTGCCCGTATGCGGAAGGCGAACGGTAAAGGTTGTACCCTTCCCCTCCTCCGTCTCGAAATGAATCGTTCCACCGTGTTTGTCGACGACCACGGAGCGCGCGATGGCCAAGCCCTGTCCGGTTCCCTTGCCCACCTCTTTGGTAGTGAAAAAGGGATCGTAGATCCGGGCCCGCACTTTCTCGGGGATTCCCGAGCCCGTGTCCTGGATTCGGATTTCAACCCACTCCGGACACTCCCGAGTTTGAATCCTGATCTTTCCCTTGTCCGATTTTCCCTTTCCAACAACATCAGCAATTGCGTGGGCGGCGTTGACGATCAGGTTCAGAATCACCTGGTTGAATTCGCCGACCAGACACGGAACCAGAGGCAGCGACGGGTCAAAGTCGGTCTCCACGTCGGCCACGTATTTCCACTCGTTCCGTGCCACCGTCAGAGTGTTTTCAATGGCATGGTTCAAATCGAGTGGGATTTTGTCCTTCGTGCCGGGATGGGAGAATTCTTTCATTGCGTTCACCAGCCCAGCCACTCGGGATACGCCTTCAAGTGTTTGGTCGATGGCTTTGGGGATTTCCTCAAGCAGATATTCAGGCTCGATGCCTTCGACCGCTGCCGAGAATTCTTTCGTCTTTTCTCGCGACGGGCCCCCGGCATCGGCGGCTAATGCTTGTTCGTAGCCGCGCACCAGCCTTTTCATATCCTGGAAGGCGTCTTTGAGGAACCGTACATTGTCGCCAATGTACTGCGTCGGTGTATTAATCTCGTGGGCGATACCTGCGGCGAGTTGGCCGATGCCTTCAAGCTTCTGCGCCTGGCGAAGTTGGCCCTCTAACGCCCGCCGCGCGGTAATGTCGCGCACGAAGGCGAAGATGAATTCCTGCGCGTCGAATTCATGGTAGTTCGCCGTCACCTCTACCGGAAAGATCCTTCCCTCTTTGTTCTTGTTTTGGGTTTCGAAGACCATCGAGCCCTGCGCTTTCATCTTTTCCCAGAACTCCAACCACGCTTCCTTTGGGAGAAGCGGGTCAATGTCTGGCACCGTCAGTGAAAGGAGATCCTCGCGGGAATGTCCCAGAGATTGGCAGGCCGCTTCGTTCGCATACATGACGCGGGCCTGCGGGTCGACCCAAAATACAGCGTCGGAGGCATTTTCCAGCGAGAATTGCGTGAACCGGAGCTCCTTTTCCGCTCGCTTTCGCTCGTTAATGTTCACGAAGGTCACAACCGCGCCCACTAAATCTTCACCCCGGTGTATGGGATAGGACCAATATTCGGCGGAAAAGCTGGTTCTGTCGCGGCGCCAGAGAACTTCCGTGTCTATGTGTGTGCCCTGTCCACGGCGAAAAGCTTCGAAGATGTGGCACTCCTCCACCGGGTAGTGGGATCCATCCGCCCGTGAATGGTGCATGAGCGCGTGCATGTCCAAACCCAGCAGTTCCTCCGGCTCCTCATAGCCCAGCAGCCGAATGCAGGAGGGATTGCAGAAGGTGCACCTGCCTTGCAGGTCGATGCCGTAAACTCCCTCTGGAATTGCATCCAGCAGATCTCGAATCTCCTCCTCGGCTCGTTTGCGCTCCGTGATGTCTACCAGGGTGCCCTCAATAATTTCGCCTGCCGCTCGTTCATCGCCAACCAGACTGAAATTAGCGATTACCCACACCGAGTCACCGCCCCTGCGCCGGCATCTCATCTCATAGTTTGTAAGGCTTCTCTCAAACTCGAGCTTGGCCAGGAATACTTCCCGATCCGAAGGACTGGGGTACAAATTTATCGCTGGAAGCGATAACACTTCCTCGGGCGAGTCGTAACCGAACATGCGGGCCGCGGCCTGATTGCACTGCAGGACGCGCCCTTCCATCGTGGTGCGAATGACCCCGGCCAGGTTACGCTCAAACAACAGTCGATAGCGCTCCTCAGACTCCTTCACCGCCTCCTGTGCCCTCTTTCGCTCCGTGACATCGGAACCGATGACGAGTGTCTTAGTCAGGTTTTCGTCGGACATTTGAACTGGAGTAATGGTTAGCCCCAACTGATGGGTTTCGCCGTTCACCTCAAAGGAAACCTCATCGCACCGCCGCGAGACGCGCTCGGAACTCCAGGACCGGATTTCCTCTTCCATTTCCCGCCGCTGCCACCGAATCCCGCAGTCGGCCAGTGTTTTTCCAACGACGTCACCTTCGGGTAAGCCAAAGACGACGGCAGCCGTCGAGTTCCAGCGCGTGATGCGTGAATCCTGGTCCATTCCGATCAGAATCGAAGGCACAGCGTCAATAAAAAACTCAGCCTGCCGATGTGCCATCCGCAGCGCTTCTCTATCGTGCAGGAGATCCGCGCGGAGCTTACCAAGTACTACATAGCTCACGATGAAAGCTAAACATCCAGTGAAGCTAATTGTCAGTACGTGAGATCCCCAAATCGTGGTGGGCGGAAACAGCCATTGCTTGACCAACTCGAAGACCAACATTGTAGCGGACGTCGCCGCAAGGGCAGCACAGGCCTGCGTTATCAGCAGAGCTTGACGACTCCTCACTCTGGGCGAAGGAGCGGCAGAAGTCTCTCGAAACGACTTACGGCTGACAGTCATGGGCTGACCCGGATTGGCGTTTTCGCATTTGGCCTCTCATTGCGCGATCAGGCGCGAAGGAGCGGTTCGGCTCTCAGATTCATCGGCCAAAAACCTCATTTCCTTAACGTGGACGAAATCGTCGAACGCAAGATCATTCCACCGGTGACTGATTCGTTGAGCACACTGTGCCGATGAATAGGACTGCGCCCTTCCTGACTCGGTGTGGCGCAATGAAACAAGAAATGAGGAACACCATGGCCGAAAAGATTCTTCTGGTGGACGACGACAGCAACATTCTTGATGGCTACCGCCGCAGCCTGAGCCGCGATTTTTTTATTGAGACCGCCATAGGAGCAGAGGAGGGGTTGAAACTCAATACGGACAGCGGTCCCTATTCGGTGGTGGTCGCGGATATGCGAATGCCCGGTATGGACGGCATTCAATTTCTTAGTCGCGTCAAGACGCTTTCGCCCGACGCCATCCGAGTCATGTTGACGGGCAATGCCGATATGGAGACCGCCATCAATGCCATAAACGAGGGCAGCATCTTCCGCTTCCTCACCAAACCGTGCAGCCGCGAAACCATGGCGAAGACCCTCACCGCGGCACTTGTGCAACACCGCCTCGTAACTGCCGAAAAACAGCTCCTCGAGCAAACCTTAATCGGCTGCATTCAGGTTCTGACCGAGGTGCTCAGCCTGGTCAATCCCGCTGCTTTCAGCCGCGCCGAAAGAGCACGCCGATATATTCACCACATCGTAGTGGCCATGAAGTTGGGCAATCCCTGGCAATACGAAGTAGCTGCCATGATGTCTCAACTCGGCTGCGTCACTCTGCCTCCAGAAACTATCGATGCCGTCTACCGCGGGGAAAAGCTCATGCCCACTGAGCAGGCTCAATATGATGCGCATCCAAACGTCGCCCATGACCTGCTTTCCAAAATCCCACGCCTGGAAGCCATCGCCTGGATGATCGATCAGCAGAACAAGCCAGCCCTGGCGGTCGGCGACTCCGAACCCCCGGACATCCGCATGGGAGCCGAGATACTGCGGCTGATCTTGGCGTATGAAAAAATGATCCATCAGGGGAAGTCGCGAACGGACGCGGCGCATCAGTTGACTCGGCAGAACCCGGGTTTCAATCCTGACTTCTTTCAAGCCCTGGTGACACTCGATCCCAACGCGGAAGAGGGAGAAATCGTAAAGTGCCGCATCGACAATCTCGCTCCCGGCATGATCATTCAGGAAGACGTCCTCACCCTTGACAAGAGCCTGCTCGTCTCAAAGGGTCACGAGGTCACCCCGACCCTCATATTCAAGCTCAAGAACTACCACGCCAGAAAGGCCATCGTCGGAACTGTTGCGGTCTCTATGCCGCCCACCACGCTCAGTTTCGCGAAAGGCGCTGCGAAGTCGTAAGCCACATATTTCGCCCCGAAGCGCCCTCTAATCGTTTGACCGCACTCATGCTCGTATTCCGAAAGGAGGCAGTCACACCCCCATTTGTTGGGTTATTATTAGTCCCGTCTCGCGCTGCAGCCTCTGAGGTACTATCCATGATCTTCGGATTAGTCTTCGCCTTGATCGTAGCGGCTCCTCCGCAAGAGATCTCCCCCGAGTCGCAGGCAACAATGCCGCAGAGCGCTCACGACGCGTACGAACGTCACCGCCAGGTCGCAATCCGCGTCAACGATCTTGCCGCCCAAATTCACTCGCAAGCCGATGCCGACGCCGTAGTCTCCGAAATCGCAGCTCTGTTCGAAAACGGACTGCCTCCCGCATGGGCTACCAGTAGCATCCGCCAGCGAGTTGCCCACGCTGAGTACGAGGCCGCCACTAACTCTGCGACGCTAATCCCCGAGCAGCGCGTTGTTGAAGTTTGGAATGAATACACGAGAGAGATCGGAGCGCCCGACGAAGCCATCGTCTCCGTCGCTGAGATTCACAACATGCGCGACGCGTCGCTCACAATGGCCCAGCTACTCTGGGCGCACGGACAGCAGACGATCTGGACAATGCCGAACATCTACGCGGTAGGCCCCGACGGCAAAGTCGCCGACGGCTGCCGAGCCCTCGACGCCATCCGCGTAATTCATGACCTGGACGGCTTCTTCCAAAACCTGTTGGCAGCGCGAGAGCGTCTCCGGAAAGGGATTGTTGCATCGGAAAAACTCAAGAAGCCGGCGGAAGAACCAAAAACGCCGCTACGCGCCGTGAGCCAACTCCAGGCGCACGTTCAACCAAATCCCATGCACCTCGCAGAATCGCGTTATCTTCAGGAGCACGGCGCAGTCACATACCACCTGTTGCTTCTCCGCTTGTTTGACGAAATGTTCCCAGCGAAGTAGCCGCCTGCCACCGCGAAAAAGCTCCTAGTAAGTAAACGACTGAATATCCGTAACCCCCGAGCTCGGCCCATCCACATACCCGCTGCGGTTATTAGGATTCAAAGCGATATGCGTACCGATCACATTCGACGCGTTCGAGAAGTTAAACCCATTCAGCGACTCCACCAGCTTTCCGCTCGGGTTATACACCTGAATGCTGCTCCCCGCGCCCGTGCTCGATACCGACTGCGCCACAAAAAACAATTTGTTCACCGGATCGTACTCCACATCCGACCCGCTCTGTATCTGCCCCGTAGCGCCCGGCAACACAACCGGAAATCCGGTTTGGGTTTTCAAATTGTAGAACTCGACCCGGAAATCAAGCTCAGTAGTCGTTACGGCTATGCCGTCCTCCGAATCCACCGCCAGCCCGTTGATCGAACCCTGCCGAAACGGCGGCGGCCCGGGAATGCCGGTGAACTGATCCACCGTTCCCGTCGCCAGATCCACCAGCGCAATCTGCGGCGGCGGACCACCCACCGTGCCGTCCGAAGCCGCCACGACCGCCAGATTCGTAACGCTGTCATAGGCCACCGGAGGCGCATTGCTGAACATGAACGTCGAGTCCGTAAGATCGACCGCGGGTTGAAAAGTGTTCTCCGCCACGTTTGAGCCGAAAACGAACGTGTCAAAATTATTCGCCGTATTTTCGAAATACAGCACAGCCGTAGTGGCAACGCCCTGGTTCCGGCTGACTCCCAGAATAATGTCGTCGGCGCTCAACGGAGGCGTCCACGTACCCGTAAATTTGTTCGACGAAAGCGGATTCAGCTCTTCATAAATGCGCTTGGTGACGAATAACCCTGTAACGTGCTCCCGCTCCACCAATCCCACGCTCGTTCCCACAACTCCCTGCGTAATAAAGTCGTCTTCGGTCTCGATCTTCGAAACAACATTCAGAATCTTGCCGCTCTTCTGATCGAAGGTTTCCACCGCTGCCAGCACCTTCCCGTTGGAGAGAGTCTGCGCTTCACTCAGCACTCCCTCGGTCCCGTCCTGATCGATATCAAAGCCAAAAATCTGCCCGCCAAATTTGCTATGAACAATAATCTTGCCCGGCCCAACCGGCGCCTGCGCGACCCCCAGCATCGGCCGTCCGAACCAAAACAGACAAATCAAAGCAACCGCCCCCACCCGATACAACCCACAAGCATTCCCGCATCTCATGAAGTGACGCTCCGTAGTGATTGATCTTCCCGCTCAACAACACCAGACAGCCTATAGCCGCGCCCAGCAAGGGTTGTCAGGAGTTTGTAAAATCTCCCTCGCCACTTCACAGTGGTCGGAGACGATCCCCGGTGCTTCGCCGGATTGAATCCGAACGAAGCACCGAAGCGAGCACGGATCCCCTATTTGCCCGGCAGATAGCTCAAATCCGGACGGAACTGGATGATCTCGCTCGTCAGCTTTTCGATCGAGTGGTCGAGACGATCCTGAATCGAATCCGCTTCCGCCTGTCCGAAAGCTTCCTTGAGCATGTCTCGGTAGGGCTTCGCGTCGGGTTTGTCCTCGAAGTCGGCCCAACTCTTATGGGGAAACGACAAGACAAACGTTCCGTCCTCGCCGCCGTTGACCAGTTGGTACCAGTCGTAGTGCACGTTCCAGTTGGTCTTTACTGTGCCCTCATAAATGCGCGCGATGGCCGAGCGGAAGTCGGAAATCTTTCCCGATCTCACGTGAAAGATCAGGACTTCGGAAAATTTCTCGGGCATATTGCTGCCCGCATTGACCGGGTTGCTGATCTTGGGCAGAAACTCGTAATAGCGAGTGGTCACCGACTCCACATAGGCTCCGATCACTTTCTGGAACTCGGCAAGATCGGCTTCGTCGGTTACAACCGGTTTGTCATAATCCGCCCAGTGCTGGCCGAAATGGCCCACCAGATAAGTTCCAGTGTCATCGCCGCTGATGGTTGCCCATACCAACAGTGCGAGCGGATCGTTCTGCTGTTTGTGCCATGCGATTTTCTGTTTGCGGCCGGCTTCGTATTGCGGCACCGACTGCCCCTTTACTTTCTGGAATTCAATGGAAGCGAGTGTCCCCGGTTTCTCTTGCGCGAACAAAGAACAGACTGCCAACAACATGATCCCCAAAGCTGACAAGCAATGCTTGCGTTTCATTGTGCCCCTTTCGTGGGTATGTGATTTTTTCGCAGTTCAGCGATGCGAGCCACCGCAGGCTCATGAAGTTGATTCTTCGTCTTAGCTCTGTGCTCAAATGCGGAAGGAAAGACGGGAGCATCATACACGGCGTGCGTTCCGGTGTGGGGAAAAACGATACTGGCGTAAGATTACGAGCGAAGAGCGGGGCGAACTGGGGTGAACTGTGAGGGCCTACATTGCCAACGCACCGGCATTCCTGCCCTTTACTTCTTCCTGCCCTTTACTCCTGCATCAGCCTTATAAAGACAAGTAGGAACTCCCTGCCCGCAGTTCGTGGGCGTGCAACGCTCGCGGCTGCGGTTACCGCTTGAAATACGTCCAGGCGGCAATCGCCAACAAGACAACCGCCGTAATCCAGAGTGAAGAATCGCTCATTCCTGTTTTCTTGGCCATGACTGGTTAGCCTCCTATCGTGTCCGTACGCAACAAAATATCGCAAGCGGCGCGATTGCACAAGCGCAGAGTGTGACTGCAGCGCAAGGGGACGAATGAAAGCCACCAATCCCTTGCCGCACCTTCTGCTCCTTCTGTAGCATCAATATTCGGGCATTCATAAGGAGAGAAATCATGGCAACCGATACGCTGGCGTCCCCGGTTCATCCCGGCTACACACCGACCAAGGTATTCAAGAATTTCATCGACGGAGAGTGGGTCGAATCCTCAACCGGAGAGACGTTCGAAAATCGCAATCCCGCGGATACTCGCGATGTGGTGGGGATCTTCCAAAAGTCGGCGAAGGCCGATGTCGACGCCGCAGTCGATGCCGCGAAACGCGCTTTCGCCAAGTGGCGGCTGGTACCCGCCCCGCGGCGTGCAGAGATGGTCTTTCGCGCGGCGGAACTTCTCATCGGGCGCAAAGAAGACCACGCGCACGACATGACGCGCGAAATGGGCAAAGTCCTGAAAGAGACGCGCGGCGACGTGCAGGAGGCGATCGACGCAGCCTACTACAACGCCGGCGAAGGCCGGCGATTGTTCGGCCCCACGGTTCCGTCGGAGTTGCCCAACAAATTTGCCATGGCGGTGCGCCAGCCAATCGGCGTTTGCGGCATGATCACGCCCTGGAATTTCCCCATGGCGATTTCGTCCTGGAAGCTGCTGCCGGCGGTGGTTTGCGGAAACACTTGCGTGATCAAGCCAGCGCAGGATACGCCGCTTTCCACATTTAACCTGGTTCGAGCATTTACTGATGCCGGCATTCCCAAAGGCGTGGTGAACATTGTGACCGGTTTCGGAGCAGAGGTGGGAACGCCACTGGCCGAACATCCTGATGTGCGCGCCATCTCTTTGACCGGATCTTCCGCGGTAGGCCGCATCGTCGGCGGCATCGCGGCGAAGAGCTTCAAGCATTGCTCGCTTGAGTTAGGCGGCAAGAACCCCATGATCGTCCTCGACGACGCCAATCTAGAGCTGGCGATCGAAGGCGGACTCTGGGGCGGCTTCGGAACCACCGGGCAGCGTTGCACCGCCACCAGCCGCATCATCGTGCAGAAGGGCGTTTATCGCGAGTTCATCGACAAGTATGTCGCCCGGGCAAAAAAACTGAAAGTGGGAAACGGGCTGGATGAAACAGTAGAAATGGGCCCCGCGGTCAACGAAAAACAGCTGCAAACTGATCTCAGTTACGTTGAGATCGGCAAGAACGAAGGCGCAAAGCTGATGTGCGGCGGCAACCGGCTCGAGCACGGCGATTATCAGTACGGCTGGTTCATGGAGCCGACCGTGTTTACCGACGTCGATCCCAAGATGCGGATTGCGCAGGAAGAAATCTTCGGGCCGGTCGTGTCGATCATTCCTTGCGACGATCTGGAAGATGCAATCGAGATCGCGAACGGAATCGAGTACGGACTGTCGTCTGCGCTGTACACGAAAGATGTAAACAAGGCGTTCTCGGCCATTCGCGATTTGTATGCAGGAATCACCTACATCAACGCGCCGACGATTGGGGCGGAAGTTCATCTACCGTTCGGCGGCACGAAAGCCACGGGCAACGGCCATCGCGAGGGCGGCATTGGGGCAATTGACTTTTACACCGAGTGGAAGTCGGTTTACGTGGATTACTCGGATACGCTGCAGAAGGCGCAGATTGATCGGGTGGAGTAGGACTTTTTCTGCTCAGCGGCTGAAGCCGCCGCGCGCCCTGGCTTATCGCGGCAATGAATCGCTGCGCCACCCAAGAGCGCGCGATCCTGTCGGCCAGCCAGCTAGAGACTATCCTCTTCTTGTCCCCAGCCTCATCGCGTTGTAAATTACCAAAGCAGGCTGGGGGAGACTCTCATGGTGAAGCTTTTTGCATCTGCCTTCGGCAGATGTGCCTCATTTTTATCGGTTTCAGCGCTTTTCTTCATAGTTGCAACAGCCCAGGCCCAGCAGCGGTCCATTCCCACTGCCCACGTTCCTGACGCGGTTTCCAGCGGCGTCGCACCCCTGGTCGGACGTGTTCCCGCCGCGCAGCGAGTCAGCTTGGCCATGTCCCTCCCGCTGCGGAATGAGGCGGAGCTCGATCGACTTTTGCAGGAAATTTACGATCCGCAAAGCTCTAACTACCGGCAGTTCCTCAGCGTGGAAGAGTTCACCAGCCGCTTCGGTCCCGTCGATTCAGGCTACGCGGCGCTGCAGAGTTTTGCGCGGGCCAACGGTTTGAAGATCGTCGACACCGCCGCCAATCGGATGGTGTTGGATGTTGAAGGCGCGGCGGCTGACATCGAAAACGCGTTTCACGTGCAGTTGAACGTCTATCAGCATCCCAACGAGAGCCGCACCTTCTTCGCGCCCGATCGCGAGCCTTCCACCGATCTCGATGTGCCGCTGCTGCACATCTCCGGCCTCGATAATTTCACGCTTCCGCGCGCCAAAAATGTTCGCTCTGCCGGGCAACCGCCGGCTGCGGGCACCGGTTCCGGTCCCAACGGCGACTTCATCGGCAGCGATATGCGCGCGGCATATTACGGATCTGGTCCGCTGAACGGCACTGGGCAATCGATTGGGCTGTTCGAATACGCCGGATATCAGCTCACCGATGTAACGAACTATTTCAGCACGGTGAAGCAGCCGCTGAATGTTCCGGTGAAAGGAATATCGCTGAACGGCGTGAGCCTCCATTGTCCCCGGCCGACTTGCGATGACAGCGAGCAGGTCTTGGATATTGAGATGTCGATCTCGATGGCTCCTGCGCTGAAGCAGGTTATTGTTTACGTGGGCAGCAACGATGTTTCGATTTTCGCCCGGATGGCTTCGGACAATATCGCCAAACAAGTGAGCTGTTCGTGGGGTTGGAAGGACGACGAATCCAGCCTCGATCCCATTTTCAAGCAAATGGCAGTGCAGGGGCAGAGCGTTTTTGTGGCAACCGGCGATGATGGCTCCGGTACCGGCGGTAGCACCGTCTGGCCGGCTGATGATCCCTACATTACGGCGGTCGGAGGCACAGACTTAGCCACCAAAGGCGCCGGCGGGCCGTGGTCATTTGAAGCCGGATGGGTTGGCAGCGCGGGATCGCCTTCAAAGAATAAGATCCCGATTCCCAGCTACCAGCAACTACCCGGCGTCATCAACTCTTCCAACAAGGGTTCGACCACATTGCGCAACTATCCGGACGTCTCTGCGGAAGCCAATACCAACCAATTCAGTTGTTACGACGGCGGATGTGCTGGCGGCAACGGTGGCACCAGTTATGCGGCGCCGCAGTGGGCGGGATTTATTGCGATGGCCAACCAGCAGGCGGTCAGCCAGGGCAAGCCGACGCTGGGATTCCTGAATCCCGCGCTGTATGGCATCGGCGTGGGCGCCGACTATCACACAGACTTTCATGACATCATCAGCGGAAATAACGGCGGCTTCAACGCCGTGGCTGGGTACGATCTGGTGACGGGATGGGGAAGTCCCACGGGACCCAGTTTGATTGACGCGCTAGTTCCGTAGAGGTTCCGTAGAGGAGATGAGGGCCATTAAGCCTCCTCCGCGGTTAAAGCCGCGTCTCCCAGCAAAGTACCTCAGTAACTTGCGTCCCTGCCTCGCGAAGCCTACCGTCATGGTCTGGGGTCCAATCCATCCGCTATCTGTAGCACGAGTGTGCTTTGTCAAACTGCAAGTGGAAATCGCGTCCTACCGGCAGGATCAGGCCAACATTCTTCGTGATGGCTCTGATGGTGTGCTGCATGGTTCTGTCTGCACCAGCTTCCCAGGCGCAAAAGGTCGCGAAGTCTGATCGCAAGGTTTTGGTCTCGGTAAAGCCGGACTACTCCGAACTGTTACGGCATGCGCAAATCGGAGGGTTGGTCCGCTTGCGGGCCACGGTTACACCCGACGGTAAAGTGACGAATGTTGAGGTTGTCGGCGGGAATCCCATCCTTGCCGAAAGCGCGACGGCAGCGGTGCTGCATTGGAAATACGCTCCCGCCCCGGCGCAAACGGTGGAAGAAGTCGCTATCAGCTTCAGCCCGCACTAAACCTCCCGCCAGTTTTCTCTGCGTCTCTCCTTCTCTCTACGGTTAGAATTTCCTTTGTATTCCCAATTCAGAGATTGCGCACTACACTTGCGGCGAGGCTTTCATGAATCCAGTTGCTCTCACTCCATCTTCCACTCGCGAAATCCAAGCCGCGAGGCGGCTCGAAAACGTTCGCTATGCGATTCGCGATCTGGCTTGCGTGGCCGATGAAGTGATTCAGCAGGGACATAAGGTTCTGCCGTTGAACGTTGGCGATCCGCTGAACTTCGACTTTCAAACTCCGGCGCACATTATTGAAGCTGTTTATAAGGCCATGCGCGACGGGAAGAACGGTTATGCGCCGTCGCCGGGAATTCCGGAGGCGCTGGAGGCGATTCGCGGCGAGGCCGCGCGCAAGGGAATCACGACCGTGCGCGATGTTTTCGTGACCTCGGGTGTAAGCGAGACGGTCGATCTTTGCATTTCCGCGCTGGTGAATCCGGGCGAAGATATTCTTACACCGAGTCCGGATTATCCTTTGTATTCGGCGGTGCTGTGCAAGCTGGGGATTGCCCTGAATGCTTACGACCTGAACGAAGAAGACGCGTGGCAGCCGGAGCTGGCCGATGTCGAACGCAAACTCACTCCGCGCACCCGCGGAATTGTGCTGATCAATCCGAATAATCCTACGGGATCGCTGTGCTCGCGGGAGATGCTGGAACGCATTGCGGAGATCGCGCGGCGGAATAATCTGGTGGTTTTTTCTGACGAGATTTACGACAAACTGATCTTGGAAGATACGCCGCATATCGCATTCGCTGCGGTTGCGCCGGACGTGCCATGCATCACCTTTGGCGGCATGTCGAAAAATTATCTCGTGCCGGGATGGCGAATTGGCTGGGGCATCGTCTCCGGCGACGCGGCGGCGATCAAGCCTTATGTCGAAGGCATTCACCGGCTTTTACGCGCCCGGTTGTGCGCCAATCATCCCGAGCAGTATGCGATCAAGCCAGCCCTAGAAGGGTCGCAGGATCACCTTCGCGACGTGCAACGCAAATTGCGCTCGCGCTGCGATCTGACCCAGCGCTGGTGCGAAGCCACTCCGCGCGTAAGTTGTGTCGCGCCGCGCGGGGCGTTCTACGCTTTCCCTCGCATTGATATCCCCGAGAGCGATGAGGTTTTCGTCAAGGAACTGATTCGCCAGAAGCATGTGATGGTGGTGCATGGGTCGGGTTTCGGGCAGAAGCCTGGCACGCACCATTTTCGAATTGTGTTTTTGCCGGATGAGGGGACGCTCGCTCGCGCTTACGCATCCATTGCGGAGTTTATTCAGGAGAGATATTAAACGCGCACCTCGCCGCAGCATGCGCTTGTTCGCATTAACCATGATCGTAAATATGCCTATGAAAAAGATTGCCGCAGGATCGTTCAAAGTTCATTGTCTGGCCGTGATGGATGAAGTTCAGTCCAAACGCGAATCCGTGATCATCACCAAACGCGGCAAACCGGTCGCGAAGCTTGTCCCGCTCGACAAACGGACCGACGACATATTCGGGTTTCTCGCCGCTAAAGGTGAAGTTACTGGGAACGTCGTGGATCCCGTTATTCAGTCCTGAGGAGTACGGACCGCCGACCGTGAACTTCGGAACTCGCCACTTCTAACGATCTGGTGAGAACCATTTCCCGAACTGCCGCCAAGCAAATCGCCAGCCGCCTTTCTCTTTCCCTCCGAATCTGCTTAAATCAAATCACAACATCACCAGCACGCTGGTGTTTCTAAATCGTGGTCGACATTCATTCGCACATCCTTCCGGAAGTTGACGACGGTTCCAAGTCGTGGGAAATCTCAGTCGCCATGTGCCGCCTGGCCGCAGCCGACGGCATCACGCACCAGGTCGCCACGCCCCATGCCAATGACCGCTACCACTACGACCGCCCCTATCTGCAAAGCCTGGTCGACCACCTGCAGTCGCTAATCGGTCCATCGCTCGCCATCAGCCTGGGCTGCGACTTCCATCTCTCCTACGACAACATGCAGGAGGTGCTGGCCGATCCGGCCCGCTACGCCATCGCGGGCACGCACTACATGCTGGTGGAGTTGAGCAACTACAGCGTCCCGCAGCAGACCACCGATTGCTTTACCCAGCTAGGCGATCGCGGCATCACCGCCATCATCACGCACCCGGAGCGCAATCCAATCCTGCGCGAAAATCTGCAGCGCGTCGTGGAATGGGCCGAGCAAGGCTGCGTGATTCAAATGACCGGCTCCGCACTGACCGGATTCTGGGGTGAGCGTGTCCGCCGCGCGGCGCAATGGCTCCTGGAACACGATTCAGTCCACGTACTAGCCACCGATGCCCACGATACCGAAAAGCGCGTGCCCCAACTTTCCACCGCTCGCGATGCCGCCGCCGAAGTCTGTGGCGAAGAAATCGCCGATGCCCTAGTAGACGCGAACCCCTCCGCCATTATTAACTCCCAGCCCCTCCCATATTTCCCCCGCCCCGTCCAGGGTAGCTATAAAAAGACCTCAGGCGGCTAGATTCCGATTGTTCATGAACGGAATTTGCGAAGACACGGCTCTACAGCAGGAAGAAAAACCCCAGGTGAATACAAAACCGGGAAGGGCACGAGTTTCACTCGTGCCGTTAAGTGACGAAGATCAACGCGGCTTTAGCCGCTGAGGTTGGCTCGCGCCGGCGGAACAAGTTCTTCTGCAATCCGTCTTCATCCGCACTTTCACCTACCGCTGCGGTCTGGATTGGTCACCATTTGGAGGTTGCGAAGGATCTGCTGGAGCAACCGGACCAGCCGTCGATCCCGCTTCAGCACTGTGCGAAACCGGAACCGGCCCCGAAGAACTCAAAGACGCAGAATGCGAAACCTCCGGCCCAGTAGTCATCGCACTCTCAGGATTTAACAGATGATCGTGGCTCGGCCCCAATCCAAGATTGATCAGCGCCCTCGCATCCGGCACCGTCTTCGACTGCCAGCCGTGATCGGCCTGATAGCGCCGCAACGCGTCTTCGCTAGCCTGGTTCCAGGTCCCCGCCGGTTCACCCGTCAGGTAATGCTCTCGAATGAGCGCCTCTTGGATTTCCTCTGCGCGCTCGGGATCGATTTTTTGCTGTCCCCGCGCCGTAGTCTTCTTTGATCTCGCCCGCTTCCCTTTCGCGTTGTGAGCAACGGCGACCGTACTCGATTTTCGGTGGACAGTAGAACCGGTGTGCGCAGTAGACGCAGAGTGCGTCGAATTAGTTTTCGTCGGCGCTGTGCTGCTCTTTGAACTGGTCGCGGAAGTCTTGCCGGCGTTATTCTTGCCCGCAGTCGCGCTCTTGCCAGTTGCGCGCGCGCTGCCGGGTTTCTTGCCGAGCGAAGCATGAGTCGCCGTATCCGCCTGGCCAGTCGCCATCCCCGGCAGCAGGCAGCAACACATCACCGCTGCAACGCTGAACGCGCGGCAGCATCCGGTCACGGATTTTGCGGGACAATCTCTCTCCAAAAGGTAGTCCTCAGACAATCCCCAAAACACGCCAGACTCCAAAAGCAAACCAAACGTAAGCTGGCATTGCCATCATCCTCTATCCGATGACGCAATGCCAGTTCCGGTTGGCTAAACCCAAGGTTACGGAAGTGTTCCGGCCACAAAAATGGTCCCATCCTGGCGGGTGGAACCGCGCGGGCGCACCAGGAAAACCACGTCCTGCCCGCTCTTTAGCCCCGATTCAATGCGCGTAAAATCTTCCTCGCTATTCACCGGCTGCTTGTTGACCTCGAGAATCACATCGCCGCGGCCCACGTTAATGTCCTCGGCAAACGATCCCGGCTTCACATCTTTCACGATCACGCCTTTTCCAGCAGGCATGTCGAGCCGCTCCGCGATCTCCGGAGTCAGCTTAGTCACCGTGATGCCGAACTTGCTCGGCTTCGGAGTGCTCTCGTCGTTGCCGCCTTCGTCTTCATTCAGGCGCGCAGCGAACAGCTTGGCACGGTCCGCGATGATCACAGTCGTGTCCTGCTTCTTTCCGTTGCGCAGAAAACCAAGCTCCACTTTCGCGCCCGGCTTACGTGACGCAATATCGGCCACCAACTCCGAACCTTTCGAAACCTTGTGCCCGTCGACCGTGGTAATCGTATCGCCCACCTTCAGCCCTGCCTGATCCGCCGGGCTGCCCGGTACCACGCTGGACACAGTCACGCCAGAACCCGCGCCATACACGCGCGTGATCGCCGGATTCTCCACCGCGTCAAACATAATGCCGATCGACCCGCGGGTCACGCGGTGATCCGGCCCAATAAGTTGGTTGTAAACCTCCGCGACGGTATTCGAAGGCAGCGAAAAGCCCACCCCCGCATAGGCGTTGGTCTCGCTCAAAATGGCGGTGTTAATCCCGATTACTTCCCCATCCATATTAACCAGCGGCCCACCGGAATTTCCCGGATTGATCGCCGCATCCGTCTGAATAAATGTCTGGAACTGCCGCCCCGGCACGATATCGCGCCCCTTCGCCGAAACGATTCCCGCAGTCACGGTTCCGACTTGCCCAAACGGACTTCCAATCGCCAAAACCCAATCGCCCACCTGCATGCTGTCGGAGTTGCCCAGCTTCGCTGTTGGCACGCCCCGATCCATATCGATCTTGATGACAGCCAGATCCGTTTCCTGGTCCTCGCCAATAAGCTTGGCATCGTGCTGCACGCCTGGCGGATCGTCCTGCAGCCGCACGCGAATGCGGTCCGCCTTATCGATTACGTGGCGATTGGTAACAATGTAACCCTTGGGATCGACAATCACTCCTGAGCCGAGCGAACGCTCGCGAATCGATCCATCGCCGCCAAACGGACTGCCTTGACCGCCCTGACCGCCCGGCGCACCAAAAAAGCGGTTGAAGAAGTCATCCATTCCTCCGCCACCGCCGCCGTTATCGTCATCATCCGGAGTCTGCCCACGCCGCCGATGCGGGCTCTTGACCGTAGATTCGGTATTGATGTTGACCACGCTCGGCCCCAACTGCTTCGCGATTTGCGAGAACGCGTTCGATAGCTGCTTCGGCGAAGGAACCGTCAGCGGAGTAGCATCAGAACCTTTCTGCCCCTCTTTGCCCTTCACGCCGTAAGACACGACTGAACCGATCAAAATCCCGAGCGCCAGCGTGGCTACGATGCTGAACGTATAAACCCAGCGATGAGCTTTCATGCGTAGCCAGAATGACTGCGAATCCATATGTTTACTATCCTCCGGGAACCCTCAATTTGTCATTATACCCGTTCGCATGGGCACCCTTGGATGCGAAACCGGAAGGACGAGGCCCCGATAAATCTTGCCATTCCGACGCGCGAGCGGAGCGAGACAGAAGGAATCTCCAGTTTCCGTATGTGTAGGAGGATATCCCCACAAGACCGTTGACAACCGCTACTTAGCCTCGTAAACCGTCTTTCCTCCAACCACGGTACGCAAAACCCGAGTCGCAAGCACTTTCTCCGGCGAAGCCGCAGTCACATCCCGGTCAAGCACCACAAAATCAGCCAGCATTCCCGCCACCAGCTTGCCCTTTTCTTTCTCCTCGAACTCCGCGAAAGCCGAGCCGGTCGTATAAGCGGCAATCGCCTGTTCCATGGTGATCTTCTGCTCGGGAAAATATTCCTGTTTGCCGTTTTCGCTTTTCCGAGTAACCGCCGCATACAACCCGCGAAACGGCGTTACCGGCTCAACTGGATAATCCGTTCCAAAAGCCACCATCACACCCTTATTCAGAAACCCGGCCCAAGCGTAAGAAGTTGCGGCACGTTTCGCTCCCAGCCGATCCTGCGCCCAGCGCATGTCCGTAAGCACGTGGCTAGGCTGCATCGAAGCAATAACCTTCAGCTCTTTAAAACGCGCAATCTGCGCTGGAGTAGTCACCTGCGCATGTTCCACCCGCAGCCGGTAGTCATCGCCGCCATTCGCCGCTTTCACCTTCTGCTCTCGCGCAGCCTTCTCTGCTTCGGCAAAAGCATCCAGCGCCATCTGTACGCCCGCGTCGCCAATCGCGTGAAACCCAAGCTGAAATCCCGCCAGCACGCGCTCCTTCGCCATCTCATTCAGCTTGGCCGCGTCGTAGCGCGGCAACCCGGAATTCTTCGCATCATCCGCATACGGTGCAAGCAGCGCCGCCGTGTGCCCGCCCAGCGATCCATCCATAAATCCCTTCAACATTGCCGTATGCAACATCAAATCGTCCCGCGGATGCGAGCCCCGCTTCTTCTGCAAATCTTCGACAGAATCATCAAACGGCAGCCACTCCGAAATCCGCGCCGTCAGCTTGCCTTCTTTCTCGATCTCCTCATAGATCTGAAAATTCTGCCAATCCGGCGAATAATCCTGCGCCGAGGTCACTCCATGCTCAGCCAGGTCTGCCAGTGCTACTTCGATTCCATGCCGCCGTTCCTCAAGGGTAGGTTCAGGAATCACCGCCCGCACCGCATGTTGCGCCGTGTCCCGCAGAATTCCAGTAGGCTCTCCGTTGTCATTGCGATCGATCTTCCCGCCTTCTGGATTCCGGCTGGCAAGCGTGATACTTGCAAGCTGCAGCGCCCGCGTATTAGCGACCGCGAGATGTCCATCCACCCGATCCAGAAACACCGGATGCCCGCCCGAAACCTCATCCAGATCCCAACGGCTGGGCAGCGCACGCACCGGCCAAAGAGTCTCATCCCACCCGCCGCCAAGAATCCACACTCCCGGCTTCGCCGCCTCGACCTTCGCCAGGATTCGCTCCCGGAATTCATCCAAAGTCTTTACTCCAGTCAAATCCACATTCAGCTTCTGCAATCCCGCTTCGGCCAAATGAAGATGCGCATCGTTGAATCCGGGCATCACAAAATGCCCGCCCAAATCGACGACCTGCGTCTGCGGCCCGTTGAGTTTCTGAATATCCACATTCTTCCCGACCGCCTGAATCCGCTCGCCCCGCACCGCGATCGCTTCCTGTCGCAATATCGAATTGAACTGATCGTTAGCCGGAACACCCGTATAAACATTGGCATGAAGGTAAATGACATCGGCCTTAGGCCCGGAAGCAGCAGGTGCAGGCGCAGAACTCTGCGCGTGCAAGAATGCGCAAGAAGCTAATAAGACCCAAAAAGCCGGGTGCCCTACCCTTCGCGTTCTTTGCGAAAGAGCCAGCCCTGAGCTTGCCGAAGGGTGGGATTCCACAACTGCGGGGTGCCCCACTTCTCGCATCCTTTGCGAGAAGTGGGATTCCACCGCCGCATAAAGCTTCTGGGTAACGCAGCGCCTCAGCGCCGCAAAGGAAGTCCTGCAAAAAACCAAAGGGGCTTCAGCCCCTGAGAGTCCAACCATCATTCCCCCGCTCCCGCCAGCGCAAGCATCGTCAACAAAATCCTCTTCAATCCCAGCTCTCGCCCGTTGCTGTCAAACCACTCCTGCAAAGTGTGCGCCCCGCCGCCCGCGCCGCCTCCGCCAATGGCGATCGCCTCCAACCCCAGCGAAAGCGGAATGTTCGCATCCGTCGAAGCCCGCTGTACCTGCGCCGCGTTATTAATCTGAGCATCCACCGCCCGTATCACATGCAGAATTCGCGCCGATGTCGACAACTCACCCGCCGGCCGACTTCCGATCGCCACCACCTCGCAACTAACCCCCGGCCGCCTCTGCGCCGGAGATTTCATCTCCGCCGCCATCGTCTCGTCTTCCACGGCGCGATTCAAAGCGATGCGCAAAGTCTGTTCCAACCGCTCCATCTCCGCCATCGATGTCGAGCGAATATCCACCTTCATGCTGGCCGACTCCGGAATCGAATTCACTGAAGTCCCGCCGCGAATCGATCCAATGTTGAACGTAGTCTTCGGAACCGCAGGCACTGGAGTAGCAGTAAAGGCCTCGATCCCCTTCGCCAGAATCACAATCGGATTCGGCGCGCCAAAATCGCTCCACGAATGCCCGCCCGGCCCGCGCACGATGACTTCAAACCGCCGGCTGCCCAGAGCCTCGGCGACAATCGTGTCCGCTCCCGCTCCATCCAGCACAATGCTGTAAGCAATCGAATCCTTCCACCGCGGCGTGGAAAAAATGTGCCGCATGCCGCGCAAATCGCCCTCGCCTTCCTCGCCCACGTTCCCGATAAACACAAACGGCAGCGAGTGCCGCACCCGCACCGTACGCAGCAGCGCCGCAATCGCCAGCAGCGCCGTCACTCCCGCACCGTTGTCGGAAACTCCCGGCCCATAAAGCCGGCTGCCCTGCTGCCGAATATTCAACGGCGTGTTCGCCGGAAAAACCGTATCGATGTGCGCGCTCAACGCCACATAGCGCTGCCCAAATCCCGGATGCACGCCAAACACATTGCCCACATCGTCAATGCGAACATCGTCCAGCCCAACCTCGCGAAAACGCTCCGCCAGCCAGGCCCCGCGCGCCGTCTCGCCAAACGGCGGCGCTGCAATCCGCGCCATCTCCATCTGCCACTGCGCCAGTTGCGGCTCCTGCGTCCGCAACCAGTTGAATGCTGACCGCACCTCCGGCGACGCCGCAAGCCGCGCCACATCCTGCTGCACCGCGGCAGCAATCTCGGGCAAATCCGCATGCGGGGGCGTGGGGCTCATGGGAAGTATTGCGCCAGTTTACAACGCGTGCGAAGGAAAGGGGATTGGCTAGGGCGGGAACTCTGGGACGAGGCGCCGCAAGAATCTCGGAGTCATACTCTCTCTCGATTGCGCGGTATTTCCCGTTGGGTATTAAAGTAAAGGAAATTAGCAGAAGAGGCCTCTTGATATGAAATGCCTAGCGGACTTCATCCTCGATAGCGATTTGTGCCTCGTCGACGGGGCTGCACCCCTCACGCTGAACGGTCGTGACGGGGTGTTTTCGCTCACGGTGTCGAACGCTGAGCCCGATCGGGCACTACCAGGCGCCGTTCTGTCTGCACAGCTCATCTTTGAAGCCGATTCTTTCGACAGGAGCATATAGGGGTGCATCGGCGATATAGAGGCGAGGCGATTCGGCAGCTCATAGAGCGCGTACATCCCGAGAACGCCGAGGTATTTGAGACCTTACAACTCATCCGCCATTGCTTAATGCATGGCAGACGGATAGCGTCCGTGCTGGATCAGCTACCGTGCGACGGACACCAGGCCCTCAATAGGTTGGCCGTTGTCGCCTGGCGCGCCATCGGCCTCATGTTCGGCAATCCCGATCCCCGTCCTGAGTCACCCTTGACGTTGGGATATTGCGATGATCTGGTTCGCCGAACATTGGTGGCCGGGGGTACGTGTCGTTACCACCCTGCTACGCGGCGATCCCAACAATCCGCAGCTCGCCGATTTCCCAACCTTCAACTTGGTGGTAAAGGCCGAGCCTTGGTCGAACCCGCCCAACCGCGACGAACCAAAATAGGCATTTTTGGGGGAGGGTCTTGAAAATCGCCGAAAGGCAGGGACGCCTGCCCCCAGCCCTGCGTAACTGAGGGAACGGAACGGGACCAACGTCAATCGGAACTGGTCTTACGCGGCGAAGGAGCGGCCCTCGCCTTCCACGTTTTCGGATCATCCAAGTCAACGCCCCGCCATTTCCGAAGACCAGCCTTCCGCCAAATACGGGCGATATGGGTTTCCCCGGCGTCGCCTTCAATCACAAAGCTGTCAAACTGCCTGTACCATCCCTCCGGCCCCTCCCAAATGTCCGGTGCGAAATGGATTCCTGATGAAAGCCATTCTTCGACCTCATCAAGAATGTCGCCGGCCTCATCCAACGACACTCCGGCTCGTACCAAATTCTCCACATTGCGAAGCACAATATCTGGATAGCGCTTAAGGGATGATTCGAGCTTATTTGGCATGCTCGTCATGCAAAGCATTCAAGTATTTCGAGAAAACTTGAAGCCTTTCTGACGATCCTTCGGGGTGGCTGAAGGCTTTAAGTAACAGCTTCCGGGACTCACGAGTTGGAGTTCCACCCTCCGCCGTTCTCACACGACGGACACCTTGCCTGTACCCGGGTGTCGCTACGCGTTTCTGCTTTGCCTTCATACACTTAAGTTTATTGTCGCCAGTTTGTACGGTCAAGTGAAAACCGACTACGCCACCAAACTCTTCGCATCCCGCTCTTCGTCCCACCTCGCCCACTAACTTCTTTGTGACGGCCTCCCGCATCACAACCTGGCCGAAAGAATCTTCTTCAATTCCTCAATCCCCTTCTCGTTCCTTTTATAGAAAGTCCACTTCTTGATTCGTTTTCCCTCCAGCAGCTTGGCTTGGGAAAGAATTCTGAGGTGCTCGCTTACCGTCGGCTGGCTTACCCCCAGTTTCCTGGCGATCAGCAATCCGCAAACTCCATCTTTCACCAGATCACCGTCGATCTGAGGCGGAAAGTTTCCCGTCGGGTCCTTGAGCCAGGTCAGGATCTGCAATCTGCTCTCATTGGACACCGCCCGCAATCCTACGCTAATTTTCATATAGACATTTGGCTAAATGACGATGTATATTACCTCACCAGGAGGCGCAAGTGAATCCTGACAAATCATACCGGTATCGCGTCGTAGACGTTTTCACCACCGAGCCGCTCAAGGGCAACCCGCTCGCCGTCTTTCCCGATGCCAACGGCTTAAGACCCGATCTCATGCAGAAAATCGCGCGCGAATTAAACCTGTCGGAAACTGTATTCGTACTTCCCCCGTCACGACCGGACTGTGTGGCAAAGCTTCGCATTTATACACCCGGCAAGGAATTGGATTTTGCCGGCCACCCGACTGTTGGGACCGCTTACATCCTCCTCGATGAAAGCAGAGTCACGAAAGGAACGGAGCGATTCCTGCTCGAAGAAAATATCGGCCCTATCCCGATCCACGTCGATCCCGGCCCTTCCCCGAAACTGTGGCTCATGACTCCGCCCTTGCGCGAAGGCGCGATCGTAGCACCCACAACCGCCGCGGCATTGCTCAGCCTGAAGGAAGGTCAACTTCTCGCCATTTCGCCGCAACTGTTGGATGCCGGCAACCCGACTTTATTTATTCCGATTGCAGATCCCGAAACCGTCGATCGCATCTCGTTCGACACTTCCGCCTGGGCTCAGTTCAAATTGGAACATCCCAATCCGCTCTGTGTCTTCGCCTTCGCTCCCACACCTGCAGGCGCCTACTCGCGAATGTTCGCGCCGGATCTCGGCATCCCGGAAGACCCAGCAACCGGCAGTTCAACCGGCGCATTGCCTTCCTACATGATGCGGCATCATCTTGTCTCGTCCAAAGCAGAAACCACTTTCTACAGTGAGCAGGGAACAAAAATGGGCCGCCGCAGCATTTTGCATGTCCATATTCACGGCGAAGGCGGCGTGAATGGAGTCAGCGTGGGCGGTCACGTGACCCCGCTCATCGAGGGAACGATTTATTTGTAGCCCAAATTGATTTCCGTCCGGTCCTATGGGAGACGATATGTCCGTATACGATAAGCTCAAGCAGCTAGACATCGTTTTACCGCCGCTCACCGCGCCGGTAGCCGCCTTCGTTCCCTTCGTGCGGACCGGAAACCTGCTGTTTCTCAGCGGCCATCTCGCCAAGCGTGCGGGCAAGCCCTGGGTCGGCCAGTTAGGCGTGCAAATCACTACAGCCGACGGAAAACAGGCCGCGCGCAACGCGGCCATTGACTTGATTGGAACCCTGCACGCCGCCGCCGGGAACCTCGACACCGTCAGCCGGATAGTAAAGCTCATGATCCTCGTAAACAGCGCGCCCGGCTATACCGAGCAGCATTTAGTAGCCAACGGCGCTTCCGAACTGCTGGTGGAGGTCTTCGGCGATGCCGGCGCGCACGCCCGCACTTCCTACGGAGTGGCTCAAATCCCGTTCGGATCGTGCGTGGAAATCGACCTTATAGCCGAGGTGAAATGAGCAACACAGCGGATAAAGGAAACTAGGCCAGCAAACTCTCGGCATATCCCGCTCTATGCTCGACGGCGGCCACCAACTTCCGGGTAGCTGGAACCTCAATTCCATGCCGCTTTGCTCCACGCAAAATCGGTCCCGCAATCGCATCCAATTCCGGCGCCCGATGCTGCTCCACATCCTTCTGCATCGAACTGCGCATACCACCCGGCATTCCCGCAACTCCGGAAAGAACCTTATCAGCGTCCACGTTCGCGCCCTCGGCCTTGGCGACGGCGCAAGCCTCGCGCACGCAAGCCACACCGAGACTCCGCCACTCGGGATCGGAAAGGATTTCTCCAACGCTCTTGTCGGCAGCCGTCGTGGTCAAAGCAAACGGCGCAAGAAACACCATCTTCCCCCACATCAACGTAGGCTCGTCATCAATGTAGCTGCACGTAAAACCTATCTTCTGCAACTCGTCGACCGTATTTCCAAGCAGCGGCCGTCCCGCCGACAAAACATTCAACCGCGCGAACGGCGACCGATGCACAATATGTCCCGGGCCGACGCGCTCAGTTTCCACAGCGATAGTCGCCGGAATCACCCGCTCAGCGCCGTATTTCGACCGCAGCATCGCAACGTGATCGATACCATTGAGCAATGGAACGATCGCTCTCACCTTCCCCGGCTCCGTAAATTCGCCGAGCGCACTTTCCAACTGCGTAGCCTTCACCGTAAGCCAAAGCACATCAACAGCCGGTACTTCGCAGGCAACGGCCACATCCACGGTAAAGTTTCCAAAAGCACTTTCCAAACGAAGCTGTTTGGGATAACCCGAAAGCGTCTCGCGCCGGACCACTAGCGTAACCGAATCGCCAGAATGCGCCAGGCAGGCGCCAATCAATCCACCAACCCCACCCGCCCCAAGAATCGCATGCTTCATCCGCTCTCCGTAGTGCGTCATCCCGACGTCCCCGCGTTCTCACCAGCGGGCGAGAGCCCGCCCTGGGCGAAGCCGAAGGGGATCTCGTCCGCCTAACAGTCAGTCAGCTTTCCCAGCAGCCGCAGGCAAGCACTCCACCACTTCCGCATCACTCAAAGTATGATCGCTAGCCTTGGCCCGCTGGTAAATCCGCTCCACCACTTCCTCGCCAGCCGGAATCCCGCGCCGCTCCAGCCAGTACAGCACATTCGACTTACCGCTCATCGGCCCAATGTCGATAATCTGCTCCAGCCCAAACTCATGCGAAGGCACGCCAGAATAAACCGTATTGGCCAGCGCAACATCGTTCTTGTGATAAGCCTTGATGATCGCAGCCGCATGCACCCCGGTAGCCGTGCGGAAAGCATCGTCACCAACCACCGGATAATTCGCCGGAATCGGCACGCCCGTAGCCCGTGAAACCGCCTGGCAATATTGCTTCAATTTCGTAAGGTCCTGCTCCGCCCAAGGAGCAATCTCCATCAGCTTCAAGTTCACCAGCATCTGGTCGATCTGCGTGTTCCCCACCCGCTCGCCCAACCCAATAGCGCACCCGTGAACACAATTCGCTCCGGCAATCACCGCAGCCATCGAGTTCGCAATCGCCAACCCACGATCGCTATGCCCGTGCCAGTCCACGCGAATCTTGTCGCCCGAAGGTTTCACAACTTCTTCCATCACAAACCGCACCAGCGCCAGAGCACCCATCGGCGTAGCGTGCCCCGCCGTATCGCAAATAACGATGGCGCGCGCCCCGCAATTGATCGCCGCAGAATAAAGCCTTTTAACAGTTTCAGGATCACACCGGCTCGTGTCTTCCGTTACGTACATTACATCCAGCCCGAGCGAAACCGTATACTTCACGGCCTTCTCTGTAGTCTGCAGGAGGAAATCGTCAGTCCACCCCTCGGTAAACCGGCGAATCGGACTCGAACCAATAAAAGTTGCCGCCTCAATCGGCAAGCCAGTCTTCTGCACAATCTCAGCAATCGGACGAATATCGTTCTCGTGCGTGCGAGCCGCGCAGTTAGCCCGAATCTTCAGCTTGTGCGTAGCAATCTCGTGCGCCAGCGCGGTCACATGTTCCACTGCCCGAGGTCCCGCTCCGGGTAATCCAAGATTAGCCGAGTCGATGCCAAGCGACTCCATCAAATGAAGAATTTCAATCTTCTCGGGAATCGAAGGATCGCGCACCGAGGGCGACTGCAGTCCGTCGCGCAAACTCTCGTCGTTCAACAACACCGGCCCCAGCGGCTTCAACCCCGGAGGATGATTCTTATTCCAGTCGTAGATAAGTTCGGAAGTGTTCATGGAAAAAAGCTGTGGGCAATGAGCCGTGGGCGATGGGCGATGAGCAAAGCCAGCACCAGCTTGCTCAAAGCTCATTGCTCATCGCTCACTTCTCCTTCGGCGGCAGCGTCAGTCCAAACACCGAAATCATGCCCTCGCCCGCCACATTCACCTTCGCGTCCGCCGGATTCGGCAGATAAAGTGTTTGGCAATGCTCGCAGCGATATACTTCGGCGTCCGGTCCCCAGGCTTTTTCCGCATCGCCGCAAGCGCGCTCGATCACATCCTTGGTATAGAACCAGCGCTTCAAATGGCCGCCGCAAAACTTGCCTTTCTCGTTTTTCTCGTTGCAAGCACGCTGCCCGCTCTTTTTTATTTTGACTTTATGATGCGGAAGCTGCGCAGGAGTTTGCGGACCCGCCGCCGTGATTTCGCCAGTAGCCCCAGTAGCCAAAAGACTCGCCCTCGTTCCGCGGCGCCAACGCCGCCAGATTCAGCCCTACGAGCGTCATTGTACTCGAAGCTAAAACCGATCCCAAACCCGCCATCGCAGGAAGAAGGCGTCATCCCGAAGGACCCGCGTTTTCACCAGCGGGCCGAGGGATCTCCTTCGCCCCCAACTCTCCGTGATCTCCCCAAACCGCTAGCCGACGTGTGTATGCTTAATCTTTATCAAAGTGAGCCTCCCATGAGCCAAAAGCCGCAGATGATAAAAGTTGTCTTGGCCTGCGCCCTTCTAATCGCGTGCGCCCTTCCAAAAGAAGCCAGCACCCAGACCGAGCACAAACCAGCCGAAGCCCCAAGGGTCGAGCAGGATCTGATCAGCACCGAGATTGGCTTCTTCGAAGCCTGGAAGACAAGAGACGAAGCCTACTTCCGCGCCCACATGGCGGACAACGGAATCTTCTGGGGTGAATCCGGCACGCTCTCCCGCGACCAGCAATTGCAGCAGCAGCAAGCCAACGACAAGGCCTGCAAGGTCGAAGGCTACGGCCTTTCCGATTTCGGCGTCCTTCCACTCACTACCGGCGCCTATCTGCTCACCTACAAAGCAGACCAGTACGCCACCTGCAACGGAGAAAAACTTCCCGTGCACATGAACGGCAGTTCCATTTACATTCTCAAAGCTGGCCACTGGCAGGCAATCTACCGGGCAGAGGTGCCGTTATCTCAGCCGTGAAAGCCAAACTAAGGATTCCATGATCACCATCGTCTCAGGATTGCCGCGCTCAGGAACATCGCTAATGATGCAGATGTTGGCAGCAGGAGGAATGCAGATCCTGTCCGACGGCGAGCGCGCAGCCGATGTCGACAACCCTCGCGGCTATCTCGAATGGGAGCGCATCAAGCGACTGCCCCGCGATCCCACCTGCATCGCCGAAGCCGAAGGCAAAGCGGTAAAAGTAATCTCGCTGCTTCTGCTCTCGCTACCCGAAGGCCACGACTATCGCGTAGTCTTCATGCAGCGCCCGCTCCCCGAAGTGCTCGCCTCCCAGCAAGCAATGATGCGCAACCGCAAAACCACCGGAGCCGACGTCTCGCTAATCGCGGGAGCCTTCGAAAAAAATCTACGCGCAGTGGATGCCTGGCTGGATAGCAAACCTTACGTGAAGACTCTCCGCGTTCCCTACCATGATGTGCTGCAAGATGCGAGAGCCATTGCGCAGAAACTTACAGACTTTCTGGAAGTCCCATTGAACCTGGACGGAATGACCCAGCAGATAGACACGACGTTGTACCGCAACCGCTCGAAATAACCGCAATGCGTCATCCCGAAGGCCCGCGTTTTCATCAGTGGGCCGAGGGAGCTCCCTGCACCGCCGCCGCGTAAAAATCAAGCTCGCAGCCGTCCGATTTCTCATGGCTGGTTCGGAACCGTGCGCTCATGAAGAGCTTTGGCGGTAAACAAGGTCTTCAGAACTCCCGCCGCGCCGCAGCCTGCTCAGCGCCCAAGCTCCCAACCTCGACCACCGCAACAAAATAATTCTCCCCCTTCATCGGATCGCCAGCCATCCGCCGCAACATAGCGAGCTGCCCTGTATGCGTAAGCGCATCCGCCACCGGACCCTGCATCAGTTTCTCCAGTGGAGCGCCAGAAGTCTTGCCGGAAGCAAAGAAATCATCGAATCGCTTCAACGCCGCAAAAAATCGCTCCACTTCCTGCTTCCAAGGCAACGGCTTCGAGTCATGCCAGGCCTGCTTGCCTTCGGCAATCGAGAGCGCCCAGTCAAATAAATCTCCCATGTGCGCGAGAAGTTGCCGCGGTGTGCGCACCCCCGCGCCGCCATTAAAATCGGCAAAAGTGTCGGGCGCATTCCGCACCGCTTTGCCAGCCCGATAAGCAAGCGCGGCCAAGGCATGCCGGAATAGTTCGACTTTCGGATCGGATTGTGATGAAGCATTCATGCCCACAAGATACACTCGATTCCAGGGAGATGAAAAGCATGCCCAAAGAAGCCGCTCACCCAGGCCCAATCAGCCGCGAAACCGCCGAGCACTACCGTTGGGGAGACGATTGCGACGGCTGGCATCTTGTAAAAGACGCGAACCTGACCGTGATCGAAGAGTTCATCCCCTCTGGAGCCCGCGAAGTCCGCCACTACCACGAAAAAGCCCAGCAGTTCTTCTACATTCTTTCCGGCGAAGCCATGATGGAAGTCGAAGGCCGAAGCACGCTACTCCGCGCCGGCAGCGGAATTCGCATTATGCCAGGAGCGCGCCATCAGATCAGCAATCCCTCGTCCACGGCAGTCCGCCTGCTCGTGATTTCGCAGCCGCCAAGTCGTGGCGATCGCATCACCGAATGATCGAAATTGATCTCCGCTGGCCGCCTTGTTTCTCTTGCTTTTTCAGGCACTGCAGCAGCTGTTGCCAAGCGCAGATCCGAAAAAACAAACCCGTCCCGCATGACCGTCTCTCCACTCTCCACCGGAATACCGCGCCGAAACATCGGCCCATCGTATGCAAATGTATGAAACTCCCCGTTTTCTCCGCAAGGATCAACGCCAGCCGGAAGCCCGCCCACCAAGTCCGGGTCGATCTCGCGTCCCGCGAATGACGCCGGCAGTTGCTTCGGATCGACGCACACGATCCGGCTGCGCAATCCACCCGCCCACATGTCCCGAACAAGCTGTTCAGTGTCGACCTTCCACAACGGAAAAATCGGAGCCAACCCAGCTTTCGTCATACGTTCTTCCCGATACCGTCGCACGTCCTCCAGGAATAAATCTCCAAACGCCACCGCCTCTACGCCTTCACGAATCGCCTTTGCGCAGACGCTCTCCATCGCTCCCTCATATTGCTCATTCGAGCAGGGCCACGGCAGCGGCACCGGCCACAGCGGCAATCCCGCAGCCCCAGCCTGAGCCTCAACCAACTCCCGCCGCACTCCATGCATTGCAACCCGGTCAAAGCTCGAGTTGATGGTGGTCAGCAGCCCGACAATTTCAAACGCGTCGGACTGACGCAAAACATGCAGCGCCCACGCACTGTCTTTTCCGCTGCTCCACGAGACAAGCAATTTCTTTTTCATAGCGGTTTCCGCCGCACAACTCCCACCGATCGCAACGCCCCTCGCAACCGTGCTCCCAGCCCGCGCGCAAACTGCATGTCCAGAAATCCCTCCATCTGCTGCGCAAACTTCATGCCGTATCCATACCACCAAACTTTTTTCATCCCCGGCATCAGATCCACATCCACATACTTCACCCGCACCATCTCTTCCAGCCCAAATCGCCCGTGAGTACGGCCCAATCCGCTAGCCTTCACCCCCCCATGCGGTGCCTCGCTGATTCCAAAGCAAGAAAGCACGTCATTCACCATCACAGTACCGGCCTGAATCCGCCGAGCCAACCGCTCGCCGCGCGCCCTATCGCGAGTCCACACACTCGCCGCCAACCCGAATTCCGAATCGTTCGCCAGCCTAACCGCCTCGTCATCGCTATCGAATACCGCGACCGGCAGAACCGGGCCAAACGTCTCCTCACGCATGATTCGCATCTCGTGAGTGACATCGGCGAGCACCGTAGGTCTATAAAAGTTTCTGCCAACCTCGGGAAACCGCGCGCCTCCCACCAAAACCCGCGCCCCGCGTGATCGCGCATCCTCGACGTGTTCCTCAACCACCCTCAACTGCCGTTCGTGGATCAGCGGCCCGACCTCCGCGTTATGATCCTCGCCGTGAGTAACAACAAGCGCCTTAGTCTTCTCAACGCAGGCCGTCAGAAATGCTTGATACAAGGTCCGATGCACGTAACAGCGTTCCACCGACAAACAGGTCTGGCCGGCATTCATCAACGCGCCCCAAACCGCCGCGCTTGAGGCCACCTCCACATCGGCATCGTCGAGCACAATCATCGGATCCTTGCCGCCCAACTCCAGCACCATCGGCAGCAATCGCTCCGCCGCAACAACCGCGATCCGCTTACCGGTTGCCACGCTGCCGGTGAAAACTAACTTGTCAATCGGCGCATCGACCAGCGCAGCCCCAGCAGCGCCATCACCCACCAAAACCTGAAAAACGTCTCGAGGAACTCCCGCCAAGTGCAACAAACCCTGCAATTCCAGCGCCACCAGCGAAGTAAATTCCGAAGGCTTCAACACCACGGCATTCCCCGCCACCAGCGCCGCCAGTGTCTCGGTAGCAGGAATCGAAAACGGATAATTCCAAGGCGAAATAATTCCCACCACCCCGTAAGCCTCCCGCACCAGATATCCCGTCTTCAACTTCGCGACAAGATTTCCATGCGCCACGCGTTCATCGCGAAGCAAGCGGTAGGCGTTGTCGATCAGAAACCGCGCCGCATCCAGCACCACCAGCACTTCGGTGGTCAAGGCCTCGGCCACTGGCTTGCCAGCCTCGCGCGTAATCGCATAAGCGATTTCCAATTTCCTTCGGTTAAGCTCAACCTGAAACGCACGCAAGATCGCGATTCGTTTTCGAACCCCAACCTCGGCCCATGCCACCTGCGCAACCCGCGCGCGCACCACCGCCACCCGCACATCATCGCTGCCCGCGCACTCGAACTCGCGCAACACTTTTCCCGTAGCCGGATTCACCGACGAAATCCTTCGCGCAGCGATTTGCAAATCAGTCGCCATTGACTCTTAACGGTTCAGTCCCAATATTCCACATTCACCAGATACAATCCGCCAGCCGGCGCCGTAGCCCCCGCCGCGGATCGATCCCGCGCAGAAAGTATTCGCGTAATATCCTCTGCCAGCAACGTCCCCTTACCCACGAGAATAAACGTGCCCACCAGGTTCCGCACCATGTGGTGCAAAAATCCCGATCCGCTAACGGTATAAACAAATTCCTCCCCCACGCGCTCCCAGCCAGAAGAAAAAATCCGCCGCACATTGGAAACTTGCGCCCCCTCGACCGCACCGCCATTCCGCCGCTCCTCCGCATCCACCGCCGCGAAAGAAGTAAAGTCGTGCTCACCTTCCACCAATCCCGCCGCGCCGGCCATCGCCGTTTCATCCAGCGGATACGGAAAATGCCAAACATACCGCGCCAAAAATGGCGGGCAAATTGCCCCGCGAAAAATCCGGTACCGATACGTCTTGCCGCAAGCCGACTTCCGCGCATGAAAATCCACCGCAACCTCTTTCGCCTCCAAAACCCGCACCGAAGCCGGCAAAATATCGTTCAGCGCCTTCACAAAATTCGCCGTCGGCACCGGAGACTCCGTGACAAATGTCACCACCTGCCCCAGCGCATGCACTCCCGCATCCGTCCGTCCCGAGCCTTGCGGCAATACCTTTTCGCCCGTGATTCGTCCAATGGCTGAGGCGAGCGTGCCTTGCACGGTTGGCAACTCCGGCTGCACTTGCCACCCGGCAAAATCCGAGCCTTCATAGGACACAATCAGCTTGAGATTCCGCATGCGATCTTTCGAGTCCCGCCAAGCCGAAGCATCATCCAATGCAATTCAATCACTTTCAGCATGGCGCGTAATCATAGCGGGCACTTTATCAGTTTTGGTCCACCTGTTGGTCCGGCCAGAAGAGGCGGACGTATCGACTATACTGTTGAGTTTCCAGAAATTGCGTCTCGGTACCGCCGCATCTTGTGGCAGCCTTTCCGCCCTCGGAAAATCGGGTTTTGCGGAACCCGGAGGCTGCTGCTTGCGTACTAACTTCTGAGTAGAACTTTCTTTAATGAAGATCTCGGGTCGTTACTTCGTTGGTTCGGCACGATCTTAATGAAATCCAGGTTGGTTAGCCAGACCGCCGGAAGCCTGAATACCGGCGCCAGCCAGTCTTGTAAACGGAGATGAGTAGATGCCATTCGCACGCGTAGCCTTAATACTTCGGTGGACCACCGCCGCACTTCTTTTCGGAATGCTGACCATTGCAGGCCAGGCCCAGGAACCGCCAGCCGCACCCACTCCGCAAAACACGCCCGAGGCGCGTCCTCTTCCAGTATTAAATTATTCGCAGCCCGTCTCCCACTTTCCTAATCCCGTAGGGCCTTACACGCCACGCCACGTCGCCCCGCCGAACTTGGCCAACAGTGCGCGCATCGACTCACTGATGCACGAGGGAAAAATCTATCTCTCGCTCAACGACGCCATCGCCCTGGCGCTCGAAAATAATCTCGACGTGGCCATCGCCCGTTACAACCTAAACATCGCCGATACCGACGTCCTCCGCGCCAAAGCCGGCGCAACCATTCTCGGCGTCAACGCCGGAGTCGTGCAAAACACCCCCGGCGGCGGCATCGGCGGCATCGGTGCGACTGCAGGCGCATCTACCGGTGGCACCAGTCTAGGCGCAGGCGGCATCGGCGCAGGCACCAACGGTTTGGTAAGTTCAACCCTCGGCCAGGGAGCACTCATTACCAGCTTCGATCCCGTGATCACAGGCACCCTGCAGGAAGACCACGCAGAAACCGTATCATCCAGCTTGTTCAATGGCGTGCCCGTCCTCGCGCAAAACACCGGCACCGTAAACTTCAACTACACGCAGGGTTTCACATGGGGCACCAATCTCCAGGTTGGATTCACCAACAATCGCGTCACCTCGAATGTTCCGTTTAACACCTACAGCCCCGTCATTAATTCCCAGCTTCGCGTGCAGGTGACGCAACATCTGCTGCAAGGTCTTGGCTTCCCCTCAAACACGCGTTTCATTCACATTGCCAAAAACAACCGCGAACTCTCTGACGTAGCCTTCCGTCTGCAGATCATCGATTCCGTCGACCAGATCGAAAACATCTACTGGGATCTCGTCTACGCCTTCGAAAACGCCCGCGTGCAGAACGAATCGCTGGCCTTCGCCCAGAAAACTTTGTCGGACACCAAGAAACAAGTAGAGATTGGAAGCCTCGCTCCCATCGAAACCGTTCGTGCCCAGAGTACGGTAGCACAGGATCAGCAACTCGTAACTCTGGCTCAAACCAATCTCCAGCTCGAACAGTTGCTGATGAAGAATGCTCTCACGCGCACGCTGAAAGATCCAACGTTAGCCACAGCCGAAGTCATTCCGACCTCAACAATCGACTTCCCTGCGCAGGAAGAAATCGTTCCCACGGAAGACCTGATCAATGAAGCCCTGCGTCATCGCGCCGAACTCGTCGAATCACGCATCGACCTGAACTCCCGCGACTACAGCAACAAGGCGGTTCGCAGCGCACTGCTGCCGACTTTGGATGCTTTTGCATACTACGCCGGATCCGGCCTCGGCGGAGCCCAGAGCCCGCCAAACTTGTGTGCCAATCAATCTCCGGAGCAACTGGCATTAGGTTTCTGCTCGGGCACGGGGACCAATCCGATTACAGGCACTCCTGAGATTCCTCCGGTTTCGCCAGTGAGCCTTGGCTCCACATGGAACCAGTTAGTAAACTCCACCGCTCCCGACAAGGGTGTCGGTCTGCAGCTCAACATTCCACTCCGCAATCGCGCTGCGCAATCGCTGCAGATTCGCTCCGAGCTCGAATACCGTCAGGCCCAGATGCGCCTGCAACAAATCGAGAACCAGGTCGGCATTGAAGTCCGCAACGCTCAATACGCAGTGCAGCAAAACCGCGCCAGCGTCGACTCCGCCAAAGCCGCGCTCGACCTGGCTCGCCAGTCGCTCGATGCCGAGCAGAAGAAATATCAGTTCGGCACGTCGACAACCACTTTGGTGCTGCAATATGAAAGCCAGCTCGCCACGGCGGAATCGACTTTGGTAAACGCCACGGTCGCGTACGAAAAATCGCGCATCGAACTCGACCGCGCCACTGGCACGCTGCTCGATCACAATGGCGTCAGCGTAGACGACGCCGCCCGCGGCCAGGTAACGCACCTGCCCAACGTGCCCTACATAGCGCCGCGCAAGGATATGCCGTCGGTAGCACAGCCCGTGCCCCAGCAGCGATGAGGGCCGTCGCGCGGATCGTGGCGCCAGTGCCGTGGCCGTGCGAGCAACCCTCCGTCTCGAAGGATTTGTGAACGCGGTCACCTACCAGACTGCCGCACTACGGATACACGCCTATGCAGTCGACCTCCGTGGGGTTGGAGCCTTGGAGGCCGCCAAGCGTCTCGATAAGTGCGAGTGATAGTGAGCTTGCGGTCCTTCCTTCGACCACGACCCAGGCGCCTCCAAGAGCGTAACAGCTAACCGAATATGTGGCGCTGGCGAACGCCGAGGGCCACTTGAGGGTGAAGGTACAGTTGCCGGTGCTGACACTCGGAGTGCACCCGCTCCTCACGTCCTGGATCACCTGGGTTGTTGGCGGTTCAGCGCTGTCGTTCGCAACCGCATCTGAAGAGGTCTGAGCCGTCACTCTCCGGGTGGGGCTGATTAGCATCAGGCAACCCACAGCACCTAAACACAAAGCTACGACAAACACCTGACGTTTCATTTATTTCTCCTCTCCCTTTGAAAGCGCGCATCTTGATGGCGCCTCAAAGACTGAGCCAACATGGTAGCGCCAAGGGCCCGGAGGATCAACGCCACTTTGAAGCAACGTGGATTCTTGCACGTTGCTCAAAAAATGAAAGCATCGCGCCATCGCTAGCCACGCCAAGGAAGCGTACGAAATCGCGCATCAAGCTCGAATCATGCGGCAGACACCGGTCGAGTCGACACTCCGGCCTCGCACCAGCCTGTCTCTGCCCCGCCCGTTTAGCCCTCCTCATTGCGCTTTCAGCTTACGGGTATATTGCGATGCAGTCTATCTCCCCCGTGTTGAACGTGTTGACATCGACGATAAACGTGACGGAAAGCGAGGCTGTGCTCTTGGACAACTCGATACCCTCCCTGGCCGCGCCGTACAGGCCCATCGGCGAGCACGTCACCGTATAGTTTGTACTTGCGAACGCCGTCCCCCACGGAAGCGTGACGCTGCACGTCCCCTCGCTGGTGGTGCATCCGGCGCTTCTGGCATCCTGAATTATTTGGGCCGCTGGCGCAGCAACGCCGTCGGCAGCTGAGTAGGAAGTTGTTTGACCGATCGCCTTCCGGATAGGTGCCACCAGGACCAGGCAACCCGCGGAAACTAGACATAGTGCTACGGTGAACATTCGACGCTTCATTCCCTCTCCTCCGTTTTTCAAAGTAGGGCCTCATCGTAGTGCGTCGAAGTGCAACGGTCAACGCAAGCAGCGGGGCCGCTTCTGACAATTCTTTACAACCCGCCGCCGTTTTCTCCCTTCCCGTCCCGTTAAGATGGAGTGTCGCGACAGTTAACCTGCGCATCCAATTTCGAAAAAACTGTTTCGCCTTTCTGCAAACGATGCCTGATTGTTCCCGTCTAAGGAGACGAATTATGTCTTTACTCTCACCCCGAGTGAGCGCGGCCTTCCCGCGCCTCGGCCCGCTGTTTTCGACCATGGCAATCTTGGCCTGCTTACATCCCGCTCTATCCGCGCAAAACGTTCCAGCCGCGCCCACGCCGCAACCAGCGCCTTCAGCCCCTGCAGAATTAATCCACCTGCACGACTACTCCAAGCCGCGTCCGGCCTTTCCCCGCGTCCTCGATCCTTACAAGGCACAAGAATTGCCCCAGCCCAACGTCGCCAATTCGCCGCGCATTGATACGCTCATGCGCGACGGCAAAATCTATCTCTCCATCGACGACGCCATCGCCCTCACTCTCGAAAACAATCTCGATATCGACATCGCCCGCTACAACCTGAACATCGCCGACACCGACTACCTGCGCGCCAAATCCGGCGCAAACATCCTCGGCGTCAACGCCGGCATCGTGCAAAATACTCCCGGCGGCGGCGTAGGCGGACTAGGTGGCACCGTAGGCTCCGGTACCGGCGGCACCACCGTTGCGCCCAGCGGCGTAGGCACCGGTACCAATGGCTTGGTCAGTTCCACCCTCGGCATCGGCTCCAACATCACCAGCTTCGATCCCATCCTCACCAGCACGCTCCAACTCGATCGGGACGACTTGGAATCGACCAGCGTAGACACCGTGCCCATCACCTCCCAGAACACCTACACCGCCGATGTCGCCTACACCCAGGGATTCCAATGGGGCACAACCTTAAACGCAGGATTCAATAACACTCACTTCGCTACCAACAGTCCGCTGAGTCTGTTGAGCCCAGGCATCAGTTCGAACTTCCAGGTCCGCGTCACCCAGAATCTGCTGCAGGGCTTCGGCTCTCTCCCCAATACTCGCTTCATCCGCATCGCCAAAAATAATCGTGAGATTTCCGACGTAGCCTTCCGCCTGCAAATCATCACCACCGTCGACCAGATCGAAGATATGTATTGGGATCTGGTCTATGCCTACGAAAATGTGCGCGTGCAGCAGGAATCTCTCACCTACGCGCAGAAGGCCTTGGACGATTCCAAGCAACAGGCGCAAGTGGGCACCGCGCCGCCCATTCAGGTGGTGAGCGCGCAAAGCACAGTCTCAACCGATCAGCAGAATCTCATCCTGGCGCAGAACAATCTTGAACTGGAAAAGTTACTGGTAAAGAACGCGCTCAGCCGCAGCGTGGAAGATCCGATACTTGCCGAAGCCGACGTGATCCCAACCTCTACCATGCAGGTTCCGCAAGAGGAAGCAGTCATTCCTACGCAGGATCTGATCAACCAGGCTCTCAATCACCGTGCCGAACTAGTGGAATCGCGCATCGATCTCAACTCCCGCGACCTCAGCAGCAAAGCCGTTCGCAACGCTCTGCTGCCCTCGCTAGATGCCTACGCGTATTACACCGGATCAGGCGTAGGAGGAAACATTAATCCCGCAGTGCCGGCCTGCAGTCCCACCATCACCTCAAGTTGCTTTAGCGGCACAGCCGCACCGCCGCCTTTCGCGAACGGCGGCCCGGTTGGCTACGGCGGCACGCTGAATCAACTCTTCAACGGCACTGCTCCCGACAAAGGTGTGGGACTTTCGCTCACCATCCCGCTGCGCAATCGCGAAGCCCAGGCCAATCAGGTGCGCGCAGAACTGGAATACCGCCAGGCACAAGTCCGTCTGCACCAGCTGGAAAATCAGATCCGCATCGAAGTGCGCAACGCGCAATTCGACGTCAAACAGAACCGCGCCGCCGTGCAAGCCGCCCAGTACGCAGTCGATTTCGCGCGCCAGACCCTCGACGCCGACCAGCAAAAACTAAAAGTAGGCCTAACCACCACAACCGCAATCCTGCAGGACGCTTCCGTCCTAACCACAAATGAATCAAACCTGGTTTCCGCCAAAGCCGCCTACGAAAAATCCCGCGTAGAACTCGACCGCGCCACCGGCCTGCTGCTAGACCACGCCAACATCGACGTAACCGACGCCACGCGCGGCCAAGTCACCCACCAGCCCAACGTGCCCTACGCCGCCCCGCGCAAAGACGATAAAGATGTGCAGCCGAACCCCCAACCCTCGTCAGCCCCTTAAATCAACCTTCGACCGTCCCTTAAATTCTTGTCATTCCGACCAGCGAGCGAAGCCAGCGGAAGGAGGAATCCCTGCGTCACACAGTAGCGAACAGGGTAAATAGAGTTTTTGGGAAGGGCACGGCTTTAGCCGTGCCGCCCTGATCACCGAATAATGCGGGCTTTAGCCCCTGAGGCACCCTCGATTATTCGTCTCATCCGAGCTATCTCACCGGATGCTTCTCCGTCAATTCTCCGCCCCGCCCCCAACGTTGTATTCTTCCTTCCGTGACCCTGTCCGTAGTCATCATCACCTATAACGAGGAAGCCAACCTCGCCCCCACACTAGAAAGCGTCAAGCCACTAGTGTCCGACGGCAAAGGAGAAATCATCGTAGTAGATTCCGGCTCGACCGATCGCACGCTTGAGATCGCGAAATCGTTCGGCGCGAAAGTTTTCATCGAGGAATGGAAAGGATATGCGGCGCAGAAGAATTCGTCTATCGACAAGGCAACGGGAGATTACATCCTTTCCCTCGATGCTGATGAGGAGGTTGGATCCGATCTCTCGGCTGAAATTCAGGAGATTTTGAAATCTCCGCCACAGGAATACAAATTCCGCCAAACCTTACCTGACGGAACATCAGGCAGGGTTTTCGTAAACGGCTTCCGCCTCCCGCGCAAGAACTACTTCCTTGGCCGATGGATCAAACACGGAGGTTTCTGGCCCGACCAGAAGCTTCGGCTTTTTCGCCGCGGCACAGGGCGATTCAAAGACGCAGCCGTGCATGAAACATTGAAGGTTAGGGAATACGAGAAGGGCGGAATATCAGTCTTGTCGAAACGATTGAACGGCGCCCTCATCCACCACTCCTACCCCACCCTCTCCGACTACATCGACCACATGAACCGCTACTCCTCGCTAGGCGCCGAGATGGTAGCAGCAAAAGGCACAGTCCGTTTCAGCGTGGTGAACATCCTCCTTCGCCCCCTGGCCACATTCCTCTACAACTACATCTTCCGCCTGGGCTTCCTGGACGGCCGCGAAGGCCTGCTCCTGCATCTCTACCACGCAGTCTACGTCTCCTGGAAATACGCCAAAGCCTGGGAGCTGTCGCGCAAGGAGAAAAGCCCCGCCAGAATGTCATCCTGAGCGGAGGTTTTGCGCAGCGAAGCGAAGCAAAACCGCAGTCGAAGGACCCCTGCCTTATTACCGCCGCTGTGGGGCGCGCCGGCCGACGCCCTAACCGGCCGGTCGTTCCAACCAACCCTCTCAACCTTGCCGCCAAGCCCACACTTCCCTATCATCACAACACTGGGGGTCGCAATGGAAAAGAAGCCGTCCAAGCCGCAAGTCGCCGAGAGTCCCATCGCCGACGTTTTTGAAAACCGTCATCCCTCCGCCGCCGAAAAAAATTGGGCCGAGAAAACCCTGGCGCCCACGCTGGAAAAATCTCCCGAGCGGCCAATCGGCGCACCCACCGGCGTCAACCTAGACGAACAAGGCCAGGCCCGCTTCACCACCATCTCCGGCGTCCCCATCCGCCGCCTCTACACCCAAGCAGATCTCCCTGAAAACTGGAGCGAAGAAAAATATCTAGGCTATCCCGGCCAAGCGCCGTACACACGCGGCATCCACGCCACCGGATATCGCGGCAAGCTTTTCACTATGCGCCAGTTCTCCGGCTTCGCCTCGCCCGAAGAAACAAACCAGCGCTACAAATATCTGCTGGAGCACGGCGGCGGCGGCCTTTCCGTAGCCTTCGATTTGCCCACGCTAATGGGTTACGACTCCGACCACCCCGCAAGCGAAGGCGAAGTAGGCAAGTGCGGCGTAGCCATCGACTCGCTGGAAGACATGGAAATCCTCTTCGGCGGCATCGATCTCGAAAAGACAACAGTCTCGATGACCATCAATTCTCCCGCCTCAGTTCTGTGGGCAATGTACCTGGTAGTAGCCGAAAAGCAAGGCGCAGACTGGAATAAAATCTCCGGCACAATTCAAAACGACATTCTCAAGGAATACATAGCGCAGAAGGAATACATCTATCCGCCCGCTCCCTCGATGCGCCTGGTAGTAGACACATTCGAATTCGGCTCAAAATTCACCCCGCGCTTCAACACCATCTCAATCAGCGGATACCACATCCGCGAAGCCGGCTCCACCGCGCTGCAGGAACTGGCGTTCACGCTGTACGACGGCGTCGAATACGTAGAATGGGCCCGCCGCCGCGGCCTGGACGTAGACGAATTCGGCCCCAGGCTAAGTTTCTTCTTCAACGCCCACAACGACTTCTTCGAAGAAATCGCCAAATACCGCGCCGCCCGCAAGATTTGGGCGCAAATAATGCAAGAGCGCTTCGCAGCAAAAAACCAGCGCACTTGGCTCATGCGCTTCCACACCCAAACCGCCGGCGTCTCCCTGCCAGCGCAACAGCCAATGAACAACATCGCCCGAGTAGCTCTGCAGGCGCTAGCCGCCGTACTAGGCGGAACCCAATCCCTGCACTGCGACTCTTACGACGAAGCCCTCGCCCTGCCCACAGAAGAAGCCGCCCGCATCGCCCTACGCACGCAGCAAATCATCGCGTACGAATCCGGTGTAACCCAAACCGTCGACCCTCTAGGCGGATCCTATTTCCTGGAAAGCCTGACTCTGGAAATGGAAAAAGGTGCATTCGACTACTTCCGCAAACTGGACGCGATGGGCGGAATGGTAAAAGCCATCGAGCGCGGCTATCCCCAAAAAGAAATCGCCGAAGCCTCCTACCAGTATCAACGCGCCGCTGAAGCCAAAGAAAAAGTGATCGTAGGCGTAAACGACTTCGTAATCGAAGAGCAATCGCCGCACATTCTCTACATCGACGAATCCGTAGCCCGCCAGCAATCGGCAAAATTGAAAGCGCTCCGCGCCCGCCGCTCGAACGACGAAGTTCAGCGCTCACTGGAAGCCCTGAAGAAAGCCGCCGCCAAAGAACCAAAGTCCGGTGCGAACGGAAACATTTCCCCAGCCAACACTATGCCGCTCATCATCGCTGCCGTCCGCGCCTACGCCACAGTCGGCGAAATCTCAGCCGCACTTCGCGTAGTCTACGGAACCTACACCGAAGTAAGCATCACCTAGAAAATCGCAGGGCTCGCCCTTGCCCGCGATACACGACCGAAGGTGCCTCATCCTTGCGTTCTTCGCAAGGGTGGGAATTCGCGAAGCGTGTAGTGAGGGTTGGATCGCAGCGATTGGCGCGCCCGCTCGGGGTTCACCGATTCACCCCCATAAGCCATGGTGCGCCGGGCTTTCCCGAGGCCAGGGACAGAAACTTTGAGGCGGGCTGACTTAAGGGAAACCTGAGACAGGAGAAGGTAACTACTCCCCGACTTCGCCATATCAAGCGAGCATGCTTAAAAGCGCTGCCGCCCCGCGATCGGTTGCCAGTCCTGAGGTGTTCTCCTTCGTTGCGATTCTCGCCGCATGGCCGCCAGAAGAGATCCAGCACTCGTAACCACTACCACCACAGTCGAGACAGCCACCAGCAGGATCGAGGCCAGGACTGAAGTTATAACGCCGACGGCTGCGGACAGCCATTTACCACGGATCAACATCCTTTTCTTCAACGGTCCTGTCTCCTTTTACTGCTGGCCATCAGTCGGCGGATGCACATAAAGAACCCTGTCGCCAATCCGGTGGCTGAGTAAAAAAATCTGTGGTGGGCAGAGGAACGGTTGCCCGCAGCCTCGTTCCACGACCATCCGATTCGATTTCGAGCTTGCCCTTCAGTTCGTTCAGCCGCTCGCGCATTCCAGCCAGGCCGACACCCGTTTCTGCGCCTGTTTCGCGAAGCCGGGTCAACCGCTCGGCCGGTATGCCGCGTCCGAAGTCCCGAATCTCCAGGATCGCCTGGTCCTCTTCGTGATGAAAACAGACGCTCGCTCGTTCCGCCTTGGAATGGCGATGAACGTTCGTCAAGCTCTCCTGCAATACGCGGAAAAGACCAATCTCAGTCGTCCTTGGAAGCCGCGCACCTTCAGTCGCGAGGTCCATGGCAACCTTGATCCCGCTCCGTTTGGCGAAACCTTCGACATACCACTCCGCGGCGCAGGAAAAGCCCACCTCATCCAACAACGGCGGATGCAGCAGGTACGACGTGGTGCGAATTTCTTCGATCGCCTGATCGGCCAATGTTGCGACCTCGGACACCAGGCTGAGCGTGGACGAATCTTGCTTGCACTTTTCCTCAAGGAACGAAATGGTTATCCGAAGCGCGGCGAGCGTTTGGCCGGTGCTGTCGTGCAAGTCCCGAGCCAACTTGCGTCTCTCCTCGTCTTGCACTTTGAGAAGCCGCTGCGAGAGATTCTGCAGTTCTTCGGTCCGTTCCAGGATTACCGATTCGAGTTGTGCATACGAAAGTGCAAGTTGTCTGGTGTGCTTTGAAAGCGTCCACATAAACCCTCCTCCGAGCGGTAAGGAGATCTTTGTTCGGAGTTTGGATTGTGACATTCAGCTACATAAGAATCTGTTCACAATTGCTCAGCCGCGGAAATCACGAATCTCGGCCAAAATTTGGCCGCGAGCGGAATTCCGCTGGCACCAAGCCATTCCGGCTCCTCTAATCTTGAGCCTCTCGAGGATTCCTCTCCTCATCCGACTGACGTCATCCCCAAGTCCTGCGTTTTCACCAGCAGGACGAGGGATCTCCTCGAGCACACAGCCGTTCGGGTCAAAACTGCACCACTACCGCCCTGACCGGGTGTTTGACAGTTCCCTTGCAGGTGTTTGACAGTTCCCTTGCATAAGAATAGGGTTGGAGTCGAGGTGGTTACCACCTTCTCCTCATTTCAGGTTTCCTGAACTAAGTCAGCCCATCTGAAGTTGTTTCTCTTAGCAACCCCAACCCTAAGGAGGTTGCCTATGTATGCTCGTAATCTCTCCATTCATCTGAAGCCCAACATGTTGTCTGATTATTCGAAGAGTTTTGAGAAGGACGTCCTTCCATTACTTCGCAAACAGAACGGTTTCAAGGACGAACTCACGCTTGCCTGTTCCGGCGGAGTCAATTTAACTGCCATCAGCCTGTGGGAAAGCAAGAACGATGCCGACACCTACAACACCAATACCTACCCGCAAGTGTTGAAGACATTGTCGAGATTCATCGAAGGCACACCCCAGGTGAACAACTGTGACGTTGTCACCTCGACCTTCCAGAAGCACGATGTTCTCGTGACCGCATAAGAAACTCTGCTGCGCGCGGTTCGAGGAGGCGGAGCAATATTCGCCTTCTCGGACCCGCAGACATCGTGAAACTCCACTTGTCATCAGAACACCGTTAGCAGTTCTTAACTTAGCCCGCGAGCTGTTGTGGGCATCGGTCCCTCGCGCAGTCCGGTGGTTCACAATCGGAGTTCATTCCAATGCTGCTCAACCGAAGCACGCAAATTATCCCCAAATCGCAAAACGATGAAGAGTCGGCCTCGTTGCGTTGTGGGATCGCAGAACTGAACAGGAACACTGTCCATTTGATCACCAAGGCTGGGGAATTAGTGGAAGAATCGAAACAGCTATCCGAACAGATCAAGTCTTTTGAAAACCGCAACCCCAAGCCAAAGCGCCCCTCGCCGACCCCTCACTAAGGCACGCCCCGATTCCATTTACTGCATAGCTCTTCCGCCAGATTTTGAGCTGTTAGTAGCGACGCATTTTGATTACTACACGACGATTGTCATCCTTCTATGAAAACAGGCGTACCTGTCCACAGGTATCTTGTGGCGATGCGGACAGGCTTCTAGCGCCACCCGCGCCACGTGCTTGTGCTTCTTGCGCGCCAGCCGTTCATAGTAACGCTTGGCCGCCGGGGAACAGCGCGTCGCCACCTGCGCCGCCTCCACCATGATCCAGCGCATCCACGGCGAGCCTTGCCGCGTGATCCCGCCCCGTGCCGCTTTGCCCGCCGACTCCCGCACCCGCGGCACCAACCCCGCGTAACTGCACAACGCCTCCTTGTCGTGAAATCTCCCGATCTCTCCGATCTCGGCCAGCAACATCATCGCCGAACACTCGCCAATCCCAGGAATCGTCATCAGCCACTCCGCCCGCTCGTCTTGTTTTGCTTTTTCACTTAATTGGAGATTTTGTTTTTGAATTTCTTCGCGGTAGCCGTCCAGCAGCCGCAGGCATACCTGCACCGACTCTCGCGCCTGCGCCGGCAGTTGCACTCCCGCCAGCCACTGCCGCCCGCGCTTGCCGAACAAATCCGTCACCGGCGAATGCAGCCCCCGCTGATGCAGCACCGCGTGCACCTGGTTCTTCAACCGCGTCCCCTGCCGCACCAGCGTGGCCCGCAACCGCACCTGCTGCCGCCGCGCCTGCGTCTCCCGATCTGCCTTCCACGACTCCGGCAACAAGTCGCAGCGCAACAAATGCGCCAGCGTTTCCGAATCCACCCGATCATTCTTCAGCTTGGCCGAGGCAATCGCCTTCACCAGCCGCTCCACCTCCGGCTC
>JBEKBW010000030.1:0-51374 GCA_050015215.1 Candidatus Sulfotelmatobacter sp.
GCCTCACGGGTCACGTCGAGGATTCGCTCACGCATCTTGACGAAGCTCTGCACCTGAATGCGGCGCTCCGCTACCAGGCGCGCAATGACTCCGACTTCCATAACCTGGCGGAAGATCCCCGCTTTACGGAGCTGCTATACCCGGATCCCGCCGGAGAGTTGAATTCCCCGGAAAGCTCCTTCCGGGACGATGAATCTTATTAGGCCGTCGACTTAAAGGCCGCCGCTCAAGATTCGCCCAAATAACGATTCGCGCAATGGAACCCAAGATTGCGGACCTCGTATCCCAGCAGCAGGCCACGCGCGAGCGTGGCCTGCGCGTAGTTGCTATCGGTGGTGGTACCGGCCTTTCCACCCTGCTAAAAGGCCTGAAGCGTTCCGCTCTGACTCCCGCTGAGATGGTTTCAGCGAGTCCCGATCAACCCATCATTCGAGATCTTTGCGCGATCGTCACCGTCAGCGATGACGGCGGCTCCAGTGGCCGCCTGCGCAAGGAACTCAACATGCTTCCTCCCGGCGACATTCGCAACTGCATTGTCGCCCTCAGCGAAGACGAAGCTCTGCTCTCACGGTTATTTCGCCACCGCTTCGAGAAAGGTTCCGGCCTCGAAGGTCACAGCTTCGGCAATTTGTTTTTGGCGGCGCTCACTTCTATCACTCAGGATTTTTCGGAGGCGGTGCGACTCTCCTCCGAGATTTTGGCGACCCGCGGCCATATTTATCCAGCTACAACTTCCAACGTCGAACTGGAAGCGTTGATGGAAGATGGCGCGCGCGTGCTCGGCGAGACGAAAATCACTGCCAGCAACGGCCGTATTAAAGAACTGTTTCTGGTCCCAGCAAATGTCGAACCGATGCCACAGACCCTCGATGCTATCGCAAGCGCCGATGTCATCAGCATCGGTCCTGGTTCCTTGTTTACGAGTCTCATTCCAAATTTGCTGGTGCGCGGCATTGCCGAAGCCATCGTTAAGTCGAAGGCGACGAAGGTTTACATCTGCAATCTGATGACGCAAGCGAATGAAAGCCTGGGCCTCACCGCCGCCGATCACATTCGCGCACTCAACCGCCATGCACATCAGCAGTTGTTCGACTACGCTCTGATCAACCGCACGCCTGTATCCGATCAACTCAAGGCCAAGTACGCGCTCGAAGGCGCCTGCCAAATCATTGCCGATCTTGAGCCGATTAAGGCTCTCGGCGTAATTCCGATTGTCGGAGACTACCTGGAAGAAGCCGGGGTTGCCCGTCACAATACCGCGCGTGTCGCCACCGACCTGATCCAGCTGGCGGTGCACCCGGAGCGTATGGAGGGCACGTCCGCGGCGCAAAACTAGAGTCGCAAACTTCCTCTTCCCCGCCGCCCAGCACATGACTAGAATGCGAAATATGAAAATGATCGGGATGCCTGCAAGCTGCAAGGCGAGCGTGATCGGTTGCGCATTGGTAGTGCTCGTGCTCGCCGGCGCGGCATCCGCTCAGCGTAGCCCCGCCGAGGAGGAGCCTACCGCGGCTCTGAGTTTTCTCGTTATCAAGGACGATAATGGCAAGCCCGTCCGCAGTGCTGCGGTAATCATGCATTCGGTAAACACCAAGGGCAAGCAGGGTCGGGGCGATCTTGAACTCAAGACCGATGCCGACGGCAAAGCCAGCTTCGATGAGGTTCCCTACGGTATGCTCCGTGTGCAGGTCTTGGCCTCAGGCTTCCAAACCTATGGCGAAGATTATGAGGTCAATCGCCCCAAGCTGGATTTGACTATCAAATTGAAACGCCCGCAGGGGCAATACTCGATTTACAACGACCAGCCGGGGGAAAAAAAGACGTCCCCGCCATCCGATCCGAACGCGAAGCCGCAATAGCGCCCGGATATGCAAATTCAAGGGTAGATGTAACGTAAACTTTCAGGCCAGTTGGAATGCTCCTATGCCCTATCTTTTGAAAACCGAGCCCAGCGTTTACTCCTTCGCCGATCTGCAACGCGAACAGACCACCATTTGGGATGGCGTGACGAATCCTGCCGCGGTCAAGAACCTGCGCGGGATGAAGCCGGGAGAGCATTTGGTGATCTACCACACGGGCGACGAAAAGAGTGCGGTGGGGAGCGCGACGGTCGTTTCCGTCGACGCCGCCGATCCCAAGGTGCCGCAGGTGAGGATCAAAGTAGGCAAGCCCGCAGCGAAGCCAATCACACTGAGCGAGATCAAAGCCCACAAACTCTTTGCCGATTCACCGCTCGTGCGGCAAGGACGTCTGAGCGTCGTTCCTTTAACCGACACTCAGTACAAATTCCTGATGGGGTCGTAAACCGTTTCGATAGTGCTCAGTGCGCCCTGGCGTCGCGCCGGATCAGCGCATGGTCGACGAAAAATCCAAACCCCACCGCCAACGGAATCACGCCAAATGTCGCCGCGATCATGGCATCCGGCTCCACGCGTCCAATCAGCACAAATGTGGCGATATATCCCAAAGCTCCTGCCGTCAGCAAAATGCCCGCCCGCCGCGAGCGAGCATCTTCTGAAAGCTCCGGTTGCATGGGCACGCTCACGCCTCGCGCGATCGCTGCCATTCGCTCTTCACTACGGAGTTTTCGCACCCGGAAAAACGTATACATGGCCGCCATCGGAATACCGAAAACCATCACCACGGCCACCAAGCCGATAATGTTGCCGTCCATAAACGCCTCCTGATCGCGGCGTCGCTTTCGCTGCGGTGCCGTCGCTGGTAGTTACGGATAGGATCAGGAAAAGTTCCTTTTAGAATCCGGGGGCGCTAGGTTCCGATCCATCCTTACAAAACTTTGCAAAATCGTTGCCGCCGGCTGAGCAACTCACGCATACACTGAAGGTTCTTATGCGATTGCAAGGAGAGCGGGAGCGATGAGCAACATTCTGTCAAAAACCACGCGGCGCTTCAGTGGTAAGCGGTTCTTTCAGTTCGCTATCTGTATATGGGCGCTCCTATTTTCCGCTTCTCTGCCAGCGCAGGAAACCCAGGAAAAAGTCGAAGTCAACGACGTCACGCGTCACTTTGTCCTCCACCTGCCGCCGGGCTACAAAGCAGATCAGCGCTATCCTGTGGTGATTCTCTTCCACGGCCGCAACCAGGACGCGGACGACATCGAGCGGATCACGCACTTCAACCAGCTCGCCGACAAGAACGGCATTATCGCCCTCTATCCGGCCGCGCAAGGTCAATGGAACATTGGCGTGCGGGCGGAAACCCCATCTGTAATGCCGCGCCGCGGCATGGGACGCCGCGGAGGCTGGGGCGGCGGATATCCCGGTGGCGGAGGCGGTGGTGGCGGTTATCCGGGCGGCGGAGGCGGAGGCCAAAACGGCGGTCAGAATCCGGAGGAAACAAGGAGTCGGCCGGAACCGCCTGATGACGTTGCCTTCGTCGGCGCAATGCTGGACCAACTCGCGCTCAAGTACTCGCTCGACGTTCATCGAATCTATGCCACGGGGTTGAACGACGGCGGCTTTATGGCGGAACGCATCGGTTGCAGTATGGCGGATCGCGTGGCGGCCGTCGCCACAGTGGGGGCGAGCTTTCCGAAAACCATGATCTGTCTTCCATCGCGAGCCGTGCCAGTGCTTTTCATTGACGGAACCGAGGACCCCATCATTCCTTACAACGGAGGCACGGATAAGGCCCGCCGCATTCCGGTGCTCTCCGCCGAAGACAGCGCGAAAACATGGGCCAAGTTTGATCGCTGCGGCGAGAAGCCAGCGCAGGACAAAATTCCGCCCCTCGAAAAGGGCAGCAAGGAAACCAAAACATACACCTATAACGGGTGCCAGGGCAACGCGCAGGTTGTCCTCTACAGCGTGAAGGATGGCGGCAATACCTGGCCGGGCGGCGAGGTCTACACCACCGAAAAAGAAGTCGGAAAAACCAGCAACGCGCTCAACGCCAACGAATCCATCTGGAATTTCTTTGCCAACAGAAGGCTCCCGAGCGACAACGACAACAAATAATTCTCTTCACTGCAGGTTCGAATGAGCGTCCGGATAGAACTTGGCGATCATCCGTCCCGTCATCAGGCCGCCCTCATATTCCGGAATGATCACCTCGTCCGCGCCCGAATTGCGCATCGCCTGCGCGTAGCGTGATTGGCCCGCACGCGTAATGATGCGCGCCTTGGGGTTCAGCGCCTTCGCCGTAACCGTGATGTAAAGATTGTCGGCGTCGTTGTCGATGACGATGCAGACTCCACGGGCCCGCTCGATGCCGGCCGACCGCAAAATATCGTGCCGCTTGGCATCGCCGTGAATGGCTAGTATTTTTTCCTTCACCAGTTCGCGGAATAGACCCTCGTTACTCTCAATCAGCACAAATGGAATCTTCAGGCGCGTCAGTTGATCGACAACCGTGCGGCCCACCTGCCCATAACCGCAGATGATGAAGTGATCGCGAAGGTTTTCAATGCTGATGTCGTTGACCATGGCTCTCCAGGCCTCCATCCCCTGACGGTTGAAAATCGTGACCGCCACTCGCTCCGCCACCCAGATCTGAAACGCAAACACGCCGCAATACACAAAGATCGAAAACAGCTTGGTCGCATTGTGGACGCGCTTTGCGTCGATCGCGTGCGGCTGAATCATCCAGAACAGCGCATCCTGCCACGCCAATCCTTCCAGCCGCCGATAGACGAGCACGCACAGCAAGCTAAAGGCCGCGAACATGACCAACGGCAGCCACAACCGCCTGGCAAACAGGAGTAGAACTCTGAACATTGGGGGAAGTGATACTACAGGAAGCACCAGCGCGATGGCAACGGAAAATGCGACTATCAAAAAAGGCAATAACCAGTATCACTAAACCGATCCGGCCAACGAAAAAACCACCTTCCGCAAAACTCTGCGGAAGGTGGCGACATGGAGTCAGCGCTCCCCCCTTGTTGTGCGAAGCTGAGCAAACTGCGCCTCGGAGTCCGCTGCAACAGGCTGCGCCGACGGGCCCTAGTCGAACAAGTTCAACGTATTGGTGGCGTCGTCCACGTAGTAGAGACCCTGCCCCGCGACCGGAACCAATCCAAATAAAGCGCCAGCTCCCGGCGGGCTGCCGCTGCTGTCCAGTAACTGCTTGCTGATCTGATTTCCGTCGGGCGTCGTGGTGACCATATATCCGTTGTTTCCGTTCGCGGTCAGAATGTCGCCGCCAGGAGAAATGGTCAGCCCAAGAGGATCGTTCAGACTTCCGCCTTGCGAAACCGTCGCTCCGGTTCCTGCCGATGTCGTGCGAAACACAGGATTGGGAATGGCAGCAATGCGGTTGTTCAGACTGTCGTCCACATAAAGCATCTGTGAGTTACCCCTGATGCCAAGGCCAGTCGGTCCAATCACCAGAGCTGCAGGATCAGTTCGTTCCGCAAAACCCGAGCCGATTACAGTCATCGAGAGCAGGCTCGGCATCGTCTTCGCTGTGACACTAAGCGCCAGCCGGACCACTGTGCCGCCATGCACTATTTTTCCGCCACCTGCCTGCGTTCCGTTCAGAACATTGGTCACAAACACGTTCACGCTACCGCCTTGGTCCAGGCTCGCCATGTCCCACGGACCGTTGATTAGCGAACCCCAAAAAGTCTCCACCACGTTGCCAGAACTGTTGAGCACCAGCAGACAACCCGCCTGCACGGTCGCAGAGGTTCCGTCGGTAGTCGGGAGGCTTCCGACAATCACCCATCCGGTGCGCAACACTGCCAAAGCCGTAGTCAAACCAACCCCTCCGGGGCACGGACCGGGCAAACTCGCCGCATTGATTTGGGCAAACAAGCTGACGTCGCCCCCCGGTGAAATCTGCACGATGGTCGTGCCGGTACCCTGCCAGTTTGAACTGTTGTTGAAGTTGCTGACCAGAATATTTCCCTTAACAAGAGAGCCAGTACTCGTAGGCACAACCGCGATGCCGTACGGATTCAAATCTCCATTGGTCGGAATCGTAGACGCGATCACGCTGATGCCGGGTGCCTGAGCATTTGCGAAAAGGCTGCAGGCAACCACGATTGTCATTGCTGCGACGCCAATTTTGACCTTGTCAAACCGTTTCATGAGGATCCTCCTGTGAGTGCGCCCTCTGGGTAAGGCAGAACGTGATGGGGTCACCGAGACGCGCGAGGGCCAGTGTGGGGCGGCAGCCAGCGGGGATTGTCAGAGAATTGTCAAATTGATGTCACTTCTGGGATCGCGCTTGGGAAACCACGGCGTTCTCGGCTCACGTGTAACAACGCGCCTCTCAGCGAAGCAACTGCCGCAACTCCCGCCGCAGAATTTTTCCCGACGCCGTCTTAGGAATAACCTCTACAAAGCACACCTCGCGAGGCTGCTTGTAGCGCGTCAAGCGCTCGCCGACGAAAGCGCACAGCTCTGCTTCCAACTTCTTGCCCCTCGCATATCCCTCGCGCAATGCGACAAACGCAACCGGAATTTCTCCTGCTGCCGCATCTGGCCTTCCCACCACCCCGCACTCCCGCACTGCCGGATGCTCCAGCAACACCGCTTCCACTTCCGCCGGCGCCACTGGGAAGCCCTTGTACTTGATCATTTCCTTGCGCCGATCCACAACGCGGAAAAAACCTTCGCAGTCGCGCGTAACAATGTCACCCGACCAAAACCATCCATCCCGCAGCGCAGCCGCAGTGGCCTCAGGCTCATTCCAGTATCCGCGCATGAACTGCGGACCACGCATCACCAATTCTCCAGGCTCGCCAACCGGAGATTCCAAGCCGGCTTCCTCTACCATGCGACACTCCGTCTGCGCCAGGGGATGTCCAATCGAATCCGGCCGATAAAGCTCCGGCACAAGATAACCGACGTGCGTCACTGGCGAGGCCTCCGTCATTCCGTATCCCTGTTGCACCAGAATCCCCGTCAGCGCGGTGAATCGTCTCGCCAAATCCGGCGCCAGCGGCGCGGCTCCAGACTTCACCCAGCGCACGTTGTGATCCTTCGGGAACTGCCCCGCCTCCGCCGCCAGGCACATAGCATTCATCGCCGGCGGCACGACCGGCATCATCGTGATCGCTTCGTCGATCAACAAAGCCGGCAGTTGCGCCACGTTGAAGCGCGGCATCAGCACCAGCTTGGCGCCCGCAATCAACGCCGGATTCAGCATCACATTCAAGCCATAAATGTGGTAGAGCGGTAGAAAGCCGAGAAGATTATCGGAGCTGTCGAACTTTACAGCGCCGGGGCCGAGCAACTGATAGATGTTCGCCACTAGATTAAAGTGGGAAAGCATCACGCCCTTGGGCACGCCGGTTGTACCGCTGGAATAAGGCAACGCGGCGAGGATCTCGCACGACTCACCCTCAAGCCTCGGGAGCGCTGCACTCACCGGCCGAAGCAAACTTGAAAATGGCTCAGCGCCACTCGCCTGCATTCGCGTGAAAAATACTTTCCGCAGCGCTAGGCCAGCCAGATTAATTCCTTCGATGTTCGCCCCATCCGTGATGAGCAAAACCGCGCCCGAATTCTCCAACTGGTAGCGCACTTCCCGCTCGCGATAGCTGGGATTCAGCAACGTTGGGATCGCGCCGGCCAGCGTGGCCGCGTGATAAGCAGCACAGAACTCCCACGAATTCGGCAGAAACAAAGCGACCACTTCTTCCGGCTGCACGCCAGCCAAAACCAAACCTCGCGCCAGCGCTTCCACAATTCCGCCGTACTCCGCATACGTAAGCCGCCGCCCATTCGAGGTATCGACCAGCGCGACTCTTTCTGCGTGCTGACGGCAGGACGCGAGAATCGCGTCGTGAACGAAAACATTGTGGGGATTAGCGTAGAGTTCGGTCCGTAACATGGGCGTGATGATTGTAGCGGACCTATGGCAAAGGAGCGGAAATATGCCTTGCGGAACCGCAAAGCCACAATTCACCGAATTGAGGATGCAGAAGCGCGGCACAGGCCCCTGACGATCAACCGTGCCATCCTTCCGTCGCTCGAACCGCGACTATTTTGCCGACTCTAACTGTTGCAACTCGGCCAGCACTTCCTCGCTGTGACCTTGCGGGCTAACCTTGACGTACACCTTCCGGATCACGCCCGTTGGGTCAATGATGAACGTGTTGCGCGCAGCCAACGTCGCGCCGTTGTATTCCATCACCGAGCCGTATTTCTGCACTACCTCGTGATTCGGATCGGCCAGCAGCTTGAAGTTCAGCCCTTCCTTGGTGCAGAAGCTCTTATGCGAATCGACATTGTCCACGCTAACGCCGAGGATCACCGCGTCCTTCTGCGTGTACTTATCGATGTCGCGCTGGAAGTTGTGCGCCTCGACGGTACAGCCCGACGTGAAGTCCTTGGGGTAAAAATAAAGCACCACCCACTTGCCTTTGAACTGATCGAGCGATACTTGCGATCCTTCCTGGCTGGGCAAGGTAAAGGCGGGAGCGTGAGTGCCTTCCGCCGGGGGCTGTGGCTGATCCGCCGCGGCTGCCGTAAGAACAAGTGAAAATAAAGTTAGCACGAGGAGCAAGAGAGACTTCGTCATAACAACCCTCCAAATCAGGCATTAAGAATAAGCGATCAGGGAAGATTTGCGCCAGCGCCGGGAACCGGGTGCACCACAAATCGCTCGGACCATCGAATTCGTCCCGTGGCCTGCATCACGACGAACAAGGTAATGATGGCGATGACCGTGATGGCCAAGCCTGTAAATCCCTTCCAGAAGAATGCGTAGGAGAACAGAATGAGGTAAATCAGCTGCGCTGTGCCCGCCTCCAGGGCCGCGAACTTCAGTCCAACCACCAACCTCAAATAGCTCACAACCAATGCTACAGAAACTACCGATGAAACAACCATCGCCGCATGGATCGAGATGTGATCAACCAGATAGGCCAGCAGCAGATGGAACGCAAAGAATGCAGCGGCCAGGAAAAAATAATTCATAGGATGAAGATCGATTTTGCGAAGGGTAGTGATAATGAACATGAGGAAAAAGAAAAAGAAGAGTGAGACGGGCGCGGCATAGCTGATTTCACCCGCCAGCGGTCCAGGCTGAAGTTTCGCTGGCATGGTCATGCCAATCTGAAAGCCGGCGATCAGGTTCGCATATTGCCAGGTCAACTCCCATCCGCCGGGAATCAGTCGCTTGGCCGTGGGCGATAGAGTATCGTCAGCAAAATCAATGTCGCGGAAATCGGTTTGCATGGTGAGCATGAAGTCGCGAGCCTGCGCCACTCCGTCGCCCAACTGATAGCGCCAGCTATTGAGGCCTTGCGATCGATAGGCAACCAGCAAGCTGGCGGTGTCTCCGGGCTTCAGCGTTGACGTCACTGTGCTGCTTGAGTCGTCAGTTGCGACCGAAAGGGTTTGCCCATTTACCTTCATCTGCAGGCCGTCATAAATCGCCTTTTGCGCAGGGAATTTAAATCTGAACTCGACGTTCTGCTCATGCGCCGTGTCATTGCGGAAGGTATAGTTCCCCGAAAAATCCACCGCATAAGTGCTGTACCAGAGCAATCCCTTTTGCCGCGGGGTGAGATGGAGCTTCACTTGAATCCGGCTCGCGTCAAGCGGCAGCAGAACCTCCCGCTGCACGCTCTGGCTCTGCGGCACGACTTTGCCGTTTTCGACCGTGGTCGAATTCACAACGTCAGTGACTGTGTAGGTGGCCGTCGGCGGCGCTTGCTGTTGCTCCGTGCCCCAGGTAGAGGCAACGTGACCTTGCAGTTGATCGTTACTGCTGTAGGTGCGGGAGAAAATGGTTGCGCCCAGGATCACCCAGGCGATGGCGGTGCATACAAAAATGAAAGCAAGTGCCAGAATTTGTCGCAGCAAAAACATTTCCCCTGTAGCGATGTTTCGCATTCTCCGGTTTGCAAGGAGGTTGCCGCCGCGGTGGATTGAGCGCACGCGGTTTAGGTGGGCACTTAGGCGAATAGCTGTGTCATTGACAACACACGTGTGTCAGAGGAAAGACATGTTCTGTAGGGAAGATGGCCTAGCTCGCGAGCCGGCGCAGAAACTCGCGCTCGTCCATGCGATACTTGAAGGCTTTCCGGCCATCGATAAAAACGACCGGCACTTCGTCGTTGAACTGGCGGCGAAGCTCGGTGTCGCTATCGACATCTACTTCCTGCCATTTGAATCCGCCGCGCCGCGCCAGCTTCGTGAGACTTTCTTTCACCACCTCGCACAGATGGCATCCTTTGCGAGAGTAAACAATGACTTGACGGGTGAGATCCACGATGTGGATTCTAGCGTTCCTAGAACCGTAGATTCCACTGAGAAGTTGTAAAGAAATGAAAAAGTGTGCACGGAAGAGGTAAGCGGTAAGGTCAGTGGACCAGTTGGCTATGCCGGAGCGTCGGCACCTGCCTGCTGTCCTGGATTGCAAAGCGATGCGGGCACCAAGGTAGAATTCCTCATGCAAAATTCCAGCAAACCTCTGCACGGCAAGGCCTGCCTCATTACCGGCGGCGCGCGCCGCCTCGGACGCTCCTCCGCTCTCGCTTTTGCTAAGGCGGGCGCCGACGTCGCCATCACCTTCCGCCACTCCGCGCAGGAAGCGCGGGACACCGTGGTCGATCTCTCCGGCTTTGGCGGGCGCGCCTTCGCCCTGCGTTGCGATGTGACCGACGAGGGCAGCGTCAAGGCAATGATGAAGGAAGCCGGAAGAGAACTTGGGCGCATCGACATTCTCGTCAACAACGCCGCTAACTACGAAACTGCCGATTTCGAGAAACTCACGGTGCGCCAATGGGATGCAATGTTCGCCTCCAACACGCGTGGACCATTCCTCGTCTCGCGCGAGGCGCTCAAGTGGATGCGCCGCAAGCGGCCTGGATCGAAGCGACAGAAAATCGAAGCCAAAATTATCAATATGGGATCCCTCGGCGGCCTGCGTCCCTGGGCAACGCATGCGCACTATTGCTCCTCCAAAGCTGCCGTGCACATGCTTACGAAAGTGATGGCGAAGGCCCTGGCTCCGGAAATCGCCGTGAACGCGGTTGCGCCGGGCATGATCGACCTCGGCGAGAAATCCGCCGCGGCGTTCATGCGCCGCATGGCGACGGAAACGCCAATGCAACGCAATGGAAGCGGCGAGGAAATCGCGGCTGCCGTGCTCTTCTTCGCCACCGCACCACAATTCATCACCGGGCAGATTCTCACTGTGGATGGAGGGTTGGGCCTGTGATTGAGATTACGCCTCTGCCGAGACGACGTCATTTCTGCAAGCGTCGCCGCTCGGGTTATAGTTGGGCCAATGAAGAAATCCAAGAACGAATCCAGCCGTAAGGTTTCCACGCCTGCCTCACCGCGCGTCGCCATCGCCATTATGGCCGCCGGCAAGGGCACCCGGCTCAAATCGCAACTGCCCAAGGTACTGCACGAAGTAGGCGGCAAGCCCCTGCTTGCCCATGTCATCGCGACGGCCAGCCAGGTAATCCCGCCCAACGATATTTTCGCCATCATCGGGCACGAGGCCGATCTCGTTCGTTCCGCGGTTGCAGAAACCGGAGTGAACTTTATACTTCAGCCGGAGCAACGTGGTACCGGCCACGCCCTGATGGTTGCACGCGATTCGCTCTCCGCCTATGACCATGTCATAGTTCTCTCCGGCGACGCCCCACAGATCACCCCACAAACCATCGCCCGCCTGCTGAACTTCCACCTCGATGAAAAGGCCGCGATGACCTTGCTGAGCGCCGAACTCAACCCGCCCACAGGCTACGGCCGCGTCCTGCGAAGGAATCCGCGTAGCGCCGAGGTTCGCGCGATTGTCGAAGAAAAGTCCGCCAGTACGATACAGAAAAGGATTTTTGAAATCAACGCCGGCTTTTATGTCTTCGATGTGAAGCACCTATTCGCGCACATTGGAAAACTCTCGACTGCAAACCCGCACGCCGAGTACTACCTCACCGACATGGCGGAGGTGTTGCGCAAAGCCGCGGAGCGAGTGGTAGTTTGGAAAACGGAAAACTCTGCCGAGATTCTGGGAGCCAATACTCGCGCCGAACTTTCTCTCATCGACCAGCAGATGCGCATGCGCAAGTGTGAGCAACTGATGGCGGAGGGCGTGACAATTTTCTATCCCGCAACCTGCGTCGTCGATAACGATGTAGAAATCGCTGCGGACACTATCCTCGAACCTTTTATCCAGATTCTCGGGCGCTCACGCGTGGGAAGCGGTTGCCGCATCCGATCGTATTCCGTGATTCGCGATTCTGAGATTTCGGATGGGGTACTCATTCGTCCCGGATGCGTTCTTGAACAGGCCAGCATCGGTCGCAATGCTGTGCTTGGCCCGTATTCTCATTTACGACCGGGCAGCGAGATCGGCGAAGGCGCGCACGTGGGAAATTTTGTCGAGACAAAAAAGATCAAACTAGGCAAAGGATCGAAGGCAAACCACTTAACCTATCTGGGCGACGCCGAAATCGGCGCCGGAGTCAACATCGGCGCAGGAACAGTCACATGCAACTATGACGGCGTGAACAAGAACACAACCGTGATCGAAGATGACGTCTTCATCGGCAGCGACAGCACACTGGTGGCGCCGGTGCGCGTAGCAAAAGGCGCCTATGTGGCAGCCGCGTCATGTATCACCGAAGACGTACCCGAAGACGCCCTCGCCATCGGCCGCTCGCGCCAAATCACCAAGGAAGGCTGGGCACGCGAAAGACGCAAAGAGAAAAAAGCTAGCCCAGAAGCACAACTGCCGGTTTATCGGAAATCCCCCTAAAGAACAAAAGCACCAAGACCAGGATTTCTCCGTGTCTCAGTGCCTCCGTGGTAAATCAGTTCCTTCTTAACGCGAACCGCTTAATGCGAGACCGCAGCAAACAACTGCGAGTGCATGATCGACTGAAATTGCTGATCGGTCGATTTGAAATGGAAGTTCACATTCGCTCCGTCGGAGTCGACGCTGGTGCTGTCCATCGCCAACTTTTCCGGCGCAGTCGCGCTCATTTTCTTGTAGAGTAGTCCGGCTTTCACCAGCGATGACAGTGTGGCCGCGCTCACTGAATCCGACGAAACCACGGTCAGATCGAAGTTCACGCCGCCGGTAAAGGTCATCGTGTAGCGGCATCCGAGCAACCGCTTCTTAAGCGTGTCATAATCCGCAATCTTCGCCGCATCGCCCAGCGCCGAGCGCATCACGTTCTGAGTTCCCTGCTGATCTAGAACGCTCCAAACCGGGGAAGCGTCGACATCGGACATCAAATCGGACATGACTTGATTCGAATCCAAGCTCAGAATTTCTCCGTCGCGCGTATCCAGCGCCACCTTCACGGCAGAAACCTCCCCGAAGAGGAGCGTGCTGTCATCGAGAAACACCATGACCATGTCGCCATCCATCGAATAGATACTCGAGGTGCGATACTTGGTGGGCTTGATTTTTGCCGCCGTCAATTTCTTGAGGACCGTTTTCATGGCAAAAGATCCGGCAGCGACGCCGACGCTCTTCACCCCCATCTTCTGTGTGCGGAACGAGGCAAACGCCAGCGTGTCAACGTCCTTGTCCGGATCGATGCCGATTCCCTTCAGCGCTGCCTCAAACTGCTTGATGTTATCCGGCAGCAGCTGCTGTTTCAGTTGCATGGCGGTTTGGGAATCTTTCAGCGTTCGATAATCCACCGAAATCAATTGCTGTAAGTCGGCGGGCACCACATTGCGCGCCGACGACGCCAAAGGCATCGCATCAGCAACGCCGAGCAGCAAAGCGACCGAGATCGCACAGCCGAACCATATCTTCACGGTTTTCATAACCAGACCAACCTCACTCTTAGGGTTCTAAAGGATGAACGGAAAACAGGCTTCATCTTGCAACTTAGATGCGAACTTGCGTCTAACCGTTATCGTGCCATCATTCTAAGCCAGCCAGCTAGGCAACCGGTCATCCAAAAGTGCATAGCCCTGTGATCAGTTTGGGTCCGCTCAACAGTCCCTCGCTGGCCGTCAGGCTGGCTCTAGTCGTAATACTCCAAGCCCAGATGCGTAATGAGTTCCTCGCCTTTCAAGTGCCGCAGGGTGTTTTTCAGCTTCATCAGCTGAATAAAAAGATCGTGCTCGGGATACAGGCCCGGCACCGTCATTGGAGACTTGAAGTAAAAGCTCAGCCATTCCTGAATCCCCAGCCCGCGCAGCTCGGAACAACGCTGTGCCAAGTCAACCAGCAGGACCAAATCAAGCACGATCGGCGCGGCAAGAATCGAGTCTCGGCAGAGAAAATCGACCTTGATCTGCATCGGATAGCCGAGCCAGCCGAAGATGTCGATATTGTCCCAACCCTCTTTATTGTCACCACGCGGCGGGTAATAGTTAATACGCACCTTGTGGTACATGTCTCCGTAAAGCTCGGGGTACAGCTCGGGCTGCAAAATATGCTCGAGGACCGAAAGTTTTGATTCTTCCTTGGTCTTGAACGAGCCTGGATCGTCCAGCACTTCGCCATCGCGGTTGCCCAAAATGTTGGTCGAAAACCATCCGTTCAGCCCCAACATGCGCGCCTTGAATCCAGGTGCAAGGATGGTTTTCATTAAGGTTTGACCAGTCTTGAAATCTTTCCCGCAAATTGGAGCTTCGTTTCGCCGCGAAAGCTCGAGCATCACCGGCAAATCGACCGTGAGGTTAGGCGCCCCGTTGGCAAACGGAACGCCTTCCATCAACGACGCGTACGCATAAATCATCGAAGGCGCGATCATCTCGTCGTTTTCGCCTAACGCTTTTTCGAACGCCTTTACCGATTGGTGGGCCTCGCCCGCTTCAATGAAAGATTCGGTCGAGCCGCACCACATAGTGATTAGCCGGGTCGCACCGCTGGTCTTTTTGAAGTCGCGGATATCGTCGCGCAGTTGCTCGGCAAGATCCATCTTCGTCTTGCCCTTTTTCACGTTCGGCCCGTCGATCTTCTTCACATAGTTGTGATCGAAGACGGCCGCACGCGGCGTTATCGACGAAAGAAACGGCTTCAACTGGTCAAGCAGCCGCTGATCAAGCACGCCTGCATTTGAAGCAGATTCGTACATGTTGTCTTCAAAAATGTCCCAACCGGTAAAAACTAGATCGTCGAGACCGGCCAGCGGCACAAACTCCTTGATTTTTGGCGAACGGCCGTCGGTGCGCTTGCCCAACCGCACCGTGCCCATCTGGGTCAGCGAACCGATCGGCTTCGCCAATCCTTTGCGAATCGCCTCGACGCCGGCCACAAATGTTGTCGCCACCGCTCCCATGCCGGGAATCATTACACCCAGTTTGCCTTTCGCGGGTTCGATCTCGGCAGTGGTGGCACTTTTAGCCTCCGATATCGCCCGCTTCCTGCCACCTGCAGAACCGGACAACTTCAGCTCGCGGCTGGCCCGCAACGCATGGGCTACCGCCGCTTCACGATGCTCATGCTTACGCGCATCATCCTTATTTTTAAACTGCTTGCGATGCCGTCGGCCATCGGCATCGAACCAATCTGCCATAAACACCCCTGGACGCTTCTGATACATGCCCCCCCTCGCTGGTGGCATATTATAGCCACCGATATTGCCACCATGAGTATCCTCAATCCGAGGTGATTTAGCAAACAGAATGCAAGTCAGCAGGCGGAAACCCGTGTCGAAACGTCCGGGGCTTCATTAATTGGGAGTTATTGGGGCTCATCGGCCAAGAAGCGGATCCATGCGATAGATTCTTTGCGTTGGACTGTTGCACCGATCCTGTTGCATAGTGGAATCACTTCGAAAACCAGCTCTGCAGCCGGTTCCGCGAAGCTGATGTTTGCATGCCAGCCCTGATGTTGGTACTGCAAATCTCCTGACCTCGTTGTTTCTCCACTCAATCTGAAATTTGGCGCACCCTGCCTCGCGCTGGTGTGCCGGATCTCGGACTCTGCACAAGAACAGGAGATTCCAATGAAAGCAATTCGCAAATACGTTTACGCCGCAGCATTGACCTTAAGCGCTTTGAACTTCGCCCCAACCCTCGCCTCTGCCCAGGATGAGGGTGGCAGTTTCACACTGCCGCACGAAGTTCATTGGCAAAACGCCGTGGTCCCCGCGGGAGACTACCGATTCACGGTCGAATCAGTGGGGCCGACCGAGATGCTTAAACTGAGGAAAATTACCGGCACGCCTGCCTCTTTCATGTTGATGGTGAATGACGCGGATGCACTGGAGAGCACAGAACCAGCGAGCCTAATCATCAAGTCGGAGGCGGGATTAAGCTACGTCAGCGCCATGAGCCTGCCGCAGTTTGAGCTTGCCTTGCACTTTGCCGCTCCCCGAACCGCCGAGATCGCCCAAATGCAGCCCTCGGCAAACTCAGCCAGCCGCTAAACAGAATCGAGCGCAGACCAACCATCAGTCTGCGCTCGATTCTTGCCTCAGGAGAAATTGTTAAATAACAGCCTTGCGGTGCAACTCACTAGGATGGGCCGGCCGTACGCGAGTTCCCTTTCACTTCCTCGCTCAATACGATCGCTTCCGCAATTTCCTTCATCGGCTTGCGCTTCTGCCGACTCTGCCGCTGCAATGCGAGGTAGGATTGTTCCTCGGTCAGGCCAAGTTCTCGCTGCAAAATTCCCTTCGCCCGTTCGACGATCTTGCGCGTTTGCAATTGCTCCGAGAGATTGAGGTTCGCATCTTCCAGCCGAGCCATCTCAATCTCGGCTCCCACAAGAAATCCAACGGTTGAGATGAGCCGAATCTCGCGTTTGCGGAAAACGTGCGGCTGGCGGTGCTGCAGGTTGATGACACCAACTACGCGCCCGCGGGACATCAGCGGAACCGACAAGAAGGCTTCGTAACTGTCTTCGGGAAGTTCGTGAAAGATTTGGAATCGCGGATCAAGCGACGCTTTTTCCGACACCGCAACCGGTTCCTTGTGCTCCGCCACCCAACCCGTAATGCCCTGCCCAACCCGGAGTTTCAGTCGATCTACAACTTCCGGGTGGGGATTCTTGGAAGCTCGCAGAACGAGATCGTCCTCTTCCAGAACATAAATTAGGCAGGAGTCGCACTTCACCAGCGCCGTCGCAAAATCCACCACGCGCGTGAGCACATCGTGAAAGCCATCCGCTGTTGCCAGCCGGTTGCCGATCTCATGCAGTAATTCAAAATGTGAGTCCTCTACTGATATCAAAGTGTCCATGAATCAGCGTAGGGCTCAATCGGCGCTGTGTCTAATTCCAAATTTCAATGACTGCGATGAAGAATTTTTGCCGAATTGTCATGGTTAATTAACATTTTTTTGAATTAAAGAAATATCAGGGTAGCAATTTCTTTCACTTCATGTCCAAATCGACGGTTTTGACCGGTAAATCCCAATGCGCGTCAAGGATTTCAAACCGCCGCTGCTCTTCCTTCTGAAACGTTTCCTGATCGGGATACATCTGTTTTTGCAGCGCAACTTCGTCGAATGCCTCGTTGGCGACGGTCGCGTTTTTGAATACGATGGTCAGGCGAAAGTCCCAACGGCCGTCTTCCGTTGTGTGATAGCGCGGTTGGTCCATCCACACTTTCGCAATGCGTCCCATTTCGCTTTCTTTTTTCAGGACCGGATAATGATTTTTCTTGAACAGCTTTAGGAATTCGTCGGCATGCCCCCATTTGGCTTTGTAGTAATACTCCACTACGAATGGCTTGTCGGAAGTTGAAGTGGCTGCTTGTCCGTGGGAAACAGCAGGCAGTGCAACCGCCGCGAGCAAAAACAACACGAGAAGACGGGAGATTCGAATCATTGCTTCCTCCTGGTGAATATCTGCTTGTACACTAAGGGGCCAAGAAAACAAAGTTCGGTCAGATGGAAAACTGGAAACAACAAATCCTCAAGCTCTTCGAAGATGGTGACCGCGCGCTGGTTGCGGGGGACATCGCGGAACTCTCGCGCATCTTCGCCGATGACTACGTTCAATACGACGAGTCAGGAAAAGCTTTCCCTAAGCGGGATGTGCTCGACAATCTAAAGAGCGGCACAATCCGTTACGTATCGATAGTCTCGACTGGCCGCCACGTTCGCGTGCGGCGTGAAGACGTGGCCATCGTCCACGGCTCGGAAGAGGACGTCATTGAGCAAGGCGGACAGCGCTTTCCCATTTCCTATGTCTACATGGACGTCGCGGTAAAGCGCGATGCCCGGTGGCAGATCGTGGCATCGCAACTAGCAAAGCCAGTTTAGACAAGCTCTCAAACTAGTCGCTGGCCGCCGCCTCGCGTCCAATCCGATTCTGCCAGTGACTCCAAACAAACCAGGCGATGCCCGCAGCCAGCACCACCATGATCACGGCATCGAACTTATGGAAATATTTCCCGAGCTCGCGCCAGTTCTCACCCAATTTCATCCCGAAATATGCCAGCGCCAGGCACCACGGCCACGATCCCAGAAAGGTGTAGATGTGGAAACGTCCGCGCGGCATGCGAGCCACGCCTGCGGGCAGTGCGATAAATGTTCGAATCACGGGCAGCAATCGTCCGATAAATACCGCCAGATATCCCCAGCGTGCGAAGAAGCGGTCAGCCCAGTCCAGTTCGCGCCGTCCCATCAGAATCCAGCGTCCATAGCGCTCGACCAGCGGACGTCCGCCATAGCAACCAACTTCATAAGCCACCAGCGATCCCAGGTTGCAGCCAATCGCGCCCGCCGTCGCGACCCAAAGCAGCTTAAAAGTGCCAGTAAAGACCAGATATCCCGCAAACGGCATGATCAACTCGGAGGGCAGCGGGATACACGCCGATTCAATCGCCATCAGCAACGCGATGCCAGCGTAGCCCGTGGTAGTAACCACTGAGTTAATGAAAACGAATAAGACAGCCAGGATTTTTTCGGTCATGAAAGAAAGGTATTTGTTCGCAAATTCCAGCAACACTTAATTAGACCATAGTCCTCAAGGCCAACGCGTCTTCCCGCCAGGCAAAGGTGCTATCGCTAGAAACCCCTATGCAAGAACCTCCACCTTGCGCCAGATCCAAATCCGTCGTTTAATGACGTTCGGTCGAGATATCCCCCACCGAAGCAGACGCCTCACCCGGAGATCCCGCGATTATGTTCAAGCTAAAGAAAACTCTCAGCCGGCTCACTTCCCCTTTTGCCTTGATCCTATTAGTGGCTGTTGCCCCCTTTGCCGTAACGCAAGAGACCATCATTCATCACTTTTTCGCTGGCGCGAACAACGGCTCGCTGCCGGGAGGTGGACTCGCCGTCGATGGCAACGGCACCCTGTACGGCGTTACCGAAGAGGGTGGCGATATCTCCTGCCCATATCACACGCGCGGCTGCGGAATTGTGTATCGACTCACTCCACCCGTCGAGGGCAGCAGCGGCTGGAATTTCACCATCCTCTATTCGTTTACCGGACTTTCAGATGGAGGAGTTCCCCTGGGAAATCTTTTCGTCGACAGCGCTGCCGGCGTACTTTACGGAACGACGGACCTGGGCGGCAATGCCAACGGAGGCGTCGTATATTCGCTCACCCTCGGCAACCCGGGAACTGAAACCGTGTTATACAACTTCCAGGGCCCAGAGGGCAGCGGCCCCGCGGCCGGCGTCACTTTACACAACGGCGCGTTATACGGCACGACCGCCAACGGAACGCCACAGCACCTTGGCTCGCTCTATAGGTTGGTCCCGACTGGCTCGGCCTGGCAAGAGCAAACGTTGTATATCTTTGGCGATGAATCCTCCAACGGGCAATCGTTGTCGACGCCGGTGTTCGATAGTTCGGGCAATCTGTACGGCACCACCGTTGGCGATCTGAATGGCGGCACCGTGTATAAGGCGAGTCCGCCTTCTGCGGGCGGGACGACGTGGACCTTCTCCACGATTTATGTATTTAAGAATAGCGCCGACGGAACCGGGCCTGGTCCCTATCTCAACATCGACGCTTCAGGAGCGCTTTATGGGTCCGTAGGAGAGGGCCCGGATGGCCACGGAGCGGTGTTCAAACTGACTCCACCCTCCAACGGAACCGGACCTTGGACCTATAGCCTTCTCTATTCCTTTACCGACGGGCAAGACGGCGGCGGGCCTAATTCAGGCTTCGTCTTCGATAGCCAAGGCAATCTTTACGGGACTACCGCCGAGGGAGGAAACTCGCTTTGCTCCGGTGTCGGTTGCGGAGTCGTATTCGAACTGACGCCGCCGTCCTCGCCGGATGGCGCCTGGACTGAAAAAACTCTGTACGCATTCAGAGGAAACAGCGACGGTGCACAACCCGAATACAACCTGGTGCTGCAGGGCGGAAATCTTTACGGCGTAACCTCTTTCGGGGACTTGAATAATTCCGGAATTGCTTTCCAAGTTAAGCCGTAGCTGACTGATACCTACCGGAAAGTCGCGGAGGAACTAGGCAAGTATCTAGAACGAACCGTCCTGCGTGAACGTGTAACCGGGCAACCCCGAGCCTTGTGGGGATTTGCTAACCTTCACGCGGACCGTGGGCGCATCGGGGGCCGTGATCCCTGCCAGACGCAACATCGCATACTGGCTGAACACTTCGCTATACACTTTCGTGACGAGATAATCCTGTCCATCCGCGTCACTGCGCCAGACCTGCCCGAGTTGGATGGAGCTAACGGCCACGATGTTTGTTTTTGAGCTTTCGAGACTGTATCTAGAGGGTACCGAGGGCGAAGAACGGCGTCAATTGCCACCAAGGTTACCGAGGGACTAGAAGAAGGTCGCGTTTGGAGCGGTCGCTCGAGCTCTCGGAGAAGATCCAGCCTATTTCAAGGGTTCAGCCACCGCAGCTGAAGCGCCCGGCTTGGCACAGGCCGCAGGCCGCTTCGCGACGAACGAGAAGTCCTCCAGGTCAAACTCCTTTGGATCAGGCTCAACAGTTTGAAAATCGTATAGTTCCACGATCTGGTGGGTGCGGGGCCCCCCGGGAGGCTCGATGAGGGCGTCCTCCCTCACCGGTACGCCATATTCCGCGGAATCGTATCCTTTGCCAATCAGCCGTTTCTTCCCGTCCACTATCATATATATGGAATGGATGAGGCAGGGGATCCCGTTGATGGTTTCCTGGCCCGAGGCACTCTTAGCGTCTGCCAAGTACTCGGGATGGGGTTCGCCGGGTAGGTCGGCGAGTTCTACAGCTTCGTGGTTTTCATAGATGAGCTCGAAGATCTTGTGCCGGCTATAATCGCGCAATTGACCCGACTCAACCGCAAGCTTTCCGCCTTGCAGAGAGTACTCTTGGTCTATGGTCGAGCCCGCCGAATTTCGCAAATATCTTCCAAACGTCTCGGAGTGCCTTACCACGTTCCCTTCCGAGTCCAACACGTCACGCACGACGTGCCGCTTTGCTACGAGGGGGCCGACCTGCGCTTGACATAAAAGCGCGCCCACGTTCACCACGACAAGCAGACAAAGCACTGTACGTCTCACAGCTCAACCTCCTACTGGCAATCCTTATTTTGGCCCGCGCGGGCTATGCGCATCCGCAGCAGCCCCCTTGCACATAATAAGCGTTGCCCTCAGAATCGTAGTAAACGTACAATGCGGCCGCGTAGCATGGATGCCGCAGGCATTGGCGCTTTAGCAGTCGGCATATGCACGGGTCTTCGTGGGGACGAGAGTTATTGCACCGAGCGCCAAAGCACATAACCAGAATTTTTTCATAGCGGGGTCCTCGCCTTGGGGATTATCTTAATTTGCCCGGAATTTTATCCCCCCCCCGGTCGGGTGCGTCAAGCAGGAAATTCCGCCGACCATCGCGATCGCTGCGACCCGCCGCTGGAGCGGGAACGAACTCGACGCGGTTGCTCTGCTAAGATGTTGCCCTCATGCCCCGCGGACAAACTCCTCGCCAACCTGCGCGTAGCGGAAAAGACCGTGTGGCGCGGGCGCCCTCGCCCGCGAAAGCAGTGCCGAAAAAGCCGCGCGAAAGCTCGAACCGCAGCAAAGATGCCAATGGAGCGACGGCCGCCTCCGCCCGTCCAGCCGGAAACAAGTCCCCCGCTGCGATAAAAACCAAAAAAAAGTCCGCCTACAATCCCCTAGCGCCCGAACGAATCGCAGAAATTCTGAAGCGCCTCGACCAAACCTATCCCGAAGTCACCTGCGCGCTCACCCACACCAGCGCCTGGGAGCTTCTGGTAGCAACGATCCTCTCGGCGCAATCGACGGACGTTAATGTCAACCGAGTCACACCGGAACTGTTTCGGAAATATCCAACGGTGGAGGCCTTCGCGGCACTCACGCCCGAGCAACTCGAACCCGACATCCGCTCCACCGGATTCTTCCGCAACAAATCAAAATCCGTGGTCGGCGCTGCAAAAAAGATCGTTGCCGATTTCGGCGGCCAAGTACCGCTGAACATGGCCGATCTTCTAACCCTACCGGGCGTCGCCCGCAAGACCGCCAACGTTGTGCTCGGCACCTGGTTTAAAATCGCGGAAGGAGTCGTAGTCGACACGCACGTCCAGCGCATCTCGCGCAGGCTCGAACTGACCACCAACGCCGATCCGCAGAAAATCGAACAGGACTTAATGCGCGTGATCCCGCGCGAGAAATGGATCCTCTTCTCTCACCAAATCATCTGGCACGGGCGCAAGCTCTGCATCGCACGCAAGCCGAAGTGCGTCGACTGTCCACTCGAGAACATCTGCCATGCCGGGGACAAGACTTGGAGCACCGTCGAGATCCACGAGAAGGCAAAATTGTAAAGGCTCGAGATCAGTCGAGTCCTGGCGCGCCAAGAGCTAATGCACCGAGCGTCGCCGAAGCCGTTGAAACTTCCCCCGAGTTGCCCTCGTCGCCTGCGATGATCGCTTTGCCGGGGACGGTTTCGTAAGCGTAGCCGGTGATGGTTGCAGTGTGATCGAAAACGAACCGGCCCAAGCTGAGGCGTGCCCAGCCGAAGTGCTCTTTGCCGTCGATATTGAAAGCGAAACCCAGATAGTGATCTTGCTTGAGGAACCAAGGGCCGTTGGCACCGTAAAGGCTAAAGGCCATGCAAGTGGCGTCGTGCCGGAAAGGCTTGCCTTGTCCGATTACGGCGCCTGCTTGCAGCGGGGCGGCGGCTGGACTATCGATCGCGGGCCGCAGGGAAAGCTGACGGCTACCATTCGATTGCCGGGAAGCGCGAACACTTGTACTTCTCCTTCATGGCTGTAGGAAGTAATTGCTGTGAATTGGGTGGTCCGTCGGCGTGTAGATGACTTCAGCTTGGGCGCATGTTGCGGCCGCGCTGGCTAGGCTTGCGTAGGCGAATAAACGCGAGGTCAACCGGCGGCTTAGAGGCTTTGATTTCGAGGCTTGCAGCATTGAGTTCACCTTTTATTGGTTTGAACCTATTTAGCTCGATCGTTGTACCACGCGTTTATTGCTGGAGCACCTAACGCCAACGCGCCGAGTGATTCTGTATCGTCTATCACTCTTGTCGAGTTACCTTCATCTCCGGCGACGATCGGCTTGCCGGGGATGGTTTCATACGCGTAGCCGGAAATCTTGCCGATGCATCCATAACATCCAAACACCTGCATGCTCAGCCGCGCCCATCCATAATGCTTCTTTCCGGAAATCAAAAAGGAAAATCCAAGATAACGGTCCTTTGCGCCCAGCCAGGGGCCGTTGACCGAAGTCTCAAACTCACCGGCCATGCAATTCGCCTGCGCAAGTTGAGGCGTGTCCGGTCCGATCTCGGCTCCTGACGCGAGCGCTCCGGCGGCCATGGAACTGAAGTAGCAGAGTTGATGTACGGCCACGATTTTGTTGCCTGTGACCGAGGGAAATACTCCGAGGTGGCCGAAGCCGCTAAGCGACGAGCTGTGAAAGTGGAAATCGGCTATTCCGTCATTGTTGAGGTCGAGTTGGTAGTGTTCATCCAGGTTTTTGTGGATCGGCGTATAGACAACCTCGGCGTCGGCGTTCGAGGCAGATGCGGCGACGCCGGCTCCGGCCATCGCGGCGTAGGCCAGCAGGCGTTTGGTTAATGGAGAAGTCAGCAGTTTTGGCTGTTTGGTCACTGTTGATTTTCTTCTTTTCGCCAGAGGTTGAGTGCGGGAGCACCGAGCGCTAGAGCACCGAGCACGGTGGGTTCGGCGAAGGCTTCTTCCGCCTGACCCTGGTCGCCAGCGATGATGGCTTTGTTGGGAATGGTTTCGTAGGCGTAGCCGAAGATGCGGCCGATGCAAGGAAAGCATTCTACATATTGGACACTGATGCGGGCCCATCCGAAATGTTTTTGGCCGTTGATTAGAAATTCAAGGCCGAGGTAGTGATCCTGCACGCCGAGCCAGGGGCCGGTGGGCGCGGAGGATTCGTTTTCATGGACCATGCACTGGGCATTGGCCTGAAAGGGACTGTTTGGTCCGATCACCGCCCCCAGCGGAAGCGGAGCGGCGGCTGTGCTCTCGCCCCGGAAGCCGCACTCATGGTGAACTGCGGCGATTTTATTGCCGCTGACCATGGGAATTACGTTCAGGCTGGCGAAGCCGCTCAGGTAGTAGCTGTGGATGTGGAAGTCGCCGATGCCATCGTGGTTGAGATCGAGATAGAAATCCATGTCGACGTTTTTGTGGGTAGGGGTGTAGACGATTTCGGCTATGGCAGGCAATGTTGATGCGGCGATACCGGCTCCGGCCATGGCGGTGTAGGCTAGCAGGCGTTTGGCAAAGCGCGGGCTGAGGGCTTGCGATTGCTCGATCATTAGATCCTCTCTTCGGGTGGCTGAAGCCACGGTTATTTTTTCTTACTTCGCGGCGCGCTGAAGCCGCGCACTTTCAAAGCCTGCATCTCAAAACTTCGCTGCGCCTAAAGCTAGAGCTCCTAGCGTGCCGGGATCCAGAGAGACTTGGGTGGCGTTGCCCTGATCGCCGGCGACGATCGGTGTGCCGGGAGTGGTTTCGTAGGCGTAGCCCAAGATGCGACCAGTGTGGTCGAAACCGAACAGGTCAATGGTCATGCGCGCCCAGCCGAAATGTTTTTGTCCTTCGATGAAGAACTCAAAGCCAAGATAGCGGTCTGTGACACCCAACCAAGGACCCATCGAGGCTGAGGTAAGCGCCTTTTCGACCATGCAAGTACCGTTTGCCGAAAACGCCATTCCTGAACCGATCACAACACCTTCGCGTAGCGGGGCTGCGCCATATCCGCTCAGGCAGCCGTGATGGACCGCCGCTATTTTGTTGAACTTTACGAGAGGCAGCACCTGCAAGTAAGCAAAGCCGCTCAGATAATAGCTGTGAATGTGGAAGTCATTGATGCCATCGTGGTTGAGATCAATGAAGAAATCCTGGTCTACATATTTGTGAGCCGGCGTGTAGACGACTTCCGCGTCGGCATTGGACGCACAGCCCATCAATCCCGCTCCCGCCATGGTTGCGTATGCCAGCAGCTGTTTGCTCAGTTTGCGGCTCAACGTTTTTGGTGCAGCAAAGTTTGATTTCACTGGTGTCCTTCCGGTCTCACTGGGAAGCGGGGGTGCGTCCCTGTCGGCCGTCCGCAGCCGATCTTCGTGCGCAACATCGTACCTTAAACTAGCAGGAAAAACCACGAATAACCGCGCCCAGAGCGGGGTGCCGGATCGTGATATATTGCGCTTCGCATGGGACCTCTACTCTTCTTCTTCATTTCCTGGTGGAAATTGGTTCTGATGGGCGTGGCGATTGTGCATTTTATCCGCCGCCGCCCGGACACCTATTGGATTTTTATCATCATATTTCTCGGATGGATCGGGGCCCTTGTCTACATCGTGGCCGAGGTGATCCCGGATGCAGGCCTGCTGCGCGGGTCGTTTCAGGCATTTCCCCGCCGACGGCGAATTCACGAACTGGAACGAGCAATCGTCGATAATCCATCGGCCGGCAATTTTGAAGAACTCGGACTGCTCTATCTGGACGACGGTGATTTTGCGCGCGCCCGGAGATGCTATGACCGCTCGATCGCGCAGAGAACGGATTCCATAGACCCGTTCTACCGCCGAGGCGTTGCGGAGGTCGAGTTGGGCGATTTCGCGGCGGCAGTGCCGGATTTGGAGCGAGCCATCGCCGCCGATCCCGCATACGACTTCCATCGCGGACTGGGTTTGCTGGCCCATGCCTACGCGCAGACGGGACAATCGGAGAAAGCTGCGAAACTTTTCGAGCAGTCGACCACGATTTCCACCAGTTCCGAAACCTACTACAACTATGCGCTGTTCCTGCAGTCGCAAGGTCGAGTGGATGAAGCGCGGCAGTGGGCGCAAAAGATCCTGGACAAGCGCGCCACGATGCCGAGCTATCAGAAACGGCGGGAGCGTACCTGGTTTCGCAAAGCGTATGGACTGCTCGCGAGGTTAAGGTTGTAGCCGGACTTAGCTTTACGGGTGATTGTTACTGCCGGAAAAGACAGTAGTTACATCGTCGCTGTAGATCGGCTGCCAGCGCGGAGTTTCGAGGAGAATGCTGGCCAGCGCCGAGGTCTTTGGCACAACCAGGTAGGCCGCGGGATGCTGATCGAGGGATTCCTCCCAGCCGGGCTCGACATGGATCGTCTTCAGGTAGGACCTGAGAAATGGCTCGCCGTAAAAATCATGGCGGTCGTCGATCACTACTTTTGTTCCCGGATAGAGACGGTAAATCAAATAGCCGCCCCAATAGTCGGGAGCAAACAGCGGGCCTTCCGCACGCCGCTTCGCCAGATAATCGACTGCGGCGACGGGAAAGCGCTTTCGATCGAAGTGCGCATTCATTAGAGATTTTCCGCCCAAAGCGGTGGAGTGGAACGCAACCCAGCAAATCACAGCAGCGGCAGCGACTGGCCAAAGATGGCCGTGCAGGCCGGAGTCGAGGATTTGCATGCGCCGCAGAAACGGTTCAGATTCCACGCCTTGCGAGCGGGCCATCGGTCCTTTTTTCGCGAAACTTCCCACCGCCGTCACAATTGCCCCAGACAGCTTCGGACCAATCACCCATATCAGCAGTAGCGAAGAGACCGGGATATTACGCGCAGCGTATAGGCCGGAATACGCTGCGAACAACAGCAACAACATTTCGCTCAAACGGCGCTTGGCAACTCCGCGCCTGTCGGCCGCGAGCGCCACGAGGGTAAGTAGCAACAACACGGCGAAACATTTTTCCGCCACGCCGTGAAAATTCGGCGACTGGAATTCGTCGATATGGTCCATCAGGAAACGATTCGAGAGATAGCGGAAGATGTGAACATGAAGCTTCCAGCCGTAGGGATTCACAAACGTCGCGAGTGCGCTGAGAAAAGCGATCCATGCGAGATCGCGGGCCCGCTTCCCTGCTCGTACTTTTTCGAGAAAGTCGTCGAAAGAATCTTCTTTGAGCCGAAACCATCTCCATACTGCGTTCAGCCAGTAAATCCCGAGGAGAACGAAACCCACTAGAAATCCTCCATGCACGTTCACCCAAATCAGCATAAGGAGCGGCAGCAGGAGTAATAGGCGGCGATGCCGCCGAAACTCGCCAGGAGACTCACTCCCAGCGTGTTCGAAGCCATCGAGAACCCAAACCCACACCAGACTGAAGAACCAACTCACAACATGGGGACGGGCGAGAAAGTGGATTGTGGATGCAGAGGCGGCCAACAACGTCAGCGCTAGGGCAATTGGGAGAGAGGTTTTTCGACGCAAGATCAGCCGAAAAACACCCGAAAAAGTGGCGGCTATAACGGCCGCCGTGAAGAAAACCACGCCATTCAGACCAGCGCCCCAATCCAACCATCCAACCAGAACGTCGTAGAGCCATTCCCATGCGAACCAGGGCCTGCCGCTCAACGAGGAGGAAAAAGGATCAAAGTGAGGAACGGCTTGAGTCGACAGGATCCACTGCCCGGTGCGAATGTGCCAACCGATACCTGCGTCGCCAAGCAACCGAACAGAAAGATTGGTAAAAACGAGAACGCCTAGAATAGCTATAAAGACCCAGTCTGCAATCGAGGGCAGGAGCCATCGCATCCACGGCGGATTTTCGTTGGCAGAACTTGTGGAACCAATGCTCACTGCGCTGAATCTTATAGACAGACTCAATGAACGGCAAGGCCACACCGAGGATCGTGATCGTGGGCGCGGGGTTTGGGGGCCTTAACGCGGCCATTTCCTTGGCGGGCGCGCCGGTAAACATCACGGTTATCGACAAGAAGAATTACCACACATTTCAGCCGCTGCTTTACCAGGTGGCTACCGCCGGACTTTCCCCGGGAGAAATTGCGTCGCCAATCCGCTCGATTTTGCGCCATCACAAAAACGTAGAAGTGCTGATGGCCGACGTGGTGGGCTTCGATCTCGACCGGCGCATCGTGAAAACGCAGGGGCAAGATGGCAAAGAAAAAGATCGTGAAGAAGAAGTTGGCTACGATTACCTCGTCGTTGCGGCGGGGGCGAGCCACGCCTATTTCGGCCACGACGAATGGGAACCTCTCGCTCCCGGACTGAAGACGATCGAGGACGCGCTGGAAATTCGCCGCCGCGTTCTTCTCGCGTTTGAACTGGCCGAGCGGCGGGCTTTCGCGGGCGAAGTGGATACTCCGCTGAATTTTGTCGTGGTTGGGGCTGGGCCAACCGGAGTAGAGCTGGCTGGTACACTCGCGGAAATCTGCCGGCACGCGCTGGCGGACGATTTTCGATCCATCGATCCGCGGCGCACACATATTCACCTGATCGAAGGTGGCCCGCACGTTCTTCCTGCCTATCCGGAAGATCTCTCCCGCAGCGCCCTAGAACAATTGCAACGGCTGGGGGTTGAGGTTTTGACCTCGACCATGGTGACCATGATTGAGCCCGGTGTGATCACCATGGGCGACAAGCGAATGGAAGCGACGGTCATTCTCTGGGCAGCGGGCGTGCTGGCCTCACCACTCGGCAAGAAACTGGGAGTGCCCGTCGATCGTGCGGGGCGCGTGCTCGTGCATCCCGACCTCAGCATTGCGGGTCATCCTGAGGTTTTCGTGATTGGCGATCTTGCGTCGTTGAAAGACAAGGCCGGCAAGTTGCTGCCCGGTGTGGCTCCGGTGGCGATCTTGGAAGGCCGCTACGTTGCAAAAGTGATCCGACACGAAATTCACGGTGGCGCGCACGCTCGTTCTTCCGATCGCAAACCGTTTCACTATTGGGACAAAGGCAGCCTGGCTACGATTGGCCGCGCCGCCGCGGTTGCAGAATTTGCCAAAATTCACATTTCTGGTTACGTCGCATGGCTGGCCTGGTTGTTCATCCACATCTTCTTTCTAATCGGCTTTCGCAATCGCGTGCTCGTCTTTATTCAGTGGGCTTGGTCGTATTTTACGTACGAACGTGGGGCACGACTAATTACGGGCAGGTCGGACTTGCCGAATAATGCGGCAAAGCTTAACCGATCCTGATCCGCCGGGCGTCTTCTCCGTCGCGTTCCAAAGAAATCTCCACATCCCGCTCGCGCACAAAGCGAGGAAACTTTTCTCCCCACTCAATCAGCAGCACGCTGCGTTTCGACCGCAGGTCGTCCAACCCCAACGTCTCTAACTCGCGCTGCGTGTCGATGCGGTAAAGATCGATGTGGTAGAGGGTGGCATGCAATCCGCGATATTCATGCACCAGAGTAAAAGTGGGACTGGTGACATCCTCCTCTTCCGCGGCACCGAAAGCGGCGGCGATTCCCTTGACCAGCGTGGTTTTTCCGGCGCCGAGATCGCCGCGCAGCAAGACCAGCTTGGGCGGTGCCAGCAACTCAGCCAGCGTTCGGCCGAAGGCAATAGTCTCCTCTGGTGAATGGCTCGTGATCTCTCGCGTCATCGTCGAAGTCAGCTCGCACTTCTGAACCGACCACGATCAGTATAACGACTGCACCAGTGGGACCAGACGCGCGCGCGAAATCAGGCGAGGCTAGATCGTTTTCGTTGCGACAAAAACGGAGGACTTCAGCCCAAGCAGGTTAGTACGATCTACAACGTGGTCCACCGACGTTCGCAAGCGGCGATGGTCGTCATCTTCGAAGGCAACGAAACGGAACGGCTGCAATACCCCGGTCGCCGTCTTTCGCATCGGCTCAAGAATCTCGGCCATGCCGTGAACGGGACCGGATTGCGTTTGAAACGCGAGTTCGACGAACGACCCGCTGGTCAGAGCTTGCTGCAAGCGTAATAATCCTCCGGTCACGGAAATGGATTGAAGTTTGGCTTTTGTGCGCTGGCCGTCTTCCAACCGAATCGCAGCCAGGACAGATTCGCCTAGCTGGATTCGGGCGGCGCGGTTCGAGGGGTGCGGTTGGGGGAAGTGAGTCATAAGCTAAGGTCACTATGTCACGGCAGAAAACCGGGCAACAGGTTACGGAAGCAGATGGCTGGATTCCCGCGCTGGAAGCGGAGTTTGGGCGATTAAAACGTAGGGCAATCAGCTAGTTGGCTCTTAATAACCAAGTAGTTAATGTCCGAATGGACAGTCGAAGCGACGCTCACCACTGAACGGTTTTCTCTCGCGCCGCTTGCAGCGTGCGCCGGAACGCTTCGGGCAATCCCGTGAGCAAATCGGTTGCGATTAGAGAATGCTCACCTACACTTTCGCGTATAACGTCTCCCGCGAACCCGTGGAGGTGAACTGCGGCACAAACGGCCGCGAAAATACCTTTCGGATGCTGCGCAATCATTCCAGACACCATGCCGGTCAGGATGTCTCCAGTGCCTCCGGTGGCCATGCCGGGATTGCCGGTCGTATTCACCCAAGCCTCGCCATCCGGACGCACGACGAGAGTCCGATGACCTTTCAGCACCACGATTACCTCGTGCTCACTCGCGAACTTGCGCGCAACTCCGAGCCGGTCTTTTTGAACGTCAGGAATACTCAGCCCGGTTAACCGCGCCATCTCTCCGGGATGCGGTGTGATCACAAGCGCCCGATCTTTGCCGCTCAATTCGTGCACGAAGTTTTCGAATGCGTTCAGCCCGTCAGCATCAAGAACGATAGGAACATTCGTCTTTGCAACCACGGTTCGCACGAACTCCGAAGTTTCCGGATTGCGCGAGATTCCAGGCCCAATCGCGAGCACACTCTTCCCCTTCGCCAACTCCTCAATTCGAGCAACTGAGGCGGCCGAAATTGTCCCTGCATCCGTCTCCTGCAACGGTTCCGTCATCAACTCAGGATGAAATCCCGCGACCGTCGGCAGCACCGATTTTGGAGTCGCCACCGTGGAAAGACCTGCTCCCGTGCGCAGAGCTGAAATACCAGCCATCGCCGCTGCTCCAGCCTTGCCGAGAGAACCTCCGACCAGCAGGACGTGACCGTAGCTGCCTTTGTTCGACTCTGCAGGACGGGGACCGATCAGCGGCGCAATGTCGCCTGCCGTGATCACGTTCAATTTCAAGTTTGAGACGACCGCCTCCTCAGGCGATCCGATCGGCGCGACGACAGTGTGCCCATTCGTCAATAAGCCGAATACATGCACGGGCCGCGGCGCGGTAAAGGTAACGATGGCGTCGGCTCTGGCGATCAGTCCGGTTTGTGGACCCATTGCATCGGCATCGGCACCGGAAGGAATATCGACTGCGATCACCGGAACCCGGCTCGCATTCATCATCGCGATCGCATCGGCATACATTCCGCTCACCGGCGGCTTGAAACCCGTACCCAGCACGGCGTCCACATACAAATCGGCGTTCAGCGAAGACCGCACCGGCTCGCTCTTCCACTCTTCGCGGGCCCGCACAGAGATTGCAGCGACCGGCACTTTGCCAAACATGACCGCCGCATCGCCCCGCAGATCGTTAGGCTCCGCGAGCAAAATCACCTGCACCTTTCTCTTCTGCTCATGCAACTGCCGCGCCGCGACAAACCCGTCGCCGCCGTTATTTCCCTTGCCGCAGAAAACCACGATGCGATCCGCGGCGGCATGTTGGGAGACAACGTAATCCGCGACAGCCGTGCCGGCGCTCTCCATCAGCGTGAGTGAAGGCACGCCGAAGCGATCGCTGGTGGCGCGGTCGATGGCTCGCATCTCTTCTGCCGAAACAATCTTCATGTCATCCGTCGTTGGTCGATAGTCGCTGGTGGTCGCGAGCGCACTTCGCGCTGCCCGTCAGAGAATTTGCTTGCATACGATTAGCCGCCAACTCCCACCGACTGCACTATAAAACAAAAAAGCCCTCCGCGCAGTTGCGGAGGGCCTATGAGAGTCCTGCTCTACGATGCACGCTCCGGTCCCACCCCAGACTTCAGCGCCTGCACCCGGCTGTGCTTCACGCTGTAAGTGAAGTAGACGATCAGTCCAATCGCCAGCCAACCCACCAATCGGATCCAGTTCCACATGCCAAGCTTGTACATCATGTATCCGTTCGAGATCACGCCGAGGATTGGAATCAGCGGGACCCACGGCGTGCGAAACGGGCGCGGTTGGCTGGGATTGGTATAGCGCAACACCATCACCGAAATTGACACGATCACGAACGCCAGCAGCGTGCCGATGTTCACCATCCTGCCAATATCGTCGATGGGAGTGAGGCTGCCGACGACCGCGGCCAGCAGGCCCACGAGAATGGTGTTCTTCCACGGTGTGCGGAACTTTGGATGGACCGCAGCGAAAAACCTCCTGGGCAAAAGGCCGTCGCAGGCCATGGAGTAGAGCACGCGGGTCTGGCCCAGCAACATCACCAGCATGACGCTGGTCAGCCCCGCGAGAGCGCCGAGAGTAATAATGTGCGACGCAGTAAAGAGCCCGCGATCAAGGAAGGCACGGGCAACCGGCGCTTCGATGTTGATTTGTTGCCAGTGCACCATCCCTGTCAGCACACCGGCGACGAGGATATATAAAACCGTACATATCGCCAGTGAAGCGATCATGCCGATGGGCAAATCGCGTTGCGGATTCTTTGCCTCTTGTGCCGTGGTCGAGACCGCGTCGAATCCAATGTAAGCGAAGAAAATGTAAGCCGCTCCGGCTCCAATTCCGGCGAGGCCGTTGGGCGCGTATGAGTGCCAGTCCGTGCCCCAGTTGCTCACGTTGATGTAGCGTGCGCCGAGCGCGATTACAAAAAGCACCACCGAAACTTTTATGACGACGATTCCGGTATTGAACTCCGCGCTCTCTTTGATTCCGACAACCAGAATCGCCGTGATGATGAGGGCAATGATGAAAGCCGGAAGGTTTAGGCCCACTTCCATACCGAACAGATGCGGCGCTCCCAGCAGATCATGCGCCCGTTGCAGCAATTCGGGAGACTGCATGCCGATAATCGCGCTGACCCTATCGAGGAAGGCTTGGGTGCCGGGCACGAGCGAAGAATCCGCGGCCACCGCCATCTGCCGTGCAACGATGTTTTCGGCGGTTTTCAGCGCGGTCCAGTGATCGTAAGCCAGCCACAGCGGCATCTTGATGTGGAAAATATTCAGCAGTTCGATGAAGTGATTCGACCATCCCGAAGATACCGCGCTGGCGCCCATGGCGTATTCGAGCGTCAGGTCCCAGCCGATGATCCAGGCCAGCAACTCGCCCAGCGTGGCGTATGCGTAGGTGTAGGCGCTTCCGGCCAACGGAATCATCGCGGCAAACTCGGCGTAGCATAACCCAGCGAACGCGCAGCCCAACCCGGAGAGAACGAATGACAACGTAAGTCCCGGGCCGGCATACTGCGCTCCCAGCCCTACCATCACAAAAATGCCCGCGCCGATGATCGCGCCCACGCCGAGCGCGGTAAGCTGAAAAACTCCCAGCGTGCGTTTCAGGCTGTGCTCTCCCGTTTCGCGGGATTCTTCCATCAGAAGATTCAGCGGCTTGGTTGCGAACAGATTCGCCATTCGTCTCGTCTCTCCTTGGCTCTTAGGCGGACTCAGTTGTGTTGCCACGTTGCGGCCTTCTTGACCACGCGAAATAAACCGGGATGCCCAGCAGCACCACAATCAACCCCGGCCACGTGAATTGCGGCTTGTAGCGCAATAGTACGACATCGACGAAAGAAGCCATCACAATATAAATCGCGGGCAGAACCGGATACCCCACAGCCCGGTACGGCCTTTCCGCGTTGGGACGCGTTCGCCGCAGCACGAACAATCCTACAATCGTCAAAATATAAAAGAGTAGCGCAGCGAAAATAATGTAGTCGAGCAGCTGGCCGTAGCTGCCCGAAATGCAGAGCAAGCACGTCCACACCATTTGCACCATAAGCGAGACTGCCGGTGTTTTATGAGTCGGATGCAGCTTCGCGACACCGCGGAAAAACAGGCCATCCTTCGCCATGGCGTAGTAAACACGCGCGCCGGTCAGGATTAGACCGTTATTGCAGCCGAAAGTCGAGATCAGAATGGCCGCGGCCATGAGCAGGCCGCCGGTCGCGCCGAACATTTGCGTCATCACGGCCGTCCCGACGCGGTCTTCCGCCGCGTGCTGGATACCGCGCCCCAGAAGGGTTGTAGCTTGCGGCGAGCCTTGCAGTGGCAGCGTGTTCAGATAGACAAAGTTGCAAGCTAGATAAAGAGCGATCACAACCCCCGTGCCGAGCGCAAGGGACAGCGGCAGGTTGCGGCTGGGATTCTTCACTTCTCCGGCGGTGAAGGTGACGTTGTTCCATGCGTCCATGGAGAAAAGCGATCCCACTTGCGATACCGCGAGAATCGTCAGCGTGCCAACCATCACAATCGGCCCGCCAACTCCGACCTGCACCGCATGCTGCGCGCCAAGTGCCGCGTTGCGCCAGAAATGGCCGCTAAAGTTGGCTGCTATAGCGGTTGCATTGCGGCCCAGAGCCACGCCAAAGACCGCCAGCGCAAACAGCGCCGATAGCTTCGCGGCGGTAAATACGTTTTGGATGAGTGCTCCGGTCTTCAATCCAAAGATATTCACAACGGAAAGACCGATCACCATGATGATGGCGACAAGATTCTGCGTGTTGACGCCGACGTCCATGTTGCCGAGGACCATCGGGCCGAGCCGAATGGGCGGAACTTTCCAGAGGTGCAGAATCCACTGCGTAGAAGAAATCGAGGGAAAGAAGACGCCGAGAAACTTGCCAAACGCCACGCCCACGGCGGCAATCGTGCCGGTCTGGATCACCAGAAAAAGCGTCCAGCCATAAAGAAATCCCCACAGCGGCCCGAGCGATTCGCGCAGGTAAACATACTGGCCGCCCGCTCGCGGCATCATCGCCGCCAATTCGCCATAACTCACGGCGGCGATAATCGTCATCAACCCCGCCATTGCCCATGCGCCAAGAAGCAATGCGGGCGAGTTCACCTCCCGCGAGATCTCCGCCGAAACAATAAAGATGCCGGAGCCGATCATCGATCCGATGACCAGCATGGTGGCGCTTGTCAGACCGAGGCCCTTGACCAGTTCTTTATCCTGGTGGCTATGAATCTCCCAGTCGCTGGCTGAGGTCGACGTTGTCGGTGTGCTCAGGGCTCCTCCATGACTCGCGTCGTTGGTCGTTGGTCTTGGATCGCAGTCGTCGCTTTCGCGAACGACCAACGGCCAACGACGAACGACGAGGCCACGCCGGATACATTCGGCGGTTGCCTGATGACTTTACCTCAAGATGCGAAAAAATTCCTCTGCTGATTTGCGAGGGGACTCTAATAGATCAGATATCACCGCCACCGAATCGGCCCCGGCTTCGATTACCGAGGCGGCATTTGCGCGCGTGATGCCCCCAATCGCCACCAGCGGCTTGCGGGTGAGTAGGCGAGCGCGACGAACGCCTTCGAGGCCTACCACTGGATCGGGTTTTGCTTTACTGGATGTGGCGAAAACCGGACCGATGGCCAAATAGTCTGCCGAGGTTTGATCGGCTTCGGCGAGTTGTTCGGGATTGTGCGTGGAAACTCCCAGCCAGCGATCCGGACCGATGATTTTGCGGACGGACTCCGGCAGGAGATCATCCTGGCCGACGTGGATGCCGTCGAAGCCAGCAGCCAGGCAGAGATCGGCGCGGTCGTTCATGATGAGGCGAATCGTTCGAGAGTGCCCCACCCTTATCGGCGCGTACTGTGCGCCGATAGGGTGGGGACTTTGACCTCCGGTGCTCGCTAGGCGCAACATCAACTCCCGCGCCTGCGCCAGCATGACACGCGCGTTGCCGGACTTGTTGCGGTACTGGATGAGGTTGCAACCGGCAGCGGCAAGGCCCTCCGCAGCAACAAACAGCGCCTTTTCGTCGGAAAAGCACGCGGCGTCGAGAATGGCGTACAGGCGAGGAAGCAAAGCCATGAATTGCCAGTGTAATTCGATTCCGCCTAAAGTGTTGATCTAGAATATCCGCGTTGCGGCGAACAATTCTTTCTGCTCGAGAGGACTAATTTCCATAAACGCTCGCTTACTGCTAACGTGTTTTGTTTTCATTAGCGTCCTGCCAGTGTCCGCGCAAATCAAAACGTCTCCTGTCGCTCAATGCCGAGTAGATCGTATTGCTTGGCACCCGTTTGTAAGGAGCGAAAAGGATATGGATGATCTGTCGTTTAGAGAATAGGAGCACCGCGAAGATGAAATGAGCCTTTGCAGATTCGGGGGTAAACAATACTGGGACGACTATGCCTCCATGTTAAAGGCGTTCGCGCTCGAAAAAGGCGAGCGACCTCGCAAATTTGTCGATCGTCATTATTGGAATCAATTTATCCGAGAGGACGAAGAAGGAAATCGCTGAGCTTCCCGCGAGAGAAGCCTCAATGAAGAAGAATCCAAATTCCGCAGGTCACCTTCTTAAGTGTGAGTTTCTTGGTCTTCATCTCACCTTGCTTACAATTGGTGAACGTCAGCAAAGGGGCTTGGCGCGTAGCGTGCCAAGACCCCTTATCCAAACTATAAGTGGCCCGTCAGGATAGATATCCCCCGCCGGCTCCGGCTTTCCAGACCCAACGTACAAACGATCATCATTTGCAGATAGCCGCCGGACAAGTCGCACAGATTTTATTATCTACCGTTACCGTGGCGCAGGCGATGCATAGGGTTTCCAGACAAGTGCCGGTGATGCCACCCGCCATCGCGTTCAGCGCCGGCTCATCCAGGTTTCGCAGTGTCACTTTCTTGATTTGAAGTTTCTTGATGTTTTTCACTTTAGTCTCCTCTACACGCGGGAATAACAGAACCCACTTACAAACCGAATCTTACTCGTGGGCACAGAGCAGGTCAAAGCAATTTAGCAGCGCTTCATAGGTATAACTGACTGTTTCGCGTACCAATAAAATGGTTGCCTATCTCCGGCGGCATTAGTTACGCCTTTGGCTTTGGGCTTTCTTATAGGTCATGGATTGCAGATGACCTTTGCAAAGGTACCCGCAGAGTGGCGCTTGCGCCGCGACGATGGGCGATGCGAAGCACGCATTCGTTAAGCCGCTCACTTCCCAGTTTTCGCCAAAAATCGCTCGATAAACCCCGTATCGAACTTCCCGGTCCGAAAATCCGCATCCGCGAGGATCTTGCGGTGTAGCGGAATCGTCGTATACACGCCTTCCACGATAAACATCTCCAGCGCGCGCGACATCCTCGAGATGGCTTCATTGCGATCTTTGCCGCGGACGATCAGCTTCGCGATCAGCGAATCGTAATACGGCGGAATCACGCCCTCGGCGTAAGCAGCCGTATCCACGCGCACTCCGGTTCCTCCGGGCGGATTGAATGTCGTAATCTTTCCCGCCGATGGCGTGAACTTCTCCGGATGCTCGGCATTGATGCGGCATTCGATAGCGTGGCCGCGATGCACGATCGGGCCCTGCAGCACTTCGTCCAGGCGAGCGCCGGCGGCAATCATGATCTGGCTCTTCACCAAATCGACATCAGTAACCATCTCCGTAACCGGATGCTCGACCTGTATCCGGGTATTCATTTCAATGAAGTGCAAGCGGCGGTCCTGATCCATGAGGAACTCAATCGTGCCCGCGTTGGAGTAGCCGATATCCGACAGCGACTTGCACAGGACGCGGCCGATCTCATCGCGCAGCTCGGGCGTTACCTGCGTCGAGGGCGATTCCTCCAGTAATTTCTGATGCCGCCGCTGGATCGAGCATTCGCGTTCGCCCAAGCTCACTACATTCCCGTATTCGTCTGCCAGCACCTGGAACTCTATGTGACGCGGGTGCTCGACGTATTTCTCCATGTACAAATCACCGTTACCAAAAGCCCCGGCTGCCTCCGATTGCGCCGCTTTGAACAGCGTTGGAAGCTCCTCTTCGTTGCGAACAATGCGCATGCCGCGCCCACCGCCGCCAGCCGAGGCCTTCATAATGACGGGGAATCCCACCTGCCGCGCCCACTCCACGGCCTCGCCTTCCGAAGCAATAATCCCGTCCGACCCCGGAAGAATCGGCACTCCTGCCCGTTTCATCGCCGCGCGCGCTTTTTCCTTCTCTCCCATCAGCCGCGTGACTTCGGGTCGCGGACCGATGAACTTGATCCCGCTGGTTTCGCAAACCTCGGCGAAGTTGGCATTTTCCGCAAGCAATCCGTAGCCGGGATGCACAGCATCCACATTGGCGATTTCCGCCGCGCTGATGACTGCCGGGATATTCAGGTAGCTCTGTGCCAGTTGCGGCGGCCCGATACAGATTGCTTCATCGGCAAAGCGCACGTGCAAAGAATGCCGGTCCGCTTCGCTGTAGATGGCGACCGTGCGGACTCCTAGTTCCTTGCACGCGCAAATCACGCGCAGCGCAATTTCTCCGCGATTGGCAATGAGGATTTTCTTGAACATGTGTTAGCTATCAGCTCTCAGCCGTAAGCTCTCAGCTTCCAATCGTCGTGGACCTTCTTGGTCGGAAGCTCTTTTGAGAAACACTCTTGACGAGACATACCGATCGGGAACTATTTCACTTTTTCGGCCTGATGGCGAACAACTCCTGTCCATATTCGATGGGCTGGCCGTTGCTGGCCATCTTTTTCACGATTTCGCCGGCCACGTCGCACTCGATTTCGTTCAGGAGCTTCATGGCCTCCACGATGCACAACACCTGCCCCACTTCCACGCTATCGCCGATCTTCACGAAAGGCGGCGCGCCCGGCGAAGGGGCTTCGTAGAAGGTTCCCACGATGGGGGACTTCACAATATGAAGGTCTTCTTCCGCGGTTGGAGCCGGTGCCGGCGGAGCTTGTGAAGTAGGCGGTGCGACTGGGACTAGCTGGGCAGGAAGTGATCCGGAAGGCGGCGATGATGCGCCGACCACGGGATAAACCACAGTGTGTTCCCCGCCGCGCTTAATCTTGACCTTGACATCGCCGCGTTCCAGCTCGAACTCGGTGATGTCCTTTTCGATTAAGAACTCTATGAGTTCCTTCAGTTCTTTTTGATTCATGTAGTAGAGGTAGAACCCACACAACGCCCACAATCTGGCTCGTTCCAGCGGTTTTGCCTGGGTGACTGCCAGCGTGCAACCTGATGCAATATAAGAAGTCTAAACTGACAGGAAATCTTTACTGGTCGGGGTCAGCACCTCACAGCCGCTCTCGCTGACTGCTACCATGTCCTCAATTCTTATACCCCATTTCCCGGGAAAATATACTCCCGGCTCAATGGTGATCACCATGCCGGGCCGCAGCACCTCTTTTTGCCCAATCGCAACTCGCGGTATCTCGTGGATCTCCAGCCCCACGCCGTGTCCTGTCGAATGCGTAAAATACCGCGCCAGCCCGGCTTTCTTCAAAACCTTTCGACCCGCGGCATCCACTTCTGCAACCGTCACGCCGGGTTTCACCGCGGCTATCGAAGCCCGTTGCGCCTCCAAAACCGATTCATAGGCTTGGCGAGCTGCTTTCGGAACCGAACCGGACGCGCCGGACATCCATACAGTGCGCGTCTGGTCTGAACAATAACCTGCGAGTATAACACCGAAATCGCAGACGACGAACGCACTCGAGGGGATCACCTGCTCCGAAGCTCTGCCGTGCGGCAAGGCCGATCTGGACCCGGAAGCAATGATCGTGGAGAACGACATGGCTTCGGCGCCGGCCTGGCGTGCCGCAAACTCCATTTCCGCCGCCACATCGGTTTCCTTCGCCCCCGGGCGCAATACTTCCAGCGCACGGTCGAACAATCCCGCGCCCAATCGCACGGCCGCGCGGATGCTTTGCAATTCATCTTCGTCTTTCACCATGCGCGCCCGCTCCACTACGGCGGCTGCACTTCTTAAACGCACGCGGGAGGGCAGCAGGTCCGTCAGCTTCTCTTTTTCCGAGAGGGTCATGTGCTCGCCCTCCACTCCAACGGCGGAGGCGCGCGATCTCTTGCATCGTTTTACGACCCATTCCGCAAGCTCCTGTAGGGCGGGTTTCCGCGCAATTACCACCTGCGCGCCTTTTACTTCCTGCCGTGCCTGAGTGTCGTAGCGGACGTCGGTAATAAAAAAGCTTTTGGATTCGTCGACCAGCAAGTACCCTGCGCTGCCGGTAAAGCCACAGAGATATCGGATATTTGGAAGGTGGCTGATTAGCAGGCCATCGAAGCGGGTAATAGCGAGGTGCTCCCGCAATTTCTTCTGACGCGCGAGGAAGTTCATTGTGCTGAGTTTAGCAGGTGAGCCATGAGCGATGAGCCATGAGCTGTGCGCGGTGAGCTATGAACTACGAGCCTAAGCCGTGAGCAAGCGCGGCGCCCGGAAGCGAATCTGATCTTGTTTCACCACCAATGGCTGATCGCTATCAACGTTCAGAGCTCACAGCTCATACCTCATAAAAAACCGCCGGCCTGACAGGTTCTTCAGGCCGGCGGTCAAATCTTCAACCTGCGCTGCAGTGTCCGACGCTGGTTACGTCTGAATAATTCGCGGCGTGATGAAGAAGATCAACTCTTGGTTCTGTGTGTTTACCTGCGTGTGCTTGAACAGATTGCCCAGAAACGGCAGATTGCCAAGCAGAGGCACCTGGGTAATATTGATCGAGTTCTGCGTCTGGATCACGCCACCGATCACCACCGTGCCGCCATCAGTCACCAATACCTGCGTAGTGGCCTGCTGGGTGATTAACTCGGGGTTGCCCTGAACTTCCTGTCCGAAGTTTGGCGTGGTGTTTTCCACGTCAACATTCAGGAAGATCGTGTTCTCCGAGGTGATTTGCGGAGTCACGGTCAAGCGCAGGAACGCATCCACGTAGGTGACCGTAGGCGGACCGCCCAACTGCGCCTGCGTAACGATCGGCACGCGCACGCCCTGTTTCACCAAGGCTTGGATATTATTCTGCGTTACCACCCGAGGCCGTGAAAGAACTTTGAGCAATCCACGCGACTCGGCCATCGACAACACTGCGTCGATTCGCACTGAGTTGCTGGCGTTAATGAAGGTCAGGCCGCTGGTCGGCGACGTTGCTCCGAGGTTAGAGAACAGCGGAATCGTCGATCCCGTTGTGGAGGTGCCCGGCAACGTTATGTAGCCCGGCGTTAAACCTCCAACTGTTGTTGGAGAAGTGCCTACAGCACTGCCTCCGCCAATCGCGCTATGGCCATCGCCCCAGCCGAAGCCAAGTTGTGTGCCGATGTCGCGGGCGAACTGCCGCGTAGCCGCAACCACGCGCGCTTCGATTTCCACTTCCTGCGTCTTACGGTCGAGTTGCGTCAGCAGGCGGTCGATGATCGGAATCACCTTCGGAATGTCGTTGACGATGACCGCGTTGGTGCGCTCATCCGCAACTACGTCTCCGCGCAGCGAGAGGAACTTCTTCACGGTTACGATCGCATCCTTCGCGTGGGCGTAGCTGAGGAAGCGCGTCACCGATACTTTTTCCACCGCCATGGCTTCGGCTTCCACCTGCGCGCGTCGGCCTTCCGCCTCCTTCTTAAGCGTATCGACAGTAGCGATGCGGAGGACGTTCCCTTCCAGTTCCCGCGCGAGATCGTTATTCTTCAGCACGATGTCGAGCGCCTGGTCCCACGGCACGTCATCCAACACAACTGTCAGAGTGCCGTGGACGTTGGGATCAAGCACTACATTCAAGCCGCTGATTTCGTGAATCAGGCGGAAGAAATCTTTCAGATCCACATCCTTCAGGTTCACCGAAATCGGCTCGCCCGTGTACTTGGGACCGGCCGCGGCAGGTTGCTGCCCGGCTTGCGCCTTCTGCTCAGCGGCAAGGTTCACCGCCGGCTGAATGCCAGTGCTCGAAGAGGTGCTCTGCGACGACAATTGCGCGTTCATGGAGGCCGGCAACAACTCGGGAGCAGTCTTGTCGGCAAACTTCGCGGCGGCTTCCTGGGCGCGACCAGTGGGCTCAGCAGTGGCAGCGGAGGCCTTGGCGTAAGTAGGTTCCACGAACACGAAATCGTTCGAAACAGCAGTCTGGTTAACAGTTGATTGCGTGTGCTCCGGTACTTCCAACTTGGCGGCGGGTTTCTCCTCCGCCACTCGGGGAGCGAACGGAGACATATTCATAGGCAGCGGTGCGATGCTGGCCGGGGCGACCTTAACCGGTGCGGCAGCGGTCGCCGCCAGATTGTTTTCCGCGGCGGCTTTGGGCGCATGCGCGCTGGCACCAACGATCGGCGAGCCGGTATGCAGCGTCAGCACAAATTTGCCGTCCGCCGCTGGTTTGAACTCATAGCTGCACGAATGCTCAAGATCCACTACCACTCGGGTGGTGGGAGGATTCTGGCCGTCCATGCCGATGCGCACTCCCTTAACGTCAGCGCCGCCCACAGTGATGTGGCTTTGGCGCGTCGCCATGATGGTCGCGGGAAGATCCACGATCAGACGCGCCGGTGACTCCGCTCTGGTCAACTTCGGCGTTACCGCGCCCTGCGCGCTAATCTCGACCCGGATTTCATCCGCGCCGCGCACTACGTTCACGCGCTGCAGTTCGTTTCGTTGGCTCGATGCCGGCGTCGCCGGCGTGTCTGCAGCTGAAGCCATCAGCCCAGTGAGCAGCAACGGTAGGACTACACTCAGCAGTTGCTTTCGCATTTCGCCTCTCCCAAACTCGCGGGTCTGCCCCGCGGTCCTTGCCAGAATTCGAATTCTCGGCACTTCAGCCTGCGGAGTGCCTGTGACTCTACTAAACCGCTGGCGTCGAGATTCGCTTCACTACTTCCCTCGTCAGCGACTTGCCCAGGTTGTCTTGAAATGTTTCCTGGAACACCACTGTGTCGCCGGTGATTCTCAGGACGTAACCGTTGAACACCGGGTCGTTCTCGTGCAGGAAATATGCTTTGTTTAAATTGTTGGTCACCACCGCGATAAAGCCGCTGTCGGACTTCACCACGCCCCGCAAATTGATCTGCCCGATCTCCAGGCATTTCTTTCCGCTCGAACAACCGGATCCTGTCGGCTGTTGCACCACCGGGCTGAAAAACGGATCGCGTTTGCCGGACATCGCCCACTTCTTCTCTTCCTGCTTGGGCGGCTTGGGGGCCTCGGTGCTCTTAGCGGCTTCGGCTGGCTTCACCCCTTCCTTCGTCGGCGGGGCAGCTGAGATTACGGTCTTTTTCTCGGCCTTTTTTTGAGGCGCTTGCTTCACCGCAATCGTTGGCTTAGCAACCGCCGTCGTCGCAGTCTTCTTCGCCGAAGGTTTCGTCTGGGGCGCCGTTTGCAGTTTTACAGAGACGGCTCCTGGAGCCCCGGTATTCTTTGCTGGACCAGGCATTGGCGTGCTTGCCACTTTCACCTGCGGCCCCGCTTGTGGTTTCGCAGAAGCAGCCACTGGAGCCGCTGCCTTTTTACCAGCAGCAGGAGCTGGCGCTGGCGTGCTCACTGCTTTCGCCTGTGGCGCCGTTTGCGGTTTCGCAGAGGCCGCGGGAGCCGCATTCTTCGCCGCAGCCGGCGTCGGCGTACTCGTCGCTTTCGCGGGAGCACCTGCCGCCGGTTTCGGGGCCGGTTTCGCCGGTCCGCCCTTGGTCCCCAAAGCGGCATTCGAATCGTTGGTCTTCTGCTGCTGCACCGCTGTCATGGTGCTCTGCACGTTGTTGATCACGTTCGGGTTCTGCGCGTTCGGATTCTGCGCCCAAGCTCCGCTCGTCATCATGCCTACTGCGAGAATTGCTGTTGTCAGCTTCATAGCGATTCCTATTTACCAGCTCCCGCCGGCTTTGCTCCCGGCGCCGCACCGGCCGGCTCCAAATCGTGGCTGAAGAATGTTGTCGCGGTGAAGGTCGCGACCACGCTCTCGTTCGGAGCATACTGGTAGGTGTGCTTCGCCTTCGCGTCGGACGGAGCTTTCGTATTCCCAACCAGGAGCCCGCTGATGTTCACGATGCGCTCCAGCTTGCCCACGCGATCGAAGAAGTTCAGCATCGAGTAATACGGACCATCCAGCTCCATGTCGAAGGGAAGCTCCGAATAGTATTCCTTGGCGGCAACCGGCTTCGCCGTATAACGGCGCAGCTCCACGCCCGCTTTTTGAGCTTCTCCATCGAGAGTCTGCATGAAGGTCTCGACCTGCTTGTCGTCGGGAACGATCCGCGCCTCAATTTCCAATTGCTGCTTCAGGTTGGCGAGCTGCCGCTCCATGTCCTTCAACTTCGGGCGGTAAGCCTCCAGTTCGTTGTTTTCCCGAACCTTTTCCTGGAGCACGCGTTGCGCCGCCGCATTCTTGTCGCTCTGGCTCTTGAACACTGTGAAGTAGAGCGCCGCGGTTACAATCGCGCCCGTGGCAATCACTGCTCCCCACTGCTTCAGGCCCGAGAGTTGCCCAAAATTCATTTCCATAGGTCCGCCTTTACGACTTTCCCTTCTCGCAGCTCAGGGTGAACTGAAACGCCTGCATGTCCTTGATCGTGTCGTCCTGAAATGTTTCTTTGATCTCGACCGTCTTAAAGAAACCGGTCTTTTGCAGATTGCCCATCAGGTTGGCGACCGCGTCGGCACTCAGCGCTGTGCCCTCAAGGCTCAGCGTATTTCCGCTGTCGTCCATCTTTCTCAGCCATACCGCTTCGGTTCCGTTCACCGTCTCGCCCAGCATGGCTAACAGGTTTACGGGGCCGGCTTGACCGTCGCGCAGTTTATCGATCACATCGACGCGGCGCTTGTAGCTGTCAGCTTGTCTCTGGCGCTCAAGAAAGCGCGCCTTCACATCGCTCAACTCACGGTTCTTCTGTTCGGCAGCCTGCACCTGCGTGGCGATCGCTTTTCCCTGGCGGTCCAGCCGGTACCAGTAGCCAAAATTCACTGCACCCGCGATCAGCAATATCACCAGAACTTTTAGCTTGGGCGATCCCAGGTCGCCCATTTCCATCGTGGGCATCGACGGGCCGCTACTCCCGCCGCGTTTGTTCGCCTTTGCTGTTTCGAGAAGGTTGATTTTGATCATAGGGATTCAAAGCTCCTCAACGCCAAGCCCACATCCCGGAACTTTCGCCGAACCGCCCGCCAGATAAATCTTCTCGATGTGCTCTCCTGCCGCGCTGGCGCGGAAGAAATCGAACGTCTTTTGAATTTCCAGCACGATGATTTCGGTCACCTGCTGCAGGATCGGCGCTTTCGCGTCTTCACTGACCGTCCCAACTTTTTCGCCCAGCTTCAGCTTCTCGGCGTCTTCGAAGTTCAGGTCCAATTCCTTTTGCAGCGAGTCCGTGTACTGGTGTCCGCCTACGCTGACGTCGCGGGGGAAGAGCGGCGTCGTGCCCTTCACGATGTTGATGTTCATCACGCTGGCGCCCAGGTTGAGCAGCGCCACCACCTGGCCTGACGCGGGCTGATAGTTGTACTCGTAGGCTGATAGTTGTACTCGTAGCAGTTCTGCAGCGCCAACGCGTCAATGTCCACGATAGCCGGGGTGCGTCCCGACATCGAGAGTACGTTGGTGTAGTTCAAAATCTTGTCCTTCTTCACAGCCACCAGAAGCACGTCCATCTGCGGGCTGCCCGGCTCTTCGGACAGAATCTGATAGTCAAGGCTCACGTCGGCGAGATCGAAAGGAATATGCTGCGCCGCTTCTTTGTCGATGGTCTCAGCCAATTCCTGATCGCTCATCGAAGGCAGCGAAATCTTCTTGACGATGACCGAGTGGCCGCTCACCGCCGTTGCGACCGCCTTGGTTTTGATCAGGCAATCCGCAAACAGCTTGGAGATCGCGCTCGATACCGTGCCCGAGTCGACGATCATCGAGTCCACAACAATATCGGAGGCCAACGCTTCCAGCCCGAGGTGAGCGACTTCGATGCTGCTACCCTTCTTTTTCAACTCCACTGCTTTAATGCTCGAAGAGCCCACATCCAGACCTACAATCGATTTCGATCCCATTCCAAACATGTGCCCGCCTTTGCTAGTGTGGCGCGGGCGCCCTCGCCCGCGACGTTTTTGACTTAACTCTTCTTGCCTAACTCTGTCCGGCAGCCTTAGCCGCCGCCTTCGCCTTCCGTTTCGGTTCCACCTGGCTCGACTTCTCTTCCATCCACTGGTCCAGCTTCGACTTCTTAAAGCGCCAGCGGTTGCCCAGCTTGAACGCGGGAATTTTCTGTTCGCCGACGTACTTATAAAGCGTGTCCGGGCTTACGCCCAGATATTGCGACGCCTGCCGAATGTTCATCACTTCCCGCGAATCGGCCATAGTTCCCTTACCTCGCCCGTCCGCCAGAACCTTTCGCGTGCCAGTCTCTCCGGCGCACGATCTTGCTTTGGGAAACTCTGAAAGCCCCCGTGTTTATCTCCGTGAGCTTTCGGTGTCCAGAGCATATATCAGCCCTGTAAAACCGAGGCTTCAAGCGAGTTTGCGGTTTTTGCTGGGTTTTTTAAGGTTTTTCTGGAACTGAGAAATGGGCGGAAGTGGTGGGAAATCTATATATTGTGGTTGCTGGGATGAACTCGTCTATTAGCAGCGATGGCTATGCAGAACGCCGCCGGTCACTCCGGAACCGATAACCGAAGTACTACAGACGGTACGGAAGTACTTGAACGACAGCGGAAGTTGCTGTTGGGACGGATGTTAGCAGCCGTCATTTGTAAGCGCCCACGGGCCTGCTACGAACAACCTTAAGCACCTTCGGCAAGGAATTCGACCTCTTGCCCAGCGTCGAGATACCGCTCTCAGGCGTCCCCGGGACGCTCAGCGCGCTGAGGCAGCGCGAGCTCTGAAGTGCCTAGCCAATTAACGCCGACGAAATAAATTCGCCGCTCTACTGCACATCCGAAACTTTCCCGCTCAAAAAAATCACCTTCATGTCTTTGTAGTAATAAATCACCTTGTTGCCCAGCGTAACTTTCTTCTCCGGCTTGCCCATCGCCGCCTCGACCTGATCGACCGTCATGCCTTTTTCGATACTCACCGGATCGGCCTGCGCTTGCTGCTGTTGGGCTGGCGGTTGATCCTGCGCCTGCGCTGCCTGGCCGCCTTGATCTCCGCCCTGTTGCTGACCGCCCTGATCCCCGCCTGCCTGCTGTGAATCGTCGTTGCTGATGGAGAGGACTTGCCCAATCGTGTCTTCCACCGGCCCGGCCTGCGCATTCGCCAAAGATCCCTTGGGAAACTGGAAAACCACATTCGCCTTGTTGTAAGTCGGCGGATCGGTCTTGTTGCACGTGTCACAGGCAACGATTTCCATGGTCACCGTGTCCTTGGCCACGTTGACATCGATCTTCATGGGATAAACTTTGTCGCCGGTGGCAAACAGATGCGTAGTCTGCTCCTTGCCAAATTTCCCCATAATGGACTTGCGCCCCATCAACCCCAAACTGCTCGGGCCTTTGATCGTGCCGTTTTCATATTTATTACTCAAAACATTTTGATCGCCGTAAGGCACCGAGAGAATTCCGCCCTTTTGGATCGCGAGCAGCGTACCCTTTTCCACCACGGAATAGCCGCTCGTGTCCGATCCCATCTTGACTATCTTGTATTGCGCGGCGAGTTGCTCCTGAAGAAACGGCGCCTGCGCACCGGCGAGGGACACAAAGAAGACGCTGGAGACTACGAGCAGAATGCCTGCAATTAGAGCAACTGTTTTCCGCGACATCGCAAATCCTCCGAGTGGCTTTCGAAAGCGATCCTGGACAACTCAGCAATTTACTACAAAAGGGAGAGTTTCTGGCATGTGAAAAAGGGAGCGCCAGCCATCGGCGCTCCCTTTACTTGTTGCTTAGCCAAACCGGCTGCGGACGTTACTGCCCGCCTCCAGAAGCCGCGTCCTGCTTGACCTGCGCCTCAGTCTGGTCCGCCTGCTGCTGCTGGTCCTGCAGAGTCTTCGCCACGGTGGTATCCGGTGGCGGAGGTGTCACGGCCCCAGGCTCGGTAGCCGTATCCGGCGCCTTCGGCATACCGTTCGTCCCCTGCTTCTTGGCCAGTTCGCCCATGCCGTTGGTCAATTGCTCCTGGAAGTGGTTGTACATCTCTTGCAAGTCATCCACTTTCACGGCAACGGTTTGTCCCGACGCGCAATCGCCTTTCTTGGTCGCCGAGACGCTGGCATTCACCGTCTGGTCAGCATCTGGTGTGTCCGTAAGGCGGGTAACTACATCGCCCGACGACAACGCACATTCCTGACCGTTGGCCACCACTGTTACATCGGAATCCACCACAAAGGTGCGCTGCGATGGATCCAACGCTGGCGGTGGAGTATCGCTGGCGTTCGTAGGCGCTGCGGGAGCCGCCGCTGCCGCTTGTCCGCCCGTATCCTGCTGGCCGGCTTGCGCCTGCTGCGCCGCTAATTGAGCCTTCACTTCCTGGGCAATGGCTTCCTTCACTTCCGGACTAAGTGCCACGTTCCCGGACGCCACCGGAGCGGCGTCTCCGCCGCCACCGTTGTCCCCACCTCCGCTGGCCGCAGCATCCGCAGCCATCGCGTCGGCATTGGCGTCTTGGCGCGCCTCATATGCCGCCTGCAATTGCGACGCGATCAGATAATCTGTCAGCCAGTAGTAAGGCGCAGCATATACCGGATAAGGATTCCACCACCCGCCATAGTATCCCCACCATGGCGCGCCTCCCCAACCCCACGCACCGATACCCCAGGCAATCGGCGCTCCCCATGGATGCCAGCCCCACCCATAAAATCCGGGATGGTACCAGACTCCAGGGTAGTAGCCGTAGTACATGTGTCCGCCCCAGCCGTAGCCGCGATAAAGGCCGACGTGGTAACGTCCGCCAGCATAGAAAGTTCGCGAGTAGTAGGCGTGCCCGCCGCGCGTGACGTAAGCTCGCTGCACATAGCCGCCCCGCCCGCGCGTGACAATGCGCGCGCCGTTGCGCTCGCTCACGACCGTGCGTCCGCCGCGAACGCCGTGTTCAATGTGCATGCCATTGCGATCCACCGAGCGAATCGAGCCATTCGGGCGCACGTTGGCGCGTCCCCCACCTTTCAAAGAAACATTTCGACCTGGAGGCGTGTGGCTACCGACATTGCCTCGACTGGCCGCTCCTGCTGGACGTCCGCCTGCCGCGGTGTGCCCTCCCGCCGCGCCGCGATTCCCCGGCGTTGCCGCATGACTCGTCGTCGCTCCATGACCGGCCGTTGTTGTATGGCCAGCTGCGGTATTGCCTCGGCTCGGTGTAGTTGTGTGCCCAGCCGTGGTATTCCCGCGGCTCGGAGTCGTCGTATGGCTGGTACTCGCGCCGTGGCTCGGGTTTGTCGTGTGGCCGGCTGTCGACGGACGGCTCCCCGTAGTGGTGTGCGACTGGGTCGCGCCGTGCGAAGCGCTTGCGCCATGCGAAGGCGCAGCGCCGTGCGATGCCGGCGCTGAGTGCGCAGGCGCGCTTTTAGCTGGCGCTGCCGGTTTCGAGCCGCCTCCTCCGCTCGGTTTATGTTGTGCCCAAAGCAATGATGGAACTGCAAACGTAAACGCCAGCACGAGGAACTTCTGCAGAATCCTGTCACTTCCCGAGGTGCGATTCATTACCGCCTCCTGATCTTCAAAAACGCCTTAGCGCCAAATTTGATATTCCCAAAATCGATGGCCTTGCATCCGTAGTTCCGCAATAAAGTTCCGCAGTAACGTGTCAACTCCGGACTCTGCATCCATAAACCCCAAGCTCGCGGATTCGACGCACGCGATTGAAATTAATTTCAACGCCCGGAAGGATTCGCGCACAAACGCAAGCCGACCAGAGCAAGCCACTGACGGACATTATCTGGGGGCGAAAAAACGTTACCAGAACTTCAGCCGGGGTGCAATTGTTCGATGGGTTACTCCCAAAGTGTTGCGTTTAGCCGGCTCACATCTTGGAACAAACTGCCGATTCGGGCCTTCGCCCAGTTGGGTCGCGCGCAAGCGGGTCTCTGGTTCTACATCAAGCCCTTGGCGTCATCTCAGAGCCCCGCGTTCTCACCAGCGGGGCGAGAGATCTCTCGCATCGCACACGCCTCTTTGACAAAGTAAGAAAAGCTAGCGTCTGGCTCACTCCGCTTCCCTCCTTCAGCCGCGTGCTGTAATCTATGCTGTTTTCGCTGGGAGGAAAGACTTGCGCTACCTTGATCGTCTGCAACCGCTCGCATTATTGGTCATGCGTCTTGCCCTGGGCGCAGTAATGGTCGGCCATGGTTACCATAAGGTTTTTGGCGGACTTCATCACCATGTTCAATTCGTCGCCAGCCTCGGCTTGCCCGGCTGGACAGCGTATCTCTCCGCCTTCGCCGAGTTCTTTGGCGGCCTGTTGGTACTGATCGGACTATTCACCCGAGCTGCCGCATTCGCCATTTGTATCGACCTGGCGGTCGCCATCGCCAAAGTACACTTTCACAATGGACTCATGGGTGACCACGGCTACGAATTTCCGCTGGCGCTGGCCGCGCTGGCGTTTGCCCTGACCTTCTTTGGCGGCGGCCCTATCGCGGTCGATCACATCCGCGCTCCCGGCGGAGGCGGTAAGGCTAAATAGCGCTGTAGCTCCTAACATTCTTCAATTCGGAAGCCGCGCAACTAACTGCCTTCCGGCGGGTTTGATTGCAGGTTGCCGAAGGGGTGTGCCTGCTTGACACTTCTTTACAACGCCCATCGGTTGAATCCGTTGCTGGTTTGAAATTATGATGGATTCTGACCAACTCTATTGCATCCGAATGATTTCGTAGGCGCATCTTAGCGCTTATCAAGACTAATTGGAGGTTCCTTTGAGAAAGTTAGCGCTTCTTACACCCGTTCTCGCTCTCGTTCTTTCGTGCCACCTCGCCAGCGCGCAGCAGGGCGACGTTTTTATCGGCGGCGGCACGCTGCTGTCGTCCCCTCAACATCGGCGGCGACGTGGTTCTACACAACCGTCTGGGCGTTAATATAGAAACTGCGTGGAGAGCGACTCAGGGTACTTACGGGACTGGGACTGGACTGAACTATCGCCCTATCCTTACCGACTTCAACCTGCTTTTCCAGCCGCGTCTGGGTAAGAAAGCCGGCCTTGACCTCATGGCGGGCATTGGCCCCGCTTCCACCCGATTCTATGTTCCGGGGGCGTCCACACCCGGTTATGCCAACTACGAGAGCACCGATCACTTCATGGAGCACCTCGGCGCTGGCATCCGTTATTACGTCTGGCGCCATGTTTTTGTGCGCCCCGAAATTCACTACTATCACGTCCAAAGCAATAGCAGCAGTACCGACAACGGATTTTTCAACACCGACAATCTGTTCCGCGTGAGCGGATCGATTGGCTATACGATCGGCGGCGACTAGCCGATTCGATTTCGATCAGTGGCGTACAATCCTTCAGCCGGAGC
>JBEKBW010000031.1:0-43575 GCA_050015215.1 Candidatus Sulfotelmatobacter sp.
CGCAGCACTACAGCGCGCAGCTCGAGAAGATGCTGAACGCAAGCGCTTGCGGGCATGAACAATTTCAGGTGGTTTCTGCCGGGGTGAACGCGTATCCGAATTCTCTGGTGGAAGAGAAATTGAAGCTAACCGTGGAAGATGCCACATTCCAGCCGGACGTGGTGATTCGCTCTTACAGCTTCAACACCAACTTCGAAAATCTTCCTAAGTTGCAGGGCGAGGCGCGCAAGCAGTTCTTGCGCCGGGTGGAGTTCAAGTCGATTGTTCGCCGCAGTGCGCTGTACAACTTTTTCATTGAAGACTTGTTCCGGGAAATTGCTTATTACAAGCTGCGCCACGTGCTGATGCAGGGATCGCTTTCTACGATTGCGGGAAATGGCGATCTGGATGTAAACGGGTTTAACGCCAGCCTGAGGGAAAGCCTCGATTTGGCTCAGGCACATCATTCGCAATTGGTTCTGCTAGTCCTGGGCGGCGACGGATTGGTGAAGGACAGCGATATGCATCCGTTTCAGCGAGCCATGCTGGATTTCGCTGCGGCGAATCACGTTCCGGTCGTCAACATGATCGAAGTGCTGCGTCATCAGGATCAGGGCGCGATGTATATGGATCCGGCGCATCCGACGGTTGCGGGGCACAAGATTATAGCGGAGCAACTTTACCAGGTGATTCGGCAAACACCGGTGTACAACGGAGCCTGCCAGGCGCCAGCCGTGAGTGTGGCGAATTCGGTTGCGCCGAACGGGTCGACCAATAGCGTCGTGGCGCACTAACACTGGCATGCGCGGCAGCGGCTAAAGCCGGTTCCGGTTTAACTGCATAGCGGTATCGCTGAAGCGATGCCCTGATACAAATCTAACGGGCGGTGATCGAAATGTGGAACATGTTGAAAAAGGCGTGGACGGCGTGGAAGGCCTTTGGCAAAAAGGTCGGCAACTTTCAGGCGCGCGTCCTGTTGACGATTTTCTATGCCGTGCTGATGCTGCCCTTTGGATTAGCAGCGCGATGGTTTAGCGATCCTTTGCGGATCAAGAAGTTACCGGATGCGTGGCTGGACCATCCGGACGAAGCCTACGATATGGAGTGGGCGCACCGACAGTAAGGAAATCCCCACTTCTCCCAAAGGAGGGGAGAAATGGGGCACCCCCTAGATATTTCTTTCGAGTTCGGAAAAGATCGGCACCAATTTTCGTTACGAGTATGACGAAAGCTCATTCTTAGGAGATTAGACATCATGAAATTCATTAAGAACAGCGCGCGCAACATGGGGGTTGCCGGCGAACTGCTCACGTTCTTCATGCGCAACAAGCGGTGGTGGCTTCTGCCGATGGTGGTGAGCTTGTTTCTGATCGGAGCGCTCATTATCTTCGGGCAAAGCTCTGCCATCGCACCGTTCATTTACACGCTGTTTTAACGCGCTCGAAGACAGTCCTATAATCCACCAATCAATGGCCGGAACTGCCCTAAACCCGACGCGGTCTAACCGCGTGACGCAAATCAAGCCGAACTCGCGTCTGCGCTCCGGTTTGTGGATCGGCGCTCTTTGCCTGATCACTGCCGCCGCCATGGGGTTGTTTTACGCTCTGGTTTCGGATCAGGCGATTTCCATTCTTGGGGTAGGCATTGCGGTCTTCGCTTTGCTGGGACTGGTTCTTTCAGTTTCCGGACCGATGCGCAACCGGAACCTGATCTTCGCCCTTTGGTGGATCCTGTTGAGCTCCGAGGGCTTCTTTTCCTACATGACAGAGGATGCCGAAGGCGGTCAGGTTTCGACCGGGGCCTATTCGGAAGTGATGGTGTGGGTGTTCATCATCTTCGCTTTCATCCTTTATTCGGTGAAGAACCCGCAATACTTCCACAAAATCTTCCACGGTTCTTACAAATGGGTGGCGTGGTTCGGCGTGGTTTGCTTTTTGTCGTGCGTCTATGCCGAGCAGCCGGTTTTCTCTCTTGGCTGGATCATCAAGCTGTTCCTGGCGATTGCTCTGCTCGCGGCCTGCAATCAGGAGATTAAGGATCAGAACGACCTGCGGGCATTTCTGCGGGTGAGCCAGTGGGCGTTTGCATTTCTGGTTTTCGTCCCACTGTTGCGGTTGATGGCCGACCCCACTGTTCTTGCTACTGGCCGATTGTTCGACGTAGGTACCGCACCGACGATGCTGGCGGCAGACGCCGGAATTCTGGTTCTCCTTTCGCTGACGCTCTCCCAGCCCGGCCATCGCGGTTGGCCGCTGTTCTTCTCTGCTTTCGGCATGATCACCATGGTCCTGGCCGCCGGCAAGGCGGGATTCGTAGCCTGCGTATTTTCCGGGCTGATCTTTTTCGTTTGGCAAGGGAAGTTCAAGTCCGCCGTTTGGTACATGCTAGGATTGTTGGCTGCGGTCGCATTGCTGATGGCTCTTTCTCCGGGACTCGCGTCCTACATTACCTCGTACTTAGGAACGGACCAGGCGGGTACGGTAACCGGGCGTACCGATGTGTGGTCTGCGGGATGGCAGCTGATTAAGCAGAAAATCTTCCTGGGACGCGGCTTCATGTCATCGCGCTTCCTGGCTTACAAGATTAGCGTCTCCTGGCAGCCCGGGCACTTGCATAACGGCTTCCTCGAGGTCTGGTATAACAATGGCCTGATCGGGCTATTCATCATGGTGATGATGCATGCCATGATTGTTCGTAACCTCATCCGCGTGATGCGCAAGGTTTCGCTTCCCCTGGCCGCCGGATGCTTTGCGGTTTATCTGAACATTCTAATCAACGGCATGGTCAGCCGCGCTTTCGGCAGCCGTCCGGACGCCACCTTTACTATGCTGTTTGCACTAGTGTTTGTGAGCGAGAGGTTGTTACAGGAAGTCAACCAGCCCCAGGAGCAGGAATCGCCCGGCTGGCATCTAGTCCCCGCCCCCGCCAAGTAATTGGACCTCTGAGACTTTTACAACAGGAGAATAATCAAGCAATGTGGAATATGTTGAAGCGGGCATGGGAGGCTTGGAAGGCCTTTGGCAAGAAAGTCGGCAACTTCCAGGCTCGCGTGCTGCTCACGATTTTCTATGCGGTGCTGATGCTGCCTTTTGGACTGGCAGCACGATGGTTTAGCGATCCTTTGCGGATCAAGAAGCTGCCTGACGCGTGGCTGGATCATCCCGACGAGGCCTATGACATGGAATGGGCCCACAGGCAGTAAGAAACCGACCGAACCCGAAGTACGAAGCAACGAGGAGAGAATGTACATACTAGGAATCAGTTGTTATTACCACGACGCGGCGGCAGTGCTGCTGAAAGACGGCGCATTGATAGCGGCGGCGGAAGAAGAGCGCTTCACGCGCAAGAAACACGATTACGACTTTCCCAAGCAGGCCATTAAATTTTGCCTTGAAGAGGCTGGCATCACGGGCCAGGATCTTGACCATGTCGTGTTCTTCGAGAAGCCATTCCGCAAGCTCGACCGCATCCTGATGATGGTGCTGCAAACCTATCCGCAATCGTGGAAGGTGTTCCGCGAGTCGATGATCACATGGATGGTCGATAAGCTTTGGGTTGCAACCACGCTGCAGTCGGAACTAGGCATCAGTAAGGACAAGGTTCTGTTCAGTGAGCATCACTTGTCGCACGCGGCCAGCGCTTATTTGTGCTCGCCGTTTGAAGAGTCGGCCGTGCTGACCGTTGACGGCGTGGGCGAATGGGTCACTGCTACTTGGGGCATCGGCAAGGGAAATGATCTGAAGATCAACAAGCAGATCGAATTCCCGCACTCGCTGGGCTTACTGTACAGCGCTTTCACCGCGTTCCTCGGATTCGAAGTGAACGAGGGCGAGTACAAAGTCATGGGCATGGCCCCGTACGGCGATCCCATCTACGTCGACAAAGTCTGGAAGCTGGTTCAGTTGAACAGCGACGGTTCTTTCTCGTTGAACATGGATTACTTCAGCTTCCATCATTCCACGGAAAAAACTTACAACAGTAAGTTCGCCGCATTGTTCGGCGCGCCACGTCCGGAGAAGATGCTGTTCTTCACCGAGGAAACCGGATTTCCGAAATACTTCGGAACTCCGCCGGGGAACTTCAAAGAACTCTCGAAGCTGAACAAGCACTACGCCGATATCGCCGCCAGCATTCAGAAGGTGACAGAAGACATTCTGGTCGGCATGGCGACCAATCTCCGCAAGACGACCGGCATGAAAAATTTATGCATGGCGGGCGGCGTTGCGCTGAACAGCGTGGCCAACACTCGAATTCTGAAAGAGTCCGGCTTCGAGAACATGTACGTGCAGCCTGCGGCCGGCGACGGCGGTGGTGCGCTGGGAGCGGCGCTGTGGGCCTACAACACGCTGCTTGGCAAGCCGCGTAATTTCCAGATGGATCACGCGTACTGGGGCCGCGAAAACCGGGATGCGGAGATCGGAGATTTTCTCAAGCAGAACAACATCCCACACACGCGCTACGACGATGAAGACAAACTGCTCGATGCGGTGGTCAATAACTTGACCAGCGCGAAAGTCATCGGTTGGGCGCAGGGGCGTTTCGAGTGGGGGCCGCGCGCTTTGGGTAGCCGGTCAATTCTGGCGGATCCGCGCAATCCGGACATGAAGGACATCGTGAACACGAAGATCAAGTTCCGCGAGCCTTATCGTCCGTTTGCTCCCTCGGTGCTTGCGGAAAGTGCCGAGAAATATTTTGATCTGCCGAACGCGGTGAACATGTCGCCGGCGCGCTACATGCTCTATGTTGTGCCGGTGAAGGAAGAGGCGAAAACGATTCTTCCCGCCATCACTCACGTCGATGGCACAGGGCGTTTGCAGACAGTATTCAAGGAGCAGAGCCCGCGCTACTACAAAATGATCGAGAAGTTTGGCCATGCTACGGGCGTTCCGGTGGTGATGAATACGTCCTTCAACTTGAAGGGCGAGCCCATCGTGAACACACCGGCCAACGCTTACAACACGTTCGAAAAGAGCGAGATGGATGCGCTGGTGCTGGAGAACTTCATCATCGAGAAGCCGAGTTCGAACTGAAGTAGATCCTCCCTCAGGGGCTGAAGCCCGGATACCGATTGGGCTTGAGCGGCGCGGCTAGAGCCACGCCCTTCCCAAACCATTTCTCAGAACCAGGAGAGAGCCAGTGCAGACCGAAGCGGTACTCGACCGAACCACCGAGATTCCCAGCTATCGCGTGCTGGGTGTGCGTGTGGATGGAGTTCAGATTCCGGATGCGATCCAAATCCTGGAATCGTGGATCCGCGAACATGGGCCGGCACGCTATGTTGCGGTGACGGGAATGCACGGGGTTTCGGAAGCGCGTGAGAAAGAACAATTTCGGCACGTGCTCGATTGCGCGGATCTAGTTGTCGCCGATGGCATGCCACTGGTGTGGCTTGGTCGATGGCAGGGACATCATCAGATGAAGCGCCGTGTTTACGGGCCGGAGTTGATGGAAGCGTTCTGCCGCGAGACCGGTCCTAAGTACCGGCATTTCTTTTACGGCGGCGCTCCCGGCGTGGCGGATCATCTCGCTCGCGTTGAGCAGGAACGTTACGGCATTCAAGTCGCCGGAACCTATTGCCCGCCGTTCCGTCCTCTGACCGAAAAGGAAGAGCGGGAAGTTCAGCGCATTGTGGAGGCGGCGGCTCCGGATGTTCTCTGGGTCGGCCTGAGCACGCCGAAGCAGGAACAGTGGATGTATGCCCACCGGGAAACGCTGCGTGTTCCAGTGATGCTCGGTGTGGGCGCGGCTTTCGATTTGAACACAGGACGCCTCTCGCAGGCGCCGCGATGGATGCGGGAAAACGGTTTGGAATGGTTATATCGGTTGTGCGCCGAACCACGTCGGTTGTGGTCGCGCTATATCGTGAATGGTTCGAAATTTGTTTGGGCGGTTTGTCTGGAGCATTTCGCTCCGCGAATTTTTGGACAGGAAAAAATCTAGCTGATCCTTGAATCCCCCGGGTTAATTCACAAGAATCGTTGTAGAAAACTTTCAATTCATCTTCAGGAGACGAGCAGACAATATGAGCACGCAAAAACGGATATTGGTAACAGGTGCGGGGGGATTTATCGGCCATCATTTGGTCAAGAGACTGAAGAGAGAGGGTCACTGGGTGCGCGGCGCGGACATCAAGATGCCTGAGTACGAAAACAGCGCGGCCGACGAGATGGAAATTCACGATCTGCGCAAGATCGAAGAATGTCTGCTTGCTACCCGCGGCGGCATCGACGAAGTGTACAACCTCGCTGCCGACATGGGCGGAATCGGCTACATCACGGCGAATCACGCCGACATCAGCCGCAACAACATCCTCATCAATGCTCAAATGCTCGAAGCCAGCCGCCAGAATGGCGTGAAGCGCTTCCTGTTTTCCTCCTCAGCTTGCGTGTATAACCAGGCCAAGCAGAAGGATCCCGATGTGAAGCCTTTGACGGAAGAAGACGCCTATCCCGCCGATCCCGAGCCGGGTTACGGCTGGGAGAAGCTGTTTGCCGAGGAACTCTGCCGGTACTACTACAAAGATTACGGCTTCGAGACGCGCATCGTTCGCTTCCACAATGTGTACGGTCCTCTGGGAACGTATGAAGGCGGTAAGGAGAAAGCTCCGGCCGCGATCAGCCGCAAAGTGGCTTTGGCGAAGAAGAACGACGAGATCGAAGTTTGGGGCGACGGTGAGCAGACGCGTTCGTTCATGTATGTGGACGATTGCGTAGAAGGCTTGATCCGCCTGATGGCATCGAATCATCGTGACGCTCTGAACCTGGGGACCGACGAGTTGGTGACGATTAACGGGCTGGTGGATATCGTTGCTCGCATCGCCGGCAAGAAAATCAATAAGCGGCATAATCTGAGCGGGCCGCAGGGCGTTCGTGGCCGCAACAGCGACAATACTCGCCTGCGCAAGGTACTCGGCTGGGAGCCGTCGATCAGCCTGGAGCAGGGGTTGAGCATTACTTATCCCTGGATTAAGTCGCAAGTAACGAGCGAGAAGCACGAACTGGCGACGGTGGACGGAGACTAACGGGCGGGGATTCGCAGACAGAAGTGGAAACCTCGTCTATGGTGAGAGAAAAATCGCCGGGCCCCCTGTTCGTCGTCGGATTGTGGCGTTCCGGCACTTCGCTGCTGTACACGTTGTTGAATAAGCATCCGGAGATCGCCCTCATGTATGAGGCCGATCTCCCTTTGCTGCCCGGATTGTTTCGCAGTTCCGGCAGCAAAGCCGACTGGCAGGAGCGCTGGGAGTTTTGGAATTCGGCGCTCAGCCGTCATCGCATCGATCGCCAGCAGATTCCGCCTCGCCTTCCCGATCTGCAGAGTGCCGCAGAAATTGTCTGGAAGCAGTACGCGAATGGCGCCGGCGCCAGCGTTATCTATGGCGAAAAATCTCCGAACTATTACGACTCACTGCAATGGCTGTCGCGGAAGTTTCCCAACGCTCGCGTCGTTGTGATTTGGCGCGATCCTGTCGATATCTGCCGGAGCATTCTCCGCGCGGCGGAAACAGGCTCTTCGTTTTTTGCCAAGCGCGGCATCACGCATCGCGCGCTGATCGGCACCCGGCGACTGAAACGCGAGTGTGAAGCGCTCCTCCGGCAGGGCGTGGCGCTGCACGAGATTCAGTACGAAGAAATGGTTAAGGACCCGGCTGCGGTTTTGTCGGGGATTTGCGATTTTCTTCAGATTCCGTTCGATCCGCAGATGGCGTCGCCCGAAGGTGGAGACCGCTCGGCAATTTACGAGGCCGATCACCACGCGGGCGTGAAAAGTAATTCGATTGGCCGAAAGAACAGAAAAATCCGCGACGAAATTCTTCTGGACGCCTTCAAGGAAAAAATCGATCGCTACATCGCCTATTGGCAGCGCGAGCATAACGGCGCGTGGCCGCTCTATCCAAAACTGCCGGATGGAACGCACGCCGAGCCAAGCGTGACAGAGCGTGCTCAAGACGAACTGACGTTTCGACTGCTCCGCGCCTTCGATCACTTCACGTCTTTGGTTTACTGTTATGCGCCGATTTCGCTTTTACGTCGCTATCGCTCGGCGAGGGCAAAGCCTGCCCGGGCTGGCGAGTTGCAGGTCAAAGAATCCGCAGCAATGCCTGAGGCTTCTCCCCGCGGTTAAGTTCAATTCAAAGGGATTTCATGCCGATACTTCGCAAGTTTCGCTTTAGCCTTTCAAAAACTGCGGCTCGCGCTCCTCTTGTTTGGGTGCGCCATCGCAATTTCCAGCCATCGGATGCTTTTGTTGGCTCGTATCCGCGCTCGGGAAGCACATGGCTGCGCTTCATGTTGTTGGAAATTTTATCGGGAGAGGCGTCCGGATTCTCCAAGACAAATGAGATGCTTCCTGATGTTGGCCGCCATGGAAGTGGCGCGCGCGTGCTGCCTGCGGGCGGGCGTCTGATTAAAACGCATGAGCCGTTCCGTCCAGAGTACAGAAAAGCGATTTACCTGGCGCGCGATCCGCGCGACGTCGCACTTTCCGAGTTCGCCTACCAGAAGGCCCTGGGACTTGCCGGCGATGACTTCAACGTTTACCTGTTGCGATTCCTGCGCGGCGAAGTCAACCCCTTCGGTTCGTGGACCAATCACGCAACCTCCTGGATGGAAGCGGTTGATCAGGGGCGCTCGGAAATCCTGCTGGTTTGTTTCGAGGAGTTGAAGCGTAATTCCGTGCAGGAACTTTCCCGCATCGCGGAATTCCTCGGGGTTCCGGTGCAGGCGGCTAGAATTTGCGAAGCGGTCGCCAACAACTCCATGGATAAAATGCGTCAAAAGGAAGAGGCCGATCCACAGCGGGCCTCGACGAAAGGGAAGTTTATTCGCAGCGGATCGGCCGGAGGCTGGCGCGAAGCATTTACCGACGAGCAGTGTCAACTTGTGCAACAATACGCAGGTAATATTATGGCGAGGCTGGGCTATGCTGCGGTAGAGTCGTTGGAAGGAAAACTGGTATGAGTGTAGAAAAAATCAGCCGGCCCGGATCTGCTCCAGTTCAGAAAAAGCCTGTCGGCAGCACCGGCGGGGTGCAGTGCCTCCGTTGCCAGAACGAACTTGATAGTTACGTATTTACCAAGTTTACGTTTTTGCCTTATGGCAGCGCGGGCGGAAACGTCGTACTCGAGTGCCCCAAGTGCGGGCATATTGAATTCTTGTCGCAGAACAGCCCGCTGCTGCGCCGCCTGAACGCCAAGCCAGTCGCCGTGGGCGATGGCGATTAAGCGCGCTCCCTCAATTATCTTCCTGTAGAATCTCCACAGTTCTGAATGACGGTTAGTCCGTCATCTGTTCTGGCACGCTCCGAGAGTCCGTTTCGAAAACCCAATCCAACGGGGAAGTCCAACCATGCGCATTTTAGGCCTGTCTTCTTTCACTCACGATACCGCGGCGGCTTTGCTCGAGGACGGCGCAATTCGCGCCGTTGTCGAGGAGGGCAAACTTTCGCGTTCGAAGACTACGCGCGGTCTTCCTGCCGCAGCCATCGAGTTTTGCCTGAAGCGGGGCGGGATTGAGTGGAAGGACTTGGATCACGTAGCGGTCGCAAGCCTCCCATTTCGCGGCTGGGCGCGCCGATCGTTCGCGGGTGCGAAAATGTCGCCGCTTTCACCGGTGGCCTCGGCTTACTGTCAGATGGCTGAGATTGGGCGGTTGGCGCGGGAAATGGGCCACCACCGCTTGCTTCGCCTTCAAGGTGGATCTCGCGCGGAACGGGTCGTGAATGTTGAGCACCACCTCTCTCACGCGGCCGGCGCATTTTTTCTATCGCCATTCGAACGCAGTCTGATCGTCACGATGGACGAAGAGGGTGATGGTAACTCCGGCATGCTGGCCGTTGGAGAAGGCCCCCGAATCCGGGTATTGCGCAACATCGCCTATCCCCACTCGCTGGCATGGCTCTATTCGAAGGCGACGGAAATCCTCGGCTTTAATCCTCACGTGGATGAGCACAAGACGCAATGGCTGAGCCTGGAAGGCGAGCCGCTTTACTGCGACATTTTTCATGACATCCTGAGAAAGTCCAGTCCGGGCACTCTACGGTTTGATTCCAGCTACCTCGATCACGGAGTGGGCGGCCGCTTTGATCTGTCGGCCAAATTCTGGAGCAAGCTGCGCCTGCCGAAGAATCGCGCGGAGTGGAGCGACGAGCAGCGGCGCGCTCTCGCCGCCAGCGTGCAGCACGTCTGCGCCGAAAAAGTGATCGAGATCATCGAGACCCTGCGCAAGCAGGAAGGTATTAGTGAAGTCTGCCTCGGAGGCGGGTTGTTCCAGAATGTTTTGCTGGTTGCGGCCCTCGAAAAGAATTTCGGATTGAATCGTGTGTTTGTGCCACCGGCTCCGGGCAATGCGGGATGCGCGCTCGGTGCGGCTCTATATGTGCAGCATCAGGTTCAGCATGCTCCGCGAAAGGCCGTCAGCACTGATGCGTACTGGGGGCCTTCCTATTCGCGACATCAGATCAAAGACGTGCTCGATAACTGCAAGGCGCGTTTTTCGTTCCAGATCATGAAGGACCGGCAGGCGGAGAATGCTGTCGAGCTGCTGCTGGCGGGGAAGATTATCGGATGGTTCCAGGGGGCGGCTGAATTTGGACCGCGCGCGCTCGGCAATCGCAGCGTGCTGGCTTCGCCGTGGGCGCCCTACGTGAAAGAAAATCTGAACGACTTCATCAAGCATCGCGAGTGGTTCCGGCCGTTCGCCATCTCCGTTCCGGTGGAGGATGCGCAGCGCTATTTCGAATGCTCGCAGCTTTGCGAGTCGATGAATTCGCTGGCGCGGGTGCGCCCCGGAGTGGATGGACTGCCTGAGGGATTCGTCCTTCCCGGCGGCCTTGTCCGCTTGCACACGGTGAAAAAACAGAGCAATCCCGAACTGTGGGATCTGCTGAAGCGCTTCGGAGAGTCCGCTCCAGCGCCCATGTTGCTGAACACGTCGTTTAACTTATTCGGTGAACCGCTGGTGGTCAGTCCACTCGATGCGATTCGCAGCTACGCCTGCTCCGGCATTGACGCGTTGCTGATGGATAATTTTCTTTTGACAAAAGCACCGTTCCAGCCATCCGGGGAGTCGCGGCAGCGGAAGGAATCGTCGTCGCTGTCTTTATCGGGTTTCTAGCTGAGAATCACGCTCCGCCGCCGGGCGGATCACAGTTCGATCTAAATCACGAAAGGGCAGCGTTCCTCGCGAATGCTGCCCTTTTTGCTTTCAATCGAGACTCATTCGAGCAGTAATATGTAACAGACGAAAACTATATGGTGAAACTGAATCGCTCTCTTGCTGTATTTTTCCTGTTAGTGCTGTGCCTGGTCGCCGTGGCCAATCCTACGCCGCCCCCCGAGGCAGGGACACCGATCCCTCCTACGTTTTTCGGCATGCACATCAACCGCCCGAACACGCCCTGGCCAAACGTTCCGTTCGGAAGCCTGCGCATGTTGGGGAACATGACGACGTGGTATCACCTCGAAGGCGCGGGACGTGGGCGCTATGACTGGCACAATCTGGATGTCTGGCTCAACGCGGCGCGCTCGCACAATGTGGACGTGATGTACACGTTCAGCCGCACGCCGGGCTGGGCGGCGGTGAGCACGCATGAGGCTTGCGGACCGCGTGCCGACTCGGCCGATTGCGCGCCACCTTCCGACTTGATGAAGACAGCGGCGTGCCAGGCGCCGCTTGCGGGAGTGACAACGACGGACTGCCAATTCAAAGAATTCGTTACCAGCCTGATGAGCCATGTCTGCAGCGGGACAGCGCCGAACAGGAGTTGCCAGATCGTGGCGTTCTCCTGCTGGAATGAGCCGAACCTCGATGGCTTCTGGGTAGGAACGTACGCGGAAAGCGCGAAGATGTGCGCCGACATGGTGAAGGTTGTCAAAGATCAGTGCCGGAGTTGCACCACTCTGACGCCAGACATTTCTGCAGCGACGTCCGGCGATACGAAAGGGAATGGCGACAGCCGGTCCTATGACGAATGGACCCAGCGTTTTCTCGCTGCGTATAGCAACTACAGCAACGACTATCCCGATGCCGGCGCTTTTCATCCTTATGCTGCGCGGACGTGGAACATCAATCCGGTTCCGTTTCCAGAAACGTTTGTCGGAAGCGGTTGCCCCGGCGGCGGACAATCGCCCGCGTGCCCTGACACATTACTCGGCAAAATTGCGACCATGCGATCGATACTCGATAGCGGCGGAATGAGCGGCAAACCGCTGTGGGCGACCGAGGGTGGATGGGGGACAAACGGGGAACTCCCCGATCCCGATGCGCAGGCCGCGTACGTCGCGCGCTGGCTGATTCTACAGGCTTCCGCTGGCGTGCAGCGCGCCTATTGGTTTATGTGGGACAACGGCGGTGACGCGCGCGGATGGGGAGGAATGTGGGATCCGCGAAACGGCACGAACAAGGCCGGAATTGCTTATGGACAAGTCTACAACTGGTTAGTGGGAGCAACCTTCTATAGGCCGTGTAGCAATAATCAGGGAGTCTGGACATGCGATATTTCGCGGCCCGGCGGCTATTACGGAAGAATTGTCTGGAACGCTTTGAACTCCTATGACGCCAATGCAAGCTTTCGGTATGCGACGGGCGCCGACTTCTCCCAATATCGCGATCTTGCGGGAGGTAAGGCTTCCATAGAAGCCGGCGCGGTAAACATCGGATCGAAACCGATCCTGCTGGAAAAACTTCCCACGCCGCCAGCCCAACATAAATAAAAAGGCGGCGAACCGTGGATGACGGTCCGCCGCAAGTTGCGCGGTCAGTGTTAACTCAGAAATCCGTTGCCGGGTTGAACGGAGCGGTGACGAATGTCGGGATCACCGTGGGACTCGGAATCACCGGATTCGATCTTCCCGCCTCATTCGGATCGAAGACGACGAATCCGACCCCTGGTGACTCGGTGAGCGTGTAGTCGTCGTTCGGATAAACCGGATTCGCAAACCCCGGATTTTTGACTTCACTGCCGGAATCTTCGCCGGTAGAGCTTTGCCACGCGGAAAGACTCGCATAGTACTGTGACTGCGAACGGCCTTCCGATCCAGTCGTGTAGAAGGGGTTGGTCGGCAACGCGCACGCCGCGCCGGGAGCGTAGCAATACATGTTGTCGGAATACTTCATGACTTCGGTGCACGGCCCATTGTTACAATACGCATATCCGGTTTGGACATACCCGCGATCGTAGTAGACGAGGTTGTTGGTGAAGGAGAACTGCAACACTCCGGAAGCGGGCGGAACGCAACCTTCCTGCTTGATGCCCTGCCGGCCGTAGGCAAAAATGTTGTTCTTAATCGTGTTGGTCGTGTTAGGAGCTTGCGGGCCGCAGGTTTCGGACTCTGTGGTTGCCGAGGCTCGGTATACCAGGTTGTTCTGGACCAGGGCGTTCGCCGTATTTGCGTCCAGATAAACACCTTGACCGCCGTATCCGTCGGCATCCAGCGCGGACGCATCGCTGACATCATGGATTTTGTTGTTCAGTGCCTGGTTGCCGGTTGCGTTGGGGTCGGTGTTGAAATAAATTCCACCGAGGTCGTCCATGATGCCTTGGCCGAGATTGTAGACGTGGTTGTAGGAAGCGACGTTGTTATAGGCGCCATGGGAATTGCTTACGCCCGGAATGCAGCCGAGCGCGCAAATCTTGATGCCAACCTCGTATCCATCGTAGATGTCGTTGTGAGTGTAGGTGTTGTCGTGAGCATCGCCTTGCATGATGCCGAAGGTACCCGGAGTGACTCGGCCGAAGCCACTGATCACGTTGTTTTGAACGGTGGTGAATTGCGCGACATTCGCATCGGTGTCGTTGTACTGCGCCAATAGCCCTACCCGGATGCCGAAGCCACCCAAATCATAAAAGGCGGAATTCTCGATTGTGTTGTGCGCCGTGGTCGCCGACGTGTTGTTGGTGTAGAACTCCCAGCCGCCGCCGGCAGTCTGCGTCACGGTGACTCCGTTAACGGTCACATACTGGCAGTTGTAGCAACTTACCGCACCGGTTACGCCCTGATCTCCCGTGACCGAGGGGTAGCCGATCGATGGCACCGTCCAGTTGTCGTGCTGGAAGGTGATTCCCTGGAACGTCACGTATTGCATTCCGGTTGCGATTAACACTTGCGTGCTCTGTGGAACAATCACAGTGTCGGTGGGCGGGTTTTCACCGCTGTTGGCCAAGTAAGTCAGAACCCACGGAGTCTTCGAGCGATCGAGGAACCACTGTCCCGGCTGGGTCAGTTCATCTTTGACGTTCTCCACGAGATAGCGGTGGCCAACGATAAAACCGTCGTAGAAATCCTGCTGATAGGTGGGACCGGTAAGATAAATAATGTCCTTCGTCGTATCGATCGACTTGATGCGCAGCTCCGCCGCGCTCCACTTCTCGAAGTCGTAGAGTTCGATGTCGCCCTGCGGATACGGCGAATTCAGATTTTCCCAATTGCCGTTGATGGGATCGGTCTTAGTGTATTGGAAGCGGTCGAAGCACTCCCAGCCCAGGCCTGCCATATAGACCGTGCAATTCGGATCGGGCGCGGGGCCAGAAGCCGAGCCGGGAAGATAAATGGTCGCGGCTACACGATAATAGGTTCCGAGATAGCCGCCAAGGCGCGGGCGCAAGCGCCTCTGCCCGTTGTAGAAGAACTGCTCGAAATATTGGGTTGAAGATGGCAGCGTGGCTTGCCACTCGTTCCCGCTATCGTGAACCCAATTCGCAATTTTCATGCCGCCATCGATGACCGGAGTTTCATTGGGATAATTTTCCCAGACAACTCCAAGAGTCGATGTGCCTGAATCCGCTGTGCTGAACGAGAGCGGCTGGGTAACGTAATAGCTTCCCGCCCGCACCATTACTTGAATGGGATTCGTGCGGCCCTTGGGATTGCTCAAGATGCCCTGCACAGCTGTCTGCGCACGGCCGATGCTCGCAAAAGGGCCGTCCGTGTTTTTTGAGTTCGGAGCGGAGAGTGTGCCGCTCCAACTGTCATTTCCGTCGGTTGCAACATAGAAATCCGCAACCGTGCTCTGCGCGGGAACGACTGTGACGGAGAGTGCCTGCGTCGCAGTTTGCGGTGGCGTGGATGAATCCGTGAGCTTCACGGTGAAGTTATACGAACCAGTTTGCGAAGTGGTGCCGGTGAAATCGCCGGTGCTGCTGCTGAGGGAAATTCCGGAGGGAAGTTTCCCGGTGCTGATGCTCCAGGAATAGGGCGACATGCCTCCCACTCCACTCACCTCGCTGTTGTAGGTTGAGCCGGCGGTGATTTGAGGAAGCAGTGTGGTCGTGATCTCAAGTACGCTGCTTACCGGCAGAACATACTGGGCGCTGGCTGTGAACTGTGTGGGCCAAGAGGAGTCGGTGACCTGGAAGCTGACGCTGTATTGTCCAGTTTGAGCTGTGGTACCTGCCAGAACGCCCGTGGCGCCAGTGAACGTTAATCCCTGAGGCAATGTGCCGCTTGTGAGCTTCCAATGATAAGGAGACTTGCCGCCACTGGCCGCCAACGTTTCGGAATATGCCGAACCGGCCATGACTTCAGGCAGCGATGTGGTCGTGATCTGTAGTGGAACTACGAGAGGTGTGACCACAACAAATACGCTCGCCGACTTTGCAGAATTGGCGACGCTGGTTGCTGTTACTTTATACGTCCATGTCCCGCCGCTCACCTGCGGCGCAGTATAGAGGCCGTTGCTCGTGATGGTGCCGGACGTAGCGGTCCAGGTTACGCCTTGATTCGTTGAGTTGTTTACGGTGGCTTTGAACTGCAGTGTTTGACCAGACTCGAGTGCGCCGCTGTCGGGAGAAACGGTAACGCTGACCGTACCGGAATCAGCAATAATGATTGAGAAATTTGCCTGTACCTGATTCGAGCCGGAATCCGTCGCTGTGACGGTGACGGGGAACGTTCCCGAACTCTTTGGTGTTCCCGTAATGCTGCCCGCAGCTTTGCTAAGAGTTAAGCCGGAGGGCAGACCGCTGCCGGAAAAAGAATACGGAGACGTCCCGCCGGTAACCGTGAGGACTGTGTTGTAGGAAATTCCGACGGTTCCCTGCGGGGCTTGTTCCTGGACCTGCAGCTTGGCTTCAGAATAGACGCACGTTACGAGGGTGAGAGCCAGAATAAAAAGTGCACACGTAGCCTTAGTAAAGCACCCTGCAGTGCAGGGCTTGGGGGAGTCCGAAAACATTTAACACCTCAAAATGTCCTGATAGACGGGCGGTTTGACCGAGCATCGCCGCCCAACCCTAGGAGACAACGGGACGCGATTCGATGTAAGGTCACAGAGGTGCATCGCCCAAACTCCAGTTATGCCGGTCCTCTGAAATGGGACGGTGAGATTTGCGTAATTTGAGGGGCGAAGAAGGTTGTGCCTTAGAATCAATGGGTTGGAGTGCGGATGGGCACCCCTCGCAGGCGCCGGGCCAAATGCTTAGCGGAGTGAAGTAATAGTTCCAGTCGGGACATTTCCATTTTCGGGCTTGACATGAAGATTCGTTGAACGACACACTGGAAGTTGAGCTTTACCTGTTCCGCGATCCCCTGCGCTGCACAGTTATTTCCCCGAAATGATGGTGAGTTTGCCGGTCCGTAAGCGGATCTTTCCTAGCCGGAGCGGGAAATTCCTTTGCACGGCGGACGGCACGAAGGGTGGGAAAGCCGAACCGATTTTACAAAACCGAATAGGAAGGCCAATACTTGTCGATTTTGGTAGTGGGGGGAGCGGGTTATATCGGAAGCCACGCCGCGCGCGCACTGCGTCGCCACGGGTACGAAGTCATCATTTACGACAATCTGTCACGCGGGCATGCTTTTCTGGCCGCTGGATCGGAATTGGTGGTGGCCGACATTGCGGATGGCGCCACACTAAGCCGGATGATGGGGCGGGTCGATGCAGTGATGCATTTCGCGGCGCATTCGCAGGTGGGCGAGTCGGTTCAGAACCCACGAATCTATTTTCAGAACAACGCTGAGGCCGGACTGGCGTTGCTGAATTGCGCGTTGGACGCGGGCGTTCGCAGGTTTGTTTTTTCCTCCACCTGTGCCGTATACGGCATGCCGGGAAAGATGCCCATCACGGAAGACACGCCTCGGCAACCGGTAAATCCGTACGGCACGTCGAAATTGTTCTTCGAGAACGCGCTCGAAGCCTATGATCGAGCTTACGGACTGCGTTATATGAGCCTGCGCTATTTCAACGCGGCAGGAGCGGACGAGAGCGGAGAGATTGGCGAGCTTCACGATCCCGAGACGCATCTGATTCCCGCCGCTTTGAAGGCGATTACTGGTGAACGGGGCGAACTGGAATTATTCGGTTCCGACTATTCCACGCCCGACGGCACATGTATTCGAGATTATGTTCACGTGAACGATCTTGCGGAGGCGCATGTCTCGGCTCTCAAACAGCTTGAGGCAGGGAAGAATTCTGCGGCGTTGAATCTGGGTACAGGTGCTGGGTGCTCGGTGAAGGAAGTGGTCGCAATGATTGAAGAAGTGACCGGCAGCAAAGTTCCTCGCAGGGTCGGGCCGCGCCGGCCGGGCGATCCGCCGATGTTGGTTGCCGATCCTGCGCGCGCAGAGGCCGCGCTGCAATGGGAGGCGAAGCGTACGCTGCGGGAGATCGTGCAAACGGCGTGGCAGTGGGAGACCAAAGGCGCTCCGAAAGCGCTTAGTAAGTAGCGTTGGCAGTCGGGGGAGACGGAGAACGGAGGCTAGAAGGATGGGAACGAGTTTGTCCGGTAAAAGAGTCGCGGTACTGGGTGCGGGAAAGATGGGAGGAATTCTGCTGCAGGCCCTGCTAAAAAGCGGCCTGCTTGCTCCCGAGTTGACCACCGCAACCGTGGCGCACGAAGAACGGGCACGAGCATTAGCGGCGAAACTGGGCATCACCGTTGGCACAGACAATTTGCAGGCGGCTAAGAATGCGGATGTCATCTTGGTCGGCGTGAAGCCGCAAGTGGTGGAAGAGGTGATGGGGGAGCTCCGCGGGCATATTTCCTCGGGCCAATTGATTATCTCCGTGGCCGCCTCAGTTCCTAATAGCTTGATTGAGAAAACTCTGGACGCTCCAGTTCCGGTAATCCGAGCCATGCCCAACACCCCGTCTTTGGTGGGCAGCGGCATGACCGCTTTGGCGAAGGGAAAGTATGCTGAAGCTTCGCACGTGGAAACCGCGACCGCAATGTTCAACGTCGTTGGCCGGACCGTAGTCGTGGATGAAAAGCACATGGACGCGGTCACCGGGCTTTCTGCCAGTGGTCCGGCCTACATCTATATCATTATCGAATCGCTGGCCGAAGCAGGCGTGAAAGTGGGATTGCCCAGGGATATCGCGACTCTGCTGGCCGCCCAAACCACCATGGGAGCAGCTCGGGTGGTGCTGGAGACCGGGGACCACCCGGCGCTATTGAAGGATGCCGTGACTACACCTGCTGGCTGTACCGTGGACGGCATCATGGAATTGGAAGAAGGCAAGCTGCGGGTGACGTTAATCAAGGCGGTGGTCAAGGCGTCCCAACGGGCGAAGGAGTTGGCGTTTCCTACCCACTGAAGCTTGCGCGGAGTGCGGTGGAATCGAGTTCTGCTCACGGTCACGACTGTATCTTCAACACTAAAGTACCATTTACCCAATTTCATGGAGAGGCTAGTTTTAAAAGAGGAGTGAAAGCGGTTACGGAAAGATCGTCCCTCAATAAGCAATCAACCACTGAATCGTGGATGTGCCGGCGGTGAACGAGAACCCCACAGAAAATCGGGAAGATAAGTCCCTCATCCGAGTGCTGGCAGCAGACAGCACCCGTATGAACAGCCAAATGCTGGCTGACGTGTTGGCTCGGGACAAGCGTTTTCGCGTTCTTGAGACTCAGACCGCAGCCGATAAGATCCTAGCGGTGGCAGAACGCGACAAGCCGGATGTGGTCCTGCTGAGTCCAGTTCTTGAAAACGATCCGCAAAAAGGGTTTTCAGTTGCGCGCGAGTTGCATGCGGCGCACCCTGCGATTCGCATCGTCATGCTTTTGGATCGCTCCGAGCGGAATTCCGCAGTGGAAGCCTTTCGCGCCGGCGCCAGCGGTATTTTTTGCCGCTCCGAGTCTTTCAAATTTCTGCCGAGGTGCATTGCCTGTGTCCATGCCGGGCAGGTGTGGGCGAACAGCCACGAACTCAAGTATCTGCTCGATGCCCTGGGGGAGGCTATGCCGCAGCGCCGTGCGATACACGCCTCCGATGTTTCGGTGCTTTCCCGGCGAGAGCAGGACGTGGTGCGGGGGGTGGCGGATGGATTGTCCAATCGCGAGATCGCTCAGCAGTTGAGTCTGACCGAGCATACCGTGAAGAACTACCTGTTCCGGATATTCGATAAGTTGGGTGTCTCTAGCCGCGTGGAAGTGGTTTTGTATGCGTTCGGCCTAAATGGCGCGGTTCCTCGCGAGAGTCTCGAAGAGAAACCCAAAGTTCAGTCGGAAACGACTGTGCCTGCAAGCAAGGCTCGCAAAGGGCCTCTCACCGCCGGCCGCCAGGCCGACGATGGCCCCGCCGCTATAAAGGCCGTGCGCAAGGCCCTGCCTCTTTAAGAGCGGTCCTGGAATTAAGCCCACAAGCGCAGGACCGAAAGCGCGCTTTTGTCCGCTATTGTCCCGTGCCGCTTAGGTTCGCGGTCTGGGGGCTGTTACCGGCACTGTCATTGAGTTGCAGGATGGCAGTTCGCGATCCCTTTGCCTGAGGCGTAAAGGTGATCGAGATCAAGCACTCTGTGTTTGCCGGCAGGCTATTGCCGCAGGTATCGGCAGCTACCGCAAAGTCTCCAGGGTCGTTTCCGCTGAAGGTGATGCTGGTGATCGTGAGTGCGACCTTCTGCTTGTTGGTTACCGTTTCATTCTTTTGCCCACTTGTAGTTCCGACCTTTACGGCACCGAAGGTCAGAGTTGCCGGAGCGAGCGTCACGGGCAGCTCTCCACTGCCCTTGAGGTTGATGGTTTGCGGGCTGTTGCTGCCGCTATCGCTGATGGTCACCGTTCCAGTCAGCGCTCCCGAAGTCTTCGGCGAAAACGTGGCCGTGATCGTGCAAGTTGCGCCCGGCCCGATGCTCGTACCACAAGTGTTCACCTGGCTAAACGACGAACTGTTGACGGAAATATTGATGCCGGTCAGGGCAACGGATTGATTGTTGGTGAGCGTCACGGCGTGAGCGGTAGAGCTGGAGCCAACAAATACAGTCCCGAAGGAAACGCTGGTGCTCGATAACGTAACCGCCACGACGCCGGTACCGGTGAGGTTAACGGTTTGCGGACTGTTGCTGGCACTGTCGTTGATGTCCAAAGTGGCGGCGAATGTACCGGTCGTGTTGGGCGTGAAGGTGACATTGATGGTGCAGGTTGAGCCTGACGCTACGCTGGTTCCGCAAGTGTTGGTCTGGCCAAAATTCGCCTGGTTCGCGCCGGTGAAGCCGATGCTGTTGATGGTGAGAGCCGCACCCGAGTTGTTTGTCAGAGTGACCGGCTGCGCTGGACTGGTGCTTCCCACGCCCAAAGATCCGAAATTCAGGCTGGTCGGCGAGACGGTAACTCCAGAAGACGTTCCACAACCTGAGAGTTTGAAATTTGCGATGCGCGTGTGCCAGATGATTGCGCTTCCCGTCTGATTTTGCGGATAGTATTCGTTCACATACCAGAAGGTGCAGCCATCGACCGGATCGACCGTCATGCTGTCATACGATCCCCAGTGCCACGTATTTTCCTGATCGGCTGTGCCGTCATAAAGCGTAAACTCGCTGGGCGCAGTCGCATTGGTTAGACTCCACCAGGAGGCATTCATCCCTGGATGAGTTTGGCTGCTGGAAATGCTGTAGCCAACCGCTGCATTGCCGGATGAGTCTTCCGCGATGCTTGGGATAAAGCGATACGTAGTGTTATCTGGATTAATTGTGCCGTCCTGATAGACAAAGGGAGTTCCCGGGCCGCGCATCTCGTACCAGCGAATCCCAGTCTGCTGACTGCTTCCCGGTTGAACGTCGTGGCTGACCACGAAGGACTCGTAAGATCCAAAGTTGCGATAGGCGAATCGTGGCATAAAACGATCGCCGACGGAGTCGATAGATTCCTTGGTGCTGCCGGTCGAGGGTTCGGGTACGCAGACGGTTTGAACCGGCGAGTGAACCGTGTAGCAACCGGGTTCGTAGGGCGCGACAGAAACCGAGGACTGTGTAAATGTGGAGAGCGACGGATTCGTCCAGTCCACGTGAAAGTCCCACAAGTTAAAGGCGCTCGATGTGGTGGTCACGTTGTCGATGGGAGGATTCTGGATACTCACCATATATTCGTCGCGGCCGGCAGGAGGCGCAGCGGTGCCGTCGACGTCCGCAGGAATCACACTGTGCCCCAGATAAATGCCGTCGCTCAGAGGACTGGTTTCACGGAAACATTGCGGAGGATTCGGCGTGCCTTTGATCAGCATGTTGGTGCGATCAAGAGCACAGGCGACGATTCCAACTTCCGCGTAGTTGGAATCGACGTCGTTGAGATCAATCGTTACGTAGTAGGCATCGGGCCAGGTGGCAATCTTTGGCCAGTCAGGAAAGTAAACGTCCCCTTCCGCGTTGGTGCCTAGAATCGGATCCAAAGCGATTTCGTAGGTGTACCAAGCGAGCGTTGGAGAGCTCAGGTCGTCGGTGTTGGTGATGGCGATGCAATACAGGTAGTTATTTTTCGATCCCGTGTGGCCAGCGAGAATCCAGCGGGAAGCCAGACGATCGAAGATAATCATGCCGTCGCCGCTGATGGCGCCGCAGGCATTCAATCCCGTTGACGTGAAGGGTGTGCTGACCGGTTGCGGTTTGCTCCAGATCGGAGCGAAGGTCACTTTGTCGTAGGCCTGATAATAGAGATTAACGTACTCCATGAACTGCTTCGTCCCGACCGCGCCATTGGGATCTACGTCATCTTCGGGTTTGGCGACCTGGCTTGCGGCGATGCCGTCGAATGACGTGACCGTCTGAGCTACGGCGCACGAAGCCAACAATAAGAAGAGCGCTCCAAGAACTCTAGCCTTGTCCATAACTGCCCCTGTTCTGCAAAGAGCTTTCGCTGCCTGGGTCGGGGGAGACTGCCCATCGTTCGGCATTAGCAAGATTCGTGCAATAAACAATTTGTAAAACATCTGATGCGATCCATGATCGGCATCGATGATCGCCATCTCCGAGACTAATTGGCCGTCTCGGTGAAGGTTACAACGTAGCTGCTCACCGTCGCCGTGATCGAGTATGTTCCAGCGGCTGGAGGCAAAGTATAAGTTGCGCTCGCCTGGCCCACACTATTTGTAATTGGACTGCTGTTCAGGAAGCTGCCGCCGGCTCCTCCATCGGAGAAAGTGACGGTGACTCCTGAAACGCCGTTGCCATATTGATCCTTCACCACGACCACGAGCGGTTTGCTGAGCTGCGTCGCCGGGGCCGCAGTCTGCTTATTGCCGCTGGAGATCGCCTCACTTGCCGGCGCAGCGGCCACTGACGTTTCGTGCATGGTTAGCGGCTTGGCACTGCCGGAGGAAACGGTAACGGCGAAGCCGGAATGTGCCGTGGTTGGGAGTGTGAAAACCGTGCTGGCCTGGCCATTTGTTTCCGAGGTGGCTGGGTTCGGCGCGAAGGTCCCGCCAATTGTGCCATCGGCGAATGAAACTGCGGCACCCGATACGGCATTACCAAAGCTGTCACTTACCTTCACCACCAAGGGCGCGGGCAGAACCGTGCCGACCGTACCCGACTGTGAGTTCCCGGAGACATTGGCGATTGCAGCCGCCGGGCCGGCGATCGCGATTTCACTAAATGTCGCCGTGGTATAGCCCGTGCTGGTTGCGGTGAGCGAATAGGTGCCTGCAGTCTGCGGCAACGTATATACCGTAGACGCGCTGCCCGTTGATCCGGTGATCGCGCTGGGCGGATTAAATGTTCCACCCTTTCCGCCGTCGCTAAATGTGACCGAGACTCCCGAAATTCCAACTCCGGTGTATGGATTGGCGGCTTGCACGCTCAAATTGATTGGAGTCTGTACAGCCGCGGTCTGGTTGTTTCCTGCCGAGACATTCAGCGCGGGGAAGAGACCATAGACTTGCAGCTCCGTTTGCGTGCCCAAGTAGACTTTTCCGTTGGCGATGAGCGGAGTGGTGAAGTGCGCCGTGGCCGTGAGTTGGTCGCGCCCGGGGTTTTTGTTGGTGTTGTAGATTTCTGCAAGACTGGTCGCGTTGAAAGCCGAAAGAAGTTCGGTGCTGCTGTTAGCGTTGAGATTGCGAACCAGCCACAAGAGTCCATTCGTGTTTCCGTTCGCCGAAACAACGGGGACCCCGGTGAACGTGTAACTCGACGGCGACTCGGCGACGGGCGTAGTCGAAATCATCCCGTTGGTGAAGGAGAATTCCTTGATATAATCTTGGCGCCCCGCGAAATAGAGCGCGTTATTCCAGTAGACGGGCGCGCCCCAGATTCCTTTTACCGCTCCGGGAAGCTCTTCCACGATGTTGTCTCCCGCCGCGTTGTACTCGCCCATGTCGCTCTCGTTGACGAGGTAAATAGTCCCGGTTTTTCCCGCGGTTACAAGAAGGTTGGGAAACGGTCCGGTCTGAGTGGGAAGCAGCACTGCGGCGCCCGAACCCAAATCCAGGTCATGCGCGGCCATCTGCCCCTGATTGAACGGGGTGAAATAGTCGGCGACGGTGAAGGTCGAGCCGTTGAACGTCAGCTTCATCACCGTGTCGCCGTAATCGGTGCCGCCGGTATTCACGTCGAACGTGCCGTTTGCCGTGACCAGGTAGATGTTCCCGGAGCTGTCGGCAGCCGGGCCAATCCCGCTCATCCACAGCGAGGAGCCGTACGTCTTGGCGGGGGATGTGTTCAGCAGACCGAGTTGTTGCAGCGAAGAGGCGCTGTAAGCCAGCAGCCATCCGTGCGCGAGTTGATCGCAACCATTCGAGCCGAATCCGATATAGATCGTGCCGTTCAATTCCAGCAGCGCCGGCCGTTGCAGATCACTCTGCGTATTGAGCGTTACCGAACCTACGGACGCATTGATTACCACTGGGCCGCCAAACTTCTCAAGTCCCGTCGTAATATCGAGCGCGTGCAGGCGGAATACATAACTTGTCACACCTGCGGTGACCTCCATCGTCTTGGCGACCAAATAAATTGTGTTAGTGGTTGCATCGATCACGGGAGTTCCTGTGATCCCGACTTGAGTGAACCCATTCACGAATGGGCAACCGAGAGCGGACACTGGCTCTGAAGTTACAGTCGTGCCGTTGCCGGAATTCAGGAGGCTTACCTGCCACAATGGCGGCCCGGGCACATCCGCATTGAAGGCATAAATGCTGTCGTTCGCGGTAGCCACATACACCACATTCACAACACCAACGTTCGGGATCGTTACACCGTAAACGTAGAGCGGCTGCGCCACAACGTAACCGTCCACGGCGTCGGTGAACAAACTGCCGAACTGATTTGTGTTCACGTTGCTGGGCGTAAGGTAGGTCTCGTTGGAGAACTGCCCGTCGCGCGCAACATCGCCGCGTTGCGTCAGGACATTGCGCTTGCTGCTGTGTTGACCCCACGCGGAAGCCGCAAGCAGACTAATTGTCGCCAAAGCAACTGCAGCCTGCAGTAGCCCGGGGGGCAGGAATCTTTTCTTAGTGATTGGCGCTTCGGGAGTACGTAGATGGGCTACCGGAAAAGAGTGGATCGTAGAGGACCTCATTGTCGAACGTCTCCCTCAAATTGGGACGTGATTATTTCTATGACGGGGGGATAGTTTTGCCGGACCTTAACGACTTCCGCACCGATCCGAGCGTTACTGCTGGTTCTTGACAAAAGCTTAACACAAGGCGTCAGGTTCCACTAACGAAAAAGCCTCTCGGAGCAGAGATCGCAGAGATTGCAAGTTATTGCAATTAACATAGTTGCAAAATCTTGCACACCGACCTACGCGGCAGAACCCCCCGTGGATTCCACGACGGAGCTGGGAGTTTCCTGCGCCGACAACTTCGCTAACTCGAGCTTCAGAATTCGATCCGGACAAAACCATTCAAGCAACGGCGTCGCCATAAAGGTGGTCATGAGAGCCATAACCACCATCATGGAAAAAAGTGCCGGAGAAATAACTTTAATATCCAGGCCGATGTCGAGGATTACCAGTTCCATCAGTCCCCGTGTGTTCATTAATGTGCCCAGGCCTGCGGCTTCGCGCAGCGGCATGCCGGTTAACCACGCAGCCAGCGTGGATCCGCCCAGCTTGCCCACGGTAGCAACCAGCACGATCAAACCGCAGTACATCCACATCTCCGGACCTTTGACCAGAGCAATGTTCGTGCGGAGCCCCGTAAATGCGAAGAAAAGAGGCAACAACAAAGTGACTGTCACCGTTTCAAACCGATCGAGAATGTACTGAACGAATTTCGGTTCTTTGGGCATAATCGCGCCCATCATGAAAGCGCCGAACAGAAGATGCAGGCCCAGCCTTTCCGTGCAGAGCGAAGCCGTGAAGACCATCAGCATCATGAACGCCAGGCGATTTTCGCTGAGGCCGCCCCATTGCCGGTAGGAAGCTTCCAACCCACCGAGCAGGCGCTGCACACCGTATACCATAATCAGCGCGAAGATGATAATGCCGCCGACCGTAACCCAGATCGATGTGCCGCTGTGCGCCGCGCGCGTGAGAACCACGATGTAGGCGAGAATGCACCAACCCGTCACGTCGTCCACAGCAGCGGATGCAATCGCTACGGTTCCCAGCCGGCTCTGGAGATGTCCGCGCTCGATCAGAATTCTTGCCAGCACGGGGAACGCGGTAACGCTCATCGCCGATCCCATGAATAAAGCGAAGCTGGTGAACGTCACACTGTCGTCGGAAAGTCTGGGATAAAGATAAAGCGCTAGAAACGCCGCCAGGACAAAGGGCATGGTGATGCTGACATGGCTGGTTAAGACTGCGGCGTGCCCATGATTCTTAAGTTCTTTGGGATTGATTCCCAATCCCACCAGAAACATGAAGACGACAACGCCGATTTGGGCGAGCGCATTCAGAAAACCCAGGCTCGCGGGTGGAAACAGGTAAGCGGAGATACCGGGTGCAATCCAGCCGAGCAGGGAAGGCCCCAGCAAAATGCCAGCAAACATTTCACCCACGACCCTGGGCTGCCCGAACTTGCGAAACAGACTGCCTGTCAGCCGGCACACCGCCAGAATTACCGTGAGCTGCAGAACGAGTTTGAATAGGTCGAGGCTCAGTGCGACGCCTTTCGTTCAGGAATAATTTGGCGGACCGCACGAAACGGAACAGATTGGCAAGTAGAGCAATTGTTCATCGACAGTTGTCCGACCAGCGTGCGAGGAATCGCAACGGGATCGACGGTTGCTACCAACGTGAACTCGTGGCCCCTGCCGCAACTTTCCTGCTCCGACCACTCCGGAGATGGAGCAATTGAAGCGTTCAGGCCTGTTCCATCGAGCACTCCAGAGCCGAAGGATTTCGGGCCGTTGGCGAGACTTAGAGTGAAGTTGTTCCCGGACTGCGACATGGCCAACGCGTTGTCAGGATTTTCCGCGAGCACTTTACCGCAAGGCAGCGAAGCAAGCTGCTTCGGATCGGCCTGCAATTGCCAGACGCCATCAATAGAAACGGGGGCTTTGAGGGTGCGACCGCTTTTCAGAACGCCCAGCAACCCAACGATAGGCAGACCGACCAACAGGATGTAGGCGAGAATGAAATTCCTGTTGATGTGGGATGACATTCCGCTCTCGATCCTTAAAAGCAAGCCAGCCGCGCCGATCGCGACGGCTCGCAGACAAACACGGACAAAGGCCGGACAGTTAAATCCTACTACGACACCTGAGCAAAAGCATTTGCCGTCAAATCGCCCAGCAGCTTGTGCCACGGGTGCTTTTCATTTTGCTCGACCTCGGTCACCATTTTCCGCATTTTCTCCAGTACCGGCGGAGTGGCATCGTCGTAAACATCGCCCTGCAGCAGCTTCAACACATCGAGCCTGTACCGCGGATCGTTGATGAAGTATGTAAACAGCACGTTCAAGCGGTAATAGACGGTGATGAAGTCGTACCAGTTCTTGGTGCCAAGGCGCAGAGTGTTCTCGAAGTTGGAGAACGCCTGGCGCGAGAAATCGTTCGTTTCGAGCGCACTCAGAATGTCCTTGTGCGCGAAGCGAGAACTGTTAAGCGCGATGCTTACGCCGGTCGAAAAGATGGGATCGACGAAGCGGCCCGCATCTCCGACCATCACAAACCGGTCGCCGGCAAGCTGCTTCATCGCGTAGCTGTAATCGCCCTCGTCTTTGAAAGGACGAATACGGTTCGCCTTGCGCAGCGTCTCCTCGATCATGGGACGCGTACCTACCGAATTCCAGAAGAACTTCTCGCGGTCGTCTCTGGACTTGGCGAAGTTCTTTTTCTGCGTGACTACGCCAAGGCTGGTAACGGTGTCGCTGATCGGAATCTGCCAGATCCAAGTGTTCGAGATCGGCAGGAAGTGGATGTAAATATAGTCGAGATTCGTGTCGCGCTTGGCAAAGGCCTTGCGATCGTAGCCATCCCACCAGGAGTGAATCGCGTACTGGTCGAACACCTGGTCCTGAATCTTCAACTTCAACTGGTTGCCGAGGAACGTATTGCGACCGCTGGCGTCGACCACCATCCTGGCGCTCACGTTCATTTCCTTGGGGCCCATGTTGAAGCGGATCAAAGGCTCCTTGGGGCCGAAGTCGACGGCGTTGACCTTGATGCCGTCGTATACAGTCGCGCCAAGTTTGTTGGCGTGCTGCAAGAGCATCAAGTCGAACTTGCCGCGATCCACGTGGTAGGTGTGGTTCTTGTCCACTCCAGGCTGTTGGCGCTCGTCGAAGCGGATGTCGACGTTGCAATCCGGAGCCAGACCCTCGAGATCGTGCACGTAGGGCACTTTGTGGTCGTCGGTTGTCCACACGGCGCCATACTTGTGCGGGAACTTGGCGGCTTCCATTTGCGGCAGGAAGTCGAGGTCTTTGAACACGCGCGTGGAAGACGGAACAAGCGACTCGCCGACGTGAGGGCGCGGAAATAACTCGCGCTCGAAAACCACGCAACTGACCCCTGCCTTGGCCAGGTAAGCGGCCATGGATGAACCGGCGGGGCCGCCGCCAATGATTGCGACATCGAAATCGGGCTTTGTAATAACCAACGCTTCCTCCTGAAAATTTGTTCGCGAAGAATAGGCGAGCAGCACGGGACATTCGCGCCTGACTCGCCTTCTCTAACTACATGCTTGCTGCTTCCTTGAAAGCATCGACTGTCATATCGCCGAGCAACTTATGCCAGGGATGCTTCGCGTTCTGCTCGACCTCGGAAACCATCTTCTTCATCTTTTCCAGCACTGGCGGCGCAGCATCGTCGTAGACGTCACCCTGCAGGAGCTTCAAAACATCCAGACGGTAACGCGGATCGCCCACGAAATAGGTGAACAGCACGTTCAGCCGGTAATACACCGAAATGAACTCGTACCAGTTCTTGGTGCCGAGACGTAACTTCGTTTCGTAGTCTGAGAAACTCTCGCGAGAAAAATCGTTTTTCTCGAGCGAACGCAGCACATTGGTATGAGCGAATCGGGCGCTGTTCAGCGCGATGCTCACACCGGTCGAGAAAATGGGATCGACAAAACGTCCTGCATCTCCCACCAGCATGAAGCGATCGCCGCAGAGTTGCTTCATGGCGTAGCTGTAGTCGCCTTCGTCTTTGAAGGCGTGCATCTGGTCGGACTGTTTCAGTTTTTCACGCAGTAGCGGCCGCGTGCCGACGGCATTCCAGAAAAAATCTTCGCGTCCCTGCCGCGACTTGGCGAAATTTTTCTTTTGTGTAACCACGCCGATGCTGGTGACCGAGTCGCTGATAGGAATCTGCCAAATCCAGGTATTAGAAATGGGCAGGAAGTGAATGAAAATGAAGTCGAGCTGCGCGTCTTTCTTGGCGAAAGCCCGGCGATCATAGCCATCGAACCAGGTGTGAATAGCATACTGATCGAAAACCGGATCTTTAATTTTCAGCTTCATCTGGTTGCCGAGGAAAGTGTTGCGTCCGCTGCAGTCGATCACCATCCTGCAGCTCACGCCCATTTCCTTCGATCCCATGTTGAAGCGGACAATCGGCTCTTTCGGGCCGAAATCCACATCTTTAACCTTCACGCCTTCGTAAACAGCTGCGCCTAATTTGTTGGCATGCTGCAACAGCATGAGGTCGAACTTGCTGCGATCAACGTGGTAGGTGTATTCGCGGTCCACGCCTTCCTGCTGGCGCTCGTTGAAGCGAATCTCTACGTGGGATTCGGGGTTGATCTGATCCTCTTTGTCGCTCTGGCCACCCTTGAAGTTCATTTCATAAGCGCCCTGATCTTCAGCAGTCCAGGCTGCGCCGAACTTGTGCGGGAACTTGGCTTCTTCCATCTGCCCGATGAAATCCAGGTCGCGGAACACGCGCATGGCGGAAGGAACGAGCGACTCGCCCACGTGGGGGCGCGGAAACAACTCGCGCTCGAACACCACGCAGTTCACTCCGGCCTTGGCCAGATAGGCGCCCATGGAACCGCCCGCGGGGCCTCCACCAATAATGGCAACGTCAAAATCCGGCTTCGTAAGAACCAATGTAGCTGCTCCTTTGCATGAGAACTGAGTAGATTATGGGGTATTGCGAAAATTGGTCTTTAGGGGATGGACCACTGTACGCTGTGTTTGCTCACTATGACGGTTATTCGACCGCCCTGTCAAGAGACCTTTTACCCCATGGCTTACGATAGGTTTTGGTAACCAGAAGAGGTTACGAGAGTAATAGCCAGCGAAGCCGAGCTCGTTTAGAAAGGGTGACGCAACAGCTCGTGGAGGGGCAGACGCCTTCGTCCGCCCTGGCTAACGCGTTGTGAAAACAGGTCCAGAAAGATTTTCGGCGGCTAAACCGCGCAACTTCTGTGTCGAAGTTGGGTTAGGCAATGTAATCAATCGCTTGGGCGAGGTGCTCCCCCGATGTGGAACGTTAAGTTTGCTCGTTTGATGGGCTCGATAGTTACGGTTGCGACGGCTTGGGCTCTAACGGCTTGTGGTGGGGGCACTAGCTCCCAGACAAACAGTGTGAGTCCGCCGCCACCATCGGGGTCGCGGCATGTGCAGACTCTCATCTACTCCACAGGCTCACCGAACGGCGTTAGTATCGCGATTCCCGGGTCCTTTATCGCTAATGTATTGCCTAACATTTCGGGCGTAAGCGTCTCTTTGTCCTGGAGCGAAGTGGAGTCCAGCAATTCCGCGGGCACTGCCTCGGGCGGTTACGACTTCACGGCATTCGATAACGCCCTTGCGCCTTATGTTGCCTCGGGGAGGGCAGTCAATCTGATCGTGTGGCCGGCAACGGAAGGCGGAGACAACGAGCCTGGCAGTGGAGGATCGACTCCCGCTTATGTACTCAGCACGGCTTATGCGCAGAGTTTAAACACGACGCCACAGGATATGGCTGTATGCCCAAATTACCTCGGCGATTCCGGCAATCCTTATTATTCGCAGACATCGAACGGTAGTGGTGGGGGATACTGGAACATCTCGACATCGAGTGATCTCAGCGGCCTTCCTGTTTCCTACGAAGCACCTTTCATGACCGCGTACAAGGCCTTCATCACGCAAGTCATCCAGCACTACAATGGGAACACGACGACGCCTATCGGTTACATTCGCTTCGGCTTTTCTCAGGGCGGGGAAAACAGCCCGGAGTGCAACCAATATTGGCCGAACTATTCTGACCAAATGTATCTGCAGTACATCAAGACGATGACGGATTTCGTAAAATCCCAAAGCCCGACGATGACCATTCTGGAAGATCTCCACGCTATAGGTCAAAACACTAGCTCGAGCTATACGCAGTACCCCGATACAGAAGCCGCGGACGCGGTGGCTGACGATTTTGGTTTCGGGACAAACGGATTACAGCAGAGCGATACCACAGCGACCGCAGTGCCTTGTGACGCCGATTGGTGTGCCCTGTTCTCGCAGTATGCAAGTACCGAGTACAACGGCAAACCCATCACTCTATCGCTGCAGACGCTGCAGTGGAGCGACCCCACGGGAGCGCAGCAGACCGGATCGCTGACCGTGCTTCTTCCATTCGCTGCGACCCATGGCTGCAACAATCTGGAACTCTACCAGGCTGACGTGGCCCTTGCTTTTGATGCTGCCAATTACTGCTCGTACCCGCACAGCAACTGTACATCCGGCACGTCTGCCTACTCCAGCTCCGACAGCAGTGCCTACGAGACGGCCATTCAGAATTTCTTAGCGCCTTGATTGCGAGAATCGGGTATCTGCTTGATGTTGGCGGGTTTTGCACAGCCTCCTGTTTACACTCCTGATACCTTTATGGCACGGTTGGGCTATTTACCGTGCGCGTCTTTGGGTCTAAAGTCCATCTAACGATGTGCTCAGAGTGGGTGATTCCAGGGTTTGCCCGCCGCGCAGCACCGAGCAATCCTCCACTTCGTCATTCCGACCTTCTGCGCCGCTGACACCGGTGCCGGAGCGCTATTTAATCAAATAAGCAGACCAGGGAGAACACATAGATGGCTCAGACTGCCATTCCAATGCCGGAGAAATTGGAGAGGGTGAAAGTGCTTGCCGCGGAAAGTACGCGCATGAATAGTCAATTGCTCGCCGAGGCTTTGGCGCAGGATTCGCGACTGGAAGTTGCGGGGGTTGAACCGAATCAGGCACTCATCCTTGCAGCGGTGGCTCAACAGAAGCCGCATGTGGTGCTCATCAGTTCGACATTGGAGGATTCCGGGACGCAAGGTTTTGATTTGGCGCGGCAGATTTCCGCGAGTCATCCCGGCACGCGGCTCATTATCCTGATGGACAGTTTCAATCCGGCGAACGTGGTGCAGGCGTTTCGCTCCGGAGCGCACGGAGTTTTCTCGCGGACGGAGTCTTCGAAGAGTTTAGCCAAGTGCGTTCACAGCGTTCACCAGGGCCAAGTTTGGGCGAACAGCGCGGAGCTGCGTTGCGTGATCGACGCTTTGCGCGAATCGGAGCCGATGCGATTGGTGGATTCTGTCGGCGAAGCGATTCTTTCCAAGCGCGAACAGGATGTGGTGCGTTGCGTGGCCGAAGGCTTGTCCAATCGAGAAATTGCCAGCAGCCTTGGGCTTACAGAGCACACCGTCAAGAATTATCTATTCCGGATTTTCGACAAGCTAGGCGTCTCCAGCCGGGTGGAGGTCGTGCTTTACGTTTACCGTTTCCGCAAGGATTGGGTGGGAGCTTCCGCAAGCCATCACAACTCAGCCCCTGCGCTCGGGCCAAAACTTCTGACGCGAAATGCTAGTCGCATGCGTCCCGTTGTTCCGCCGGCGGTGGTCGCCGGAAGCTGAGATCTCTCGTCGCCCGTTCAGTTCCATCACAACCCGCTGCAATTACTGGAGTCCGAAATCGGTCGCGGCCATCTCAACGATGGCGCGGCCGATGACCAGCGACGCTGTGGCCGCCGGCGAGGGTACGTTGAGAACGTGCAGCATCCTGCGGGAAGGTACAAACGAGAAATCATCCACCAGCGCGCCTGCGCGGGTTAGCGCCTGAGCGCGAACGCCGGAGCCACCCGGAACCAGGTCAGCTGCCGTGACCTCAGGTACCAGTCGTTGCAGGGAGTGCACAAAAGTGGATTTCGAAAACGAGCGGTGAAATTCGTCAAGGCCGCTTCGCCAATTTCTTGCCGCCATTCGCCAGAAACCCGGAAAGGTCAGCGACGAAGATACATCGCGCAAGTTGAAGTCCATGCGATGGTACCCCTCGCGACGAAATGCGAGAACGGCGTTCGGACCGGCATCGACGCTTCCTCCAACCCGGCGCGTGAAATGAACGCCTAGGAATGGGAAACGCGGGTCGGGCACCGGATAGATCAGGGTTCGCACCAGAGATGCGCGCTCCGGAATCAGATTGTAGTATTCACCGCGGAAGGGAACGATGATCACCGTCGGGTCGTCTCCGGCCATGCGGCTGACGCGGTCGCTGAATAGCCCGGCGCAGTTGATCAACGATTTCGCGAAGAATGTCCCCCGATTGGTTTCGATCACAATTTCATTCGAAAGTCGTTGAAGGCCAATGACTGCGTGAGATGTGAGAATGGTTCCGCCTCGCGCGGCGATCAGTTCCGCGTACTTGCCGCATACGATCGAGTAATCGGTAATGCCGGTGGAAGGAACGACCAAGGCGCGAAGACCGCTGGCATGCGGCTCGATCTCCCGTAGTTCATCCGGCCCGATCGAGCGCAGGCCGACCAGACCGTTGGCCTCGCCGCGCCGACGCAGCTCTTCGAGACCGGAGCGCTCTTTCTCACGCGTGGCAACGATGACCTTTCCGCAAACCTGATGCGGAAGGCCTTGCTCGCGGCAAAACTCCACCATTGCCCTGGCCCCTGCCACGCACAACTTCGCCTTCAGAGATCCCGGTTTGTAATAGATGCCGGAGTGAATGACTCCGCTGTTATGCCCGCTCTGATGCTGCCCGACGCGATCTTCTTTCTCCAGAACAAACAATCGCAGACGCGGGAAACGCCGCGTGATTTCGAGCGCAACGGCTAGACCGACAATACCTCCGCCAACGACAGTAACATCGCAGCGAGAATCGCTCATCGCCACGATGATACGCGGGGGATGTCCGCTTGTGTGACGCGGCGGTCGCTAATTCACGATCAGCGACACGGTTGCGCCGCCGGGTTGAGCGATGCTTGCCGGCGAACCAGTCACTGTGATTGTGTAAGTGACAGGAGCGCCGGTTGAAGTAATAGAATTACTGCCGTTACTTCCGCCGCCACAGGACGACAGCCAGAACAAGAGCGTGAACATCACAACCAAAAGCGCTGGACGACCATGGTAGTGCGGAAATGATCGAAGACCCGGTTTTGCTGCGCTGATTGCCAACGCAGCAAACCAACCACACCACAGCGCATAAAGCCACGGGGTGGGTGCGCGCGGCCGTAGTTGACTGCTGGCTGCCTGTGTGCTGACTGTCATCACCGCCGACGCCGCACCGCTTGAAAGCGTCACTGGATTCGGCGCGATACTGCATGTCCCTGGCAGTTGAGGCGCCGAGCAATTCAAAGTGATCGGGTTGGTGTAGGACGCGCCGACCGGCTGGGCGCTCAAGTTGTAAGTAATCGACTGCCCAGCAGTGATGGTCTGGCTGGTTTGGGCAATGCTGATCGTGTAGTCTTGCGCGACGGCAAAAGGCAGGGAAATCGACTGGCTCGGCGTTCCGCTCATGTCCTGGACCTTGACGTTTACGCTGTAGTTCCCGACGGCGGCGCTGTTCGGAATGTTAACCACCAGGGTAAAGGCGATGGGTGTGCCGCTAATTGCGATTTGGCTCGGTGATCCACCCCCGGGCAGAATGAAGGCGCATTGTGCTCCGGCGAGGGATGGGGCACTACACGTTAAGGCCACGGTGCCGATGTAGTTCGGCGTGAGCAAAAGGGATGCCGTCAATTGCACTCCCGGATCCGCGGGGCCGCTGGGAAAAGCCTGCTTTACGGCCAGTTGCAGCGTGTTCGCAACTGTAAGGGAAGCCGTCGCCGAATGCGCCAGCGAACCCGAAGTCGCGTTCACAGAGATCGTGTTGTTGCCTTGCGGTGTTGAAGCCGTGGTGGCGACTGAGACCATGACGGTGGCCGCGCTGCTTCCGGGAGTAACCACGCTTGGGGTGACCGTACATGTCGACCCCGACGGCGCACCACTGCACGCGAGGCTTATTGGGTTTGAGAATGCTGCCGCCGGCGATACGTTGAAACTGTAGCTGACGGTTCCTCCCGCTCCCACGTTCTGGCTGGATGGAGCAATTGCACCCAGAACAAAGTCCTGCACTGCGAGCGAAATCGGAAATGAGTGTGTCGGCGCGCCGGTCTTGTCCTGGCTGTTGATGGTAATGGTGTAGACGCCTGCGGTTGCGTTTGAAGGAACAGTGATGTTTGCTGAAACCTGAATGCTCTGGACTCCGAGCGTGATTGGCCCCACCGGATTCAGCGCGCACTGCGCGCCCGGCAATGGCGAAGCGTTGCAACTGAGATCGATCTGTCCGGTGTAGCCATCTACTTCAGTGAACAGATAGTTTCCGCTAACTGAGCCGCCGGGAATTGTCGTGAGCGTGAATGGACCGGCGATGGCGTAGTCGACGAGGACGAAAGGAACTATCAAAGAGTTGGTGATCGATCCGGAGACGCCTTGTACGGTCACCTGGTATGTGCCCGCAGTCAGGCCACTCGAGTTGATGATCAGCGTAGCAGTCGACGGAAACGTTGTGATCGAGGTTGGCGAGATGCTGCAACGGATGTTCAAAGTCGCTTCGCAACTCAAACTCACTGTACTTGAAAAACCATCTTGTGATGAAACCGTAATCGGACCACTGGTTCCCGTGCTCCCGGCATTCACATTCGGAAACGAGGGGCAAGGTTGTGACGGTGGGCAAAAAACAAAAGTCGGATTCGTGGTTACGTTCATCGTGAACGATTGCGTTACGGGCGCTTGTTGTCCGCTGGCCGTGGCTTGAAGCGCCACGTTGTAAGGGCCGGTCGTCGTTGTGGCAGGAACGGTGACCGTAACCGACATGCTTACCGGCAAGACCGAAGTTGGAAAAATTGTGGCGCTGGGACTGAAAGTGCAGCTTGCGCCGGGAATGTTCGGCGTAAAACTGCACGCCAGAGTCACCATTTCATTGAACGTGCCTTCTGCAGTGACTTGAAAACTGACCGGAGGAGAAACTGCTCCGCGAGGCTCGGTGATCGAACTGGGAGACGGCGTCGAGAGAATGAGATTGACCACCTGCAAAGTGACCGGCGCGGTGTGCGTGGTTCCGTTCGGATCGGTGCCCAGAGCTTGGATGTTGAAGTTGTAGGTTCCAACTGCATTCTCGCTAACGGGCAGAGTAAACTGCGCTCCGTTCTGCGTCGGCGTGACCGTGGATGGGCTGGGCGTGCACGGAACCGGCGGACTCGATGTTCCAGCCGTGCAGCTCAGTTCGACTGGATCGCTGTATCCGTTGATCGAGGTCAGCGTCCCATTGAAGGTGCCATTCGCTCCCGGAAACACGGTCAAAGGTGTGTTCGATACTGCGATGGAGAAGTCGGGCATGGCCAGGAGATTGAACTGCCATACGCCGCGCCCGTATGTGGAGCCGCGCAACAATTTCTGTCCGCCGGAACTGAACAGAGCGAGGGCCGTAATGGCTACATCAGGCAGAAATCCGGTCGTACCTCCCTGCTGGTTCGGAATCTGTCCCACTTCTGTCCACGACGGCGATAACGTAGAACTTCCAAAAACGCCCACATCAGTTCCGACATAAACTTCGTGGGCGACGGGATCGACCAGAACCGCGTTGGTTGGAGAATCGGGAAGAGCGTTGACTCCAGTGCCTGTGAAGTCGGTCCAACTTGCACCGGCATTGGTAGTCTGCCAGACATGCCCCGGCCCACCGGTAAAGCCCATTACAGTCACGTAAGCGGTATTGCCAGTCGCGTCCGAAGTATCGATCGCGACGTCCGAAATTGGAAACTGGTTGGGATTGATATTGGTGCCTCCGGGACCGTTGAGCGTGACGTTTGAGAAGGTCGAGGTTGTTTCCGAAACCGCAGCAGCGTTCGTTGTCACCCAAACATTGCCGCCGACTGGCGTAGAGAGATTATTGGGACCTGGCCCGTCAGTAGTGGCATAAACAACTTCCGAGCCGGCGGAATTTGCCGGTCCTCCTGCAGCAAGGGAGCGAACCGTATTCACTTCTGTTCCCGAGCAGGTACCTATGCCCAGAGTGTCGAAATTCAAGCTAAGCGCAGTGAAGTTGCCGCCAAGCCGCGGACCGCTCCACACGCGGCAGGTGCCGACGAGCATGGACGTTGTCGATTGCGGATCGAGAATGTAGGGGAAATAAAACGCGCCGTCGTCACCACCGAGACTGCTGCTGCTGACCACCACGCTGAACAGGCTGTTGTTGCAATTTACTCCGGACGAACATTCTTGAATACCCAGAGTTCCCGAACCCGTATCCGGTTGCGAGGCGAACCAGTTTCCTGAGTTGGGATCGATGGCGTTGTACCCGCCGTCGCCGCCTAGCACGTTTCCCCAACTCGTGCTGGTCGTGGCGGTGGCCGTCGCGGGCGAACCATTGTCCTGCGTGCCGCCTAGCAGAGTATTTGCGTTGGTGGGATGTTCCGAGAAGCTGACGAATTGCGTCATCGAACCCAAGTTCTGATTGAGATCGTCGAATTGGTTTGTTCCCGTACAAGAACCCGTCAAGAGACCCGTGAACCCATTCAGAGCGCGGTAAATTCCACCGTCGTTGGCGAAATACATCAGATTGGCGCCGGTGGAAGGGATCGTGAATGCCAGCGCGTGCTCGTCGGGATGTACATGCGCCGGCGCGCCGAACGGGTCGCATCCATAAACGTGCGTGAGATTTATAAACGCCGTTGTGGCGCATGTGGGGTTACTGGAGGTAATCGAACACTTATAGAGGTTGATCGCACCGGCATAGAGGTCAGTAGGATTTCCCGCGCACGTCTCAGCACCATTCGGGCAATTCGGGACAGCCAACAAATCCAAGTTATAGAACCCTTGGTCCACGCCGCAGCCATTGAAATCGCCGCAATTGCTGATACCGCTGTCGTTGATCTGGGTCCATGAAACTCCACCGTTCAAGCTCTGCCAGATGCCTTCGTCGACCGTGTCCCCGCTGGAATTCAAAGCAACAAACCACACGTACATTTCATTGCGGCCCGGCACGACGGTGATCTCGCCGCGATAAATCGGGCAGTTCGTGCTGTAGCTCGTGGGGCACGCGGTTGTGCTTAACTGTCCAGGTTGACCCGGCTGGTTGGCGAGACGTGTCCAAGTCAAACCGTCGGGGGATGAGAAGAATCCCTGATAACGCACCGCTGCGAAAAACAACCCCGCAGCCGCGTTGTAGACCACCGATGTAGCCGATGTTGTGGCGCTCGCCCCGCCGGGCACGAGAGCATCGTAAGTCCACGACTGCCCCGAATCCGTTGAGGTGTACAGACCGCGATAGGTATTGCTAGTTAACGCTCCATCGACTATGCCCTCAGCGGCCGCTGCCATGGCCACAACCACGGCGCTGGTGTTGGCGGTGCTGAACGCCATGCGCGTAGCGCCTAAGCCACTGAATGATATGCTGCCGCTGTTCGCAGTAGAGATCAGCGTCCACGTGTTACCAGCATCGGCGGAAAGCAGAATGCCTAAGCCGAAATACGAGTCCGCGGAATTGTCGGCCTCTCCTGTACCCACGAGAATTACACTTTGGCTGGGATTGGAATTCCCCGGCTGGATTGCGATGGAACCGATCGACAGCGTGGCTTGATCATCAGTGACCGGTGTCCAGGTCACGCTGTTGGCGACGCTGGTGGCGGCATTGGTCGACTTCCACACTCCGCCTTGTGCCCCGCCAATGTAAACCGTGTTTCCGGTTGAATCCGCGGGGTCGATCGCGACCGCAGTTGCCCGGCCCGAAACCTGGTTGTAGTTCTGTAGCCCGGAACCGCTCGCGTCCGAAGCGAGTGGAACCGGACCCAGCGGTGTCCAACCCCCCGTAGAGGATAAGGGTCGTTGGTTTGACGGCAGGTTCCCTGCTCGAGCCGTCCGCGCTCTTCGTGCTTGCATCTTGACTTCGTAGGCGCGCCGCCTCAACTCGGCGGCGGATTTTCCCGGAACTGTGCGCCCACGCAGGAACCATTCGCTTCTCTGCTTCACATGATCGGCGTCAGCATCGCTGTCGGCGATGGGTGCCGTGGGCGCGGTTTTCTTGGCGCCCTGAGCCAATGCGGGAGCGAGACAAGAAAACAGCACAACAGCAAGCAGGGAAGCGCGAAGTAAATAGTGACGCCTGGGAAGCAACATAAATGCTCGACAACGAGGCCAGTATCAGAGCGCGAACAGAGCGGGTCAACGCGAAAACCAAATAAAATCTCGTGAAAGCCGTTTCGGGAAGCTATTCTGGGAATACAAAGAAGAGTTGTCGTGAATACCTGTACAATTGCCACGAATTCTGCTAACGCCTGCACACTTCAGCGGAGCTTTGCATGACGAAACGTCTTTCGGCAATTGGTCTGGTTGTCGTTCTGTTGTGTTCGTTGCAGGTTTCAATTCCACTTTGCCAAGCTGCGGATCGCGAGATCAATGTCGCGGCGGCGGCAGATTTGAGCGCAGCTTTGCAAGAGGTCGCCGCGAACTATGAAAAGCAGAGCGCGGTCAAGGTAAAACTTTCCTTCGGCGCATCTGGAGCGCTGACCCAGCAGATTCAGAACGGCGCTCCGTTCGACGTCTTTTTCTCGGCCGATATGGACTATCCGAGGCAACTCATCGCTGCGGGTCAGGCCGAGAGCCAATCGTTATGTCGTTATGCCGTGGGGCGACTGGTGTTGTGGGTTCCGAAGGATTCGACGCTCGATGTTGAACATAAGGGGATCGAAGTATTGTTGGATCCGTCGGTAAAGAAAATTGCGATCGGGAATCCTCAGCATGCTCCTTACGGGCGGGCCGCGGCTGCTGCTCTTAAGCACTATGGGTTGAGCGAGAAGGTCAGCGATAAGTTAGTGCTGGGGGAGAATATCGCGCAGGCGGCGCAGTTTGTAGAGTCTGGAAATGCGCAAGTTGGCTTCGTCGCGTTAGCTCATGCGACTGCGCCTTCCATGCAGGGTAAAGGGAAGTATTGGGTCGTTCCCGCAGACGCATATCCGCCGCTGGATCAGGGCGTGGTCATTATTTCGGCTGCGCCCCATAAGCAAGATGCGGCGGCATTCTTAGAGTACGTAAAGACTGGGGATTTCGCCGCTGTGCTAAAGCGCTACGGTTTCAGCTTGCCTGAGCAGAAGTAGGCAGTGGCAGTCTGCCGAGGGGAAGATTCACAGAAGAATGTTCATCGATTGGCAAGCATTCCGGCTCACCATAGAACTTGCTCTGATCGTTTCCGCAATTCTGCTAGTCACCGGTGTGCCGCTTGCGTACTGGATCGCCTTCTCACGCTGGCGGTGGAAGTTTCTCGTCGAAGCGCTAGTCGCATTGCCGATTGTTCTACCGCCGACGGTGCTTGGATTTTACGTACTCGTAGCCCTCGGCTCCCGCAGTCCTCTGGGGCGCTGGTGGCAATCTTTAACTGGGCACACGCTGGCTTTTACGTTTAGCGGACTGGTCCTCGGTTCCATCCTTTATAGTTTGCCATTTGCGGTGCAACCGTTCGCGGCTTCATTTTCATCTGTCGACCGCAAATTGCTTTCGGCATCTGCGACCTTGGGTGCTTCCCCGGCGCGCACATTTTTTCGAGTCACCGTTCCGCTTTCGATGCCGGGGCTGATCACAGGTGTCGTTCTAACCTTCGCACATACCATGGGCGAGTTCGGCGTAGTGCTAATGGTGGGTGGAAATATTCCGGGCGTCACGCGTACCGTATCCATCTCGATTTACGATCAAGTACAGGTTTCAGACTACGCTTCCGCCAACTGCATGGCGTTGCTTCTGCTTGCTTTCTGCTTCGCTACGTTGGCTATTGTTTATGGCCTGAACCGCAGAACGCACGGTCAGAAACTTTGGAGCGTAGGGCCGCTCAAGTAAGCTAGCTCGATGCCTTCGGCTGAAAGTTCAAAGTCGGCGAATGCGATTCTAAGCGCAGAAATCCGCAAAAGCTTTCCCAACGCCGAGCGCAAGTTTTCTCTTGATGTCAAATTCGAAGCTCCGCCGGGGTTTACCATCCTGTTCGGTCCCTCGGGCGCGGGAAAGAGTACCTTGCTCGATTGCATTCCCGGACTCACCACTCCGGATGCGGGCCGCATAGTAACAGCCGAGCGGGTGCTCTTCGATTCGAACGCCTCGGTCGATATCCCTGTCGCCAAGCGCGGGGTCGGCTACGTCTTGCAGGATCTCGCATTGTTTCCCCATCTGACAGTGGAACAGAATGTCGAATTCGGACTCGCCTCTCTGCCGCGGTCAGAACGTCAACAGCGAGCTGATGCTATGCTGCGCGATTTTCGTGTCGACCATCTGAAAAGGCAGCGTCCTTCGGAGATTTCCGGCGGTGAGCGTCAGCGAGTCGCGCTGGCGCGCGCGTTGGTGACCGATCCCCGTACCCTGCTTCTTGACGAGCCTCTTGCTGCGCTCGATGCCGCGACGAAATCAAAGATAGTCGCCGACCTTCGCCGATGGAACGAGAAGCACGGTGTTCCCATTCTGTACGTAACCCACAGCCGCGAAGAAGTGATGGCGCTGGGCGAACGCGTGCTCGTAATGGATCAGGGACGCATCATCGCCCAGGGCACGCCACATGACGTGTTGCACGCTCCACTGCGAGAAACAGTGGCGCAGTTAGCCGGCTTTGAAAACATTTTCGACGCGAAAGTCGAGTCGGTCCACGAAGATCGCGGCACCATGGTTTGCCGCCTGCTGAATGGCGAGGACAGTTCGGACGTTGTTCTGGAGACGCCGGTTGTTCGTGCCGAAGCCGGCTCACGCCTGCGCATCGGAATTCGTGCCGGCGACATTCTTCTGGCAATTTCCAGGCCTGCCGGCCTTAGCGCGCGCAACGTGATTACTGGAAGTATTTTTTCCTTGCAAAGGCGCGACATGATCGTTTCCGCTCGCGTGAATTGCGGTGTGGAGATGGAAGTGTTTCTGACTCTCGCCGCTCGTGACTCTCTGGAACTCGCAGATGGGCGTGAGGTTTGGCTCGTGATCAAGACCCACTCGTGTCATTTGATGCAGAAGTGAGCGTCCGAACGAATGGGTTGAATTCTTACAGTTGCGTTTCACTTCTCATTGCACTTCACTTCAGCCTTCTCAATTCTGCATTCTCAATCTCGCTGTGCCCGATTTCAATCACCGCAATCCATTGTCCGCGTCGTTGTTCGGAAAATACGGTGTGGCCGCCAAGAATCTGGGCAGCGGCGGCAGGCGGGACGTCGCGGTGAAAACCAAAGAATCGGCTTTTCAATTGCGTCCAGCTTCGCCAATGGTCCCATACCCCTGGGCGAGATTCATACTTGGTCGAGAAAACGAGAGCCACGTCATAACTCGAACGAACATCGGCGGCAGAAAGCACCTCGTCCACAGAAAAATTTTCGATGCGAACTACGCGCATGGGCCGCGTGAGATAGCCGAGCCAGGGACGCGTCAGTTCGTCCGAGGCCGGCCAGGCGGTCAGAACTCGCGCCATCGGGTAGCGGGCTTCGAGCAGTTGTTCGGCGTTCTGGTGCATCACGATGTAGTCACGATAAGCGAGATTATCTTCGGGCGAGAAACCGTAGGGAGGATTCCAAAACCAGCCCGCCACAAACGTCAGCGCCACGAATGCGATGACAATCTGCCACAGACGAACTCTGCGCCACAACGTCGACACGGAAAGAATGATGACGAGGGGAACGGCCGGCAGCATATAGCGGGCCAGCACGGCGCCGCCGATCAATGCCATTGCGACTACATAAGCGAGGACGACGACGTAGAAATCCATTTGCACGGGAAAGCTGATCCGCGGCCGGTCTCTGGCGGGATCGTGCTGCGGCGGGAGCATCCAAATCGCTAAAGCCATTGCGAGCGTCAACACCCACAGGTGAAGATATCCCGCCATTTGCCACAGCCGCATAACCAGCGCAAGTAGGAAGCGAGTTGGGTTCAGAGTTGCCGCTACGTTGTAGCGAAAGAATTCGGGATTGCCGAAGATGTAGCCGGTTCGCGCGTAGTGATAGCTGTACCAGAAAACAAGCGGTAAGGCGGGTAGAAGTAATGGCCATAGGCGTGTCGAGATGGTTCCCGTTCTTTGCTTTTCCGACCACAGCTGTGCTCCGAGATCTCCGTAGGCAAAGAGCCCGATAGGCTCCCATCCCGCCAACGCGAGGGGCGCAAGGATTGCGGTTTCCTTCGCCAGCGCCGCCAGCGTGAACCATAAGAAGGTAGTGACAGGCTTTCCTTCCAAGTGGGCAGACAAACCCCAGAAAATAAAGCCGGCTGCTGCGAGGTCCACTTGGGCCAGGGAACTTTGCGCGAAGAATACGGGATACAGCGCCGTGCATAACGTAGCTGCAATCGCGACGCTCGTATTTGCGACCGTTTCCGCCAGCCGAAAAACGCCGAGAAGCGAGAACGAGGCGAGGACGAGCATGGCTGTGCGCGTCACCGCGGGTGCGAATCCAATGATCTTCCACCACAGCGCGAGCCAAGCCATCACCAGAGGGGGGTGCGCATTCGATACCGTCGAATGCGGGATGAGACTTCCCGTCAGCAGAATATCGCGCGCCGCTGGCACGTAGTAGCCGGCTTCGTCCCAGAAGTAGGGCAGGTGCAGCAGGGGCGCGTGCAGCAGAAAGACGGCGAGAAAGATCAGGACGAAGAGAACGGGGGTGGAGCGCGGAATTGATGGCGGAGGAGTGGCGTGCATTAGAGGGCAATTCTAACGCCGCCCGCCCTGTCGAAGGAGTAGCCAGGAGTAAAGATCGCCCCAAATCCAGATCCAGAAAAAATCAGATCAAAATAGTAAAATTCCTTCTGCAACGCCTTACTTTGATTCCTCACCGTAGCGTGGGGTTT
>JBEKBW010000032.1:0-43502 GCA_050015215.1 Candidatus Sulfotelmatobacter sp.
ACCGACGCATGACCCTTTGAAAAATTTGGTCTGTCTTCTTGTTCCTTAACCGAGGCCAATCCTTCCGAGAAGTATGCGGAGGCGGAAGGGAATCGGGCCTCGATGACAATCGTCCCCGAGGGGTCGATGTAGCCAAAACATCTCTTTTGCCCAAGCCTGACTCGCGCGCGGCTTTCACGGAACGCTTCGGTTTCCGCGAAATCGTTTCTCGTTACGAAGTTGCCAGTTCTGTCAATGAAGCCGTAGCCATTTCCTCCCCAGGCAAAAGCGAGACCCTGGCTGAAACTTCCAATTTCCGTTTCCTCGGGGCGGTTGGGCCCTGTGCGTGTCGCCTCGAAACGCGGAGTGATCCTAAAGACCCCAGATCGCTCAATGTAGCCCCAAAGGTTTCCTACTCTTGTCGCTGCCAGACCTTCGGAGAAGTTCTTTGCGTCATGAAAAACCGCAGGGATTGCTTCGTTTCCGCTGGGGTCGAGGAATCCGAATCTTGTTGGGACAATACCTTTGCCGTTTCCAAAGACCGCTAGACCGTCGTGAAAGGAATTTAGATGTTGGTGTCTTGGAGGCACTACGACCTTTCCGGCTTTGTCTATGACGGCTTTGAGCCCCGTCTTTCCTACTGAGGTTATCGAGAGTCCTTCACGAAATCTGCCCCAGCCAGACAGGGTTGGCGGTATCACGAAATCTCCAGAGGCATCGATAAAACCCCAGAGGCGGCCGACCTTGACCGCTGCTAGCCCTTCGTAGAAACGAGCTCCATCATCAAAGATCGGCTCGATCACGATCACGCCAACGCCATTGATGTATCCGACCTTGTAGCGTGTTCGTGATCTGCCTTGGCGAACGTAGATGGGAAAAGGGTCCACAGGGCGAAGATTTAACCACGCAGCAACGGTCGCGTGAGGCAGGTGGGGCCGCCGCTGCCGTTGATGCAGAGTTCGCTGCCGGGAAAAGTGCTGATGTCGAAGCCGGCATTGCGGAGGCGGGTGTTTGTCTTGCTATTTTCTTCGATAGCTATCAGGCGATTGTTGCCTAACGCTAGGACGTTGCAGGCTAGCGTTTCGCGTTCGGAATACTCGATTTCGATGAAATTGAAGCCGCGGGATTGGAGGAACTCTACGGTTTCGACCGCTAGCCAGGGGAGATCGACTAGCGCGGTGTGATCGTCGAGCAGGCTGATCAGCGACATTAGATGCAAGCACGCGGATGGGCCGGGGCCGTGAGGGAGTGGGGCTGAGAGGACTTCGATATTCTTGGGCGCTAGCAGGTCGCGGATTTGTTGAATGCCTGCGGCGTTGGTGCGGTAGCCTTGGCCGATGAGAAGAGTTTTGGGGTCGAGCCAGAGGATGTCTCCGGCTTCGGTGGCGCCGGGTGCGGAAATTGTGGCCAGGGTTGGAATGCTGAGAGTTTGGCAGACGGTCGCGTGTTGCGGGCCTTCTGCGATGCGGTTGGACTTGCCGGGACGCATGACGATCAGCCCGTCATCTGTCGCGAGAGATGGGTCGTGGGTGTAGACGGCGTCCAGGGTGAGATCGGGCGAAGGTGGGAGTTCGATGATTTCGGCCCCGGCGGAGTGCAACTCGCGGCAAAGAAATCCATGTTGCGATTGGGCTTTCGAGAAGTCCGGGGCGTGGTGGAATCCCAGTTCTTGCCAGCGGGAGACGCGCGAGTCCTTCCAGCCTGCGGTTTGCGGGGAACATACCAGGACGCGTTGCAGAGCGCCTGCCATCGAGTGGCCGTTGAATTCCAGGGCGGTGGATGTTTGTGGCATGAGGTCGATCCTCTCCAGCCTTTGGATTGTAGCAAGCGGAAAATCTTTTAATACAGAGGGCGCCGAGTACTCAGGGTACGGATGTATAATCGGGCGCACGTCTTGCGTTCTCCCCCTCTTTGTCCAACGCCGGTCTTGAGTGACTTTATTGAATGTTGATTTTGCGTCTATCGATTTCCAGGAGGTCTGCGCTATGCGATCAACCATGAGGTTCCTTCTTCTGCGCGTACTGCTTGTATCGGCGGCAATTGCCGCGGTGGGTGCGGTTACTGCGTCGGCGGGGACGGAGAAGATCCTGCTTAATTTCAGTCCGCTGCCGCATGGCTATCAGCCGAACGGTGCGCTGGTGCAGGATGCGGCGGGAAATCTGTATGGGGTGACCTGGCTTGGCGGGGCAGTGGGAGTAGGTGGAGTGTACAAAGTCGCTCCCAACTCGCATGGCGGCTGGACGGAGACGATGATCTACAGCTTTCCTTATAGTGCGACCTCGAACCCGCAGGGAGGGCTGGTTTTTGACGCGGCCGGCGATCTTTACGGGACCGCGGGCAATGGAGCGATTTTCAAGCTGACGCCGAAAGCGACTGGGCAGTGGACGGAAACGACGATATGGACGTTCTCATCGCCTCCGAGCACCGGGATGGTTTTCGATAAAGCGGGAAACCTTTATGGCGCCGCCTCGGGCGGGGCGCACAAATGCGGCCAGGTGTTCCGGTTGACGCCGCAGTCGAACGGAAGCTGGACGGAGAGCGCTATTTATTCGTTTCAGTGCGGCAGTGATGGGTCGGGTCCCAACGGGGGTCCAATTTTCGACCAAAACGGCGATCTTTACGGGGCGGCTGGTTTGGGAGGTGCTAGCGGGCAGGGCGTTGTTTATGAGTTGACGCAATCCGGTGGCGTGTGGACGGAACAGGTGCTGTATTCGTTCACCGGCGGAGCTGGAGGAGTGGGTCCGGGTGGGCCGCTGACATTTGATGGTGCGGGCAACATTTACGGCGTGGCCGGGGGTGGTAGCGGAACAGGATGTTTTGGATCGGGTTGCGGAGTGGTATTCGAACTAATGAAGGGATCGAACGGGACCTGGACGGAGACGCCGTTGCACGACTTTAACTGGACCGATGGCGCGTATCCTGCCGGCGGCCTGGTGATTGATGAAGATGGCAATGTTTATGGCAGCACCGACAGTGGAGGAACAGCGGATTTTGGGAATGCGGGGACGGTGTTCGAGCTGATTCCGGGTGCGGGCGGACAGTGGACGCAAAAAGTTCTATGGAACTTCACCGGCGGAAAAGATGGGGCCGAGGCGGAATTTGGGGTGGTTCTGGGAGCCGGGGGAAAGCTCTATGGGCCGACGAAGACTGGTGGAGGCCTCAACGGAAACGGAACGGTGTTTGAGTTGACGCCGACGGCGAGTGGGCCGTGGAAAGAAACCACGATCACGAACATGGCCGATGGGAACGGAGGCCCGGAGGGGGGCCTGGCGGCGGATGGAGCGGGGAATTACTACGGAACGACGGTGGGTGGGGGAGCGAATGGGTTTGGAGTGATCTACGAAATTTCGCCGGCTGGCGCGGGCAAGTGGACGATAACGATTCTCTATAACTTTGCGACTGGGCTGATCTCGCAGCAGATGGGACATGGTGCGTCGGCTTCGAATTTGATCTTCGACGCGGCGGGGAATCTGTATGGTGAGACGGGATATGGTGGCGCGACGGGCAACGGACTCGTTTTTGAGTTGTCGCCGGGAGCGGGTGGAAGTTGGGTGTGGAAAGACTTGTACGATTTCCAAGGTGGAGTGGATGGATCGCTGCCGCTGGGAGGCGTGATTCTCGATGGGGAAGGGAATCTCTACGGCACCACAAAGTTGGGTGGGAGCGGAACAGGATGCCATCGCTCCGGATGCGGAACGGTATTTGAATTGTCGCCCTCCGGCGCAAGCTGGAGCAAAACGATTCTTTATAACTTTGCGGGTGGGCCGAACGACGGAGAGAATCCGTTGGCAGGTTTGGTTTTTGACCGAGCCGGAAATCTGTATGGCACGACCGTGGCTGGTGGCAGCGGCGGCAGCGGTCAAGACAACTGTGGAACCGGTTGTGGCAGCGTGTTTGAACTTTCTCCTTCGAGCGGGGGGTGGAAGGAAACGGTGCTCCACTCCTTCACGGAAACGCATGGTGATGGTGCGTTGCCGGAAGCAGGCCTGATTCTTGATGGGGCGGGCAATTTGTATGGAACGACGTACACTGGCGGTTCGCAAGATACCAACTGCAGCCACGGATGCGGAACGGTGTTTGAGTTGTCTCCCGTGAGCGGAGGCGGCTTTAAGGAAACTGTGATTTATGCGCTTCCGGGACCTTATTACGGGCCCTTGAACGCGCTGGTATCGGACTCTTCCGGCAACTTGTACGGGACGACTACGGGGAGCGTGTTCGAGCTATCTCCTGTGGGAAGCGCGTGGAACGCGACTACCTTATATGTGTTTGGAGGTTTGGGAAGTGGCGACGGTAGTTATCCGCTCGGAACTTTGATCCTGGATGGGGCGGGAAACCTTTACGGGACCACGCCGAACGGTGGCGCCTCGAATGGCGGGACGGTGTTTGAAATTACGCCGTAGTTGGATATGGTGGATCTGGGACAGATTCGTGAAGCGATTGATGAAGACCGGAATCTAAACTTTTACTATGGCGAAAGCAATGTGGGAAGACGTGGTGCTGGCGGAAAGCGATGCGACGGTGGAGGTGGAGGGGAATCAATATTTTCCTCCGGAGGCGATTCATAAGGAATATTTCAAAGCTAGCGATGCACATACGGTTTGCCCGTGGAAGGGCACGGCTAGTTATTACGATGTGGAAGTGAATGGGAAAAAGAATGCTGGGGCGGCCTGGTTTTATCCAGAGCCGAAGCCGGCGGCGAAGCAGATCAAAGGGTATGTGGCGTTTTGGAAGGGCGTGAGAGTGGAGAAGTAGTTTCTTTATAAAGCGGAGTCACAGGGTCGCCTCAGCGGCTAAAAGCCGACCCTGACTTCTGCGGTGCTTACGGCATCGCTGAAGCGATGCCCTGATACGAATCGCGAGTCTCCAGCGAACTTTGAAGCCGCTTTCGCGGCCGGTAGCGTTGAAGCGCCGCTCCACTCAGACAATTTACTTTTCAAAATTCCACGTGGGCGCGGAATGTGGGGACCAGGACTGGGCCGCGGTCTCGGTTGTACCCCGGGTTGTTGATATGTTGCAGGCCGGGAGCTACGTAGATGCCGCGCCAGACATGTGCGGTGTAGTAGGACTCTACGATATTTTCTCGGCCATAGTTTAGATGGCCGTCGCCCAGCAGGAATCCCAGGCCACCGTCGGCCAGGTAGGTTTGATGGTCCTTCTTGATGGCGTTGGAGACGAAAGCGAAGCCGGCGCGGTCTTGTTTGCGATGCCACCACGCGCCGTTGGCGCCGACTCCCTCGACAAAGGTTTGATCGACTTCAGTGTAGGCGAAAGATTCAGTTTTCCCATTATCCCAGCCGGCGCGGGCGAAGGCAGTCAGAAAGCGGGTTAGGTTTTGCTCGAGGTTAACGCCGAAGCCGTATTTGCGGGTGATGTGCCAGGGGTGGGCAGTGATTTCGGGCGTTGGAGTGACACCATCTTCGAAAGTGGCAATGGCGTCGCGGTAGATGCCCATGTTGGCGTAATTGTGTAGGCGAGGAGGCGGACTACTCCCGCTTTCTTGGGGATTGCGCCGCGGCGCAGTTCGTATTCGAAATTTTCCGCATGAACCTGCCACGGACGGTACACCAGGTCGATTCCGTTCGCCACTTTGGGCATCAGCGCTTCGGCGAAGCGGAAGCCCCAGTTGCGATCTTCGAAATCGGCGGTTGCGCCTACGGTGTAGCCGCGAGTGTCAGCGGCGTAGTCCCATGCGCCGTTGTTGTCGGTGGTCCAGTTAAGGAATTGGAAGTGCGTGTCGGAGCCGACGGAGTTGATGTCGAAAAAATCGGGCATGGTGAATTTGCCGAAGCGGATCTCGAGGCGCCGGCGTGGGAGTTCTTCGAAGAGGGAAAGATAATTGCGATCGTTCTCGATTTTGTCTTTGCTGAGCGCGATGACTTTGTGAATCATAGCGCGGCCGAGGTAGGGGGCTTTGCTCAGGAGAGGATTGCGAACGATATCGAGGTCGGTGTTGCCAGCCAGGCCGAAACCCTGCGTGAGCGCGGCGCCGCCGGCTTCTTCGAGGTCGACAAGAATCTCGGTGCTGTTGTCGATGCGAACGCCGGTGTAGAGCGTCAGGACGCGTGATGTGGCCTTTTCATAATTGGGACTTAGACTGTGGACGCCGGAGTAGGGAGCGGGAAACGGCGGATGGGTTTGAAAAATGAAGTTGGCTTGCCCGGATAGCCAGAAGCGGGAGTTCTTGAAATGGGGGAACATGGTTTGGGTGGAAACGTCGGGCGGGGGATCGGGCGGATCTGCGGCGGGGGACTGCGGGGTCGAGTCCGACGGCGTTGCGGGCACAGGTTGTTGGGCGATTGCAGGAAAACAGCTGGAGATTATAAAGATGCACACCAGGGCAAGGGACAGGTTAGTAGCGCGGCGTTCTCTACGGCTCCGCGGGCGGGACGCCCGCGGGACAGCCGGCCAGAGGCCGGCGCTACCCAACGCGGCCCGAACTTCTACCGCTTGCGGACGCGCTACGATGTTGAAAATGAAATTCAATTTCATAATCACAGACTAGCCAGTCAGCAAGTTTCGCAGCAATGCCGACAGTCACCCTGCGTTGTGACGATTATCACTCACGAACGTGATTAAACGGCGGCAAACCCCAATTGGTTAACTATAGTTAACTGTATGGCGTGTGGCAAGTGCCGCCCAGAGCGCATCCATTGGGCGGCGCCTTGCCAGATGAGCCTACGCAGGATTAGTTAAAGGAACATTACAAGCCCCAGGGCTTGTTTCAATTCCTGATCTGCCGCCCAATTCATGCGAAGACGGCGGCTGCTCTTGTTGTCGACGACCACGACCCAGTTCATGCGCAGGGGCCGGGATTCGGAATTGAATTCCGGCCGCCACCAAGCGGATGCTTCGCAGCAGGTTTCGCGCGTGAACCGCGTCGTCGTCACCGCCATTGGTTGTGCCAGCACAGCGATGCAAGCCATTTTCTGCCCTCCTTTCTCGGGTAGATTTCCCGACTGTTCGTGTTATATCATACCCCCCTAGGGTATCAACAAGAAAAATTAGACGAGGAAGTGGGAAAAATGCAGGACAAAATTCTGGTGATATCGAAGGAGAAACAGAAGCTGCTGTTCCGCATCAAGCGGATACGCGGACAGTTCGCCGCAGTGGAGCGCGCCTTGACCGCGGGAGACGAATGCGCCGACATTTTGATGCTGCTGGCGGCGATTCGCGGAGGCGTGAACGGGTTGATGGCGGAGATACTGGAAGATCACATCCGTTTGCACATGATGAATCCGGAGCACGAGATGGAGTCCCCGGAAGAACTGGGAGAGGACTTGATTGGGTTGGTGCGGGCGTACTTGAAATAAGGGATGCCGAGCGGAACAGGAAAGGAATAAGGAAATAAGGACAGCCCGGAGCCCCCGAAGCCGTCCTTGAGCCCTCCCGGTTAGAAGGGCAACTTGATAACCTTGAAGTTACGCGGCCCATGTTGCAGGATCGTGGCAGGAGGATGAAAATTTCGTTAATTCGAAGCTCTGGCGCAATTGAGCCCCTAGACCACGCTTTTTTCGGGCGTGGCGCTCGCACCGTGGCGCGCGAATTATTGGGCAAGGTATTGGTTCGCGATGAAGATGGCTTGCGTCTTGCGGGCCGCGTGGTCGAAGTCGAAGCGTATCTCGGAGTGAATGATCCTGCAGCGCATGCGGCTGCGGGAAATACAGCGCGCACGTCCGTGCTGTTTGGGCCTCCGGGGTACGCGTATGTTTATTTCATTTACGGCAATCATTACTGTCTGAATGTTACCTGCGAGCGCGAGGGAAAGGCCGGATCGGTTTTGTTTCGAGCGCTTGAACCGCTGCTCGGGATCGAAGAGATGGCTCGAGCTCGGAACATTGCGCTATCTGGCCCTCGTGATTTGCCCAAACTCACGAGTGGCCCGGGCCGACTGGCCCAAGCCTTTGGCATTACGCGAGCACGGGATAACGGTGGCGATTTGACTTCGCCTGCTTCGGGCTTGTGGATTGGCGATGACGGGTCTCGCGCGGGGAGGGTGCAGATTACTTCGCGGATCGGAATCAGCAAAGCTGCGGAACAGCCGCTTCGATACTTTCTTGGAGGAAATGTATTTGTTTCGGGAAGGCGATTTCCGACTCCGTCATAGGATTTTAGATGAGGTGGGCTGCGCTGATGTCGGGAAGCCGGCAAGGGTCCGGCATTACGCGGGCGGCTTAGGAATTGACAAACGGGTGTAAACTCTTTGCCGGGCCGATTGAGCGAAAAGGCTTGCCGCTAAAGCCTTTCATTGACCTGTCGATCTGTTTCATTGAGGGAAAACGGACCCAGTGCCGATCAAGTTTAGCGCATCCCTCCGATCGGGCAGGTCATCTTACTAGTTCGGAAGCTAGGAGTTGAGCATGCATCGCTCGGGGCAGTTTTGGAGCCGGCTTTTTGCGGCGGTAGTCGTCGCTCTGGTTATCGCTGCGACGTCACTCTCTCTTCTGGCTCGTGCTCTTGAGGCTGGTGTCGCCAAGGCAGCCATTTCTTCCTCTGGCCCTTCCAATATCGTCATCGGGTTTGTTGGCGGGTTCATCAGCTCCGACAATCAGAACCATGGGCCGGTGAAACTTGCGCAGCGGATTCGCGGAAGCTCCCCGTCAGGAACTTACGTACGCGTTTTCGAAAACCGTCGGAGAAAACAGGCTTATAAACTGATTGTCCACTTGCTGGATGTCGATCACGATGGTGTGCTCTCGAAGGAAGAGAAGGACCATGCGCGGATCGTTCTGTTCGGGCACAGTTGGGGCGCGGCTGCGGCGGTGCTGCTGGCGCGGGATCTTCGCCAGCAGGGTATTCCGGTTCGGCTGACCGTACAAGTGGACAGCGTTGCGAAGCTGTGGCAAAACGATTCGGTGATTCCCGACAATGTTGCGCAAGCGGTGAATTTCTTTCAAACTCAAGGCGTTCTCCACGGACGCCGGCAGATCACGGCGGCTGATCCCGCAAAGACAGAAATCCTCGGCAACTACCTCGTCGATTACAGGAAGAATCCTGTGCAGTGCCCAGAAGCTTCCCGGTGGTACCGTATCTTTGCTCCCGGCCACATGCAGAGCGAGTGCGATGCCCGCTTGTGGTCGCATATTGAGAGCTTGGTGAGGGAACAGATTTCACCTGAGCCAACCGCTGCCGCGGATACGGCAGCCCATTGGACAGTTCCAACACGATGACTCCCGCCTCCGATAAAGTCTTCTCGAGACTTGACTTGCTAGAGTATGAAATTGTCTATAAGGCGTGTCGATCCGACGATTGCGGCAATCGCTAGGAGCGCGCCTTTACCGACTTTAGCTACAGGGTCCAGACTTTCGGAGTCGACAATTTCCAGGTAGTCGAGCCGCGCAGACTTTTCCTTTTCAACTTGGTCGCGACCGGCAGCCAGCAGGTTTTCCGGGGCGGTCTCGCCGCTAATCCACAACTGCCGGACGCGACACAGCGTGTGATACAGCACGCGGGCCTGCGCTCGCTGCTCCGTATTTAGATAAGCATTGCGGGAACTCATGGCCAGGCCGTCTTCTTCACGGACAATAGGGCAGGAAATAATCTCGATGGGAAAATTCAAATCCCGGACCATCTTCCTTACAATCGCAAGCTGCGCGGCGTCTTTCTGGCCAAAAAGGGCAGCAGCGGGTTCGATGACGTGAAAAAGTTTTGCGACGACCGTGGTTACGCCACGGAAATGCCCCGGCCTTGATCGGCCGTCGAGTTTGTCGCTCAGGCCTTCGACCGTCACCCAGGTTACCGCGCCTGAGGGGAACATTTCCTCGACGGAAGGTGCGAATAGCAGGGCCACGCCTTCTTTATCGAGAAGTTCGCAGTCGCGTTCGAAATTGCGCGGATACTTCGCAAGATCCTCCGTGGGAGCGAACTGGGTCGGGTTTACAAAAATCGAGGCCGCTAGGATGTCGCAGTTGGCCGTGGCGGTTCGCACCAGGGATAAATGGCCTTCGTGCAGCGCCCCCATGGTGGGCACAAAACCCAGGCGCTTATCGCCAGCGCGAGCAGCACGAGAGGCTGCGCGCATCTCTTCGATAGTGGTGCAGACTTTCATTGATTTGGATTTGTTTCAGGAGGTGGGAACCCAGTCGATTGCGATCTGCGCGCTTTGCAGTTCACCGGCAACGATGCCGCGATTCCGCCGCAGCGCAACTTTATCCTGCTCGGAATTCGCCGGCTTCGAATCGACCAGAACGGCCACCGCGCGCCCGTAGGGCCAGGCAGATCGGGGCAATTGCGCCAGGGCATTCAAAACTTCTTCCGGCTTGAGTAGCTGTTCTTCGTTCGCGGTGACGTCCGTTAGTAGACCTACCGTTTGCGGGCGGATCACGAGATAAGGATTGCTCCAGTGTTTGGACTCCTGAAGAGGAGGGAGCTTTGCCGGGTCGGCCGGGGCAACAGCCTTCAGAACGTCGACGGCCTCCGGTGCGGGGGGAGCTTTCCGACTTGAACAGGCTATTGACGCACTGCTTAGGAGCAAAAGTGCGCTGAACAACACTCTTACTTTTATCAGCGAGTTCTTTGCCGCAAAAAATCTCACCGCACCACCATCGGCACGTCGTTTTTCGCAGCCCATATCAGCGCTACGATCCAGCCGATCAACGTCCAGCCGAGAAAGATGTTGAGTAGAAGGATTGCTGTGGTATCGCGTTTATTTCGCGCGAAGGCGACGATCGAGGGCAGAAAATACATTACGAAGCTGAAACCGAAGAACGGAAGGAATATCGCTGGGAGCAACATAGAGCCTCCTTAGCAAATAGCGTAGCACTGTCAGCGGGGCCGGGCCAGCTAGCTTGAGGATGAGATCTTTCCCCCCGCTGGTAAGAAACGCCGGGCTTCGAGATGACCATCGCTTCGGTCCTCAAAGCGAGCCGGCTTATCTAGTCATTAACCTTTTGCGCGCTAATACTGTGTCCAGTCCTGCCTTCGTCTCTTTTGGTAGATGATAGGACTCTTCATCTGCAGGGTATTGGCCGGACTTCACATCCGCGCGAAATGCCTGTACTGCCTCCTTGATTACAGCGGACGCGTCGGCATAGCGGCGGACGAATTTTGCCGGAGGGCCAAAGGTCAGGTGCACGATGTCGTGGAAGACCAGGACTTGGCCGTCGCAGTCGGGGCCGGCGCCGATGCCGATGGTCGGTGTGCTTACTTCGGCGGTGATCATTGCCGCTACCTCGCGCGGAATGCCCTCGAGATATATGCAAGCCACGCCGGCACGATCGAGCGCGACAGCGTCGCGCATCAGTTGCTCGATGCCGCTCAGGTTTTTGCCTTGTACTTTGTAGCCGCCCATTACGTTTACTGACTGCGGCGTTAGGCCGATGTGGCCGGCTACAGGAATTTCGGCATCGACGATGCGGCGGATGAGGTCGGCTCGTTTTTCTCCGCCTTCGATTTTCACCACTTCGGCCCCACCTTCCTTTACGAAGCGGGTGGCGTTGCGCAGGGCTTCGCCATCGTCAACGTGATAGGAGCCGTAGGGCATGTCGGCCAGGAGCAGAGCGGTCTTTACGCCGCGGCGAACTGCTTTCACGTGGTGCAGCATCTCGTCGACCGTGACGGAGAGCGTGTTTTCGTAACCTAGCATTGCCTGGGCCAGGGAATCGCCGACCAGGATCATCTCGATTCCGGATTCGTCCAGCAGACGAGCGGTGGCGTAATCGTAGGCAGTAAGGCAGGTGATGGGTTCGTGCCGGAGTTTCTGTTCGCGGAGAAAAGCAGTGGTGATCTTGCGGCGGCCTTCGTCGAGGATACGTCCGCCGATCGGAGTGATACTCATTTGCCCTCCAGTGCCCCTCCGGCCAGCCGGATAGAGCCTGTTCAGCATCGTCGTGGATGCTAGGGGTATTTTAACGTCAAAGCGGGCGGATGTCGATGTTCGCTTTATGAGCGAAAAGAGGGTCGAGATTTATCCCTTTCGTATCGGTCCGAAGGGGCGTGTCACGATTCCCGTTGCGTTGCGTGAGCGTTTGGAGTTGCATGCGGGAACGCAGGTGGAGTGGCGGTCGGAGGGCGGAAGATTGGTGATAACGCCGGTCGCTCGCTTGCCGCGGAAACGTCGATGATCGACTCCGATTTTTGAGTGGAAGGGTCAGTTTAAGAAACACAGAGAACACAGAGGCGCACAGAGTAAATCGGTTGAGCGCGTTTCAGGCTCCTAGTGCTTCCTGGCCGCCTAATGGCAAGAAATATTGCGTTCCTTTGATGGGCTCGGAGACTTTGCGTAACAGCTCTTGTAAGTCTTCGTTGCGATCCACGAAGTCGATATCTGAGGTGTTCACGATTAGTAGATCCGAGGAGGTGTAGTGAAAGAAGAAGTGTTCGTAGGCTTTCACTACTTCTTCCAAGTATTCGTCGCTGACGGCGCGCTCCCCGGGGGCGTTCTTTTTTCTTAGACGCTTCTTCAGCACCTCGGGTGTGGCTTGCAGATAAATGACTAGGTCCGGCGTGGGGAGCTTTTCGCGAAAGAGATTGTAATAGCGGTTGTAGGTATCGAGTTCCTGGTCGGTGAGGTTGAGGCAGGCGAAGAGTTTGTCTTTCTCGAAAATATAGTCGGCGACCACTGTTTTCTGGGATGCGGCGGCCATGTCGAGCGCCTGCAATTGCTGGAAGCGCTGGACCAGGAAGGTGAACTGGGCTTGGAACGCGGCGCCACGTTCCCCTTCGTAAAACGCGGTTAGAAAAGGGTTGGATTCCGGCTCCATGACCCGTTGGGCATTCAGGCGCTCGGCCAGGATGCGTGCCAGGGTGCTCTTGCCTACTCGAATCGGGCCCTCGACCGCGATGTAACGGGGCAAATCGAAAAGGTTCGCCATGTCTTAGGAAAAATTTCGGAACTGGAAGGATAGCTCGGATGGGGTTCGCAGGCAATTGCGGGATGAGTTAACAGGGATTAGGGCTAGGAGCATCTGGGACGGCTTTGAGCATACGGAGATCGATCGTCCCGCTGGTGAAAACGCGGGACTTCGGGATGACGCGCCGATTTACGCGAGGAGAGGTTGATTTCCCGCACTGTAGTTCGCATGGAAAATTGAAAATCCTTTAGAATTCGGACGTGTTCGCTCTTGCCGCTACTACAGTTTGCACGGCTGCGGCCGTTGCCGCAGGCTATCAGTCGATGGTGCCGACTGCGCAGTGGTACGGGAAAACATTCACAGGCCTTGCTGCCGGTTCGCGAGAGCTGGCGCTTACTTACGATGATGGCCCAAACGATCGGCATACGTTGCGATTGCTCGATGTTCTTGCCCGGCACGGAGTGCGCGCGACTTTTTTTCTGATCGGACGCTATGTGCGACAGCGGCCGGATATCGTGCGCGAGATTTCGCAGGCGGGACATGCGATTGGAAATCATACGGAGACTCATCCTTTGCTGATTTTCAAGAGCGAAGCTGAGATCAGACGTGAGCTTACTGAGTGCACGGCTGCGCTGGGGGATGCTGGCGTGGAGGTGTCCGATCTTTTTCGTCCACCGTTCGGGGGGCGGCGGCCGGCTGTGCTGCGCATTGGACGCGAGCTCGGGTTGGTACCGGTGATGTGGAACGTCACCGGGTACGACTGGAATGCGCCTCCTGCTGCTGTGATCGAGAGAAAAGTTAGCAAGAAGATTCGGGGTGGGGATGTGATTCTGCTGCACGATGGCGGGCACAAGCAGATGGGTGCGGATCGTTCGCAGAGCGTTATCGCTACCGATCATTTGATCACGCGATATAAGGGTGACGGGTTTGGGTTCGTTACAGTTGCGCAGATGTTGGCGTTGGCGGGGAGAAGTTAGAGAGTTATCAGCGAGAGTCCTGCTAGAGAGTTTCTTATCGTCGGCAGGGCTCCCGCCGGGCCGTTGCCGAAAGTCATTCGGGGAGCGCAGGGGTTGAAACCGGCTCCGGTTCTTGCTGCAGTTCCGGCATTGCTGAAGCGATGCCCTGATACGAATCGCGCTGTTTCGGCAGCTTTGCCGTGCTAGGGCCGCATGGCCGCGAACGATTGCTTTGCGGCGGCTATTGTCTGCTGGACGTCATGGTCGGTGTGGGTTGATCCGAGGAACGCTGCTTCGTACTGGGATGGGGGCAGGTAGACGCCACTGTCAAGCATGGAGCGGAAGAATTTGCCGAAAGCCTGCGTGTCCGATTTCGAGGCCGAATCCCAGTCTGTTACGGGGCCTTTTGTGAAGAACCAGGTGAACATTGAGCCTACGCGGTTGTGGCAGAGTGGGATGTTTGCGTCTTTCGCGGCGGCGGCCACGCCTTCGACAAGTTGTGCGCTTAACTTGTCAATTCGCGAATAAATTTCCTGCCTGTTATCGCGCAGGTGTTTTAACATGGCGCAGCCGGCCGCCATGGCCAGCGGATTGCCCGAGAGAGTGCCCGCCTGGTACATGGGGCCTAGCGGGGCTACGAGATTCATGATTTCGTTGGGCCCGCCGTAGGCGCCTACTGGCAGGCCTCCGCCGATGATTTTGCCCATGGTCGTCAGGTCGGGACGGATGTTGTACAACTCTTGCGCCCCGCCGAAGGCTACGCGAAATCCCGTCATCACTTCGTCGAAAATGAGCACGCTGCGTTCGCGTTCCGTGATCAAGCGGAGGGCGACGAGATAATCGTCGGCGGCGGGGACGCATCCCATGTTTCCGACTACCGGCTCGACGATTACGCAGGCGATTTGATGTTTGAACTTCTGGAAGGCGTACTCGACTGCTTTGATGTCGTTGAAGGGCAGAGCCAGGGTAAATTGCGTAAATTCTTCGGGAACTCCCGCGGAGCCCGGAATGCCGAGAGTGGCCACGCCCGATCCAGCTTTTACGAGGAGGGAGTCGGAGTGGCCGTGGTAACAGCCTTCAAACTTCACAATGTATTTGCGTTTGGTGTAAGCGCGGGCCAGGCGGATGGCGGACATTGTGGCTTCGGTGCCGGAACTCACGAAGCGGATCTTTTGCACATGAGGAAAAGCCGAAAGGACAAGTTCGGCGAGATCGGCCTCGGACGGGGTGGACGCGCCGAAGCTTGTGCCGTTCACGGCCGCGCCCAAAATGGCGTCGAGGACATCCGGGGCGGCGTGGCCGAGAATCAATGGACCCCACGAGCCGACGTAATCGACGAACTCGTTTTCGTCGGCGTCCCAGATATGCGACCCTTTGCCGCGCACGATGAACGGTGGGTCGCCTCCGACGGAGCCAAAGGCACGTACCGGCGAGTTCACTCCACCGGGAATCATACTTTCGGCACGCTGCTGCAGACGGCGCGACTGCTCAGCCTTTCGAGACGTTGTGGACGGCATCGTGGCTCCTATACACAAGACTCAAATGTGACTGCCAGCAAATACAGCGCGCGGCAAGGGATGTCGCGCGCTCGACTCACATCTAATGATTGTGCGACCGATTAATATAACAGCGTCCCTCCCTCTTATTGCTACCCACGCAGGATCGATCAGGCGGCGCCTTTGGCCGACTCCTTAAGGTAAGCCAACACCTCGACGGCGTGCCCGTCCGGCTTTACTTTGGGGAAGATGTGCTGGATTTTGCCGTCGGGACCGATCACGAAAGTGGTGCGGGCGATGCCCATGACTTTTTTCCCGTACATATTTTTTTCCTGGACTACGCCGAAGGCTTCCGCAACTTTCTTATCTGCGTCGGCGAGGAGGGAAAACGGGAGATCGAATTTATCCTGAAATTTCTTTTGTGCTTTCGGCGTGTCGGGGGAGATGCCAAGCAGCACGGCGCCGGTTTTTTGAATCTGTTTATAGGTATCGCGGAAGGCGCAGGCCTCGATGGTGCATCCAGGAGTATCGGCGCGGGGGTAGAAAAAGAGGACTACGATTTTGCCGCGCAAACTCTTTAGCGAGACTTCGTTTCCGTTCTCGTCCTGTAAAGTAAAGTCGGGAGCTTTATCATTGATGTTCATGAGTATCTCTCTTCCAAGGAAATCAGGGTTAAGGGCGTGTTTGGCAGCTTCGGGCTTCTTTACGCCGCTGATCGCAATTTTAATCCTGTTTGCCGCACTTGCGGTGCAGGCTGTGGGCCAAGATGAGCAGCCGCTAATCGTTCCGCGCAAGACTTTGCCACAGGCAAATAAGAAACCCAGGGGGAAGGAGCCACGGGCGGTCGGCGTTGTGCAGCTGAATGGCAGCAAAGGAACGCTGATTCCGATTGCCATTTTGATCAACGGGAGGTTTTATGACGCCAGCGCTTATAAGGCGGACCCGATCCCGATGGCGCTGGGAACCGGGATTGTTTACGAAGTGGAACAGGGGGGCGATTCGCAGGGGATATTTACCGTGAATGGGGCGCTGCATAGCAAGAGTCCGGGGAGCGCACATCCGTGGGTGGGCACGGGCAGTTATTTGCCTCCGGGGACGGAGGCGGCGAAAGATAGGCGCAAAGCTGAAGACGTGCCGGTTGGGTTGAGCAGCGATAACGGAGATGAACCGCCGCGGCTTACGAAAAAAATTTCGTCGAAACCGGGAGATTCCAGTGCTGGGGGTGGTTCGACTGCAGGAACTGGGGACAAGTCGAGTGGGACGGGTACGGCGTCTTCTGGATCCGGCAGTGGTGGTTCGACTACTGGGTCGTCGGGGGATGCGTCGAAGCCGAGCGCAGCCCCGGCTGGGGACAAGGGTTCCGATGGAAAGCCAGCGTCGGCTCCAGTTTCGGCGCCGACATCGGCCGGTCGGCCGACTTCTGGGAAGCCAACTAGCACCCAGCCAACTGAAGCGGCGCCTTCTGGCGGTGGAGCGGGGGAGAATTATTACCGGCCGACGTTGCGGCGTGGCAAACCAACTACGCAGGCGCCGCCCGATGAGGCAGATACAGTTGCAGCGAAGAAAGTTGCGGAGGGAGAGGTTGCGAATTCTGCGGCTGTGATGAATGGTGAGGCTGTGAAATTAATGACGGCGATTTCCGATGCCGCCGGCCCGGAGCCGCAGTCGTACAAGTTTTTTTGGAAGGAAGGTGAAAAAGAGGAGCGGCGCGATCAGATGGTCAAGCTAGCGCAGGGTGAGGTTCGAGCATACGCGGCTGCGCTGGTGAAGAATCAGATTGTGGCGCGGCCATCAGGGTCGAAGACTGTTGCGGTCAAAGGAAAAACGACGGCCAAGCAGGCGGAGCCGGTATTGGAGAACGTTCAGTTTCGCGGGTTCGATATGTGGCTTACCAATCAACTGGTGATGATTTTGAGTGCGGAGGCGCACCTGCCGGGAGCGGCTTCAACTGCGCCGGAAAGTTATAGCGTTACCGTCGTGGCTCGGACTGACATCTACGGCAATTTGCAGAAACTCTATTCCGGAGTTACCGACAGGTTTCATTTGGATGTGACGCCGCGGCTGGAGCTGATTGATGTTGTCGATGCGGATGGAGATGGGCGAGGGGAGTTGTTGTTTCGCGAAACTTCGGATGCGGGAAATGGGTATTTGATTTATCGGGCAACGGCAGACAGGTTGTGGAAGATGTTTGACAGCTTAAATGCGGAGTGAGGATCGAACGTTCACCTCAGCGGTTGAAGCCGCAAGTGAAATGAGATTGAAATGGCAGCGCTGAAGCACTGCGCCAGCCAAAATCAAATCGCCGCCGAAGGGACCGCGGCGGAAATAAACAAGCCGCCTGAAATCGCGACGCTTCTTAGATAACTTCCAGCAAAGTATCTAGGTTTCAATGCCAACATAACAGATGCGACCGACGAGATAGTCGGAAACGGACTTATCCTCGTCCATGGTCAGCACTTCGATGGGATAGGCCTGGTTATGCGGGCGCAGAACTAAATGATTGCCGGCGGTTTCCACATACTTGACGGTGCAGGTTCCGCCCTTGAGTACGGCGTACATATTGGATTCGCCCTTACGGTAGGGTTTGAGGGAGTTATAGTGGCGATCGATGAGTAGCGTAGCGCCGGGTAGAAGGCGGGGGTACATGCTCATGCCTTCGCGGCCATCGGCTTTGATGACTACAAAGCGCTCCCAGTTTTCGCGATCGCCATCGAGTTCGGGCTTCAGCTTCTTGAGAAATGTCTTCTTGAACTTCAGGATTTCCTTCACGTGCATGCTGGTGATGAGGGGTTCGGTCGCGGCGATGGTTCCATCTGCGAGAATCACGTTTTGAAATTCGTCATTGCTGGGAGGCAGAATAGACGCACGTTTGTTGACCTCGGAGGGATCGAGCAGATCGAGCACGGAAAGATGCTGGACAGCGAGAACCTTATCCATCCCTTCGATGCTGAGACCACGCTTGCGGTTGAGGAAGTTGGAGATGTGCGCCTGCTTGAAACCGGTTTGCTGGGCCAGGCGCAGACCGGTGAGATCGCCTTCCTCGATACGCTCCCAAAGAGCGTTGCGCAGATTCTCTTGCAATAACCTGAATTTCATAGGTGGGAGTATAGCATGGGTTGTATAGCATTTCGCTAATTTCATTAAGATTTCCACAGCCGCTTAGGTATTACAACCTTGACCGCAAAAATCGGGAGCTATACTATCGGCCCATCGTATAACTTAACTTTTGTTTTCGGGGGATTGACGCAATGTCTGGCTCGGATAGTGCGAACGATGGGGAAAATTTTGTCGAGTTTCGGAGAAAGGTGCAATCAGCTGAGGTACTTTCGAGCGCAATGGAGCGCCTGCTGAAGTCGTTAAAGTTCAGCGGGCGAGTCAGCGTGGTGGTACAGAATGGACGCGTCTTGAAATCCGGCTATGAGGAGGGATTTTTTCGGCACCGGGATTCAGTGTCGATGTCGGTTCGCGATTCTTCCAGTTAAGCGGAGAGCGATCGCGTTGTTCCCATTGAACTAAATAGCACAAGCAGGTCATCGTAAGAGAAACGAGCCCTGTGTCCGGCCTTCGCTGTGATGGCGAGAACCGGGCGCAGGGCTTTTCTCTGCTCACATTCAGTGGCGTATCAACCAGCCGGATTTAAGCCGGAGTTTGGGGGAGTAATGAAACGAAAACCCGAAGGGGAAGAAAAGCTAAGTTTCGAGTTGAAGTATTGCGAACGGTGTGGCGGACTGTGGCTGCGGCCGATGGGCGGGGCGCAGATCTATTGCTCGGGTTGTGCGCGGCAGATTGCGGAAATGCCGCCCGCCTCGCATCGTTTGGATGCGTCCTTAGCACATCAAGAGGAGGGTTACGGAGCAATTAGTGACCTCGAAGAACTTCTCAGCGACGAAGAGTTGCAGGATATCGCCGGGGAGGAGGCATGAGGAATGTTGTGGCATGGATCGCGGCGGCGGGTGAAGAGCCGAAATTCTGGCCCGTCGACGACAGAGGGGGTCATGGGATTCCGCAGGACGTCAAATGGCCGCAATCGCCGGCGCATCAGCCTACGGGCGTGACAGACCCAGAGCCAGCGCGGTGGGCTGAGAATGCAGTGAGCAATCCGGAGTTGTGGTTTTATCGCAAGCGAACGATTCGATTGCTGCATCGGTATCAGCGATTCTCACTGGAGACGGGAAGGTTGCCCTCGATTGTGGGACGAGAGTTCTTCCGCGCTACGGTCACATCCTACCGATCGGTAACATTTGAGGATCGGGTGATTTTTGTGAGAGATGTTGAAAAGGTGCTGGAGCGGTTAGAATATTGGGATCAGCAGTTGGTCGCGCGGGTGCTCTTGCAGGAGCATAGCTATGACAAGGCAGCGTATCTTCTGCACTGCTCGCGAAAGACGATCCAGCGCAGAATGCCCGAGGTGCTGGACCTGCTTAGCGAATACTTCCTGGGGGTTGGGCTGCTGATGGAGTTTCCGGACTAAACCGGTGGGCAGAAGACGGACCATTTGCGAGGCGCGCTGAAAACGGCGCGCCTTGTTTTTGCTAGCCGGAACCTTGCGTGGGGACTGAGTAGGCGAGAAATTTATGTTCAAAATGTTGTCAAGAGGCAGAGCAGGGCGTGAAGAGGTTAAGTGATTGATACGATGGCGAAAATAATTCTGCAAAAATGTCCCTTTGACCCATTGCAGAATGCTATTCTGAATATATAGAGTAAAGAAAAAAGAAATACTAAAACAGACGCGCTGACCGGCGCGTCTTTTGTGTTTTTGGTCGAGCCTGATCACGCGGCTCGGATAAAGATTTAGGGGAGGAATCCTATGAAGAAGAAGCGGAGACCCACACGCTTGGCGAAGAGGACCTTGAGGAATAGGAGCATAGTTCGGGAGATCTCGCCGAGAATCGCCGCGACCGTCCCGAAGGATTTTGCAGAGGCGCGAACGAATATTTCCGATCTGGTGCGCGGGTCGGCGATTGAGATCGTGGGTAAGCTGATCGAGTTGGCGATAGATGGGGAACTGGCGCCGGCCAAGTATTTGTTTGAGATGGTGGGATTGTATCCCGCAAGTGCGGAGACTTCATCCAAACCGGAGGAATCATTGGCATATACATTGCTGCAGCGAATGGGTCTGCCTCCCGAGCCGGAGGGTCTTGGAGACGAGAACCTCGGCGGCTAATGCCGAATTGACTTCGCGCCCTTCCCGATTGTCTCGTTAAGCGACTGAAGAACCCGGGGCTTTTTCAAATTTTAGCAAGTGGACTGCTCCTTCTATATGGACATGTAAAATGAAGCGCGAGACGGAGAATTGGAAGTGCGCGGCCATCTCGATTTCGCCGCCGATGGAATCACAAACCGCGTTATTGAGAAAATTGTGGACTGAGGCGTTTTCGGCGGGCGGGTTCGATGCGAAGCGCGTGGCAAGGAGAAAGCCGCAGGTCAGGCGATTCAGAATGGGATTGGATATCACGTGGGTGACGGACCGGATTGGAGTGGGTGGAGGAATCTGGACGGCGGAAAATATGGCGGCGGTGGCGAGGAACGGTATTACGCACATTATTGATATGCAGATCGAGTTCGATGACACGCCGCTGGCTGAGCCGCATGGGATTGAGGTGTGTTGGAATCCGATTGACGATGATTTTGAGCTGAAGCCTCCGGAGGTTTTTGAGCGCGGGGTGAAGTTTGGACTGGCGGCGCTGGACGAGGATGGGTCGAAATTATATGTACACTGCGCGGCGGGAGTGCATCGGGCTCCGATGATGACTTTGGCGCTGCTGGGAGTGATGGGCTGGAAGATGGAGGACGCGCTGGATTTGATTGAGGGGCGGCGGCCGGTGGCGGATTTTGCGGATGTCTATGTGCGGAGTGTGGAGAATTTTTTGCAGGGACGGCGGGTTTGAGATTTTCTATTGTACGGGCTTAGCTGTTGGACTATGGGTTCGCGGTGGCGCATGCAGGTTTCATAGGTCCTTCGCTTCGCTCAGGATGACAAGTGCCGATGACAACTTTACGCCGTAGATGAGCGGGGCGTCCTATTGGTTTCCCTGGAAATGACAAAGATGGAGTTTTAGGAGGGGAGTATGTTTCACGGGTGCCGTCCGGCGGGACGGCTTTTTTATTTGGTGCTGACGGTGGTGACGGTATGTGGCGCGTTGAAGACGGCGCGCGAAGCTTCCGCGGGTGAACCACCCTCCCCCAAGGCGAGGCCGCGCGCGGGAGAACCCGCGGCGCGCGCGGCTTCGCCAGCACCGCAGAGCGGACCCGCGCTGACGAGCGTGATCGACACCGTTTACATGGCGGACGGAACTCCGGCTCAGGGGATGCTGCTCATTAACTGGCCTGCGTTTGTGGCGGCGGACGGGACCGCGGTGGCGGCGGGAAATGTGGACGTCACGCTGGGAACGAATGGCGGGTTGAATGTGGCGCTGGCGCCGAATGCGAGCGCTACGCCTGCGGGTGTGTATTACACCGTTGTGTACCAATTGCAGCCGAGTGAAGTGCGAACTGAATACTGGGTAGTGCCAACCAGTTCGCCTGCCACGCTGGCGCAGGTGCGTACGACGCCTGGGTCGGGGACGGCGGCGCAGCCGGTTTCCTTGCAGTATGTGAATTCGCAGTTGGCTACGAAAGCGAATGACAATGCGGTGGTGCATTTGGCAGGGGCGGAGACGGTGACGGGAGTGAAGACTTTTGACGCGTCACCGAATGTGCCGACTCCTGTGAATACCGGGGACGTTGCTAACAAGTCTTACGTCGACACCTCGATTGCGGCTGTGGGAGCGGGGAATTATCTGCCGACGGCCGGCGGGTCGATGACTGGGCCGTTGACTCTGAGCGCGAATCCTACGGCACCCTTGCAGGCAGCGCCTAAACAATATGTGGACACTGGCCTGGCCGTGAAGGCGGATTTGATTAGCGGGGTCGTGCCCACGAGCGAGTTGGGGACCGGAGTGGCTTCAGGATTGAATTGCTTGCTTGGGAGCGGATCGTGGGGGCCTTGCGGATCGAGCGCGAATGCGACCGCGATTCAGAGTGTGCCGGTGGCATCAGCAGCTCCGGGAGACGGGCAGGTGCTGACTTATTCGGCGAGCGCCGGGCAGTATGCGCCGGTCACGCCTAGTGGAGGAACGGGCAGCGTGACGGTGACGCCGTCGGCGAGCCAGAGCATCACACAGCCACTGGGGACGCAGTTCAGCGTGAATAATCTTAGTGGGGCTCGCTATGTTACAGCGAGTGATAACTGGAGTGTGAATCCTACTGGAAGTCTGACTGCGGGAACACAGGCTACGGTGACGCTGACGCCGTGTCCGGTGGGAGTTGATACTACAGGTTTCTCGATGTACTACGTGTACTTGAGTGTGCAGGGAACGCCGGAGCCGGTAATCGTGACCGGAGGTACCTGCACGCCGGGAGCGGCGTCTGGGACGATTGTATTTACTCCGAGGAATTCGCACTCTGCGGGATACAAGCTGAGCAGCGCGTCGAGCGGAATTCAGGAGGCGATCAATGACGCGTGCGGATTGCCGACGGGATCAAATGTTGCAAATCCGAATGCGAAGGTGATTCTCCCCGCAACTGGATCTCTTGCGAATGCCTTGCCGGTCTACGGATCGATTTACGCGCACTGCAGCCGGGCGTTGATTGAAGGGAATGGGACGCTGCTTTCGTGTTCGACGCGGGACCGATGCATGGTCCTGGGCGATCTGGTGAATTCGAATCACTACGGCGGGATCACAGTGCGCGGGGTTAACTTCACTTCGACGGTGAGGCAGGATGGGTGCCAGATTACGAGCACGCAGCGGCAGTCGAATGTGGTGACCATTGTTACGGCTTCAGCTTGCGGCACGATTCAGAACGGCGACATCGTGAATATCAACTTCACGGATAATCCGGCATATTGGGGAAATCATGGTCCGGTGACGGTTGCGGGGACTTCGATCACCTACAGCCAAAACGGCGCCAATATTGCGGCGGTGTCGACACCGGGGACGATTGCGATTGAGAATGCGGCGGTTGAAGATAATGCGACGCCTGGAACAATGGAAGACATCAAGTCGTCGAGCGGGGGCGGAGGGAATTTCAATCAGTTCCTTGTGATGGACGACGATGAGCAGGCGACGATCCGCAACTTCGACGCCGATGGTACGCAGGGACTGCTTTGCACGGCGAATCATTGCGGCTCGTATGTGTATTCGTGGGGAGGAAGTTCGGGAGCGCCGGTGATTTCTATCAGCAATGCGAACATCAGTCCACAGTGCAACGGCAACGGGGTGACAATTTACGGAAATAACACAGTGCGGATTAGCGATAGCGTGATTCAGGGATTCGGGATGTGGGCTGTCAACACGCAAACATTGTTGGGGAACTTTGGCGGGACGACGCTGGAGAATGTCTACATGGAGGAGGGAGGCGGCCCTTGTCCGCATCCTTATGAAGGGAACTATTTCGGCGCGACAGGAATTATTTTTGAAGGGAATGTGCAGCCGCTACTGGTGCGAGGCGGGGAGCAGCCGGGCGGCCATGTGCCGGGATTTGGGGCACAGAATCCGGGAAGCGTGCAGTACAACTACTACGTGGTGGCGAACGACACGACTACAGGCTGGCACAGCGCTCCGTTCTTTGCGGGATTTGCGCTGACGAACGGGACGGGATCGGTAACCGGACAGTTCCCGCATATTCCGGCGGGGAATGCGGGGGATACGGTTACGTACGATATTTTGAGGATGGAACCGGCGATCTCACTGGCGGCGAATACGCCCAGCTTTCCGATGAAGGGCGCTTGCACGGGCGGAAGCGCAACGGCGTGCGGAAGTGTTATCACGGGCCAGGCTCAGTGCTCGGGATTGGTTTGCACCTTTACGGATTCGTCGACTTCCGCAAGCACTGCGAGCTACACAATCAACAGCATAAGCTGGACGCCAATCCTGCCATTCTGGCCGGCAGCAGTTGTACTGGCAGGCGGGGGTGGACAGGGCTACATTTCGCCGACAGCCAGTTTTGACACTGAACCTTCTGACGTGGTCGCGGTGAACTGGAACCAGTTTCCCGAGGTTTACGTGCGTTACTGTCCGGGAGTTTCTCTTGGCGGCGGACTTTTTGGCGGCGCCTGGGAAGAATGTCAGGAAGGAAATCCCAACAGCACGACCATGGTGGGCACCTTGTTGGACGATGGTTCTTCTGGAACCGGAACGCCAAACGGAATTAAGGGAAGGCTGAACTTCGAATCGATCGCTTCGGCAGCGCACCATATTGTTACGCTGGTGGATTCGAACCTGGCGAAGACGACAGCGACGATCAACTTCCGGCCGCCGAACGATGCGAACGATACTTACATCGGTTTGGATAATGCAGTGTCAGGCGCGGCGAGTTCGGCGCAACTGGCTTTCGGAGCACCGGTCTCGATTTCCAACTACATCGGAAATAAAGGGGACAACACCAGCTATCTCGAGAGATTGACTGCGGCGGCGAAGACGTTCAATGTACCGGTGACGGTGAATGGAAATCTGACGGTGACTGGTACTTGTACGGGTTGCGGCGGAGGTGGTAGTGGATCGGGGACGGTGAATAGCGGCACGGCGACGCAGGTGGCGCTGTACGCGGCGAATGGAGCGGCGGTGAGCGGGGACAGCGGGCTTACGGATAACGGATCGACGCTGACTTATGCCGGCAGCAATGGGATAGCGGCGGCGGCGGGAGCGTTCAGCGGCAACGTGACGGTGAACGGGCAATTGCTGGTGGCTGGGCCGTGGACGGTGAGTTCGCCGATTCCGGGTACGGCGATGGCGGCGGCGGGAGCGGGGACTTCGGCTCTGGGGATTTCGAACGACGGAAACTTTTATGTTTCGGCGAATGCGGGAACTCCGCAGAAGATCGCTACCACGGCAACGAGTTCGTTCTTCTCGAATCTGACGCAGGAAGACACCTATGATGTCGGGCAGTTTGTTGTCGGCGAGACGACGGCGAACCCGCAGAATCTGCACGTTTACTCGAGCTATACAAACAGTTCGACATGGCAGCGAACTTCGCTGGGGTACGACGCAACGGATAACTACGCGGTTGTGCGCAGCGAGAGTTCGACTTCGGGCGGTGCGCCGGGGCTGGGATTTTGGGTAAATAGCGGATTGAAGTGGGTGGTGGATGCGAGCAGCAACTTCAAGCCGTGGACAGATCAGACTTACAACATCGGGTCTTTCAATAGCTCGGGGAGCGGAAGCGGTTTGAGGCCGGCGACGATTTATGTTGCGGGAAATTCGACGAGCGGAAGCGGATTTGAGTTGGGGAAGTTTGCTAATCAGAGCTATGAGCTTTGCAACGACGCTACGAACGGGACGATTGTGAACGGACTGGCGGTGCTTACCACTGGAGGATGCGCTTCCAAACCCATGAGTCCTCTGGCGAGCGGCGCGATTGGAGTGGTGATTGCGAATGCGGGAACGTCCGGGGTGGTTACCATCGCGAGAATGGGATCAGTGTTTTGCAGTTTTGATGGGACGGCAACGGTAGTGGGAGATTATGTTGTGCCGTCGACTGTGGCAAGCAGCGGGAGTTATCAGTTGTGCCACGATGCCGGCGCGACGCAACCCACAGGGGTTCAGGTGCTGGGGAGGGTCTTGCAGGCGACCTCCGGCAGTACGACGGTGCAAATGTTCCTGGATATGCCGGGGTCGAATGTGAGCACCAGCGCGGGATTCTCGATTCCGTGGCTGACAACCAACACCACCGGCACATCGATTGGCTTTTCGAGCACGGCGAACAAGGCGGAGCTGTGGGGTGTGGTGCTGACGTTTCCGCTGAGCACGACGCAGGTTACATATTTTGTTGCGACGGCGGACAACACAACCAATACCTACGATATTGGAATACTGAACAGCTCGGGAAATATTGTGGCGCATATTGGGAGCACGGCGGGGACTACGTTTGCGCCCAGCACCGGATGGAAGACTTTGAGTTGGAGTTCCAGCACGACGTTACAGCCAGGGAAATACTATCTCGCGATCACGAGCAGTTGTACGACTTCGTGCGCGCAGGTTTATGGCGGGAGTTCGGCGGGGTTCACATTCGTAGGTGGTAGCAGTGGAACTGCGGAGAGCGTTACGGCCGGTGGGACGTTAAATAACGGGATCACGATTCCGACGGACAATCCGACGGAAGCCACGATTATGTCGTGGGAGATTCATTAGTCGAGTCGGGAGCGAGGCCTCGAAAAGGCCATCGGCGTGAGCCGGTGGCCTTTTTGATTTCGTGGTCTGCGTGAGCGTCTTATCTCGACACTGAGTGAGAGTTACGGCAGGAAGATTAAACACAGAGGGAACAGAGGGTCAGAGAGGAGGGTACAGATTATGAGTGCGATTAATCCAGAGGCGGCACAGCCTACGACAACCCAGTCGTTTGCGTATAGCGATAGAAATCCGGTGGTCACGGAGTTGGGTGGTGCGCCTGCCGAAGGCGGGCAAATTCCGGCGCCGCCCGCTTCGGCTAGCCGAGTGACGCCGGACGGAGCCGCGGTGTCACCGAATGCAGGTTTGCAAGACTATGACATAGCGGACAGTGCAGACGGAGTTCAGGAAGAGGCGGAACGGGAGAGTTAGGTCGGGGAGACGGAGGCGCTGTACAGGCCATCGGCGAAATGCTGGCGGCCTTTTTATTGAAGTCATCAAACCGCAGGAGAGTGTCGTGGTCGAAATTCATATCGAAGCCATCGAGAGCGCAAAGGGAAAAGGGATTCCTTCGGCAACCTCAGGGCAAGCTCTTCGGCTTGCTCCGCTCAGGATGACAGAGTGGCTGGCCGCGTTTCTTCTGTCGGTATTCGTGGCGCAGGCTTCTGCGACGACTTATTACGTGAGTTCGAGTACCGGTAACGATGCGAACAACGGCACCTCTTCGACGAGTGCATGGCAAACCATTGGGCACGTGAACGTGCAGACGTTCCAGCCTGGGGACTCGATTCTGTTCAAGCGGGGAGATGTTTGGAACGAGAGTCTTACACCGCCTGATTCGGGAGTTTCAGGGAATCCGATTGCGTTCGACGCTTATGGTTCGGGTGCGGCGCCGAATTTAACCGGCTACTATGCCGTGCCCGCTTCGACCTGGGTGCACGTTTCTGGGAATGCGTGGAAGGCCCCACTTCCCGCTACTTACTCGACGATTAATTTTTGCCTGTTCGGATCGATCTGGGGACAGAAGGTCGCGGCGTCAACGTCGAATCTTACAGCGCAGCGGAATTTTTATTTCGCCAATGGTTATGTGTACGTTTATGCGACAGAAAATCCGTCGCTTTATTACAACGAAGCGATTGTGCCCATGGCATTGAGCAATGTGCCGGTAATTAATACGAACGGGCAATCGTGGCTGACGTTCCAGCATTTCCTGGTGAACTGGTTCGATCAGTACGGGGTGTACGTGCAAGGCGCGAGCGATCATCTTGTCTTCGCGAATATGGAATCGGATTCCATGATTCCGCAGGGAACGCAGCCTCTGGGATTTTATGTAAATGAGAGTGCGCCGGGACCTGGAGATATCAAGTTCTACGACGATGAGGGGCATCTGAATTACGATGCGTTCCGGTTTGATGGGGCGGCGACGGCGATCACGATGGTGAATGACAAAGCTTATGGAAATCGCGATGGGGCTTTGGTCGACAACACGTCCGCGGCGTCTTACAGCTACTGTCATTTCTACGCATCGAGCCTGGCGGTGGCGGGATCGACCGACGTGGAGTGGACGAGCGGAACTGGTCCGATTCCGGGAGCGGGGAACATTGCGGCGGACACGGCGCCGGCGGTACAGGTTTGGAAAAGATATCCGGCGGAAATTACGTTGACTGTGGACGACGCGGGAATGACTCCGGGGGCGGATACATATTACGCGAGCACGGTCTTGCCGGTGGCCGATGCGGCTGGGCTTCCGGTGGGGGCGGCGATCACCGTTGGATATCCGCTGGCGAATACGTTGATTTCAGAGTTTCAGGGATGGATTAATGCGGGGCGGGATGTGACTTCGCATTCGATATCCCACACCTACTATACGAATACCGACGCGATCGACATTCAATACATTGGGAGCGGGACAGCCGCGACTTTGAGCATCAGCGATAAGACGCTGACGATCACAGTGACGGGTGCGAGCGATAGCGTGACTTACAACCTGGCGCAAGGGCAGCCACAGGGAACGATGCTGGGATTGGCCCAGGCTTTGGCGGCGACGGGGAAATATACATATTCGTTTGAGACGCCATGCCAGGGACCGTATGGGACGGGGTGTGCGGCCTATACTGCAGCGGCGCTGCTGACGCAGGATCTAGCGGATATCAGTGGACAAGATGTGCGATCGGCCGTTTATCACTTGCAGCTCGATGTGACGCGGCTTACGACCGATGAGATCACGCTATCGCGGCAGTGGATGGCGACGAATTTGACCGGGCTTCCTGCGACGCCGGTGTATGTGTATCCGGGCGGATACGAGACCACGACGCTGCAGGGAATTACCGCGGGTGTGCCTTACAGCGGAGCTCGTGGCGCGCTGAAGGAAGACTTCGGAGTGAAGGACACTTACGCCGACGGATTCAACGTGCAGAACATCACCAGCTTTGGAGTGAATCCTTCATGGATGGGAATCCCGCCCGCGGAGCTAAATCAGAAGATTCAGGCGCTGGTATGGAAAGAATCGGTATGGGGAGTACCGTGGGGAATCTTCTGGCACTTGAACGAATTGACGCAGGACGATCCGGTGGGGGGAACGGAGATCACGAATCTCATTCAGGATTTTAAAGCGAGCGGGGCCGCGGTCCAGACAAATACCGGGCTGGTGAATTGGCTCATGGGCGGGACGCAGGAGACGGGAGCGGACGGTAATGCTTATTACGTATCTCCGGCGACGAGCATGGCTCTGGATTTCCGGCCGACAGAAAGCTCGCCCGTGGTGGATGCGGGCCAGAATTTAGGATCGGACTATGCGCTCGACATTAATGGAGTCAACCAGAACAGCTACGGAACTGGTTGGGAAATCGGGGCGCACGTTTATGAAGGTTATTCGGTGTACGGTGGCGGTGCGGGGAGTTGGTTCAGCGTGGGCGGCCAGCAGCCGGGAACGCCGCAATTGCCGCGAGCTTGGGTGGATAACAACGAAGCTACGGACGGGCTGTTCGCAGCGGCGCCACAGTACGAGTTGAATCTGGGAACACAATCGTGGGTAAACGGTCCGGTTGCAGGATGTACGTTTCATCTACCGTACTGGACGATTGGATCCCCTACGGCGAGCGGATTGCAGTCGGCGGTTAACGACATCGAAGCATGCCGGACAACGCAGGCCGGGAATGTCGGGATCATTCTCGATATCCCGGCATACGCGAATACCGCGGGGAACACTTTCGCCTTCGGTCAGTACGGCTTAGTCATTCCACAAAGTAATACTGCGGCATCCAGCGTCTTTAATGTTCTGCGATCGACGGCTGACTCTAGCTTGCCGAACGGAACTATCGTATGTGCGCATGGCATGCAGGACAATATCTCTGAGGCAACCGACATTGGTCTCGATAATCCCGACTGCACCGGCCAAAATATGTACTATGAGCTGGGAGCGCAGAATGCTTTGCCGACTGGGACAAGCGGTGTGAGCGCATCGATGTCAGGAACAACGGCTACGTTCACTCTGAGCAGCGGAACTTTTCCGCCTAACTTCACCGTGGGTCAGATTGTCATGGGTTCCGGCTTTAGCGTGACGGGGTACAACGCTGTATGGCAGATATTGAGCGGTGGAGCTGGAACGGCGTCCTCAACAGCCATGGCCTGCATCAGCGGTAGCTGTCCGATTATTGCTTTGGCGACTGCGACCGGTGGCACCCTGACTCCGGATGGAACGATTGCCGGAATCACTACTCTGTCGTCAGACACAACAACACTTCTGCCTGTGAGTTCGTCGATGCTTGGGGAGAATGTGCTGGTTCCTCTGGCGAATGGGTACGTCTCGCCGGGAAATTCGTACACGGTTGATACGGGAACGAATCAGGAGAGCGTGGTCGCGCAGAGTGGAGAAAATCAAAAAGGCCTTTATGCCACATTTAGCAAAGTGCATGCCGCGGGTGTTCCGGTAAGTTACAACGCAGGCGCATTCACACTGCAGAACGGCGCGGCGGCGAATACCTCGAGCTATGACGACCTGCAATACCTGTGGCAGGTGACCGGTGGAGGTACCAGTCCGAGCGCAATCGCATTCTGTGAACCTTCTACTTATTCGCCTGCTCCTCCAGTTGCACTGACCTGCGCGAGTTCAGCGGGGAATGCACCAGACCATTGGCTGATCCAAGACTTAGCGGCCAGTCCGGCAGTGGGAAACAAATCCGACACGTTCGTGATCACCACCGGCGACGATGGCGACACCATTGCGACTTCGCAAATGCCGACTCACATTCATTTCCGCAAGGTCTGGGCACACGGCGATTGGAGCTCCCTTTATACGGGATCGAACTCGATCATCGATGTTTTTCATATGCACTGTCTGTATTGTTCCTTGACGGATAGTCAGGTGAGCCAGCACTTACGTCCTGGAGCGGAAGGACACGGATTTGGGTACGGATACGGCAGCGAAGAGAAAATCGATCACAACTGGGCGGAAGGTGGAGCGATCGGTTCGATCTGTGGCGGATTTGGAACCACTGTTACCGTTCCGAATCTTGTAGCCTGCCAGGACATGGAGTGGCGGCGCAATCGCTTCACATATCCCTACGCGTGGTTGGGACAAAGCCCGATTGGAGCCAACAGCAATCCGAATTGGGCCGGGAACTTCAGCACTGTGAGGAAAAACGGTTTTGAGTTGAAAGAAGGCAATCGCTACGTGATCCAAGGAAACATCATAGAGAACGTGGACAACGCCGGAGCGCAATTCGGAAAGGCGATGCTTCGGCGTGTGGCGAACTCGTCCGGCGGGGGAGATGGAACGAACTACTGGAACATAAACGCAAACGACTACGAAGTTGGAAACATTTATCGCAATGACTGCACCGGGCCCGGCATTCAAGGAAGGTCGGATGCGATATCGAATGGACAAGGGGCATCCTTTGGATTTTCCAATCTGCTCTTCCAAAACGACCTTGCCTATAACATCAGCTACGACAATAATCCGGGGTGTTTGGGGGCGAACGCGGAAGGCTGGGCAGAGGGATCGGGCGTGGTCGAGTGGCAAGGAACGATTACGGAAGATGCCACGGGACAGATCGCGACTTTTGTGGCGACCTGCACTCCGCAGGTGACGGGCAACTGCCCAGCGGGACCGTTGCCGGCGGGCTATCAACAAGCTTCCGCGAGCCCCGGGGATCTGGTGCAGATTTCCGGCTGCACGCTTTTTGCAGGCTTCAACACGCCGACCGTCACGAATGGTTCCCACACGATGCCAGGCCTTGGCGTGGCGGCGCTGGTGGGCACAATCCCGACGAGTCAGCCACCCACGATCGTGTTCCCCAATAACATCGTGCCGGCGGGATCGGTTGATAACAGCGGAAATTGCACGTTCAACTACACGCAGGGTTGGCCGAAGAATTTGCACATCGACCATGTCACTTCGATGATTGGCGATAACTATGCTCTGGGCTCGGGTTCCGATTACACGTCCGGGCCGCCTTACTGGCGTGACACACTGATTCGGGACTCGATCATGATCGGGGCCGGAGGGTTTGGCAGCACCGAAGTCGGCGAAGGAAGCGTATTTGAAAAGTTCTGCTGTGATACGACCACGATGAGCAATGACCACACGGTTTGGCCAACGCGCCCGGGGGCGAACTACACCGAATACGGGAACGGTCCCGGGTATCCGGATTCGGCGGGATGCGGCGGGGCGGGGTGCAGTCCACCGTCAACCATGTATTTCCCGAGCAGTTCCTGTATTGGCTGGGTCGGCGCGTGTACAAGTTCGGTTCCGCTTACCTACGCGGATTACCACAACTTTGCGCTCTCGCCTTCGAGCAGCTTTTTCGCGGGCAATTCCCAGGCGGCGAGCGATGGGAGTTCGATGGGGGCAAACATTTCCACGATTGATGCAGATCAGACGCTCAATCAATTCGTCTGTCCTTATCTGTGCGGGTCGCCCGGGCCGTATGCGGACGTAAGCTCGAAATAGGATGCAGGGAGCGCTGGCGCTCCTCGCGGTAAGTTGAGGCACGGTGAAAGCCGTGCCTTTTGTATTTCGAAAGAGAGTTTTCTTAACTGGGGAAACAGTAATGAAAAAAGCATTGGCGATGATAGTGATTAGCAGCGCGCTATTTTGCAGTGGCTGCTCGACGGCGTGGATTGGCGAGGCCGAGCAGATTGTTTCCGTGTTGGTTCCGGCTTCCACAAATCTTGTGACGCTCGCGGCGAGATTGCAGGGAAGTGTGTCACCTGCGGATCTGCATACGATTCAGGCCGCGGATACGCAGGTTGAGAGTGACTTGCAATTGATGCAGTCGCTGATTGCGCAGTATCAAAAGGCGGAAGCGGCAACGCAGCCGGGGCTGTTAGGTCAGATTCAGGCAGCGACGACGGGGACGCAGTCGGAATTGAGCGGAATTTTGCCGTCGTTACATATAAAGGATGCGGCCACGCAGGCGAAGGTCTCGGCGGTAGTGGGGTTGTTGCTTTCGGAAGTGCAGTCGATGGCGGCGATTGTGCCGCTGGTGAAACCGGGTCCGTCGACGGCGAGGATGAGTTTGGCACCTACACAGATAAGGCAGCAGCCTCCGCTGACCGCCGGAGAATTTGTGAGTTCCTATAACGCGCTTATGACGGCAAAGACAGGGAATATCGAGTTGGACCGCGCGACATCTGGATTACGAATTCATGCGCATGGGAAACTCGCGCGCTGGGCTAGTGCTGGACTGTTGAAGTGACGCCTGGAACACTTTTCGCGGGTGTGAATCCCATGTCTCGCAAAGAAGCGAGACCCTTCGGCTTCGCTCAGGGCAGGCTATAGGGCACCGAGCTATGAGGCACCCCAACCACTGGAGATGAATTTGTGAATGACGATTGGAAGATGCAGCATCATGCGCCGTGCCAGTACGCAAAGGCGATGGATCATCCTTCGCAGGCTAAGCCGGGGATTCATGCGTTCCCCGACCAGTTGCATGTGGTGACGATGTTGGAGAATCCACTGCGCTGGCGGTCGCGGTACTGGAACTACTGGATGTTCGAGCGCGAGTGCGAGGCGGCGGGAGCTGTTTTGCATACGGCCGAGGTGGCGTTTGGCGGCCGTGATTTCGAGGTTACGCTGCCGGGGAATCCGCGTCATTTGCAACTGCGGACTACAAGCGAGATTTGGCACAAGGAGAATGCGCTGAACTTGCTGATGCAGCGATTGCCGGCAGATGCAAAATACGTGGCCTGGATCGACGCCGACGTGAAATTCAACCGGCCGGACTGGGCGCAGGAGACGATGCAGCTTTTGCAGCATTACGATGTGCTGCAGATGTTCAGCCATGCGCAGGATGTGGGGCCAAACTACGAGCCGCTGAACACTACTCCCGGATTTCTCTACAAGTGGGTCACGGACCGGCCAAGTCCGCATGAGCCGACGTTTATGCAGGCCAAGCAGGCGTATGGATATTACAGCGTGAAGAGCGGGCAGTTCTGGCATCCGGGCTTTGCGTGGGCGGCGAAGAAAAGCGCGCTGGAAAAGACCGGGATGTTGATGGACCACGCGATACTCGGGTCGGGCGATTGGCATATGGCATCGGCGCTGGTGGGGCAAGTTCATCGGTCACTGTATTCGGGATATTCGCCGGCGTATGCGCAGTTATGCAGGCAGTGGCAGGATCGGGCGGAGCAACATATCCGGCGCAATGTCGGCTATTTGCCTGGATTGGTCAACCATCTTTTTCATGGAGCGAAGAAGAATCGCGCGTATGACGAGCGCTGGAAATTTCTGGCGCAGTCGGGATATGACCCCAGCCTCGATTTGAAGCGGGATTCGCAGGGATTGTATCAATTGACGGATCGGAGTGCGACGCTGCGGGATGGGTTGCGGCAGTATGCCAGGATGCGGGATGAGGATTCCACGGAGGTGTGATGGGTTTTGGGCGGCTGGCGCTTAATCACAGAAGACACCGAGAGGCGCTGGAATCACTGCGTGGGGCCACGCTTGACGGCATAAAGGCGGTTTGTGGGGGACGATCTTTTTTTATTGCGGCGGTTAGGCAGAGATTTGGATTGGAAGTTCGAAGGACGAAATGTACGCGACTTTCTGATTGAGAGCCTGCTGCAGATTCGCCCGAAAGCGGGTGGCATTGAGTTCATCCGTCTGAATCGGGCACAACGGGAGTATTCACGAACCTGCGGCAAGCAGAACATTATTTTGAAAGCTCGGCAACTTGGGATCACAACGTATGTAGCGGCGCGATTTTTCGTGCAGGCCATCACGCGGCCGGGCACGGTTGCGGTACAGGTGGCGCACACGCAGGAATCGGCCGAGGCAATTTTTACGATCGTGCGGCGCTTCTGGGAAAAACTGCCCGGCGGGCTGCGCAGGGGCGCGTTGGTACCTTCACGCGCCAACGTACGTCAACTTGTGTTTCCGCTGCTGGACAGCGAATACCGGGTTGAAACGGCGGATGCGAACGCGGGGCGCGGGATGACCATCCATTACTTGCATTGCTCGGAGGTCTCCCGCTGGCCCCGCGATGCGTCGGAAACTTTGGCTTCGCTTCGAGCAGCCGTTGTGCCGGGGGGTGAGGTGGTGTTGGAGTCCACGCCTAACGGAGCTGCCGGTCTGTTCTATGACGAATGGCAGAGGGCAGCGGAGATAGGGCAGAAGCGGCATTTTTTTCCGTGGTGGTTCGACCGAAATTATCGCCAGGCAGTGAACGGCGGCTTGGGAGCTTTGACGCCAGACGAAACACATTTGAAGGTCGAGTTCGATCTCGACGACCAGCAGCTTGCCTGGCGTCGCAGTCAGTGGGCTTCCTTGAGTAAACTGGCGCGGCAAGAGTATGCAGAAGATGCGAGCGCATGTTTTCTGACGTCGGGAGAGTGCGTGTTCGATCTCGAGGCGATTGAGAAAGCGGCAGCGCTAGCGGCAAAGCTTGTGCAGTCGGAGGACAACGAAAGGTTATTGATGTGGTTTCCGCCGCAGCAAGAAAGAGGGTACATCATTGGAGTGGATGCGGCGGGCGGCGGAGCAGACGGCGATTATGCCTGTGCGGAAGTGATCGATCGGGAAACCGGAATGCAGTGCGCCGAATTACGCGGGCATTTTCCACCGATGGAGTTGGCGCAGCGTGCGGCTCAGCTAGGGCGGACTTATTTCAAGGCCTTGCTGGCAGTTGAGCGGAACAACCACGGCCACGGCGTGCTCGCTCACTTGCAGGGTTTGAAATACGAGAATCTCTTCCAGAAGGGGGAGGAACTTGGCTGGCTAACCTCGGCGGCAAGCCGGCCGATGATGATCGAGAATATGGTCGCGGTGATGGCGGCGGAGCCGGAATTATTCCACAGTCCCAGATTGCTGCAAGAGTGCCGGACGTTCGTTCGTCGGGCCGACGGTAATGCAGCCGCGGCGGATGGTGCGCATGACGATTGTGTGATGGCGATAGCAATCGCGCTGCAGGTGCGGCGGCAAGTGGCGGGTGGGGGACGTTAGTTGGACGAGGAAAATCGATGTTCAGATGTCACAGACGGAGGCTCTCTTGATGAGTAACATGCCGCCCTTGCTTCAGAGAATGATTTCCGTTGGTGGAAGCCGTACAACACGTTCGGAGAATGCGGGGCGGGGCGCAGAGCCATTTGATGCGCTGCTCCGACGGGCAATTTTACGTAGTGAAGTTCCTGAACAATCCGCAACATCTGCGTGTGCTGACGAATGAGATGTTCGCGACGAGGTTAGCAGAACGAGTTGGGTTGCCGGTGCCGGTGACCCAGGTAGTCGAAGTCGGCGAGTGGTTGATTGAGCATACGCCGGAGTTGCATGTTCAGCTGGCGCACAACGTAATCCGGTGCCAGCCGGGATTGCAGTTTGGATCGCGGTATGTGGTCAGCCCAATCGAGGGGCAGGTGTTCGATTACATCCCGGTCGAGATGCTGGATCGCGTAAGGAACGTCGAGAAGTTCGCTGGAATGCTCGCAATGGACAAATGGACAGGAAACGCGAATGGAAGACAGGCGGCATTCTGGAGAAAATTACGCGACAAGAAATATACGGCCGCTTTTATCGATCAGGGGTATTGTTTTAACGCGGGAGAATGGACGTTCCCCGACTATCCGCTTCGCGGCGTGTATGCGCGCAACGAGGTTTACGAGAGTGTAAAAGGATGGGAATCGTTTGAGCCGTGGCTCGCGAGGATCGAAAAGATGGACGAGGATGTGGTTTGGAGCCTGGCAGATGGAGTTCCTCCGGAGTGGTACGCGGGCGCGTGGGATGAGTTTGAAAAATTAATTCAAACTCTAATCGGCAGGCGCGAACGCGTGCGAGAGTTGATTGACGCGTTTCGAGCTTCGCCGAGGAGACCTTTTCCGGCGTGGGTTGAGCACTGATGTATCTGCGGAGAGTTCGCCCTTTGACACTGCGGTGATGGCGGAGAAAAGACATTTCGAGTTTATTGTGCTGCGGTACGTTGCAGACGCGATCCGGCAGATCACTGTTCCCATCGGAATCGTGATGCATGAGCCGGATATCGAGGGAGGATTCGGCGATGTGCGGTTTACTCGTGATTGGAGGCTGGTGCGATGTGTTGATCCGCAAGCTGATGTGGAGATGTTTGCGGCGATGGAGAAAGAAATCCGCGCACAACTGGCCTCGCCGAGCGAACGGGCAGCTTTGTTGCGCCGGCTTCAAGATACGTTTTCAAACGTGATTCAGGTTTCATCGGCGGCGGGATGCCTGGCGGAAGACCCGGCGAGCGAGATTGAAGCGATGGCCTCGATGTATCTTGAGGTCGGGAGAGTGGGCAGCGCGCGCGCAGAGACCGGGCGTCAGAAGATTCTGACTACAATGGGAGACTCATTCAGGAAGATGGGAATTGAAAAGCTCATTGTTCCTGTACCGGTGGCGCCATACACAAGGCCGGGCGACCCGTTTCGGTTTGACTTTGGATATCGCGTGCGCGACGAGATCAAACTGTTTCATGCAGTTTCGCTTAAGGCAAGCGTGGACAGCGCGATCATGCTCGCAGGGAGGTATCCGAAGATCGCGCCTGTTATGTCGGCAAAGACGGATGCGGCCTTGGCGCTTACGGCGGTGATTGATGATGACCTGGACCGCGGGCAGGATAGAATTCAGTTCGCACTTAGCATGATGGAAGAGGAGAGGATTCGGATCGCGGTGGCGGCGGAGATGCCGATGATTGCGGAGGTGGCGAGGAGGGAGTTGAAAGCGTGAGGAGGGAGAGAAGGATGCCTGTAACGGATGGAACGAATCGACCTCGGCGTTCGGATTGGGTGTTGGGAGGGCTCACGGTTGCGGCGATTCTGTCGACGGTGCTGGGCCATCGGTTCTCCGGGCTGGTGGTGGAGAATGTTGGCTTCGTTGTGCTGCTGGTGCTTGCAGTACTGTTCCTGGTGATGTCGTGGTGGCGATTTGTGCGGGCACTGATTAGTGGCAGGGCGGACCGATGGCGGGCGTGGGTGTCGCTGGCAGGGTGCATTGCCCTAACGCTGGCATTCGCGCTTCCGTTGATCCCGTTTTTTTTCATTGTTCTGCGTTGGGGATTTGGACCGCGGTGGGATTTCAAGTTGCTGATGCTTGGTTTCAGTCTGGGCTCGTTGCTGGCCGGCACTCTTGCGGCGAGGCGGGTGCGATTTCCGCTGGTCGCTGGTGGTTTTATAATCGTCATTGTTGCCCTTATCCTTCCGCAGGGAGTGTGAATGCAGTACTGATCCTTTGCGGGTACTGAGGGCGAAGGCAAAAGTTCATCATCGTGAGGCTCCGCTGCGGCGGGGCTTTTTTATTGGGAGAGTCTCGCGGTGGTAGATATTTCGCGGGCGAGGGCGCCCGCGCCACACAGGCTGAGTCGAGCTGCACTCGACCGGACGGCAGTGGCGGCTGTCCCCACATGAGTTTCTAAGAGACAAAATCTTATGAAGATTACAGAAACGTTGCGCGGCGCGATGCGCCGGATTGCAGGAGTGTCTGCGGCTTCATCTTCTGCCACGGCTGACAAGAAACGGCGGACGTTGCCTTTGCCGTCCATCTTCAACTCCTATGGGCCGCCGGGCGACATTATGCCGAAGCCGACGGCCTACAACTTGCGGCGGTTTTCGGAGATTCCTGTTGCGCGACGGGCGATTAACACGATCAAGGACAGAATCGCTGGCATGCGCTGGCGGATTCAGCCTCGCCAGGGGATTGCGCTGGAAGGAATTCCTGAGGGAGCGGAGAGAGTACAGATTCTCACGCAAAACTTCCAGGCGCCGAATCCGGATGATTCGTTCCGGTCATTCTCCGAACAGGTCTTGGAAGACATCATCGTCGGAGGTTATGGGGCGATCGAAGTTCAGACGTCGGGCAATGCCAAGGATCCGCTTTTGTTGTGGCCTGTGGACGGTGCCTCGATTCGAATGAATCTGGATTGGAATGGGTCACCGACCGGGCAACGGTATTTACAGGTTACGGATCAATCCGGGCCGAAGAGTCAGATCAAGTTGACTGATGATGAGCTGATTTATATCCGGCTGAACCCTCGGACGCATACTCCGTTTGGCTTGGGGCGGTTGGAAGTTGCGTTTGAAAGCGTGAACGCGTTTCTTGGAGCGCATCGGTATGCATCGCGGCTGGCTTCAAATTCTGTGGTGCAGTATGCGCTGTGGCTGCAGGATTTGACGCCGGATCATCACGAGCGACTGATTCGGTGGTGGCAGGATGAAATTGAGGGCACGGGGCGCGTGCCGATTATGGCGGTCGAAAGCAAGCCGGAAGTGCTGCGATTTGGTGGCGGGACTGACGCGGATCTACGTTTGCAGTGGCAGGAATTTCTGTTGCGCATTATTGCGGATGCGTTTGATCTGCCTCCTTTCTATTTAGGCGTCGAGGCCGATGTGAACCGGTCGACTGCGGAGGAATACAACGATCTTGCTTTTCGCCAGGCGATTGCTCCGACTGCGCGATTGCTGGCTGAACATTTGACGCGAGACGCGATCCACAAGAGATTGGGATGGAATGATTTGGAATTTGTGTTTGCGGAGTTGGAGACACAGGATCCGCTGGAGGAGGCGCAGATTCAGCAGATTCTGTTGCAGAACGGAGTGTTGACCGTGAATGAGGTGAGAAGGATGAGGGGGTTGCCGGAGTTGGGGGTGAGCTGAGTCGAAGCTGTGGCTCGCGGCACAAGGTACGCGGCCGTGGTCTGGAAGCGAGATGCAGAGGTCCTTCGCTTCGTTCGGGACGACACGTTTGGGGAGAGGAAACAGAGAATGATTGATTTGAAAAGTATGTCGGTTGAGATGCCCGAAGTTGTGGGGCATCCCAATCGTGCGGCGTTTCGGGGAGTGTTGACCACGGTCGATGTGCCTTCGCAGCGTGCGCCGTCGGGAGCGAAGGGGCATCTGGTCGTGCTGACGAAACAGGCTGCAGAAGCCGCGCTCCCTTCGTTGCTGGGAATGGCTCTGGATTACTCGCCCGCACTTGACCGGCATGATGTACGGCGGAAAGTCGGTGTGATTACTCGCGCCGAGATCGTGGGACGGAGTTTGGAGTTGGGCGGGTATTTGTACGCGCGGGATTGTCCGGAGATCGTGAAGGAGATCGAAAAATCACGACGCGGAACGACCGCGGTTTCGGTTGTGCGCTCTAGTGGACAAACCGTTTTCTCAACCACCTTACATGCGGGCGCCAGTCAATCCAGAGCGTGGGCCGAGGGATACAGGCTTGGATCGTCGTTGCGACGCGCGGCCACGGAGATTCTTACGTTGACCGAGACTCTCCAGCCGCGTTGGAAGTCTGCAAGTTATCGTCCGACTATACGCGCGGAGGCCAGCATCGCGATGCCAGGAACGGCCGGGCTTGGGCTGTCTTACGAAGTGACCGACGTACAGCTGCGGGACGCGGGGGCGCAGGTCTGGATGTTGGAGAAAGTGACATTTACTGGCGCGGCGATTTTGCGCCGCGACAAAGCGGCGTATCAGGATACGTGGATTGAGTTGGGCAGGTAGCGAGTGTTCGCATCAGGGCAGTTCTACGAAAAGATCATCACGGAGGAAAAGGGAATGAATGAAGAGATGATGCAGCAGTTGACGGCGACGGCGGAGCGGCTGGCGAATGCGGCTGAATCGTTGGATCGCGTGTTGGAACGGCTGGATGCGCAGCAAGAGGCGCTGAACGCGAAAGTGGAGCGGATTGCGGCGGCGGTGCAGGAACGGCCGGTGCATGATATAGCGGCACGCGGAGAGAGTACGCGGCAATTACAGGAAAGGATGGCGGAACTGGAAAAATCCAATGCGGATCTGAAGGCGCAGGCAGCACGGATGGCGCGCAAGACGCTTCCTCCGATGATTTCGGCGATTCTGGCGAAGAGCTGCGGAGAGCCGGGTGCTGAAAAGCTGGACAAGGGCGTGCTGGACAAGACTCTACAGACCCTAAGTGTGGAGCAGAGGATTGCAGTGAAGTCGGAATTGGCGCGAGCGGGAATTATCGAGTAGCGCGGCGGACGTCGTTTCGTGTGGGCACGACTTTGGTCGTGCCTTTTGCTTTTTGGAGAAGAGAACTCCTGGCCGGCCGCGGTGCTGGGAAATAGGGATCCTTCGACTTCGGAGTTGCTTCACTTCGTGAAGCAACTCCTGCGTTCAGGATGACAAGTATTCAGAAAGTTTCTTAACACGCAAAAATTAAAGGAGAAAACATGCAGGGAAAATTTGTAGATTTGTACGCCTCGGCCGACTACCTTGGGCCGGGCGCGATTGAGGTCGACCGGTATCAGACGGAGATTTTCGACATCGTGCGGCGGCGGGGTGTGTTCGGGCAGAGAATCAAGCAGGTGCCCGCGACCGGGCATCCATCGCGATTCTTCGAGGAGACGGCAATCAATGCGCCGACCGCCACGCAGGCATTTGTTGATCCGCGCAACATCACGCCGACGGTGGGATCGCCGACCCGCGTGGAACTGGCGGTGCCCTTGAAGGCGCTGGTTTCGCAAATCAACTACAACCTCTTCGACCTGGAAGTGACGGCGCAACAGAGCCAATTCGCCTACCTGCAGGCAAAGGACCTGGCGGATTCGGTGGACGGACTGCTGCGCACGCACGATGTTGCGCTGTGGAACGGCAACGACACGTCGCTCAGCTCTCCGACAACGCTGCAGTACTTCGGCGTAATCGGGCAGATTGTGGCGGGCGGGAACACGACCACGTGCACAACCAGTGAGTTGATCGTTGATACGCTCAAGAGCACGATCGCGCAAATGGTGGCGAATTCGTCGTACGCAGTGCGTCCGACGGCCATCTATTCCAACCCCGTTCTGTTGGACCTGATCGACCGCGAAATGAAAACGGAATACAACGTGGTGCTCACTACTGTGGAGATCACCGGCGGATTCCGTGTGAAGGCGTTGAGTACGCAAGCTGGAGACTTGCCGCTGATTCCCGACTGGACGATTCCTTACACGGGGACGCCGGGTACCGGGACGGCGGTGTTGCCGGCCTACATCGTGACCGAGGATCTGATCGAGTATCACTGGCTGAGCGATCCGAATCCGCGGGTGTTCAAGCTTGGGCTGCCCAATGCATTGACACAGCAGATGGTCGTGGTGAAGTTCGGCGCGCCAGTAGTGAAGGGTGCGAACTTCGCGCACTACCAGGTGAACATTCAGAGGTAAAAAGCGGTCGTTGGTCGCCGGTCGTTGGTCTTTGGCCTTGAGAAGGGCCAACGGCTTGACTGGCGATCAGCGACATTCCTTTTTCAAGACGAGAACTGAGAATTTCATTATGAATTATCTCGCTGCATCTGACTATGCGACTTACGGACTGGACCCGACGACCGACGCCTCGTGGGTGACGGCAGCCTCGGCCATCATCGATTCTCACTGCCGGCGAACCACGCTGGGTGTGAATCAGTACGAGGAGCGCCTCAAACTGCCGCCGGAGTTGAACACGGTGCGGCTGAGCTATTTGCCGCTCGTGACAGTAACGCCTTTGCCGACTCCGATTGTGACATTGCTGGGGCGCTATGGAATGCCTCGTCGAGGCGAGTGGCCGTTCCCTGAGATGAACCTTGAGTTCGCATTAGTGTTTTCGCTTCCCGGAATGTGGACAACAATCGATCCGACGACGATCGATATATGGACGGACAGCGGGGAACTCACTTTCCCCGTGAATGCGCTGGGTTTGTTTTTTAACGAAGTGGATGTGACCTACAACGCGGGGTGGAGCACGATTCCGACCCCGGTGCAGGTGGCGTGCGCGCAGATCATCAAAAATGCGCAGGCCACGCCGGGGTTGAATGTGCAGTCGAGCCAGATCAACCAGATGCGGTTGCAGTATTTCGGGCCAACATTGCTGGATGAGATGGTGCGCAGCTTGTTGTCCCCGTACGTCGCAATCAAGGGCTCGTAAGCGCAAAGAAAAGTTGTTCATCGGTGGTTGGTGATCGAGTTCAGATTTTCAAGCGGAGGACTCATGGGTGGCGGGATTTGCGGAGATGCGTTGGTGCGCGCGGCAAATGCGATGTTGGCGGCGCTGGGCGGCGACCAGGTGAGCTTGCTGTTGCCAGGTACGGCGCTGGCCAGCGATGCGGCGGGTCAACTCGGGTTGGTTGATCCGGGAGTGCAGAACGTTATCGTTACGCCCGTGGCTACGCGAAATCTGCCGACGGAGAACCAGGGACCCACACGGAGGATTGAGTTTACGCTGCCGGCTTCTGCGATTGAAGTTCAATTGCCGACGCTGGGAATGGCGTCCGCCGAAGAGCTGTTCGCCGCCGCGCTCGGGTTGGTGTATGACGGCGATCTGTTTCACATCGAGACAGTGGTAACGGAGAATTTCGCCGGAACCGCGTACTTCTATGTTTTGACTGCGGTGGAGTGAGAAGCAGGAGCTGACTTCCATGCAATTTGCGAAAGATAGTTTCCTGCTCGCGCTGCAGCAGCGGCTTGCGGGACTGAATCCGGCGCGAACTGTCACCATCAATGGCGCGACCGTTCCGGCAGTGGTGGCGGTCGAAAACTTGCCTCCCGCTACTGCAGAGCCTCAACCGAACGCGTTTTACATCGAGTGGGGATCCGCGGGGGTTGTTGACGGGCACGCTGGCAATTCTCCGCTGATGAGTTTGGCATGCGTGATCTCTTATTACACGTTGGGAACTGTGGCAAGCATGGTCGATCGCGGGCGCGTGTTGGGCGAGCTCGACAACGAACT
>JBEKBW010000033.1:0-46007 GCA_050015215.1 Candidatus Sulfotelmatobacter sp.
GAGTATGCGCCATCCAGTCAGTGAGCAATACCGTCTCATACTCCGAAAAGTTGCCGTCATCGAACACCAACAAAAATTCGCAGCCGTCGGGATTCAGGCCCTGAATGGAGTGTGGAATTCCCGTAGGGAAATACCAGAGATCGCCTTCCGTCACATCGGCAACGAAACTCTTGCCGTTCGCATCAAGCCCAGTAATCCGCGCGTTTCCGTAGAGCATGATGGCCCACTCGCCGGCTGTGTGCCAATGCAGTTCCCGCACGCCTCCGGCCGTCAGTCGCATGTCCACCCCGGCAATCGACTTGGAAACTGCAAGTTCCCGTATGGTGACTTCGCGCGACCATCCGCCTTCCTGCATGCGCTTGTGGGAGATTCCGAAAGGATACTTAAACGTCTGCACGCCGCCGGCGTCGGTAGGAGGTGGCAGGAAGGAATCGGGATTCTGATTATCCATTTGCTCATTTCCCGGTCCTGGAGCGCTGGCGCTGCGGTCATCCTTCGTGGGATAGGGTCTCTGCTCTTGCGCCGCGGCCTCCGCCGACATCATTCCCACCGCCGCCAATGCCGCCGATCCTACCCCTAAGAACCCACGCCTCGAATAAACATCCTTCCTGATATCATCACTCACAGATCGCTCCTTTTTTTTGAACACAAGAAAAAATCCACCAGCTTACTCCGATAAAAGCGTGCACCAGCTATTAGTCAAGCTAAGTGGGTTTGTTTGAGCGATATTAAAGCATTCAACGGACGACTTCCAGCTTTCCAGCAAGTTGCGTTTCATACCGGTTTCGAACGATTTCAAATCGGGGCCGTTCCCGACTCGATGCCTGGTTAACTCGCCCCTTGTTATACTCACTGCTTCATGCTGCAGGAAACCCTCGAACAAGGCCGCTCGCTGACCGATGCCGCCCTCGACCGCCTCATTCCGTTGGAAACCCAGCATCCCACGTCCATCCACAAAGCCATGCGCCACAGCGTATTCGCCGGAGGCAAGCGCCTGCGCCCGGTGCTGTGCATGGAAGCGGGCCGCATGGTCGCAGGTTCCCTGCCTGAGAAGATCGAAGAACTCGGCGCAGCTCTGGAGATGCTGCACACTTATTCGCTGATCCACGACGATCTTCCAGCCCTGGATAACGACGACCTCCGCCGCGGGCGTCCCACCTGCCATAAAGTTTTCGGTGATGCGATCGCCATCCTGGCCGGCGATGCTCTGCAGACCCAAGCCTACGAAGTCCTGGCGCGGCTGGAATGCCCGGCGGAAGCGCGCGTACGGATTATCGAAGAAATCGCGCACGGCACCGGCACGCTGGACGGCATGATCGGCGGCCAAGTGGTGGATCTCGAAGCCGAGCATACGCAGCCGACGGCGGAGATGCTCGAATACATTCATCGCTCGAAGACTGCTGCACTGATCACCGCCAGCCTGGTGAGTGGAGGCCACTACGCCGGGGCAAGAGAGAAAGAACTGAAAAAGTTGCGCGCCTTCGGCCAGTCGATTGGCCTCGCTTTTCAGATTGTGGATGACGTGCTCGATGTCACGCAAACCTCCGAGCAGCTTGGCAAGACTGCCGGTAAGGATACGGCGGCACAGAAAGCGACATATCCAGCCCTGTTCGGCATTGAAGAATCCGAACGCAAAGCAGATGCACTGGTAAATTCGGCCTTGCAGGAATTGGATAGTTTCGGCGAACGCGGGGAAACGCTGAAAGCGTTGGCAAGATATTTGGTCGAGCGGAAGAAGTAGAATCCGCAAACTAGGAACGGAGGACCATTCCATGCATCCCAGCTTCAGCCCCCCCAGCAAGGTCGATCTCGTATTTGAGAAAGACAACGAGTACGTCGTCGTGATTGTCCACTCGGGAGAATGGGACGGGTCAAGCGAGGAACAAGACGGTCTCATGGAAAAATTGAGGGCCTACGCTCAATTTGTGCTGGGCGGGCAGTTCCAGCGTATGTATCCGGAGGCCAAGAGCGTTCGAATCCAGATCGACGCTCCCTCGCCCCCTCCCCCGGGGGCGCTGAGCATTGTTAAGCAAGCAGACACCCAACTCGCGAAGCAGAACTTGCGCGTCGACTTCGGTTTAGTCAAAGGTCCGTCGTAACGTGACCGCCGCTGCCCTCTGTGGTTAAATGGATTAAGGCGATGGAGTTCGCCATAACCGCCCGCGACAGCCGTAAGCGCATGGCTGATAACTCCTACAAAATTCAAGACCGATTTGTAGGAGAATCTCCATCGTGAAAGATTTCCTCGCTATCTCTGTCGCCGCCATCATCGGCGCCAATCTGCGGTATCTTCTGAGCCGTTTCGCCGCCAAAGAACTCGGTTCCGTCTTTCCCTACGGAACGCTCTTCATCAACGTCGCAGGCAGCTTCATCGTGGGCTGGTTCATCATCTGGACGACCGAGCGTGTGCTCATCGATCCACGCTGGCGCTTGCTGGTCGTAATCGGCTTCTGTGGATCATTCACCACCTTCTCCAGCTACGCCTTTGAAACCATGGCCTACTTCGAGCAGGGCCAGTGGGGCCTGATGTTCGCCAATATCATTAGCAACAATCTGCTGTGCCTCGGCGCGGCGCTGGCCGGAATGGCAGTAGCGCGGGTGTTGTGAGGATGGGACCGAATTCTACCCTAGAAACCCCACGCCTAATCTTGCGCCCGTACACCGAGGCCGACATCGCCGAACTCTTGCCTTTGATCGGCACCCGCGAAGTTGCCGCCACCACGCTGCGAATTGCACATCCCTATACCGAACAAAATGCGCGCGACTTCCTTGCCCTCATTTGTGAGCCTCACAGGCTCTGGCTGGCGATAACTCTCCGCCACGATAAGCGGCAGATCGGCGGTATCGGCCTGACTATCGATGAACAACATAGGCACGCTGAGTTGGGCTACTGGCTGGGAGTCGAATTTTGGGGACGAGGTTACGCAGTCGAGGCAGCCAAAGAAATGTTGCGCCACGGGTTCGAGGAGTTGCGGCTGCATCGAGTCTTCGCCTCGCACTTTAAACACAATCCCGCCTCCGGGCGCGTGCTGAAGAAACTGGGCATGCGCTATGAAGGCTGCCAGCGGCAACACTTCTGCAAGTGGGACCAGTTCGTCGACTCCGAACTCTATGGCATCCTGCGGCAGGAATGGAGCGATGGCGCGTACAATGGCTAACGCAATGGCTGTGCAGGTCACGATTTATCTGAACGAAGCCGACCACTGGCATCACCGTCCGCTGCACATGGAGATTCTGAATTTCCTGCGCAAGGAAAATGTCTATTCCGCCACCGCGTTTCACGCCGTCGCAGGATTTCTGGGGCGTCACCGCGTGGAAACATCGCATCTGGTGGAGGCTGGCGGGAAGCTGCCAGTCGTCATTATTTTCGTAGATACTGATGAGCATGTAAGCCGCGTTCTGCCGAGGCTCAAAGAAATGGCGGCCCATCGGCTGATCGTGCGCGAAAACGTGGTACTGGAGCAGGGCAATCTCGACTGACATGTCTTCGAACTCCCTCGACATTCTGGCTATTGCCGCCCACCGCGACGACGTTGAGCAAACCTGCGCCGGCACACTGCTGAAGGCAGCGCATCGAGGGCAGCGCACCGGTATTCTCGATCTCACCCAGGGCGAAATGGGTACCCGCGGCGCCGCCGAAGATCGCGCACGCGAAGCTGCCGACGCAGCAAAGATTCTAGGCGCCAGTTGGCGCAGAGCCCTCGATATCCCGGATGGCCGCGTTGAAAATACCTGGGAGAACCGACTAAAAGTCGCGAGCGTGATTCGCGAGACTCGCCCGCGCGTGGTGATTCTGCCTTATTGGAAAGGGCGCCACCCGGATCACTACACATGCTCGGTGCTGGGATATGAAGCCTGCTTCCTCGCGGGATTGGCGAAATTAGACGCTAGCAGCGCGCCTCATCGGCCCTTCAAGATTGTCTACGCAACACTCTATTACGACATACGGCCCACGTTCGTGGTCGATATCAGTGATCAATTCGAACAGAAGTTCGCCTCGATCCTCGCCTACAAATCGCAGTTTAGCGATCAGGAAGCCGGCAAAGACCTCTTCCCTGCCCAAGCCGAAATTCGCGCGCGAGTGGAGTCGATGGCGCGCTTCTATGGAGCGCTGGGTGGCGTCACTTACGCCGAACCGTTTGTGCAGAAAGAAGTTGGGATGGTAGAGGATCTGCTCACGATTCCGGTCAAGTCGATCTAGCTCCCTGCGTCACTTTTTAAACGCAACAGCAAGGCCGTCTCGAATCGGCAGAATCGTCGTAAAGAAATCCGCCGAATCATAGAGCTGGCGGTTGAACTCTAGAATTGCTTTGGTGGTTGAGTCCTTCGGCTTTTTCTCCGCAACCCGCCCGCTCCACAAAACATTGTCGGTAATAAACAGTCCGCCCTTGCGCAGTCGCGGCGGAACCATGCGCAGCACGCGCGGATAATCTTCCTTATCCACGTCGTTAAAAATAATGTCGAACTGCTGCTTCTGTTCGGAGAGCACTTCCAGTGCATCGCCGGTGTGCAACGTGATACGAGAAGAAACGCCGGTGCGATCGAAATACCCGCGAGCCCGCACGGCATTCTTCGGATCTCCATCCGTATAGATCACGCGGCCGTTGTGGCCCACGGCCTGCGCCCACCAGATCGTCGAATATCCAATGGCTGATCCTAACTCGAAGACAGTCTTCGCGTTGATCATCAGAGCAAGTTGCTGCAGAACGCGCGCCACTGCCGGCCCAACAATCGGAATCCTGTGCTCGCTGGCATAATCTTCCATCTCCGCCAGCACTTCGTCCCGTTTGGGCAGCATCGAATACAAGTAATCATCGATGGGACCTGCAGTGGTTAGGTTGTAGTGACGCCAACTGGCTTTGCTTTCTTTCTTCGGCTTGGTTCCGGGCACTCTTCTACCTCGCTATTTTTTGGTTGAGATTTAATGGCTCGTTTTCAATCACGCACGGTGACACCAGGCTTCATCACCAAAATCTCAATGCCCGTCACCAGCTTCTTCAACTCTGCCGGACTTCCCGTAAGCACCGGGAACGTTCCAAAGTGCATCGGAATGACAGTTTTTGGCTTGAGCAGATTGCAGGCGTACGCAGCCTCTCGCGGACCCATCGTGAAATGATCGCCGATGGGCAGCATGACAATCTCCGGCGCATACAATTCGCGGATGATCGCCATGTCTCCAAACACATTCGTATCGCCGGCGTGATAAATCTTTACGCCGTTCTCGAACTCAATCACATAGCCAACCGCCTCGCCCCCATAGATCATCTGGTCGCCATCCTGTATGCCGCAGGAGTGGTCGGCATGCACCATGGTCACTTTGATATCACCAACCTTCTGCGTCCCGCCCTTGTTCATCATCGAAGTTTTTCGCGCGCCCTTCTTCTCCAGCCAGCCGCACATCTCTGGTATTGCCACTACAAGCGGACCGTGCTCCTTGATGACCTCCACAGCGTCTCCAATGTGATCTCCGTGGCCGTGCGTGACCAGCAGCGTATCCACCTTCTTTACCTTTTTCTCAGATGGCGGGCACGCCGGATTATTCATAATCCACGGATCGATAATGATGGTTTGACCGCCGGGGGTCTCGATGCGAAATGTAGCGTGACCAAGCCACGTGAGATGAATGCCTTTCAGATTCATGGACGGTGACTCCTCCGTAACAATTGTCGTGCAGACTTTCGGGCAGAACCCGAGGTGGGCTGCGGCGGAACTTTTAGTTTAATATGAAACGCCATGACAGAACTCAAGGTGCTGATTTCACGCGACCAGATTACCAAGCGAGTGGCGGAACTTGGCGCGGACATTACGCGCGATTTTGTGGGGCAACCGGTAATCCTTGTCGGAGTCTTGAAGGGCTCGGCTATTTTTCTAGCCGATTTGGCGCGCCAAATCAAACTCGATGCCACGTTCGATTTTGTCGGTGTCTCCAGTTATGGCAATCGCCCCAGCCCTACCCAGGAACTCAAGAACGGATGGGACTCCACCGGCGAAGTGAAGCTGACCAAGGATGTGGATCAATCGATGAAAGACAAAAATGTAATCGTGGTCGAAGACATCCTCGATACCGGCTTGACCCTCACCGTCTTGAAGAAATTGCTCATGGCTCACCAGCCCCGCACGCTGAAGATTGCGGCGCTACTCGACAAACCTTCGCGCCGCAAGCTGCCGCTGCAGGGAGACTACGTGGGCTTTACGATTCCCGATGAATTCGTGGTCGGCTATGGCCTCGATTACGCCGAGCGTTATCGCAATCTTGCGGATATTTGCGTAGTGCCGCGGGAGTAGCTCCGTCAGTCTCCGGTTCCGTTTTAGTGGTCCAAAGCACGGCTGCTATCATACGAATAATGGGTTCGGTTCAAACTAATCTAGATAATCTGCGCGTTGAATCGCTATTGCTGGAAGTGTCAGACATTCTGGCCACTTCTCTCGACCTCGATACAACTCTGCGCCGGGTCGCGGAAGTGGTGCGCAGCGTCATCGACTATGAGATTTTTGCGATTCTGCTCGTAAACGAGAAGACGCAGGAGTTGCGCTTCCGTTTCCAGACTGGCTATCCAACTGAGTTCGCCGCGAAGGCCAGGATCAAAGTCGGCGAAGGCGTTACCGGACAGGCCGCGCAATTGCGGCGGGCAGTGCTGGTGGATGATGTAACCAAGGATTCGCGCTACATCGCTGCCATTCCGAACGTGCGGTCAGAGCTGGCTGTGCCGCTGATCGCGAAGAGCAGAGTAATTGGTGTCATAGACATCGAGGCTCGCGATCCCGGTTACTTCCGCGAAGAACACAGCCGCTTGCTGACGCTGGTAGCTTCGCGCATCGCAGGCGGAATCGAGAATGCGCAACTTTATACGCGCACCACGCGGCAGGCGCGCATCCTGGTGCTGCTCAACGAAATTGCCCGGGAATTGTCCTCGATTTTGAACGTGGACGAATTGCTGAATCGGGTTGCGGAGTTGCTGCGCAAGCTGATCGACTATCAGATGTTCAGCATTCTGCTTCTGGATTCTTCCGGCGAAAAACTGCAGCACCGATTTTCACTCCGCTTCAATGAAAATATTCATCTCAAGCCCGAGGTTCCACTAGGCCGAGGCATCGTCGGCATTGCCGCGCAAACCTGTAAGGCAATCCTGGTGCCCGATGTGTGCAAAGATCCGCGCTATGTCGAAGGGAATCCGGAAACCCGCTCTGAACTTGCGGTTCCGCTAATCTACAAAGATAAAGTGATCGGCGTGCTCGATCTGGAGCACACGCGGCGCGGCTTTTTTACCGAAGACCACAGCCGCACGATGATAACGCTGGCCGCACAAGTCGCCATCGCAATCGAGAATGCACGCCTGTACGAAGAAATTGCCCGCCAGGAACGCCGGCTGGAACGCGATTTGGCGCTGGCGCGTGAGTTGCAAATGCGCCTGCTGCCGCAGACGCTGCCCAAGCTGCCACATCTGGAACTGGCGGCAAAGTTCGTTCCCGCGCGCGCCATTGGAGGGGATCTTTACGACTTTATTCCGTACTCGCTTTCGCGCTTGGGAATCGTCATCGGCGACGTGAGCGGGAAAGGCGCCCCAGCCGCAATTTACGCGGCATTGGTCAGCGGAATCTTGCGCTCGCACGCTCCCATCGAGCCCGGTCCCGCGGAAATGTTACGAGCGGTAAATTTATCGTTGGCCGAACGGCGAATCGAGGCGCAATTTGTCTCCATCATCTTCGCGGTGTGGGATGACCAGCATCGCACGCTCCTCGTGGCTAACTCGGGATTGCCTCGTCCGATCTATGTGCATGCAGGAAAGAATGAAGTCATTGAAGCGACCGGATTGCCGCTGGGCCTGTTTGATGACGCGAACTACGATGAGTTTCGCTTCAAAATGAAGCCGGGAGACATGTTTGTTTTCTTCAGCGATGGCATTCTCGACGCCCGCAATCGAAATGGAGAACTATTCGGCCGCAGACGCGTCGAGGCATTGATCGCGACTTGCGCCGGCAGATCGGTAGACTGCGTGGTCGACTCGATATTCAAAGCAGTCGCTGAACACGCGGCGGGCGTGGAGTCATTTGATGATCAAACCGTAGTCGCGATCAAAGTAAAAGACGGTCATGGCGCTGCCAGGCGAAAATGACCCAGCCCAGTGCAACCGCCGAAGATGGACGACCGCCCAGATTTGTGTTTCGGAGCCAATGTCAGAGCGCTCTCCGGCAAAGCGCTGACAGCGTTCTCCACTGCGAGCAAGTTCCGCTACCCGCTCTCGCGAAGCGTTACGGGACGCCTCTCTACGTTTATTCGGCGCATGCGATCCTGGATCGGGTCACGGCATTCAAATCAGCTTTCACCTCTGTTCCTCACACAATCTGCTACTCCGTAAAGGCAAATTCCAATCTAAGCATCTTGCATCTGCTGGCGTGCGCCGGATGCGGCTTCGATGTGGTCTCCGGCGGAGAACTCGAAAGAGTGAAAGTCGCTGATAAGCGGTCTGTCAAAAAAGTGGTCTTCTCCGGCGTAGGGAAAACTCCCGACGAGATGACCGCGGCGCTGAAGGCCGAGATTCTTCTGTTCAACCTCGAAAGTGAATCCGAACTGTCGGCACTAGCCGAGTGCGCAACTCGATTGCGGAAAGTAGCGCGAGTGGCGCTTCGGGTAAATCCGGACGTTGCCGCTGAGACTCACCCCTATATTTCCACGGGATTACACAAACATAAATTTGGAATACCAATTCTTAAAGCTCGCGAACTATACGCCAAAGCGGCGGCAGCGCGATATCTAAAGGTCGCAGGAGTCAGCGTTCACATCGGCTCTCAGATCACGGATGTTGCGCCCTTCCAGGAGGCAGTCGAGCGCGTAGCAGAACTGGTTGCACAGTTGCGAGCAGACGGACACAACATCGATTACGTCGATGTTGGCGGCGGGTTGGGCATCGACTACGGGGAGGACCAGGAAAAGTTTTCCGATCGCATGGCGCGTTATGCACTTGCTGTAACCCGGCCTTTGCGCAAGCTGAAAGTGCATTTGCTGCTCGAACCGGGAAGGTCGATTGTAGGTCCTGCTGGCGTGCTGCTTACGCGCGTGATTTATAAGAAGGCGAACGATAGCAAGCGCTTTCTCGTGGTGGATGCAGCCATGAATGATCTAATCCGGCCTGCGCTGTATGGAGCTCACCACGATATCGCTCCGGTGGTTCAGCAGAAGGGACCCAAGGCCAGGAAAGAAATTGTGGACGTCGTTGGCCCAGTCTGCGAGTCTGGAGACTTCTTCGCGCGCGACCGGGAATTGCCTAATTTAGAAGAAGGTGAACTGCTTGCGATTCTCGACGCCGGCGCTTACGGAATGGCGCTGGCCTCAAACTACAACACGCGGCCCAGAGCAGCGGAAATATTGGTGCGCGGCAAATCCGTCAGAGTCATAAGGCGTCGCGAAAAACTCAGCGATCTTTACTCTGCAGAACTGTAACTGGAATTGTTCGCGTGCGAAATCAGCTATCGTTCCCCCCATTTCAGCTTGCTGCGCAGCACATGAAAGAAGTCATGCTCGGTGCGAAACAGGCTAACGCTGTGTTCGGAGCGGCGGCAGCGGACTCGGTCTCCATCGCGAAGATCCAGACCAGGCTGCCCGTCGAGGCTGAGATATGCGACCTCTTCGCCGCTGCGAAGCATAATCTCAATGAGAGCGGAATCTGGCACCACGAGCGGCCGGTGGGTAAGCGAGTGCGGAGACACAGGTGTGATCACAAAAGCATTGACCGTAGGCATCAACACCGGGCCGCCGGCGGAGAGCGAGTAAGCGGTTGATCCGGTCGGAGTCGCCACGATCATGCCGTCGGCGCGGTAGCTCGAGACAAAAACCTTGTCCACGAAAAGTTCGTAATTGTTCAAGCGTGCCAGCGCGGTCTTGTTGACAACGGCGTCATTGAACACAAGATAGGTTTCCCGCGTTTCGTCCCCGCGCAACAAGTCGACGTGCATCAGGGAGCGCTGCTCCACCGCCGCCTGGCCTTGGGCGATTTTGTCGAGCATGGAGAACAACGAAGGGAGCGGCACATCGGTGAGAAAACCAAGCGATCCCAGGTTCACCCCCAGCAATGGAACATCTACGGGCGCTGTAGCTCTGGCTGCGGAGAGCAGCGTTCCATCCCCACCGAGTACAACAACCAGGTCGAGCGCACGCGAGGACATTTGCGAGCGCGGCATCTCTTCTTCCCGCCCGTCCGAGTACTTAGCTGTTTCCGAGTCGACAATGACATGGTAGCCGTGGTTGTGAAGCCATGCACACAGCTCGGGAAGAGTCCGGGCGACCTCGGCCCTCGCCGGACGAGAGATAATGGCTGCTATTTTGGAAGATGAGGAGGAGATCGGCATGATGGAAGATTCCGAGCACGATTGTACCGAATGAGGAGCAAAAATCCCGATAGAGCGACCCCAGACAGGATCAAACAATGGATCAAAAAACCGCCCGCAGCAAGAACTCCCGATTCCCTTCCGCCCCCAGAATCGGCGAATCGATGGCGTCGAGGTGGGAGCATCCCAACAGCAAAAGGGATCGTTTGACTTTCTCCACTGACGCCACTTGCGCCGCTTCATCGCGCACGATGCCGCCCTTGCCGACGAACTCTCTGCCTGCCTCAAACTGCGGCTTGACGAGCACAATTAAATGCCGGCCGAACCGCTCGTCCGGAGTCAAAGGAAAGGCGGCATTCAACACTGGAGGAAGAACTAGCGTCGCGGAAATAAACGACACGTCGATTACAATCACATCGACGACTTCGCCGATATCAGCAGACGTGACGTAACGGGCATTGGTCTTCTCCAGAAGACGCACACGAGGGTCTTGCCGCAACTTAAAATCCATCTGCCCATAGCCCGTATCGATAGCAATCACGCGGGCAGCACTGTGCTGCAGGAGGCAATCTGTAAATCCGCCGGTCGAGGCCCCGACGTCCAGACAAATTTTATCCCTGGCCTCAATATTCCAATGTTCCAGCGCACGCTCGAGCTTGAGTCCGCCGCGGCTCACATACTTGAGATCCCCGCCGAGAATCCGGACTTCAGCGTCGTCGCTAATCTGCGCTCCCGCTTTCTCGATCTTCTGCGCATTCACCAAGACCTTGCCAGCAAGGATCATCGCCTGCGCACGCTCGCGCGAGCCTGCTAGACCGCGATCAACCAGCAATTTGTCGAGTCTGAATTTCAAACTTAACCTCGTGCCGCACGCTCTTACTCCGCCCCATTGCGACCGTGGGTCATAGCCCGATTGTGCCAGCACCCGCTCCAGTGCAAAATGCTGAACCGTTTCCCCTTGAATCAGTTACAAAGATACGTCCGCCCTTTTCCACAGAATTTTCCACCACTATGTTGAAAACTTTTTCTCCGCAGCTTTGCTGAAGTCGCTACACAAGAAGAAAAGCCGCCTCAGGGGCGGCTTTCGAACATCTTTCGAAGCGGAAGCTATCCTGCCACTTCTTCCAGCAGTTTTTGATCGATGTCGAAATTGGAGTGAACGTTCTGCACGTCATCGTGCTCCTCCAGCGCTTCCATCAACCGGATCATCGTATTCGCAGCTTGACCTTCGAGTTTGATGTAATTCTGCGGAATCATGGCAACGCTCGAAGATGCAGGTTCGATTCCCGCCTTCTTCACGGCCTCCAGCACGGCTTCATAAGCGGAAGGCTCGGTGAGGATTTCCCAATTCTCGCCATCGTCGTTCAAATCCTCTCCGCCCGCTTCGAGAACGATGTTCATCAGATCGTCTTCTTTCGCGGCGCCTTTAGGAATGACAATGTCGCCTTTCTTGTGGAACATCCAGGAAACGGCGCCGGCTTCGGCCATATTGCCGCCGTTCTTGCCGAAGGCGTGGCGAATTTCGCTTACGGTCCGGTTGCGGTTGTCGGTGTTAATTTCGAGCAGAACCGCTGCTCCGCCTGGACCGTAACCTTCAAGAGAGAATTCCTCGTAGGTCGCGCCCGGCAGTTCGCCCGTGCCACGCTGAATCGCGCGCTTGATGTTGTCGGCGGGCATATTCTCCGCCTTAGCGGCAACAATGGCGCCGCGCAGACGCGGATTGGAGTCGGGATCGCCGCCGCCGTTCTTCGCGGCAATACTGATTTCCTTAATAAGGCGAGTAAAAATCTTGCCGCGCTTGGCATCGAGCGCGCCCTTTTTGTGCTTGATTGTGGCCCATTTTGAATGGCCAGACATGGCTAGACCTCGTATCTAAGAATCTTGATTGGCGCGGGATTCGCCCGTAGAGGGAATCACAGGCTGCCTCGCTATCTGTAGGCGAACGAGCATTATAGCATGATACTCATAGAGCTCCGCCCGCCTCCCTCGATAATAAACAGCGGCTCGAAACAGGGCAAGCTCCGGCGTGGTGACTCCGGGGTGGGTTTGCTGCATTCCATTGTTGACTACGATGCGCAGTGTCCCTAACATGCCAGCGGGGCTTGCTGGCACATGAACGGCCGCGTTATAGGGCATTACCGGATCCTCGAACAAATCGGCGCCGGAGCCATGGGCGAAGTTTTTCGAGCTCGGGATGAGAGGTTGGGCCGAGACGTCGCGCTGAAGCTCATTCGTGCGGCTTCCAGTGACAACGCAGATCATGTCCGCCGTTTCGAGTTGGAGGCCCGCGCCGTAGCCGCCCTGAACCACCCTAACATCGTTGCCATTTACGATGTCGGCTTAGACGCCGGAACTCCGTACATCGTCTGTGAATTGCTGGAAGGCAAGACTTTGAGGCAGCGTTTGCTGGAGGGGTCGCTGCCCATCCGCTTGGCGGCAGACTATGCGCACCAAATCGTAGAAGGCCTCATCTCCGCTCATGAACGACGCATCATCCACCGGGATCTCAAGCCCGAAAATATTTTTGTGACCAGCGACGACCGAATCAAGATTCTCGATTTCGGAGTCGCTAAGCTGCAAGCTGAACCCCAGGAAGCCGACCGCCCTGTGGAAGCGTTGACCACTGTCACCAAGCCGGGTTCTTTGATCGGCACGGTCGCGTATATGTCTCCAGAACAGTTGAGGGGCAGGCAGATTGATCATCGCAGCGATATCTTCGCCATGGGCGTCATTTTCTACGAAATGCTGACCGGACGGCGACCTTTTCGCGGCGAAAGCGAAGTAGACACCCTCACTGCTGTTCTCCGTGAAGACCCTCCAAAACTCGATCTGGAGCAGGCGCGAATTCCGGTTGCATTCCAGCAAATCATCCTCCATTGCCTGGAAAAGGAGCCGGATCAGCGCTTTCAATCAGCTCGCGATTTGGAATTCGCATTGGAAACCCTTCCTCAGAACTCGAGAGGGCGAGCCAGATTCGGACCGTCCAGAAAAATAAAATTTCTGCCTTGGGCAATCGCCGGGCTTCTGCTCATTGCGTCCCTGCTTCTTACAGGGAAGCTCGTTCAACAAAAAGCAGAATCTCCCTCATACCATCGCATAACGTTTGAACAAGGGACCATTTACTCGGCGCGATTTGCCCCGGGGTATCACTCCATCGTTTACGGAGCTGCTTGGGGGGGCAGGCCGCTGCAGCTCTTTTCTACGGTGGGCGATTCTTTCTTACCTCAGCCCCTCAATCTCCCGAATGCGGACTTGCTCGCAATTTCCAAGACGGGCGAAATGGCGCTGGTGCTCAACGGTGCGCACATGCAGCATTTGGTAATTGAGAAAGGCACGCTGGCTCGCGCACCTCTGGCCGGAAATTCTCCGAGAGAGATTCTGGAAGACGTCCGCTGGGCGGATTGGGATGCCAATGGTGAATTGGCCGTTGTCCACCACGCCGAAGATCGAGATCGAATCGAGTACCCCATCGGCCATGTCTTGTACCAGAGCGGCGGCTGGATCAGTCATATTCGACTCTCTCCGCATGGCGACCGTATCGCCTTTATCGACCATCCGTCTCTGTGGGACGACAAAGGTCTCGTTTGTGTGATGGACCTTGCAGGCCATGTGAAACCACTCTCACGAACTTGGGATTCTGCGGATGGACTCTCCTGGAAGGCGGATGGAAAGGAAGTCTGGTTTACAGCCGCAGAAAACGGTTACACGCGCGCCTTGCTTGCGGTCGACGACAAAGAGCACATCCGTACCGTACTGAAAATCCCGGCAGGCTTGACCCTGCAGGATATCGCTCCCGATGGACGCGTCCTGCTGAGTCTGGATTCCGAACGCCTCGCCATGGCTGCGGCGGCGCGAAACAGTAAGGCGGCAGACATTTCGTGGCACGATTGGGATGTTGCAAAGGAGATCTCACGCGACGGACAGTCCGTGTTGTTCGAGGACGCGAGCGAGGCCGCTTCGGAAAACTATTGGGTCGCCATTCGCAAAATTGATGGCACCCCGCCCGTGCAGCTGGGAGAAGGTAGTGCGGGAGGGCTTTCCCCCGACGGAAAATGGGCAATTGGCATTATCGCCGGTTCACCGGGACGAATCACCCTTTACCCGGTTGGGCCAGGTCAACCCAGAAATATTCCAGTCGAGGGGTTGGAAACCATCGCCAACGGATCTTCTCATTTCCTGCCGGACGGAAAGCGAATTACCGTCAACGGAAACGAACCCGGGCGCGGCGAACGCTGTTATTTTATAGATCTGGCCGGAGGGAAACCCGTCCCTGTCACACCGGAGGGGGTTACCGGCGGCTTTGTATCTCCCGACGGCAAACAGATGCTTGCCTTTAACGGCACAATAATCTCGTTAACTCCCGGCTCAGCCGGTACTCCTCATCCGATTGCCGGGATCGGACCAGACTTCACCCCGTTGCAGTGGTCGGAAGATGGTACTGCGATCTACGGCTATCGCCCGGGCCATATTCCAGCAAGAGTCACAAAGGTTGATATCGCCACTGGCCGCGAGACTTTCGTCCAGGACCTGCAGCCGGAAACATCCACTGGCTTGGTTTTAATCGCTCCTCTCGTCACTAATCGTGATGCTTCGCGCTTCGCGTTCAGCTACTACCAGGTTTTCTCGGTTCTGTACGAAGTGTCTGGTTTGCGATAGCGCAACTGATTGATTAGTCGAGCGGCCCCGAAAAATGCTCTGAAACGTAGTGGAAGAAAATTGAAGTCGAGCTATACCCGTCACGCAGCGGAGTTCGGTAATGCGGCACTTTTGTCCCTCGATAGACCAAACCATCTCCCAGCGCCTGATAGATGGTGACTATACCTTGGGGAGTATCCAAGCATATCGGCCATGACGTTGCTTCCCGAGGCTCAGGAGAAAAATCTAGACAAAGAGTCACACTAAACTCGCATTGCTCGCGGTCCGTATGTTTCTTCAGTTCGGCTCCGCTCAGGTAAGAGGCTAAGTAAACATAAGAAGGTTTGACCGGCTCGCCCACGACAGCACCTACAACATGGGCGATCTGATGGTGGAAGTAGCGCGCAACCGGCTCGTTGTGGGCGACGTACCGGCGGGAGCTCTGCTCGTCCCCGAGCCGAATCCTTCCCTGTCGAATTGCATTCCGATAGTAACGGCGCAAGGCGGCTAAATGAAACGGATGGATCAAGTTGCCAAGCGGCGCATAATTCTTCTCGCGAAAGAGCTGGGCGCAGTTATTCACTGCTTTCGACCATTCCGCGGAGCGTTGCTGAGCGTGATCCGCGGAAGTAAGTACGCCAGCCCCTGCCAGCAGTAGCCTCGCATCATCCGGTAGCGCCGATGATTCAAGATTTTCGGCTGAGAGTTGTGAAACTAAAGCCTCGAACCGCGGCCCCAGCCAGAACGGGCGTAAAGTGCCCAGGACCGGCTCGCGCACCCAAGCGATATTGCTCTGCAAGTAGAACCCTTCTAGCAAATCCCTTCGCGCCTGCAGTTCCGTTGGGATTTCCCCCGCGCGGACAATCGTACACTCGGGATTTTGGAAAAAGGGTCCTGCAGATACGTTCTGACGCTTTTGTTTGTCCAAAACGCCTGACGGGATCAAGTGCAACGGCAATTCATCCAGCACACAATGGAATTTCTGCATGGGCAGCGTCGCGGTATGCCGCTGCCGCGACGCTCCGCACATCAGTCTTTCCACCCACGAGAGCCACTCGGTGTCGCCGATTGATGTAGCCATCCGTTTACCGTGAAGCGGCTATCCGCGAATGCCTTCGAAGCGCAGCGCACAGGAGTAATCTCATGCAGCCTCGAACAGGGGAAGAATACAATCTGGTTTTGCTGCGGGACGATCGCCTCGTAGCTCCCCGCACCGGGGTGTTGGTCGTTCCATCGCGAGTCATAAAGCCTTAGTTCCCCGCCCGTAAATCGCCGTGGCTCCTGGTGGAAGAAATACACGAAAGTGAGGCGGCGACTTGCGATCATTTCCTGCGCGTCATCACAGTGAGCGCGGAAAAAATCTCCCTCATTGCTGGCGGTAATTTGCACTTCTGTCCGCGTTACCGGGAACTCGTCCATCCCCAGTTGCTCCAGCGCTCGGGGAAGAACATGCCGGATTCGACTGAGAATTGCCTCTTCGTGCGGCCCCATTTCCATCAGCACGCGCGAACGGCGATGGGTGTAATCGCTAACTCCCATGCCTCCGCTGGGCGAAACCACTTCGCTGTTCCGGAAATCTCCCTCATGCTTGAGGGTATAGCGAATCAACTCTTTCAATTCCTGTGGTGCGAGGAACTCGTCCAAAACGACACACTGGTCTTGCCCAATCGCGGCGTCTAAAACTCCCACACTCGCAGTTACACTTGTTTTTTGGCCCTCTACCTCGCTCCACCGGTTTAGATCCATGGCGGGCGGCTGAGGTCCGCTGGGCGGCGTTACTGGGCGATCGGCAGGTTCATCCGCAGGTTCGAACGGCTGTGGTCCGGCGGGCGGCTGCGGTCCGGCAAAAACCGCTCTCCCTCTGTCGCCTTCTCCTGCGCCGGCCGAGGTCGTTGAGCGGGAAACAATCTGCTCCACGATGCTGCTGCCGAGAAGCGTAAACGCCCGTTGCGCGACCGTCTCCCCAATCGACCGGCCGATAGTCGCCATTACTGCACTCTGAATCTCTTGATTGCCGCGCGATGCAGATTTAGCATTTTGCAGCAGGGTTGTTAACAATTCACGTTCGCGAGAGCTCAGGATACGTTCGTCGCGCATCAGAGTCTCAGAGAATGCGTCAAGAATCTGCTTCGAGGTCATCGGACACACTCCTCCCTACGGTTTGAGACAACAATTCTAGCGATTAGGGGAAGCGCTTGGCGGAGACATTAGCAGGTAATTCCGCGATTATCAAACGGAATCTCAGTTTTTCATCAGGAATTTACTTTGCGGCCATCGCTCCAACGAGCGAGTTGAATATCTTCATGCCATCGGTGCACCCGAGTTCAGGCTCGGCAGAACGTTCGGGATGCGGCATCATCCCCACAACATTTCCCCCGGCACTGCAAATGCCGGCGATGTTGTCCAGGGAGCCGTTAGGATTGGCCTTCTGCGAAATCTCGCCTGAGGCAGTTGAATAGCGGAAAACGATACGGTTCTCACGCCGCAACGCGTCGAGCGTCTCCTGATCGCAGAAATAATTCCCTTCCATGTGGCCGATGGGTATTGTCAAGACTTCTCCACGCGTACAAGCATTCGTAAAAGGAGTGAGTGCATTCTCGACGCGCACTTGCACCGGCTTGCAAACGTATTTCAAACCTGTGTTGCGCATGAGTGCGCCGGGTAGAAGCCCGGACTCACACAAAATCTGAAAGCCGTTGCAGATACCCAGCACCAATCCCCCGCCATCCGCGAATCGACGAACCGACTCCATCACCGGAGAAAATTTCGCAATCGCTCCGGTTCGCAGGTAATCGCCGTAGGCGAAACCGCCCGGCACAATGATGGCATCGCAATTTTCCAGATCGTGCGATTCATGCCAGAGAAAAGTCACAGGCTGTTTGGCGACCTGCTGAAGAGTCCAATAAGCATCGTGGTCGCAGTTGGAACCGGGGAAAATGATGACACCAAATTTCATCGCTTGTCCTTGGATGAGATTGAGGCCAGTTTAACACGCAGCGTGGACCTGTTCGTAGGACCCGCTCGATGGAGATTATGGGATTCGAGTGATCTGAAAAGCGAATTAGTGGTCGGCTGCGGGAGTGTGCTGTGGAACCAGAGGAGTTAAAGGCAACGCGCTCTTCGGCGGAGCGCTCGTAATCGGGTCGGCTGCCGCCGCAGCCTGCGTCGCTATAGACTCGACCGTAGGTTGAGGCGGAACCCCCTTGGCTCTCACAATCGCCCAGTGCCATTCCTGATCGGGAAACAACGCGAAGTTCAATTGCGTCCGAAACAGCGCCGTAGCGGAGGGCGCAGCCGACCCTTTCACCCGTAAGAGGACGGTAGTATCGGCTTGCTTCTGCGTCGAGTCCTGCGCGGGATGCGCGTAACCGGCAACAGCCGGCACCACCCGCGCCGGACCATAATAAGAAGACGAGTTGACTGCGTCGGCGGCCCTCACAATGGTCAGTCCGATCACGACCTCTCGCAACTCCCACTCACTTCCATTGTGGATGGATAATTGCAGTGAGTCTCCGTCGATCGCTGCCGGACCATCGAGCTTGGCCAGTTCCTCCCGTGGTAGTTCGTCCAACACAACGGGATCGGACAGCAGGGCACTCGTCTTTGCCGTGAAAGAGAGCGTGCAGCTAGCATCCGGTGTGGAAACACGAAAGTTCTTTGCACCCGGCTCCAGAGTAAACGTCATCGTTGTTCCTGCAGCTCTTCGGCTCTCAGCTTGTTCCACAACCTTAGAGAAATTGTCGTTATCGATTACCAATTCAGAGGGTGCGACTTTTTTCCGAAAGCTCCTGGCTACATCGCCCAGCGGGGTATCGTTCGGATCTTCCTGAGCATGAGCAGTCTGGAGCGGGCCCAGAACGAATACACACGCCGCGGCAAATAGCATCACCGTCAATCGGTTTGATTTCAGCTTTCGCATAAAGGGTAGCAGCGGGGAGCGGTCCACGTCGCGAACGCTCGCTCAACCTGGTAACCGGAGCGAACACTCTTCTAGGATTGTATTGAGAAGATGATTGCGAAGCCGAGATAACCCCGGCACACCAAAGGGCTAGAACTCTGGAGTGAAGAAGGAAAGCAAAGAAAGAAAAAGGGCGCGCGCTGACGAAATGGAGGCGCAACGGGACGCACGCCCGAACCACAGTGAAGTTACAGCAAGCCAGACGACCGCAACCGAACTACTGGATCGACCACAGCTTCCCTACGGAAGATCCACCGTGCCACCGCAAATCCTACTGCCGCATAACAAAGATGCATGAGCCTCATAACACCCCCAGATCGTATCCGCTGTCACCTCAGGGGAGGATCAGCATCACTAACGGCAAAGTAGCAGTGCATGGCCGGCCGCACAAGGCCCAACCGTGCCAGAAAGGTGGCACGGAAGTAATAGGAAGTAAGTTGCAACCTTGCCCGGGAAAAAAACTTCGCGCTCAAGCGTCAATGTGCATCAACGCTCTCGGCCTCGCTCGCCCTCCCGGCAGGTGGCACGACGACGGTCGAGAGACTTCCTTCCGCCGTCAGCTTTTGGAACGCTGCGAGGTCGCGTCTCTGCAAGTCGTCCCAGCGGCTGAGCAACTCTCCGCTCTGCCGCTTCAGTTTCTCGAACTCCATTTGTTCCGCCTCAGTTGGCGCGCCGTCCGCACTCCCAACATCCATCGCCAGGAAAGCCAGCTTGGCGTCGATCTGGGGCGGGTAAGCAAGCGAATCTTCATTCGCGCTGATAGTCAGATTTATCATCTGATCGCGCACCGCCACGAGTTTCTTCTCCAGTTCATCGGCGGAAGACATGATCGGTTTCGTGCTGGCGTTCTCCGGCAGCCTGCGCTTTAAACCAGCCACCTGCGAGCGCACATCCTGAATCTGGTTAACCGCGTCATAAACGTGATTCAATTGCTCGTGGATTTCGGTCAATAAAGCAAACTGCTGCGCAAGGTCGGCCTGGCTCACATTCACGCGTGGATCAAGTTTCAATTCCAGCGGGGCAACCTGACTTTCCGCTCCAACGATCAGTTTCACTTGATATTGCCCCGGCGCCGCCACTGCTCCCTTTGCGCCCCCGTTGTATTCCCACAAATAATATCCAGGCACGCGGTGTGCCTCTTCATAACGCAAATCCCAAACAAAGCGATTCAACCCTGCTTCAGGCTTAATTTCTTTCTCCGGCTTTTTATCGTCGGGGCCAGGAGGTTCGTCTAGCAATTCACTTTCCGCACTCGAATATTTACGAACCACTTTCCCCGTAGCATCCAGAATTTCCAACCTCGTTTCGGTTCCAGCCTTGGGAGCATCTTTCAAATAGAAGTAAATCATGGCTCCGGCCGGAGGATTCTGCCCGGTTCGCTTGGAAGGATGATGTTCGTCGCTAGCCCCGGCCTGGATGCGATACGACGGCGCAGGCGTATAGAGATGCAAATCGTTCTTCTCCACATCATCCGAGAACTGCCGCAGTGGGCTAATGTCATCTAGAATCCAGAATGCACGCCCATGCGTTGCAACGACCAAGTCATTGTTCTTAACCACGAGATCGTGCACCGGCGTCGTAGGCAGGTTCAGCTTCAGCGGACGCCAGTTCGCGCCGTCGTTAAACGAAACATAAACTCCATTCTCAGTGCCCGCATACAGCAAGCCCTTCTTCTTTGGGTCCTCTCGGACCGCGCGCACGAATGACCCTTCCGGAATTCCGTTCGTCAGCTTCGTCCAACTCTTGCCGTAGTCGCTGGTTTTGTAAACGTACGGCCTAAGATCGTCACCCTGATGCCGATCCACCGCGACGTAAGCCGTGCCTGCGTCAAAAGCCGAAGCCTCAATCTGGCTGATGCGGCTCCACTCCGGCAAATCCTTCGGAGTAATGTTGCTCCAGCTTTTTCCCTCATCGCGAGTGAGTTGAATCAATCCATCGTCCGTACCCACCCACAACAATCCTTTCGTGATCGGCGATTCGGCCAGCGCAAAAATCGTGTCGTAGTACTCCGTGCCAGAATCGTCCAGCGTGATTTCGCCGCCGGAGACGCGTTGTTTGCTCTTATCATTACGGGTCAGGTCAGGACTGATTGCCTGCCAATGCCCGCCGCCATCGGTGCTCTTGAAGAGCTTTTCGCCCGCGTGATACAGCGTATTCGGATCGTGCAGCGAAATCATCACCGGCGCAGTCCATTGGAAGCGATGCTCAAGATTGGCAGCGCCCCATGCATCCGAGAGTTCAGGCTGCTCGGTGATCGACTTCACCTGCCCAATGTGTTTATCGAAGCGGGTTATGTTTCCCTGATAGTCAGCGGCGTAAACAATGTTCGGATCGGGCGGATATGGCGCAATGTAGCCCGCTTCACCACCGCCAACGTCATACCAATCGCTGCGATCGATCGAGCCATCATCGCTGCGGCTGGCGATCGCAACCGTTCCGCTGTCCTGCTGCGCGCCGTAAACGCGATAGGGCGTCGCAGTATCGGTGGTGACGTGATAGAACTGCGCCGTCGGCTGATTGTCCTCGCGCGTCCAGTTCTTGCCGCCATCAAGGGTCACCGTCACTCCGCCATCATTAGACGCGATCATTCGCCGCGTATCTTTCGGATCGATCCAGAGTCCATGATTATCGCCATGCGGAACATGAATCCTGTTGAACAGATGCCCGCCGTCGGTTGACTTGTACGCCTCCACATCCATGATGTAGAGGACGTTCTCGTCGACCGGGTCGGCGATGATGTGCATGTAGTACCACGGCCGCTGCCAAAGGCTGTGACTCGGATTGATAAGCTCCCAACTCTCCCCGCCGTCGTCGGAGCGATACAACCCACCATCGGGATTGTGCGCCTCGATCAACGCATAGACGCGATCTGAGTTCGAGGCCACGGCGATGCCGATCCGCCCATATGGCCCTTTGGGCAGACCATGCTCTTCAAGTCTTTTCCAGGTTGCACCGCCATCCCCGGAGCGATAAAGTCCGCTGCCCGGCCCACCGCTGTTCAGACTCCAGGCGTTGCGCCGCGTCTGCCACAGCGCTGCGAACAGAATGTTGGGATTGTGAGGATCGAACGCGACGTCGATGCCCCCCGTGTTCTCATCCTTGTAAAGAACCTTGTCCCATTTTTTGCCGCCGTCGGTTGTGCGGAAGATGCCACGCTCCGTGTTCGGCCCGAACGGATGACCCAGCGCCGCCACAAAAACAATGTCAGGATTAGTTGGGTTAACGATGACTTTGCCGACAGCCCGGCTGTCGCGAAGCCCTATATTCTTCCAGTTCTTGCCGCCATCGAGAGATTTGTAGACGCCATCCCCGTGAGTAATATTTCCGCGGATGCACGCCTCTCCTGTCCCCACATAGATCGTGTTGTGATCGGACCCGGCAACCGCCAGGCTGCCAATCGATCCGCTTCCCTCTTTGTCGAAAATCGGCGACCAACTCATCGCGCCGTCGGTCGACTTCCAAACCCCACCGCCCGTCGCGCCAAAGTAATAAGTTGTGGGATCGCCCGGGATTCCCGCAGCCGTCAGCGAACGGCCCCCGCGGAAAGGCCCGATCAAGCGATACTTCATGCCCTTAAACAGCTTGTCTTCCGGCTTTTCGGAATCCTTCTCCGTGTCCGACTCCGGCGCGGAAGAGTCCGCAGTTGCGGTCGCCGGCTGGGCTGACTTTGCAGCCTTCGATTGGCGCTCGGGCTGGGTTTGCGCCAACGCGGTTCCGAATGAGAGCACGACAACAATCAGAACTACAAGCGCTACGATCAGCGTCTTCACAGAGTTATCGCCAGAATACGTTTCTTGACCCGACATTTTCGCTTCTCCCACCACTGAATCGTTGGAATGGACTTCGTTATGGTAATGCTGACTGAGACGAATAGAAAGACGAATAGAAAGCAGAAGCACAGAATGACCGGCCCCGCGAGACACTATTTTTCTAAGATTCGCCGCGCCGCTTTGATTTCCTTAAGTTTCGCCGCGTCGACTTTTGGATATGCGAGATCAAGCTCTTCCAGCGTCTCTACAATGGCCGCCGCGACCACAAGATGCGTGAACCATTTGTGATCTGCAGGAACCACGTACCAGGGCGCATGTTTGCTCGCGGTGTGGCGGATCATGTCTTCGAACGCATCCTGGTAATCGTCCCAATAATCGCGCTCTTGAACATCCGCCTCCGAAAACTTCCAATGCTTCTCAGGTTCGTCGAGGCGCGCGAGAAACCTCTGTTTCTGCTCTTTTCTGGAGAGATGAAGAAAAAACTTGCGGATCACGGTTCCATTGCGCGCCATGTGCCGTTCAAAATCGTGAATGTCCTCGAATCTTTCCTTCCAGATATTCTTCGTGATCAGCGACGGCGGTAACTTCTCGCCTTCCAGCACTTGCGGATGCACCCGTACCACCAGCACCTCTTCGTAGTACGACCGATTGAAAATCCCGATATGCCCCCGCTCTGGCAGTTGGCAGGAAGTGCGCCATAAGTAGTCGTGTTGCAGTTCTGTATCCGAAGGCTTCTTGAAGGAAGAAACCTGACAGCCCTCGGGATTCACTCCAGACATCACATGCTTGATCGTGCCATCTTTGCCCGCGGCATCCAGCGCCTGGAAGATCAGCAGCAATGCCCATTGGTCCTGCGCATAAAGCTTCGCCTGCAGCTCTTCCATGCGGGCGACATCTTTCTGCAACTGTTCTTCCGCTTCGTCCGCCGATTCCCATCGGCCAGTATCGGCGGGATCAAAGTCCTTCAAGCGAAAATTCTTGCCGTCATCTACTCGGCAGGATTTAGCCAACTTAGCTGTTTTCATAACATCATCTCTCGCAGAATCCCCCGAAAAAGTCCACTCGTTAGAGATTGGTAACTAAAACGAAACCACTATATGGCTTCGAGCTTACCCTATTCCCGTCCTCGAATTGTTCTTGACATCGTTTGTCCAGTTGACGTAGGGTTGCGCACCATATTTCGGGCGAAGGAGTCTGTTCGACCAAACCGCGCCAGGGTAAACCGAGCCCGAGAGGAGATATCGTCAATGTTGACGTGGAAGAAGTCTCTGTCGACCATTCTATTGGCAGCCGTTTCGGTTGCTTCCGTATTGGCTGAAGATAACGGAGCAAAAACATCAAACACATCTGCAGGCACTGCTGGCAGCGCGGAAGCTTCTCCAGTTCCGGCAAGCCCAAATCTGAACCTGCCAGCGACCGACGCGAACGTCACAGCATTGCTCGGCGTTCTCGTGATGAAGGGAGTGCTGGCGCCCAACGAAGCGAAGTCTATTCAGAGCGCATCTCCCTCGGCACAGTTTCAAGCTCTGGTCGAGGCCCTCAGCCGCAAAGGCGTGCTGAGCGCGGCGGATTTGTCCGCCGCGGCGAGCCCGGCGGCACAACCCTCAGCTGCCCAACCCTCAGCTCCCGCGGCTCCGGCTGCGGCTCCAGAAACCGTCTCGGCAGTCCTTGCGAGTCCGGAAGCCTCGCCACAGCAATCCCAAACTCAGCCGCGGCCACCTTTGCCCTCACGGGTCGCGGGCGAGAGGCCCCCCCTAGGTCCGGTGGCGCCGGCAATTGCTCCGATCCGGGTGTTTCCGGTTGACGCGCCCAAGACTGGCGGCCTGGCGGGCATAAAAGAGGGCCCGATCACGCTTGCGCCTTACGGCTTCATCAAGGCTACGGTCGTCCACGACAGCAGCGACCCCGATGGCGACGACTTCCCGTTTCCCGGCATATGGCTGAATGCGGGACCTAATTCGACCTTTAACACCGGCCCAACGCAAGATCCAGAGTTCCACGTCAAGGCGCGCTCCACCCGCTTTGGGCTCAACGTGGAATGGCCAGACATCTCGAAAAACTTAACGCTGACCGGCAAGATCGAGGGCGATTTCGAAGGCAACTTCAGCGAAGTCGACAATCGCGACGTCACCTCGATTCGCAACAACGAACCGCAACTGCGGCTGGCCTTCGTCCGCCTGGATTACCACGCCGGCGACAACACCGATCTTTTCTTCGTAGGTGGGCAGGACTGGACGCTGTTCGGCTCCGGCGCACTGATGAACATCGTGGAAACGACCTTCAATGGGGCATTTTGGGGTAACATCTACACTCGTTCGCCACAGGTGCGGGTGGGCTTCATCCAAACGCTGGATAAGCCGCACCATGTCAACCTCGAGGGTCAATTCGGGCTCATGATGCCCAGCACAGGTGAAATCCTTAAGCTGGGGAACGCGGCTGGCAATGGGCTTGCTGCCCAGCTCGGGCAAGGCGAGCGCGAGGGCGCCGACGCCGATCGTCCCGAGTATGAAGGCAGGGCGGCATTGAGTTACCAGCTTGACCCGGCTGCGGGCGTGGCCCCAGCGCAAATCGCCGTCGCTGGCTTCCATTCCCGGCGCACGTCGATCGTTCCCAACTCGTCCTACTGCTCCGATCCGACAAAGTGCACCGCAACCCAAACTCTTATCCCAGCAAGCTACGCGGCGGCCTTCCCGAACGGCTTCGAAGCTTCCAGCCCCATGTGGGGCGGCCAAGTCGTGGCGCAAATACCCACGCGGTGGTTTACCTTGGTAGCGACCGCTTACCGCGGAGGCGACTTGCGCTTCTACCTCGGCGGCCAACTCAGCACTTTCGCCACCGATACAGGCGGGTTGACGAACATCGTGGGCCCCTTCGAAACTGCCGATGGTGGCACGCTGGCTGCTGCCGGTGGCGCCGTCCTCGGAACCAACGCCGCCGGGAATGTCGTAGTTGCACCACAGCGGCCCATCCGGGCTTTTGGCGGATTCGTCCAGCTCGGCTTGCCGCTTTCCCGCTGGTTTAATGCCGACCCGAAGGGCCACAACGCGGGCTGGCAGCTTCACTTTACCCTCGGCAAGGACCAGGTCAATAATCACGACCTGAACAATCCTGGGTTCAGCTCCAATGCCAATGTTTTGTCGCCATTACCGCTTTTGATGGGCAAGAGCGCAATCGCAACCCTGTACTACAAAATCAACGCTTGGGCCTCGTTCGCCTTCGAGCAGTCGGTCTACGCGACCCGCTTAGAGGACCACCTCACGCTATACACGATTGCTGGGCAGCCAAACAACGAATGGCAGGATCACCGGACGGAGTTCGGACCGATCTTTACGTTCTAACGCTCTAGACCGACCGTCTGATCCCCAGCGGCCGAAACCCGGCTCGATGGGGCTGGCGGTCGGTTGATCGAAATGGCCAGCGCAGATTGAGGCACTGGCTGGCAAAGAATAAGGGGGAACGGCTCCACTCGGGCGATAGCCCGCGGTTAGCCTGTTCTCCCAAGCTTCCTCGGGGACAGCCATTGTGCCGGACACGCCAGGGGGAGCAAAATGTAACGCGGACTGTGGGACTGGCCTCCAGAATCGTTCGGGAGGGCCAGATATGCGACAAATGGATGGGCGGAGTTTGGAGGACCTGGTTGGATGAGTATGCGTCGAATTGCAGCTTTGCAGGCGGGTCTTTTGCTGGTGGCGGTGTTGGCCAATGCCGCGGTGAAGAACAACATGCGCATTACCGTCCTGGATTCTGTAACTCGCGCGCTGCCGATTGACAACAACGGCGTCCCCCTCAACTGCGATCAGCTTACCTTCGACGCATATTGCCGTTCCACTACCAACGCGCCTCTGATGAGTACCTTGCTGGTGCAGGAGGGCAACGAGCCGCCGTTCCGTATCAGTTGCACCATCACTTCGAAATATTCCCGCTGCGCGCCATTGCCGAAGGGCGAAAGCTTCGACGCGAGAAAAGACAAACACGGCATCACCGTGTTCTACCTGGATGACAAGGGCAAGGAGCGAAAGCAGTTGTACACGCTGGTAGCGTCAAACGCGAACGACAGTCGACCAGCGCCTGTAGCTGCAGTTGCGCCGGTGGCCGCGGTTGCGTCTGGGCCCGCAGTTGCGCCTGTACCCGTGCCTGCCCCGCGTTCCGCGCCAGCAGCACAGAAGTCGCCGGCCCCAGCCCCGCCGCCTACCGCTACGCTGGCCAGTCTGCCGGAGAAATCAGAAGAAAAAGTAAAGTGCAATTTCACCTCGACACCCTCGGGCGCAGAAATCACCCTGGACGGCAAATACGTCGGCAGCACGCCATCCGCAATTGCGGTGAACACCGGGCCACACATCGTCGTCTTTTCCATGTCAGGGTTCACCCAGTGGAAGCGTGAACTCACGGTGTTGTCCGGGTCGGAGCTGACAGTTAGCGCAATTTTGCAGAAGCAATAGCAATGAGGCGAGATTGGTCGCCGCAGAAGTGTAACCGAGTTGGCGCGGATCTAGTTGTAGGTTGACGAAAAATACTGCAGATAAACATGGAGGCAGTTATGGCGAATGCCGCAGTGGCTGTGGCAGGAAGAAGCACTCCAGAATACAGCATCTGGCGAGTAATCATGGCCTCGTCCGTAGGCACCATGATCGAGTGGTACGACTTCTACATTTTTGGCAGCCTCGCCGCCATTCTGGGGCCGAAATTCTATCCTCCCGGCAACGACACCTTCGCCTATATCGCATATCTCGCCACCTTCGCCGTCGGCTTTCTGGTGCGGCCGTTCGGAGCTTTGTTCTTCGGCCGCATCGGTGACCTCGTCGGCCGCAAATATGCCTTTCTCGTAACGCTCTCCATCATGGGCTTCTCCACTTTCGCCATTGGACTGTTGCCGTCGTACGCGACGGCGGGATGGTTCGCGCCGATCGTGCTGCTTCTAATTCGCGTCCTGCAGGGACTCGCACTGGGCGGCGAGTACGGCGGAGCCGCGGTTTACGTAGGCGAGCATGTCCCGGACAACAAGCGCGGCTTCTACACCAGTTTCATCCAGATCACCGCGACGCTCGGCCTCTTCGTCTCGCTGATCGTCATTCTGGTCACGCAGAACTCCATGTCGAAGGAAGAGTTTTCTGCCTGGGGCTGGCGCGTTCCCTTCCTGATCTCCATCATCCTCGTGATGATCTCGCTCTACATTCGCCTGAAGATGAAGGAGTCGCCCATTTTCGCCGAACTCAAAGCGGCGAAAATGACCTCCACCCAACCGCTCAAGGATGCTTTCACCAAGTGGCCGAATCTCAAGCAGGTTTTGATTTCCCTTTTCGGAGCCACCGCCGGACAGGGCGTGGTTTGGTACACCGGACAGTTCTACGCTTTGTTCTACATGCAGACGATTCTGAAGATAAACGTCAAAACTGCAAACATCGTTGTAGCCATCGCGCTCCTGCTCGGAATGCCGTTCTTCACGGTTGTCGGCGCACTGTCCGACCGCATTGGCCGCAAAAAATTGATGATGGCCGGCTGCCTGCTTGGCGTCCTTACCTACATCCCGATCTATAAAGCGATGGAACGCGCAGCGGGCAATAACGTTGTCACGGTAAAATCTGCCCGCAACAAGGTAACCGGGGCCATTTCTCTTACGGCGATGACTACCGACCCGACCGGCGCGTTGGTTCCGGTCAAAGAAGCCCCAAATCCGGATCGCACGATGCTTGTCCTGCTCGTCTTCGTGCAGGTCCTCTATGTGTGCCTGGTTTACGGTCCCATCGCCGCGTACCTGATTGAGGCCTTCCCGGCAAAGATCCGCTACACTTCCCTTTCGTTGCCATATCACATCGGCAACGGCGTGTTCGGGGGATTGCTGCCATTGATCGGGCTTTCTTCGGTCGCGGCCACCGGCAACATCTATGCCGGACTCTATTACCCAATGATCGTAGCGGGCGCGACTTTTATCGTAGGCAGTCTGCTACTGAAAGAAACCCAGGGCAACAAGATATGGGATGAGGCTGGACGAGCGTCGGCGGCGGATTAAAGGTCAGGTCACACGCCGCGTTTTGGGGTTTGGGAAGGGCACGGCTTTGATTTAGCCGCGAAGCGGCGCAAGAACGCAGCCCACGGCACAAGCTGTGGGTGCACAGTGGGACATGAGCAAGCCCCGAAGGGGTGAAGAGGAGTTCTCACGCACACTCCTTAGCCCCTGAGGCACAGCGCAATATCAAGGTTAATTCATTACGGGAGAGCCTCTGGAACCCGCCACCCTCAAGACTTCTGCAGAACCTGCTCTTCTTCAAAGCACCGCACATTACTATCCGCTGGAACCCGCGGCTTCGTGCCCTCCGGTGCAGCTCTGAGATATTGCACGGGCCAACTCATCGCCTGGCCCAACTCCCGCGCAGCGCGCAGCGGCCAATAAGGATCGCGCAGAAATTCTCGCGCAATAACCACAGCATCTCCTTGTCCGGTTGCGACAATGTGTTCGGCCTGCGCCGGAGAAGTAATCATCCCCAGCGCTCCAGTCAGCAGTCCGGCCTCGTGCCGAATACGCTCGGCAAATGGCGTCTGATATCCAGGACCCACCGGAATCTGCGCTTTCGCAACATTGCCGCCGGAAGAGCAATCGATCAAGTCCACCCCTAGTTTTTTCAATTGCCGCGAGAGTTCAACAGATTGTTCAATGTCCCATCCGCCTTCCACCCAATCCGTAGCAGAAATCCGCACAAACAGCGGAGCCCGTTCCGGCCACGAATGCCGCACTGCCTCCACAGTCTCCCGCAAAAACCGGGTGCGATTCTCAAACGAACCGCCATAAGCATCCGAACGTTGATTACTGAGGGGCGAGAGAAACTCATGGATCAAATATCCGTGGGCCGCATGAATCTCGATCACGCGAAACCCGGCCTCGCAGGCACGGCGGGTAGCCTCGGCGAAAGCAGCAATAATCTCGCGAATGCCATCGACAGAAAGCGCCCGCGGCATAGGATAGTTTCCCGCGAAAGCTATGGCGCTCGGAGCCACGACATTTCTCCATCCGCCCTCGCCCTCGGAAATCGTCCCCTGACCATCTTGCGGCCGGTATGTGCTGGCCTTGCGCCCCGCGTGGGCGAGCTGCATTCCTGCGACGCTTCCCTGCTCGTGAATGAAGCGAACAATCCGCGCCAGCGGCTCGATATGATCGTCGCTCCAAATGCCAAGATCTTGCGGACTGATGCGTCCCTCAGGCAGAACTGCAGTCGCTTCGGTCAAAACCGCACCAGCCCCGCCGACCGCGCGGCTACCCAGATGCACAAAGTGCCAGTCGTTCGCGAACCCATCAGTGCTGGAGTACTCGCACATGGGCGAAACGAAAACACGATTACCAAACTTAATATCCCGAATCTCGAGCGAATCGAACAAGTGAGCCATGAGTTTATTTTCTGTCCCAAGAAAGATTTGTATGCTAACGCCGATGACTAATGCCATTCCGTCTTCGGTGCAATCATTGGATGATCGAAGTGGCCAGTAGAATTCAAAGAACGTAGCCGTGTCACTCGTTCTAAGAATCAACAATAAAGAATCAGAAGTTGTAAACCTGATCGGGAGGCGTTAATCTCAGCCCCTGATTCTACTTTTTCTCAAGGAGCCGAAAATTTCGTCGTGCGGGCCTTCGTATCAAAACGCGTCATAACTCCAACAGAAATTCGCCCGGCAGCAATTTTGGTGGATGGAGAGACAATAAAAGCAGTCGTTAGTCCCGACCAGCTATCCCGGCAAAACTGCGAAGTCCTGGATCTTGGAGACAACGCAATTCTCCCCGGCCTCGTCGACTCCCACGTCCACATCAACGAGCCCGGCCGCACCGACTGGGAAGGATTCGAAACTGCAACGCGGGCGGCAGCCGCGGGCGGTTACACGCTCCTGGTTGACATGCCTCTAAACTGCCTTCCCGCAACAACAACTGTGTCCGCACTAGAAGCCAAGCGCGCTGCGGCGCAAGGCAAATGCCGCATCGACTGGGCAGCCTGGGGCGGAGTCGTTCACGATAATCAGGATCACATCGAGCCTCTCGCCACTGCCGGCGTGCGCGGCTTCAAATGCTTTCTGGTTAATCCGGGCATTGATGGCTTCACCATGGTCAACGAAAACGAGCTGCGATCAGCCCTACCGCATGTGGCGCGAACCGGCCTCCCGTTACTAGTTCACGCCGAGCTTCCCGGACCAATCGATCTCGCAACCGGACTTCTAACCAGCGCCGATTGGACTCGCTACTCGACCTACCTGCAATCGCGGCCCGATGAAGCGGAATTAGCCGCCATCCGGCTAATGCTTTCGCTGTGTCGCGAATATGGGTTTCGATTACACATCGTCCATCTGTCGACGAGCCATGCGCTTACGGAACTACGCGTGGCGCGCTCAGGGGGGCTCGCCGTAACTGTGGAAACCTGCCCGCATTATCTCCATCTCTCCGCCGAAACCATCAAAGACGGAGCCACCCTTAACAAATGTGCCCCACCAATCAGAAGTCGCGAGAATCGTGAAAATTTATGGGAAGGTCTCCGCGACGGAATCATCGATCAGGTAGTCACCGATCATTCCCCATGCCCGCCAGCGATGAAGCGGACCGACGAGGGCAACTTCCAAACAGCCTGGGGCGGCATTGCCAGTCTCTCCGTCGCATTGCCGCTCATCTGGACCGAAGCCAGCCAGCGAGGATTCACCTTACTCGATGTGGTTAACTGGATGTCGGCAGCGCCAGCCCAACTGGCAGGGTGTGGCGGCAGCAAGGGACAAATAGCTCCTGGCTACGATGCCGATTTCGTTGTCTTCGATGCGGACCGCGAATTCGTCCTGCGCGAAGACAAATTACCCTACCGCCATCCCGTCTCGCCGTACCTGGGAGAAACGCTGCGAGGTGTCGTTAAAGCGACATATCTGCGAGGAAATCTGGCGTTTTCTGACGAAACGTTTCCCGGCCCTCCGCTCGGCCAGGAATTCACCGCGAAGCAGCGTCAAACTCGATAAGCTTTTCGATCTTCGCTTGTTCGATCTTCGCTCCGAACACTTCCACTCCCTTTGTAAGCCAGATTGTCATACACTATCCCGCAATCGCATGGCGAACACGGAACAGGTCGTCGGACGGTCGGTCCCGCGCAAAGAGGGACGCGACAAGGTAACCGGAAAATCGCAGTACGTCGACGATATGGTTCTGCCCAACATGCTCTTTGGAGCAACCGTCCGCAGCCGCATTCCCCGCGGACGTATAACAAAAATTACATTCGGCTCCGGAATCGCGTGGGATGAATTCGTGATCGTCTCGGCGAAAGACATTCCGGGCAAAAACTGTATTTCTCTGATCGGCGACGACCAGCCATGTCTGGCAGATGAATTGGTCAATCATCCCGAAGAGCCCATTTTGTTGCTGGCCCATCCAGACCGTCACATTCTTCCGCAGGCAGTGGAGGCAATCTCGATTGAATACGATCCTTGGCCCGCAATCTTTGCCATTGAAGAGAGTGAGAACGGCTCTCAAGTTGTCTGGGGAAAAGACAACATCTTCAAAACCTATCTGATCGAAAAGGGTAACGTCGATAGCGTTTGGGCAGAAGCCGACTTCATCGTGGAAGGCGAATACACAACCGGCGCGCAGGAGCAACTCTACATCGAAAACAACGGGATGATCGCGGCCTTCGACCCCGCGCATGGAATCACAGTGTGGGGATCGCTTCAGTGCCCCTATTACATTCACAAAGCGCTGATGCTGCTATGCAAGTTGCCGCCCGACAAAGTTCGGGTGGTGCAGATGGAGACGGGAGGCGCGTTCGGCGGCAAGGAAGAATATCCGTCAATGATCGCCGCGCATGCCGCGTTGCTGGCAATGAAATCGGGCAGACCAGTAAAAATCATTTACGACCGCATGGAAGATATGGCAGCGACGACTAAGCGCCATCCCTCCCGCACTCGCCATCGAACGGCCGTGACCAAAGACGGCAAAATTCTCGGCGGAGAGATCGACTTCACGATCGACGGCGGGGCTTATCTCACATTGTCGCCGGTAGTGCTTTCGCGCGGTGCGATTCACGCCGGTGGCGCCTACTACTGGCCGAATGTTCGCATCTGCGCCAAAGCCCTCGCCACGAACGCCCCGCCGCACGGCGCCTTTCGCGGCTTTGGAGCACCCCAGAGCCTGTTCGCGATGGAGCGGCATATGGACCGGATCGCGCACACCCTCGGCATCTCACCTGTCGAAATCCGACGCAGGAATTTTCTCCAAACCGGACAGACCACGACAACAGATCAGGTGATTCGCGAACCGATTGATCTAGACAAACTGCTTGATCGCGCCTTGGAGCTTTCTGACTATCGCAGTAAGAAACAGAATTTCGCGAAGCAGAATCAAACCGGACCTTGCCGTAAGGGGATCGGCATCGCCACGTTTCTTCACGGTGCAGGCTTCACCGGGTCGGGCGAGCGCTACCTGAGTTCGGTGGTGAGTGTGGAAGGCTACGCAGACGGCCGCATTCGCGTGCTGGTTTCGAGCGCGGAATTCGGACAGGGCACAAAAACCATTCTCAGCCAGATTGCAGCCGAAGCTCTCGGCTTGCCATACGAATGTGTCAGCGTGGCGCAGCCGGATACTCTTGAAGTCCCCAACAGCGGTCCCACGGTAGCCTCGCGCACCGCTATGGTAGTAGGGAAATTGGTGCACTCGGCGGCATTGGGAATCAAACAAACGCTGATTTCCTCGAATTTGCTGAGCGAATCCTATACCGTCGACGAGTTTCGCGCCGCTTGCCAGCAGTACGTCTCAAAACATGGCAGATTACGCTGCTCGTCGCAATACGAAGCCCCACCCGACATCTTCTGGGACGACGAGAAGTACCGCGGAGAAGCTTACGCCGCGTTTGCATGGGCAGTCTACATCGCCGAAGCCACGGTGGATTTGAATACCTATGCCGTATCGGTCGATGACTTCGTCGCCCTCCAGGAAGTCGGTAAAGTTCTCCACCCTCTGTTGGCAGCCGGGCAAATCATCGGCGGCGTAGCACAAGCGATCGGGTTCACTCTCTACGAAAAAGTTATCTGGCAGAACGGCCGCATGCAAAACAGCCAGATGACAAACTACATCATGCCCACCTCCAGCGACCTCCCTCCCATTCGCGTCTTTTTCGAAGAACTAGGCAACATCCACGGAGCCTATGGTGCAAAGGGCATCGGAGAGTTGCCGATGGACGGTCCGGCGCCGGCTATCGTCAACGCCATCGAGGATGCACTCGGGATTTTTTTCAACTCGATCCCGCTTCTTCCGGAAGACATCATGGAAAAGCTCTCCTCATCGCAACCCGAAGTTGCCCTCACCGCGGGAGATGAAGCCGGATGACGAACCCGCGCGGACGCCAGGTAAAAGTCGATATCGAACTAACGGTCAACGGGGACGCAAAGACAGTGCAGGCGTATCCGATGGAGCGCCTCCTCGACGTGTTGCGAAATCAGCTCAACCTCACTGGAGCGAAAGAGGGCTGCGGTGAAGGCGAATGCGGCTCTTGCGCCGTGCTAATCGATGGTGTTCTCGTCAATAGCTGCCTAATCCCAGTTCTTCAAGCCAGAGGATCCTCCGTCGTCACCATCGAGGGACTGGCTTCAGGTGAGGCGTTGCATGTTTTACAGGAAGCTTTCCTGAAGTGTGGTGGAGCACAGTGCGGCATCTGCACTCCAGGAATGATATTGGCAGCAGCGCATCTGTTAGATAAAAATCCCCAACCCAGTGCACAAGAGATTCGCGACGGACTCTCCGGCAATCTTTGCCGTTGCACGGGATACCACCAGATCGTCGATGCGGTACTTGAAGCGGCGGCCAGAAGAACTATCGCATGAGGTCGAATCCAGCTGAATACGAAATGGTTGCACCCGGAAGCCTGCATGATGTCGTTTCCCTACTGGCCCGTGACCCGGCCATGTGGCTTCCCATTGCAGGCGGCACGGATGTCATGGTTCAATACGCCGCTGGAAAACTGCCCGCGCGCAAGCTGGTCAGCATTTGGAACCTATCCGAACTGCGGAGTATAGAAGTTGCGCCCGCTGAGATTCGCATCGGCGCGGCATGCACTTACACAGACATTCGCAAACACCAGATTCTGGGCAGCGAGTTCCCTCTTTTGCAAACAGCAGCCAGTTGGACGGGAGGAATCGCGAATCAGAATCGCGGAACGATTGGCGGCAACATCGTAAACGCTTCGCCAGCCGCAGATTCCCTGCCCGCTTTGCTCGTCTACGATGCCGAACTAATCTTAGTGTCAGTTCGAGGGGAGCGCCGCATTCCATACGCCAATTTTCACACGGGATACAAGAAGACCCTGCTTGCCACTGACGAATTAATCCAATCCATCTGCCTGCCGCGAACATTTTCGGGATATGTCAGCTACGCCCGCAAAGTAGGCGCGCGCAACGCACAAGCGATCTCAAAGGTCTGCATAGCGAGCCTGGGCCGCATGGCCGGAACCACCATCGAGGACGCGCGCATCGCCGTCGGAAGTGTGGCGCCAGTTCCGTTGCGCCTTCTGAAAACTGAGCAAGTTCTCGAAGGGAAAGCGATCGATCCTTCTCTGTTGCGTCTAGCGAAGGAAACCGCGGTCAGTGAGATCAGGCCAATTGATGACATTCGATCAAATGCAAGATACCGGGCCGTAGTGGCGGAGAATCTGGTGCTCGAGTTTCTCAAGCGGCTACATCGCAGCAATACCCGGATTGACCCGCACACCGCAAACCCTCTTCTCGCTCACTGGAACAATCTTCCACCCAACGAGGCCCTGCAGGCGATTCAGCCCTGTTGCGGTTCGACGGCATGGTCTCGATCCATGGTCGCCCGTAGACCTTTCGCAGATGAGGCCGCACTATTGATTGCTTCCAACGAAAGCTGGCGGAGCCTCACGCGATCAGATTGGATGGAAGCCTTTCGCACTCATCCGCGCATCGGCGAGTCTAAAGCGCAACAGCCGCAGGCGGCCCAATCTGTAGAATGGTCGGCGCAGGAACAACGAAGTGTTGCAGACTCGGACGCCGCCGTGAAAATGGCACTGGCGGATGCGAACCAGGAATACGAGCAGCGCTTCAATCGAGTTTTTATTGTGTGCGCCACTGGAAAATCCGCCGCCGAGATTCTGACCATTCTTCGGCGACGACTGAACAGTGATCCCGAAACTGAGCTTCAAGAAGCAGCCGAGCAGCAGCGGCAGATTACCGAAATCCGGCTCAAGAAATGGCTCCAGATATGAAACAGCTATCCACTCACATTCTCGACATGGTTCGCGGCAAGCCCGCCGTAAACGTGCCAGTCCGCCTGGAGAAACAAAACCCGTCGGGAGACTGGCGCGTTCTGAACTCCGCGCGAACCGATGCGGATGGCCGCTGTTCGCAGTTGTTGCCTGAAACAGAAAATTTGTCGGGAGTCTATCGTTTGGTTTTCGATACTGGCAATTACTATTCGCAGCAGCAATGCGACACGCTTTATCCGGAAGTCGAAATAACTTTCTTGGCGCGAGATGGCGAATCGCATTTTCATATCCCGCTGCTTCTGAGCCCCAACGGATACACAACATACCGGGGAAGCTAATCGGCAAAATTGCCGGACGGAGCCGATCAATTGACCTCATCAATCCGCGAATGGCTGAACCTACTCGTACGCTGGTTCCACGTTTTTGCGGCGATCATGTGGGTTGGCCAAACCTATTACTTCACCTGGCTCGACGGCCAATTCAGCAAGATGGCGAAGAGTGCCCCCGCAGCGGGCGGTTCATCCGTATGGATGGTCCACAGCGGCGGCTTTTACGCGGTCAGCAAGCAACAATCGCTCTCGGTCCCGCCCGGGCAAGTTCGCTGGTTCCGATGGGAAGCCTTGATGACGTGGCTGAGTGGAATCGTCCTGCTTTTTCTCGTCTATTACTCGAGCTCCGGCTTAATCGATACGGACGTGGCGAATATTTCTCAAGGTGTGGGAATCGCGCTCGGACTCGCAGTGCTCGTGCTCGGTTGGATCCTCTACGATCTCGCGCTGAAGTCACCGCTGGGCAGATTGGAAGCGGGGTTTGCTATATTTTCTTTGCTGATGGTGGTTGCGTTCGCGGCGGGGCTGATGCACATCTTCAGCGGTCGCGCGGCCTATATCCACCTCGGTGCCGTGTTTGGAACGATTATGAGTGCCAACGTCTGGTTTCGCATTCTTCCCGCACAGCGCAAAATGATCGCTGCGGCGGCCGCCGGAGAAAAGTTCGATGCAAGTCTTGGCGCACAAGCAAAACTACGTTCCAAGCACAACACTTTTATGGCGGTGCCCGTCGTATTCATCATGATCAGCAATCACTTTCCCGTGGCTACTTACGGAAATAAATTCGGCTTGCAAATCCTGGTGGGCCTTGTTGTCGCCGGTTGGGCAGCGGCCAAGCTGATACGCGAAGCATAGTCTTCCCAGATCCCGTGAGCACAAGCCAAGCAACAACCCGTGCTGAGAGAGTCATTGCCCGGTGCCAGCGTTTGGCATCCTTTACGGAAACTCCGGGCAGTCTCCGCCGGACGTTCCTATCCGCAGCCATGCACGAATGTCACCGCGAGATTGCCCACTGGCTAGCCCGGCTGGAAGTTGAAGTACGAATTGATGCGGCAGGAAATTTTCGCGCGCTTTATCCGGCCACAAATCCCAATTCTCCCCGGCTTCTGATCGGCTCGCATCTCGATACGGTGGCGAATGCCGGCTCCTACGACGGTATTCTCGGAGTGGTACTTGCGGTCGCGTTACTGGAAGAACTGCAGGGACGAAGGTTTCCTTTTGCAATTGAAGTTGTGGGATTTTCCGAGGAGGAAGGCGTTCGTTTCGGCATTCCTTTTATCGGCAGCCGCGCCCTGGTTGGGAGACTGGATGAGGACCTGTTGAATACGCAAGATCCGCAAGGGATCTCAGTTAGAAGAGCGATTGAAGCGTTTCACCTGAATCCCAACGAAATCTCGCAGGCGAAGTTGCCCAATGACACCGTCGCCTCTATCGAGTTTCACATCGAACAGGGCCCCGTACTGGAACAACTGAATCAACCGCTCGCGGCCGTACAGGCAATCGTCGGCCAAAGCAGGTTAGAATTCGCATTTCTCGGCCGCTCGAATCATGCTGGCGCCACGCCCATGTACCTCCGGCAAGACGCGCTCGCCGGCGCAGCCGAATGGATCTGTATCGTCGAACGAATGGCGCTAACCGTGCCTGGTTTAGTCGCAACCGTTGGAAAGATCGAAGCGAAACCCGGCGCCACGAACGTTATCGCATCCGAGGTACGATGTTCTCTCGACGTCCGGCACGCGAACGACGAAGTTCGAATCCTCGCCGTGCAAAAGCTAATTCACGGTGCGGAAGAAATCGCATCGCGCCGCAAGTTGTCTGTAAAAGAAAACACTCTCCTAAGCCAACCGGCAGTCGCGATGGACCCCTTTCTGACGTCTGAGATCGAGAAAGCGATTGTGCGAGCAGGCTGCAAAAGCCACCGGATGATAAGCGGGGCCGGGCACGATGCTATGATCCTCGCGGAAAAGGTGCCAGCAGCCATGATCTTCCTGCGTACCCCCCGAGGTGTTAGTCATGACCCTGCGGAGACCGTCATGATCGAAGACGTAGAAAGAGCAATAACCTGCGGATTGCATCTTTTCGATCAGCTTGCAGCTTCGCCAGAATTTCTCAAGAGGACCACACTTGCATAATCTCGGCAGCACGCGAAGTTCTCAAAAAACGAATCATCTCCTACTAACTCCCGATACGTTTGTGCGAACCACGATGCCGGGCATGAAGGCATGCACGGCCATCGTACACGTTGGACCTGCACTCGGCGCCAGGTTTACCGAGTACACGGCCGAGTTTGAATCCGCAGGAGAGCTGGGTCCAACTTCGGTTCAGCGCTTCATTTTTGTCATCGATGGCGAGTTGGAGCTGGAAGTAAACGGCAGATCGCATCAGCTCGGCACGGGTGGCTACGCCTTTCTTCCCCAAGGATTGCCGCATCGAGTGCTTGCTAAGCAAAAAAGTCGGGCCGCTGTCATTGAAAAGCCCCACGAGCCATGGAATGCAATCGCCGCGCCAGACATAGTCGTGTCGAGCGAAGACGCAATATCCTCCGAGCCGCTCGATGATGATCCCAGCTTGCAGGTGAAGCATCTTCTTCCCGATGAGATGAGCTTCGACTTTGCGGTCAACACCATGGTCTATCAGCCGGGAGCATCGCTCAGCATGGTGGAAATGCACGTGATGGAGCATGGCCTCATCATGCTTGAAGGTGGGGGAATCTATCGCCTTGGCGACTCGTGGTATCCCGTGAGTGCGGGAGATTTCATCTGGATGGGCCCGTGGTGTCCGCAATGGTTCGGGGCGCTAGGGAAAGTGCCCGCGAAGTATCTCATCTACAAGAACTGGAACCGGCATCCGCTCGCGGGCTCACAGCGATGAGCATCAGTGTCGACAGAGATCGAATGCTCTCCGAGATTGAAACTCTAGCCTCGTTTTCCGACGCCGAAGCTCCCGCGGTCACACGAGTCGTCTTTACTCCAACAGATCTCAAGGCTCGTGCATGGATCAGAGCACGTTGCGAAGAAGCTGGCCTCACCGTGCGCCACGACGCCATCGGAAATGTTTTTGCTCGCTGGCAAGGCTCTGATCCCTCCGCGCCGGTTGTAGGCACGGGGTCGCACATCGATGCCATCGCGAACGCAGGCAAATACGATGGCGTGGTTGGGGTCCTGGGCGGCCTGGAAGCAATACGAGCATTGCAGCAGAGCGGATTTCGCCCTACACATTCTATCGAGTTGTTGATCTTCACCTCGGAAGAGCCGACGCGCTTCGGAATTGGCTGTCTCGGGAGCAGGCTGCTGTCTGGCACGCTTGCTACTGACGAAGCCAGGAAATTATCCGACAAACACGAACATTCGCTCGATCAGGTGCGACAACAAGCGGGTTTCAATGGTGAACTCGCAAGCGTGAAGCTACCCAACAACTACTACAAGGCCTTTTGCGAACTTCACATCGAACAAGGACCGCTGCTCGAACGCCAGCAAATTCCTCTCGGCATCGTTACGAAGATCGCCGCCCCGGCGAGTTCGCGTATTTTGATTGTAGGCTCGGGCGGGCACGCCGGCGGAGTCTTGATGCCGGACCGTCGCGATGCCTTGTGCGCGGCAGCCGAGTTGATTCTGGCGATCGAAAGTGCCGGACGCCGCACCGGGGCCATCGATTCCGTTACCACCGTCGGCATTTGCGAGGTATTTCCGGGCGCAGTGAACAGCATTCCCAGCAGAGTCAGCTTGAGCCTCGATGTGCGAGACACCGATCTTGAACGCCGCAACGCCGTAATGCAATCGATTGAAACCTCCAGCCGGTCGATATCAAACGCGCGGCAAGTCTCGATTCAAAGCCAACTACTGAACGCGGACTCCCCGGCGGACTGCGATCCAGCGATCATTCAGGTTCTTTCCGAATCCTGTCGAAAGCACCGCTTCAAGTTTCTTCCGATGGTAAGCCGCGCCTACCACGACTCGCTCTTCATCTCGCGCATCGCACCAGTCGCGATGCTGTTCATCCCGTGCCGCAATGGCTACAGCCACAGGCCCGACGAATACGCCGCACCGGACGACATTGTTCGGGGAACGCTCGTACTCGCCGAAGCTCTGGCGGCGCTATCGAAGTGATTCGGCCCCGAGTCTACGCTGCGCCCAGCGCTTCCCGAATTCTCGCGTAACCGGGCTTGATTCTCGAGTAGATGAATTCAATCCGCTTGTCGTATGGCAGGAAAGAGCTTTTCATCGCATTAATCGTGATCTTCTCAAAGTCGTCCATCGCTAGACCGAACGTCTCGGCGGCCGCCGCAAATTCCTTGGTCATGGTCGTGTTGCTCATCAGCCGGTTATCCGTGTTCAGCGTGACACGAAATTTCTCCTGATAAAGAATTTTGAAGGGATGCTCCGCCAAACTCGGCGTTGCCCCGGTATGAACATTGCTGAGCAAACAGAGTTCCAGTGGAATCCGCTTGTCGAGGACGTACTGCGCCAGGTCGCCCAACTTCACGGCCTTGCCATCCATCACCGCAATATCGTCGATCAGCCGCGTTCCATGCCCAATGCGATGCGCCCCGCAATACTGAATTGCTTGCCAGATTGATTCTTTCCCATAGCCTTCTCCGGCATGAATCGTGATGTTGAAGTTTTCGCGCTGAATGTAGTGGAAAGCATCCACATGCTTCTTCGGCGGGAACCCACCCTCCTCGCCAGCCAGATCGAATCCAACTACACCACGCGCCCGGAAGTCGACCGCCAATTCCGCCATTTCGAGCGAGGTATTCATATTGCGCATCGCGCAAATGATCAACCCGGAAGAAATTCCAAAATCTTTTTTCCCTCGATCCAGCCCTTTTAATACCGCCGAAACGATCTGCTGATGGGTCAGTCCTTTCTGAGTGTGAAAAACGGGCGCAAAACGTGTTTCAAAATAGACGATCCCATCGCGGCTCAGGTCCTCCGCCTGCTCGTAGGCGACACGTTGCAGCGCCTCTTCCGACTGCATCACGGCAATGGTATGCGTAAAGCCCTCCAGGTATTTCGCCAAGCTGCCTTGATTGGCGCCGCGAAAAAACCATTCCGAAAGCGCCTGCGCCTCATTTGTAGGGAGATCTCTATACCCTGCGTCCTTCGCGAGATCAATCACAGTTTGCGGCCGCAGCACGCCATCGAGATGTTCATGCAATAGGACCTTGGGCAAACTTTGTAGCAGTTCGGTATTCAGGTTCATGAGATAAGTGTCCTCCCGCTGTCGGCAAGGCGCAAGGAGAAGGAGGCATATCGAGTTGCACGATCATACATCGATGCAGGCATGTCGTCATGTTGCGTGTTGTACAATCCGACGCCAACCCTCTTGCGGAAGGATAGTGACTGCATGGCCCAGACGGCACAAGAGCTCGCTTCAGGCGTGGACTATGGCTTGCGCCGCGAAATTCTCTCTCCCATGGAGACTCTGGCGCAGTCTGTCTCCACCATGGCCCCCACCACCACGCCAGCAGCAACCATTCCGCTGGTCTGCGCGCTTGCAGGTAACGGCACTTGGCTGGCCTACGCACTCGCTACGGTCGCCGTGTTGCTAGTCGCATTGTGCATAAGCCGCTATGCCCGCCTTTCTGCCTCCCCGGGTTCTCTCTACACCTACGCCTCGAACACTCTGCCGCCGTGGCTGGCCGCGACTGTAGCTTGGAGTCTTCTTCTCGCATACGTGGCCACAGGTTCAAGTGTGATCGGCGGTTTTTATCACTACGCGAACCTGTTGCTGCGCGACGCGACCGGCCATGTTTTCTCCGCCGTAATACTGGCAACACTTGTTACTGCGATTTCAATCTGGATCGCCTATCGCGACGTTAAAATTTCCGCCCGACTCATGCTGTGGATCGAAGCCGCATCCGTGACGGTGATCGTGATCGTGGTCGTGCTCTTGCTCGTGCGCCATGGCTGGCGCCTGGACAACGATCAACTCCATCTCCGCGGCATGACCGGAAGTGGACTACGCCTCGGGCTTGTGCTGGCGCTGTTTAGTTTTGTTGGCTTTGAAAGCGCGACCACGCTCGGCTCGGAGGCACGGAATCCACTGCACACCATTCCGCGCGCGGTTATCCAAAGCGCCGTTCTGGCCGGCGCTTTCTTTACGATTTGCGCCTATGCGGAAGTATTGGGCTTTCACTCAGTCGGCCAGGACCTGGGCACAAGCCAGGCGCCTATGTACTTGCTTGCCCGCGTCGGAGGTGTTCCGCTCCTCGGCTTGGTCATCGACATCGGCGCACTGGTCAGCTTATTCGCGGGGACTCTGGCATGCATAACCGCTGCCGCCCGCGTGTTGCTGCTTATGGCGCACAATGGCCTTGCCCACGGCTCCCTGCGCAGCACACATGCGCGAAATCAAACCCCCAGCCGCGCCATAGTGATCACCGGCGTTGCCGCGTTGCTTCCCGTGGCTGTGCTCGCAGCTCGCGGTGCCAGCGGCCTGGATGTTTACGGCTGGCTCGGTTCGCTGGCCACCTATGGCTTCATCGTCGCCTACGCTCTAGTCTGCGTCGCCCTGCCGCGCTATCTGCGAGAACACGGCGCTTTTCGCCCGGGAGCACAGATTGTTCCCTGGCTTGCTGGGGGAGCTATGCTGCTGGCGCTGATCGGCAATTTTTACCCCGTGCCCGACGGACCTTACGGCAAGCTGCCTTACATCTATGCTGCCTACCTGGCATCTGGATTAATCTGGTTTGCGATTCGCAATCGCGGCAAAACCGCGGCCGTTCCTGAAGAACCAGATTGCTCCGCAGATTGATCCACCAATCTCAGCCAGGCGAATGAAATTATCGAATTCTTGCCAAAGAAATTTTCGCTTACGTTCCGCCGCGCACTCATGTAAAGTCATCCGTTAATTGCGGGCGGCGAAACACATCGATCTTGTTTTTAATACTGATTGGACAACCCAGCCAACGTTTCGCGGGCTCGTCATAGTCGCTTAAAAATCTGGTACGAGGTCATTGATTTCAATGAGGTCACTGATGCTCAAGAAATTCGCCGTTTTCCTTTTCATCGCTGCTTTGTTCCTGTGTCTGCACATTTCCCTCGCTCCCTACGCTCATGCGCAACAAACTCTCGGCGGAATCGCAGGAACAGTCGCCGATAGAACCGGCAGCGTGCTGCCGGATACAGTTGTCACAATCATCGGCGACCAAACGCAACTCACGCGCACCCAGAAGACAAATGCAAACGGCGCCTACGACTTCGTGAACCTGCCCATCGGCACCTACACGCTTACCTACACTCACGAAGGCTTTCAGACGCAAAAAGTACCCTCAATCACGGTGCAAGCCGATCGCACGGCAACGGTAAACGCCGTGCTGCCCGTTGGCCAGGTCGGGACGATCGTGGAAGTGGACGCCACGCCCATGATGAACGCCGTGGACACCACCAACGGCTACATTTTGGAGAAAGAACAAATCGACGCCGTTCCGCTGCCCACCGGAAGCTTCACGGGCCTCGCGATCCTTTCGCCGGGTGTAAATGCAGAACTGCCGAACGGAACCGGAGCCAACGCAGGATTAGGCAATCAGCCAATTTGGGCCAACGGCCAGCGCGATACCAGCAATACGTTTCTTTTGAACGGCGTCGATGCCAGCAACCTATTTAACGGCAAGAGCACGAGCCAGGTATCCTCGGCGCGTATCGTCAACAACGCCGGAATCGCCGGCGCCTCCAGCACCACCGCGGAAATCATCCAGACCACCGCCTCCCCATACCTGGCCATCGGCCAAGCGCTGCCCACGCCCGCGCCGGAAACGGTGCAGGAATTCAGCGTCAATACCTCGATGTACGATGCGAAGCAGGGCTCGACGAGCGGTGCGCATATCGATATGAGCACGACCTCCGGAACAAACTCCATGCACGGCTCCGCCTATGTTCATCGCGGCACGAACTGGCTGAACGCTGCACCGTATTTTTACAATCAGGACGCGAACATTCCCGCCAGCGAAAAAGTTCCAGAGTTACACCGCTACACCCTGGGTGCAACCATTGGCGGACCTCTGATTAAAGACCGTCTTTTCGGCTACCTGGCCTACCAGCATGTTCACGTTTCCGATCTCGAAATCGGCGCTTCAAGAACGGCTGTACCATTCGGACTCACCGACGACCGCAGCCCGGGCGCGTTGGCGGCGGTGGCCAACAATAATTTCTTCTCGTCGATCAACCCCGTGGTGGGAACGGCGGCAGGAGACATTGACCCGGTCGCGTTCGCCCTCCTGAACTACAAACTTCCGAACGGGCAGTATCTGTTCCCCTCGGCGAACCCAAATTTCATTCCTACAGCGAATTTCCCCGAGAATGTTTTCCTTACTCAGCCCGCTTACTTTATCTCGGACCAGGCAGTCACGAATCTCGATTACCTCCCGTCCCCCAAAGACACTCTGGCGCTGAAGTACTACTACCAGCACGATCCCACCACCGCGCCATTCGGCTTCTCCGCAGTCGAAGGCTTTCCGCAGCACCTGGACGCGGGTAGTCAGGTCGCTTCCATCACCAATACGCAATCACTGCGTTCGAATCTGAGCATTACGGAAGTATTTGGCTTCATCCGCGAGAAGGTTTACAGCACGATAGCGCAGCCGTTCAGCCCGCAGCAGTTGGGCATCAACACCTTCGGATCAAGCGTTTTTCCGGGGATCACCATTGTGGACGATCTGGGTAACTATTCCGACAGCAATACTGGAAATTGCGCCAACCTACCCAATGTGAGCCAACCCGCCTGCACCGCTCCCTTCAATGCAGGAACCGCCCTCGGCATGACGGCGGCTTCGCAAGCCGCATTTACCGGAATTTTTCAGAACCGCTGGATGCCATCGGCCAACGCCATCTGGAATCACGGCAAGCATACGATCACATTCGGCGGAAACTACTCCTACACTCAACTCAACGCACGTGACGATCGCACGAATACCGGCATGATTGGTTTTCCGAACTTCGCAGACTTTCTCTCGGGGACGCCGATCACCTACACAGCCAGTGGATTCATCGCGACGACCTTCCTGCAAGGCGACGCCAATCGTTACTATCGATCGAATGAGACGGGATACTATCTTGAAGATAAGTATCAAATCCGTTCGAACCTGAACGTGAGCGCTGGATTGCGCTTCGATTATCACGGGGGTTTGAAAGAGGCCAATGGCCGCCTGTTTAACTTCGACCCCGCGCTATACAACTACAATGCCCCTACCGACACAATCGTCTCGAACGGTTTTATCATCGCTGGGAACAATCCGCTGTTTCCCTCCAAAGGCGTCAGCGACTCCACGCTTACTGGCAGGCAATGGGGACTTGCGCCGCGCATCGGCCTGGCATGGAGCCCACGAAAGTTCAACGACAAAGTTGTAGTTCGTACCGGTTGGGGACTTTACTACGATCGCGGAGAACTCTTTGCCTATCTCTCGCCGGGATTTGCCTCGGGCGTGATTGCCGGTGGCCCCTTCGGGGTCAATCAAACTCCGCCGTGGGTAAACTCGCAAGCATGCAGCCCTTACGGCTACACCACCTGCAGCACCTTTGAAAATCCCTGGGGCACTTCGCTTGGCCCTCCTCCGAGCGGCAATCCTGCCGACCTCGTTCTGCCCAACGCATCGGCAATTTCTAGTGGCGTTCCCTTATTTTCTTTCGCGGACTATAACCGCGCCAACAAGCTGCCCTACACGATGAATGAAACGCTGGATATTCAATGGCAGCCGCGTAACGATCTGGCCATCGATATCGGATATGTCGGCAACCTTGGCCGCCACGAAGTCGTTCCCCTGCCTTTCAATCAG
>JBEKBW010000034.1:0-42395 GCA_050015215.1 Candidatus Sulfotelmatobacter sp.
GGAGACGGAACTTTCACCAAGCTTATGAATTCCGCGCCGCGATTGCGCTCCAGCAGGTTTTCGATGTACGCGGAGCTTCTCAGCGGATAGTCGGTCCCGCTGATAAGAAAAAGATACTCGGCTTTAAAGTTGTCCTGCAAAGCCGCTCGCATCAGCCGGAGTGTGGCTTCGACACCGGAGAATTCGGCCCAATACACGGGGACACGGTTTTTCAGAAAGCTGACGTTGTGCGCCTGTACGCCGGAGAAGTCGGCCAAGCGGCTCTTGCGATCAATGTGAATGAATATCTTCGCTCTCTCCGAGGAGAGCCTACCCACCGCCTTCTTCAGAACCCCCGGGTTGTTGTGCGCGAGAACCAAATATGCCGTTTTCATGTCTGGTTTAGGCAAACTGCTCCACTTCCTCGGGTTCCCTGACGGCAGGGGGCGCTTCGACCACCGTTGTCTTGGCGGCACGGAGTTGGGGAAAAGCGGCAATAGCAAGAATAAGTGCGATCCACACAAGATCCGTGGTTCGGATTCCGGCTTCGGTGAAGTTGTAGACGATGGCGATGACGAGAAATCCCAGGCGCAGACGGCCGGCTTCGGGATCGGTTTCGAGCAGCCGCAGGATATTTCTGTAGCCGGTCCAGAACAGTACGGCGAGCAGCGCAAGGCCGGCCCAGCCCAGATTCAGGTAGGTTTCGAGGTAGCCGTTGTGGGCTTCGGTGATGCCGTTCATGATCTGGTATTGCCAGAGGAAGGTCAGGTGCTTGCCCAGCCAGTAACTTTCGAAGCCGGTGCCGAAGACGGGATTGATGGGGACTTGCAGCATGAGGTCCCACATTTCGGTGCGGCCAGTAAGCGTGGAATTTCTGCCCAGGGTTTCGAGTGCACCGGAGCCGATACCGAGGAATAGTACCGAGAACGAGCAGAGGACCACGGCCACGACCAGGATGTGCAGTACGGCGCGTTTGCGGGCCGGCGGTAGAAATGTGTGGGCCGCGACTAATCCCGTGGTCATGGCGAAGCAGGCCAGCGACGTTTTCGAATCGGACATGTAGAGCAGCCAGAGGGCCATGCCGAGGATGGCGCCCTGCACCAGCAGAATGCGGTTGCGCTCGCGGCGCGGAGCGCTCCAGCAATGGAGCAACTGCCAGGCAGCGGCGAATCCGAAGACCATGCAAATCATGCCCAGCATGTTTTTGGTGTCGGCGATGCCGACATAAAAGGTGGTGGCGTCCCAGTGCGCGGCGTAGGCGCGGCCGAGGTCGGGGAAATATTTAATAAGCAAGACGGAAACCGGCAGCACGACGAACGCGACTCTGGACAGCGCCTGCTTGATGGCCTGGGTGCGGTCCTTTTCGGTGAGCAGGATCAGGATCATGGCGTAGTCGCCGAGGGATTTGATCCAGCGCTTGAGCGCGACGCCGGGATAGTCGGACCAGGAGACGCTCATTAGGCAGTAGGCGACGAACAGCAGGATGGGCCAGTTCTTGCGGAGGATTCGTGCGACGGCGTCTCGCCGTTGGAAGAGAACATAGAAAGCGAGCGCGATGAGCAGGGCGTAGATGCTGGCATCGAGGGGGCTGCCTTCGAGGTACGCTTCCGGCGAGGCGGCCTGCTCCGGGCCCAACCATTGCGAAACATGGCGCGAACCGGCGATGAACAGCCACATCACGGGAATCCACACCGCCCATGAGGTGCGCGCCGGGCGCTCGCGGTCGAGCCAGAAGAGGCCGAGGATACCGGAGACATACACAGCGGTGGCCTGCATCGGAGACATTAGAGAAGTCCCTCGTAAACCTGGCGCGAGATTTCTCCGACTGCTTCCCAGGAGTGTTGAGCAAAAGTGTCATCGCGAATCTCGCGGCGGCGAAGCGGGAGATTGCGGAATAGATCGCTGGCGAAATATTTCTCGATGGCTTCGGCGAGGGCGTTCGCGTCGCGCGGCCGGCACAGGAAACCTGTGCGGCCCTCGATGATGTCTTCGCGGAAAGAACCGACATCGGTGGCAATGACCGGCAGGCCGAAGCTGTAGGCGAGAAACAGAATGCCGCTCTGAAAGATTTCCGCGTAGGGCAGCACGGCTACGTCGGCGGCTTTGAAATACAGTTCGGTTTCTGCGTCGGGGATGAATTCGATTTTCTGCAGGATGCGTTCGTGGTTCGGGCCGGCGTCGATCGCCTGCTTGATCGCGCTCCAGTATTTCTCATGGCCCTTTTTCCGCTCGCCGGCGATGACGAGGCGGAGGCCGGGATTCCGGCTTGCCAGCTTCTGGAATGCGGCCACCAGGTATTCCAGGCCTTTGTAGATCTTGATGGCGCCGAAGAAGAGGATTACCTTTTCGCCTTCCCGGATGCCCATGCGCTTTTTTGCCTCCGCCGGAGTGAGCGCGGTTTGCGGCACGGCGTTGTTTACGCCGTAGGGAATGACGGTGACAGCGCGGCCGGGGACGTGGAACTGCGTCTGCAGTTCGTCCTTCATTTTTTTCGTGTGCACGAAGATGTGGCCGGCGAGCGCGTATTGGGTGCGCAACGTGAACCGGTTCCAGGGCGAGTCTTTCGAGTCGCGGCGCTCGGCGTTCACATTGTGGGCGGTGAGCACGATCTTCTTGCCCAACGCCTTGTAATAGAGCATGAGCAGGGTGCGATCGAAAAACTGGATTTTGTTGTTCCAGAGAATATGGAGAACTCCCGCCTTGGATGTGGCCGCGTAATGCATGAGGCGGGCGTAGGAGAGAAGAACTCGCTTTATTCGGGCGGCGGGATTCCCTTCCTGGGTGTCCCCAACTGAGTTGAAGAACCTGAGACCGGGCGTCGAGTGCATTTGCGGGCTGTCGATTGCGTCGCTCCCGATTACGTCGACCTGGACGCCGTTCGCGACCAGGGCCATGGCCAGCCCGTGGGCATAGTGCGGGTCCTGGCCGCCGGTGAGCAGGGCGGCTTGCAGAGCGGCCTTGGCGGCTGGCGGATGCTTTGGCGCCGCCGCCGGACCCTGGGCCCGCGATTTTTCTTCCTGTAAAACGGCGGTCATTGATTATTCAAGACGGGTTATTCAAGATGCTTGAGAGTCGAAGAAAAGACGGTGCAAAAGTTCCATGGTCAGCATTTTATGGATGGCGGTGGTGTAGTTGCGATCGCCTTTGAGATGGCCGCTGACGATTTTTTCCAGACTGCTGCGCTGCAGATAGGGGCGCGAAAGCGTGCGCGGGTCGAGCAGCATTTCCTTCACGTAGTTGGCCAACCGGTCTCGGTACCAGACGCGGTAGTGGAGAAATTTGTGCCGGCCGAGAAATAAGCGCTCCAGGCGCAGCGGCGAAAACATATGGTCGACGCGTGCCACCCACTGCGGCATGCCGTAGTCGTAGGCGTATTCGGCCTTGAAGGTGAATTCGAGAAAGTTGTGCGCGATCGCGGAGGTGAGCGGACCAGAGTTGCCGCCGATGCCGCGGTCGGAGGGAATGCGCCGAAGCGCGGCGCTGCCGTCGGCAATCAGGCGAAGGCGGACGTCACTATCACCGTTGTGGCTGCCATTGCCATTCCCGTTGGCGTTGCCCGATGCGGGGGCGCGATAGACGGCTTTTACGAAGTTGTTGTCGAGATAGGGCGAACGCACAGTTAATTGCGTCTGCTCAAGGCCGAGAATTCCGTGGTGATACCAGGGCGATTGCCGGAAAGCGGCGAAGGTTACGGGATGCACGCGGCGGATGGCGGCATAGGTTTGTTCGGCGTGGCGCACGTCTTCGAGAAATTCCGGGCGGAACAGGTCGTTCGCGGGCGGCGTAGGCTTGAACATCACCGCATGGCGGACAATTTCGCTGCCATAAGTTCCGACGACCTTTGCCGGGGCGATCTGCCTGGCTTTTTCGCTGACGTAGAGGTCGGAGGAGCGGTAGACATCGACGCTGCCTTCGGAGAGATAGATGCTGCGCTCGGCGTAGTGCGGAAAGCGGCTTAGGAAATCGTCTCCTACTTCAATGACTTGATGCGTCTGCCGGCAGGCATCGGCAACCTGGCGGGCGAGGCGCACATCCTGGCACTCGCGAAACATTCCGCCGAAGGTGTAGCAGGGTAGCGAGCCAGCTGCGGACGTGTGCCAAGCCATGATGGCGCGCGTGTCCATGCCGCCGGTGAGGGCCACGCCGACGCGCTCCGGCCCGGAAAAATATTTTGGCAGGGCGGAGGAAAGCGAACTGCGCAGATCTTGATAATAGGATTCCGCGTCAAGGGGGGGTTGCTCTTCCCACTGGCGAGGATCGAAGTAGGTGGTTTTTTTATCGACCGATTTGTTTTTGAGTGTCCACGCCGAGGCCGCGGGCAGAACGAAAATGTCTTTGAAGATGGTGCGGTTTTCTAAAACGCAGCTGCACGAAACGAATTCGCCGAGTCCCTGCGGAGACGGCTTACGCAGGTCGGGGCGCGCGGCGAGGATGGCCTTGGCTTCGGCGGAGAAGTAGAACGCGTCTTTTGCTTCGTGGTAGTAGACGCGGTGCATGCCGTAGCGGTCGTTGAACAGGGTCGCGGTTGCGCGCGAGCGATCGATGGCCAGTCCGTGGAACATTCCGTTCAGGCTGGCTGGGAAATCCGGGGCCTCTTCGCTGAGATGCACGAGGTAGGACGAATATTTTCCGTTGAGCGAATGGCCGCGCTGGTTCAGCTGCGGAATGGCCTCGGAGGCGGAATATTCTTCTCCAGAAAAAATCAGGGTGATATCGCCGCGTTCGTTCTGCAGCGGCATCGCGTCGGCGAACGATCCTTTGAGTGCGGTCCAGCCGACGTAGACGCCGAGGGATTCGTCGATCCATGTTCCGGTGACGTAAAAATCCTCATGGCGTATAGACGCAACCATGCGGGCGAGTTGTGGCTCCGCCCAGCTGCGGGGCATGGCGGTGACGATTCCGACGATTCCGGGCATTGATTTCTTAGAGAGCTTCCGCCGAAGACTGCAGCCTGCGGCTATACCACTGGGTGCGGAAGTCGCGCAGCTTCGACATGAACGATTCCGGGATGTGGTCGGTGATGCGGCGATGCAGGCCCAAGCGGAAGGCGGCTGCGCCGAAGGCGTTGAGCGGAACGTAGTAGCGCGGCACGTCAACCTTCTGGAAGCCGTTGCGTTCTTTGAAGTCGCTGAGGCTGTCGTGCTGCTTTTTGCCGTAGGCGAAGTTGGAGTAGACGAGACAGGGAATTTTGCGCTCGGCGCAGGAGCGCACTGCCTGGACGATCAGGGCGTTGGTCGGAGCTTTCTCGCGCTGGCTAACGAGCGAGACGATGTGCATCAAGCCGGCCTGGCCGCGCGTGTCGTCCCAGGTGAGCTTGGCGAAACCGATCAGCTTGTCTTCGAGGAAGGCTCCGATAAATGCGCTTTGATCGAGAAAGGTTGCGGCGTAAGGACGGATTTGTTCGAGCGTCATGCCGTAATGCGGGAAGCGCTTGCCCTGGCGCATGGGAGTCTCGTTGTAGATCTCCCAGATGCCGCGGATGAGCGCTTCGTCGAATGGAATTTCTTTCACCAGCACTCCGCGCTTCTCGGCCTGCTTGGCTTTGTTGCGGGCTTTGAAACCGAGCTGCTTCATCCACCAGTGATCGAAGGTGGAGATGGGCAGGGCGGCGAAGTTATCCCACTCCATGGGGTATTTGTATTTGGGCGCGGGCTCGGCGGCGCGCTGCATGAAGGTGAAAAGATCGGCGCGTTGGCCGGATTTGCGCAGCTGCTCGATGACCGGCGCAGGATCTTCGAGGAACAGATACTTTTCCGCATCGAGGCGGGCGATCTTCAGCCACTGCCCTTGAATTTTTATTTGCTTGCCTAAGATTTCAATCATTTATGAAAGACCACTCTATAAAGACTACTGGAAAATGTTGAGGATTCAGTTTGGATGAGGAGCTGAGAAGGTTTGGCGGAGAGGGAAGGGATTTGAACCCCCGAGTGGCGTGAACCACCACGGCCGGTCTTCTGGCCGCTGCCTTAGCCGACGGCGACCTCTCCGCGATGAAACTTGTCGATCTCTAGGCCGCTCCGCTGATGATGTGGTAGGCGTTGGCGACGGGCTGGCCGCCGGTGAGGCGAAGAATTTCTCCCCCGGCGAGAAACTTGTACTCCTCCGGATTGATGGGATGGCATTCGACTTCGACGGTCGAGCTGGCTGCGAGGGCGTAGATACGCTGCAAGCGCTCGCGTGGATCGAGCGGCGGAAGCGAGAAAAAATAATCGGTGAGGCGATGACGTTTGGCCAGACGGCGGTCGATGAAGCGGCGGTACAGGCGATTGACTCCGCTTTTTTCTCCCGGCTGGAAGGAGAAATTTCTGCGGGCGATGGTTCCTTCTGGGAGCAACTGGGCGATCAGGACGTTGGCGCAGAGGTGCATGTGGTGATGGCCATCGATGCGGTCGGGTCTGTGGCCGTAGATACGCTGAAACTCCTCCAGCTGCGCTGCGACCAGGTAGGCGAACGAGTCGGCGAGGCCGGGGTGATAGACGACCTGCGACAAGCGATGACGGCGCAGATAGTGGGCTACGCGATTTAGGTGACGTACTAGTTTTCCGGTGACTGGCACGGTGAAGGCGCTAGTGAAGTTCAGATGAAGGCCGATGTCGAAATTGTGTTCGCGCGCCAGATCGGCGGCGCGCACGGAATCGGCCATGAAGACCATGCCGCTGGCCGAGGAGACGGTGCCGAAATCCAGGCAGGCAAAAATACGGCTGGTATTTTCGCTGTCGCGTCCCCAGTCATCGGCGTTGATGATGAGTGAGCCGCGCGCGGCAGCGTGATATGCCGGCTGGGAATTTTTCTCGGTTAGGGTCGCTTCGGCGGGCATGGCTATATCTGGTGCTCGATCGATTGCGGCGCGGGTTTCTGCGGGCGGCGAGCGCTGAATGTGAAAAATTTCTTTAAGCGAGCAAGCTGCTCGCCGCGATGGAAGGCGATTAACTCCGGCGAGACGGGGCGGTCGAACTGGCGAACCATGGCCCAGAAATAGCCGAGGCCGGTGGCAAGGCCGCCGACGACTGCCGGCGGAAGCATCATCTGGCGCGCGGTTCGGAACAGCTCCCACAGCGGATGGTTTCCTACCGCGTAGTCTTTAATGCCGAGCTTGAAGCGCGACTTCACCACGCTGCGGCCTGCCGTGCCCATCGGGCGGTGATGCAGGCATGTCTTTTCCTGAAAGGTGCGCGTCTTCCATCCTTTCATGCGCGCGGTGAGGACGGCGATGTGATCGATGGAGCCGCCTTTTACCGGGACGTAGCCGCCGATGGCTTCGAAGCATTCGCGGCGAAACATCTGGCAGGCTCCGGAGACGTGCTCGATGTTGACGAAACGGTAATCGTAGACTTCGCCGGTGAGTTCCTGGAATGGCGTGCCGACTAATCCGAGCGCAGGATTGCTTGCGAGCGTTTCGAGCAGAAAGGAAAAGTAGTCCGCGTCGAAGGAGAGATCGGCGTCGAGGCTGACGATGACTTCGTAGTCGAGATCAGCCACGCGGGCGCGTCCGGCGTTGAAGGCGTACACTTTTCCGGCAAAGTCGCGCTGGCTGCGCTCGGGCATGCGAACCAGTTCGATCCAGGGGTTGGCGGTGGAATATTTTTTTACGATGTCGTCGGTGCCATCGGTGGAACCGTCGCTGACAATCACCCACCGGAGCGGGCGAACGGTCTGCGCCACCACCGACTGGAGGGTGAGCTCGATGAATTGAGCTTCATTCCGCGCCGGGGTGATCAGAACGTATGTAGGAAGACGGGGCATTGAATTTTTTAGGTGCAGTGGCGCTTCCCACGTCTCGCAAAAGAAGCGAGACGTGGGGCACCCTGGGTGCTGGTGCTTTCTACGCTCTCTGTTCCGTGCCCACGGGAAGCGCTTCGGCTTCCACCGGCTTGCGGTGGGTTCTTGAGGCGAAGCGAAGGACTTCCTCGACTACGCGAACCTGCTGGGCTGATGTTAGTTGCGGGAACATTGGCAGGGAGACGATTTCCGCGGCGGTTTGCTCGGTGACCGGGAAATCGCCTTTATGGTAGCCCATGGTGGCGTAGGCTTTTTGCTGATGAAGCGGAATCGGATAGTGGATGCCGCTGCCGATGGCGGCTTGCTTGAGGTGGTCCATCAGGCCTTCGCGGTCGGCGCTGCGCACGACATAGAGGTGGTATATGGAGCGGGAATTCTGCGGCTCGAAGGGCAGAATCACGTCTGCGGACTTGAGCAAGCGATTGTATTCGGCGGCGTGCTCGCGGCGCTGCGCGTTCCATTTGGCGAGGTGCGCGAGTTTGACGTGCAGCAGTCCGGCTTGAATTGCGTCGAGGCGGCCGTTGTAGCCTTCGATGTCGTGATAATACTTTTGCGCCTGGCCGTGGTCGCGAATCATTTTCATGGCCTTGGCGAGATTCGCATCCTTGGTTGTGGCTGCGCCCGCTTCTCCGCAGGCGCCTAGATTTTTGCCGGGATAAAAGCTGAAGGCGGCGGCGCGGCCCATGGAGCCGGCTTTCATCCAGCGGTTGTGCTTGCGCGAGAAATATTCTGCGCCGTGGGCCTGGCAGGCATCTTCGATGACGATGAGGTGGTAGCGATCGGCCAGGGCGAGGATCGCGTCCATGTCGGCCATCTGGCCGTAGAGATGAACCGGAACGATCGCGGTGACGGGGCGTCCGCTGCGGCGGCTGATGAGCTGGCCGTCTTTGTTCTGGGCGCACTGTTTCTCGAGGTATTCGGCGAGTTTTGCCGGATCAAGATTATAGGTGCGCTCGTCGATGTCGACGAACTCGGGCAATGCGCCCGCCTGCGAAATGGCTTCCGTGGTGGCGATGAAGGTGTTCGGGACGGTGAGGACAACGTCTCCGGCTTTCACTCCGGCCGCCATCAGGGCGAAGCGCAGTGCGTCGGTGCCGCTGTTTACGCCGACTGCGTGGCTGACTTCGCAGAAAGCGGCAAAGGCTTTTTCGAACTCTTCGACCATGGGTCCGCCGATGAAGCCGGCGGTGTGCAGGGCCTTGTGAAAGACTTCGGTCAGTTCTTTTTCAAGTTCGACGTGCGGGGTGATGAGATCGAGAAAAGGAATGCTATTCGGATGATTAGAACCGCTCACTTTGCAGCCTCCATGGATTTGCCTGATACAGATTTGCCTGATGACACTTGCTCGACATATCGCAAAAATTTTGCCGGATTGCCGGCGACGATGCTGTTGGCCGGGACGTCTTTGGTGACCACGCTGCCTGCGCCGACGATGGCGTTTTCGCCGACGGTCACGCGAGAGAGAATAGTCGCGCCGGAGCCGACCGATGCGCCTTGCTTGATCACGGTGCGCTCGACCTTCCAGTCGGCTTCGGTCTGCAACTGGCCTCCGGCGGTGGCGCGCGGATAGCTGTCGTTGATGAACATCACGCCGTGGCCGATGAAGACGTTGTCTTCGATGGTGACGCCTTCGCAGATGAAGGTGTGGCTGGAAATTTTGCAGCGCTTGCCGACGCTGGCGTTTTTCTGGATTTCGACGAAGGCGCCGATTTTCGATTCGTCGCCAATTTCGCAGCCGTAAAGATTGATGAATTTGGAGAGCTTAACGTCGCGGCCGAGTTTTACGTCGGGGGCGATAGAGAGATAGGTTTCCATGAATGAACGTGTTTCCTCAGTCTGCGCTTGCCGTGTCTTGCGCCGCGTAGGTCCATGCAGCGGCAGCGGGCGGGATACTTTCGTTTCCGTTTCTTAGATCGACTGCGTCTAGGCGGAAGTCGCTGTGAATCGCTTCGAGGGCGCACTTCAAATCGTGCTTGGCCACCACGAAGGAAAAGCTGAGCTCGAAGGATCCAGCCGGAATCGAAATCAGGTTCAGATGCTTCCTGCCGAGCACGGTCAAAATGCGGCCGACGACATCTGGATTGCGCATATTACCGCCTACCGCAGTGACCGTGGCCAGCGATGGATCAGAGTTGGTGCTCATGACGGCGAGCCCTTTGATTGCCGCTTCCGTTGCCGGGCCGGCCGGGGTGATGCGCGTTCCCCTGCGCTCGGGAGCAAACGTGTTGCGAATCCAGATGGGGATGCCGGATTCGCCGACCGGGCTGAGCGTTTTGGGATGCAGGACTTTTGCTCCGCAGCGGGCCAGTTCCGCCGCTTCGCGGTACGAAATTTCTGCGATGGTTGAGGCGCCTGGGACGAGGCGCGGGTCGGCGGTCATGAGGCCGTCGACATCGGTCCAGATGGTGACTTCGTTGGCATCGAGGGCAGCGCCCAGAATCGCGGCGGAGTAATCGGAGCCGCCGCGGCCGAGCGTGGTGAGCCTGCCTTCGGCAGTAGCGCCGATGAAGCCGGTAACGACGGGGACGATGCCGTTTTGCAACAGAGGCCGCAGACGCGCATGGCAGAGTTCGCGGGTTGCGGCCATGTGCGGCTCGGCGGAGCCGTGGCCGGCGTCGGTACGAATAAGTTCGGTGGCTTCGATGGCTCCGCTCGGCACGCCGCGTTCCTGCAGCGCGGCGGCGACCATCGGGGCAGAAAGGCGTTCGCCGAGACTCGAGATCGCATCGCGAGTCGCGGGCGTCAGCTGGCTCAGCGCTACGGCGCTTTCGCACAGACGTTCGCCTTCTTCGAGAATTTGTTCGAGTTGCAGGTTCACGCGGACGCGCTGGGGAATCGAATGGATCAGTTCGCGGATGGCGGCGCGGTGGCGCGAGCGTAGCTGGCTGAAGATTGCCTGCACGGCGGCGCGATCGCCGATCGCGGCGTGTTTCGCGGCTTCGAGCAATTGGTTGGTGACTCCACTCATGGCGGAAACCACCACGACCAGATCGCTCTCGCGCGAAGCGGCGTGCACGATCTCGGCCACTTTTTGGATGGCGGAGGCATCGCCGACGGATGTGCCGCCGAATTTCATGATTTGCAGTTGCCGGTTCATGCGACGATTTCCTGCTTCCCGGCGCGGCAGTCGGCGGCAAGAGCGGAGGCTTGCGCCTCGGCACGCGCTTGTTTGCGGCGGCGGCGCGCGTACCAACCGCTCTGCTTTTCGCGGTTGCGGACGCAGTCGCGGATGAGCGCGGGCTCCTGCCAGGGAACGTCGTGATAGGCGGATTGCAGGAAGGCGCTCTGCGGATCGCGAATCCACTCCTGCGGGAACAGCGCGATGGTTTCTTTCTCGGTCACTTTCGGCGCCGGCTGTGCGGCTTTGCCGGAGAGAGCGGCGTAGAGCGCGGCGGGCAGGTCGCGTCCGGGGCCGAGGGTCAGGTGTCCGACTTGCGTGGCGCGCGGGTTGATTTCGATCAGATAGGCGTGTCCGCTTGCCGCTTCCAGCATGAAATCGAAGCCGCAGAATCCGGAGAGGCCGAGGCGGCGGACCATGCGTTCGACGGCCGAGGACATTTCCTGGTTCTCGATGAGGCGTACGACGGTGGCATGCCCGGCGGCGCTGGCTTTATTTGCAACTTCGAAATGCAGGCTGGCCCGCACTTCGCCCTTCCAGCAAAATACCGTGCTGGTGGCTTCGCGTCCGGCGATGAAGGATTGTGCATTCACCGTATGCGGGCGGCGCAGGAGCGAGGGCCCCAATAATGTTTGATCGTGATCGAGGAGGGCGCGCTTGGCGGCGCGTGCCAGCCACGGAGGGGCTTGCAATTTCTGCAGAGCATCTTCGGCTTCGGCGAGGGTGCGGGCAATCTTGACTCCTGCGCCACCGGAGGTGCCATTGGCCTTCAACACCGCGGGAAGGCCGATGTTCCCGATCCAGCTCTTGAGGTCATTGGCGTTTCTGACGACTTGCGTCGCGGGAACGCGAACGCTTTCTTCGCGGCCCAAATTCATGAATGCGGCGCGGTCGCGCACGATGGCAAAGCTCTGCGGATTGCCGAGCGAGCGCTCGATCAAGGCACAGAGCAGCGAATCGGCATTTCCCCTGCGCAATTCTCGTGCGTGTAGATCTTGCAAATGCTGCGTGGCCAAGTCGTCGCCGGAGACGATCAGGTCGGGCTTGGCGGCGGCAATCGCGGTGGAAAACGATCGCAGCGGACCGAGTCCACGAAAGGCGTACACGCGGCGAAGCGCATGGGCAAGGCGAAGCGGGTGCGCGGCCGGGCACACGGCATCTACCGTGCAGCCGGCTTCGGCCAGCGCCATCAACAGGCGGGCGGCGGGGTAATAGCTGCCGGTGGTGGCGAGCAGAATGGCCGGGCGGGTTGTCGGGCGGGTTGTCGGGTGGGTGGTCACGGGATAAAAGTTGGCGTGTTTCGCGGGTTAATCTCAGAGGCTAATTTCGGGGTTAATCCCAAGACTGGGCAAAGAGCTTCTTGGTTTCGGCAGAGTGCAGGGGTCCTTCGCTTCGCTCAGGATGACAGGTGCGTTTGTGCTCCCAGTTTGTGCCGCTTAGAGGCGGACTAGCTCTCCCTGCTTGCTGATCGATTTGTTGGCGGCTTCGAGCATTCTCACTACGCGCAGGCCAGCGGCTCCGTCGTTGACCGGGTTTTTGTCTTTGACGATGCAGTCGGCGAAGTAGGCGAGCTCCTGTGTGAGAGCTTCGACCTGCTCGATTTGCGGCGCCCACATGTCGCCGGAGCGGTAGTTCACCAGCAGGTTGTAGAGGCCTTCGCGGCTGGTGATCTGGACACCTTTATCGTAGATTTTGATTTTTTCGTCGGCTTCGAGGTCGTTCCAGACCAGCATCTTCTTCTCGCCGCCGATCAGCGTGGTGCGGACCTTTACCGGCGAGAGCCAGTTGACGTTGATGTGCGCGATCACCTTCTCGGGAAAGTAGATGGTGATGAAGGCGACATCTTCGTGGCCGTTCAAGTGGGTTTGGCCGGTGGCGGAGATGGCCTCCGGAGTCATCTGGATGAGGTGATCGATGATCGAAAGATCGTGCGGGGCGAGGTCCCAGACGACGTTGACGTCGTGCTGGAAGAGGCCAAGATTGACGCGTGTGGAATCGTAGTAGTAGAGCTTGCCGAGGGCGCCCTCCTGTAAGAGCTTTTTGATCTTCTTGACCGCTCCGGTGAACAGGAAGGTGTGGTCGACCATAATTTTAAGGTTCTTGCGCGCCGCCAGTTCGATCAGTTCTTCGGCCTGCGCAGCGTTGCTGGTGAAGGGCTTCTCGACGAAGACGTGCTTGCCATTCATGAGCGCGGCTTTGGCGAGCTCGTAATGCGTCCAGACGGGAGTGACGACCGCGATGGCGTCGATCTCGGGCGAGGCGAGAAGTTCGGCCGGGTCGGCGGTGACCAGCACGTCAGGATAGGCTTTCGATGCCTTGCGGCGGGCCGCCGGAGTCTTGTCGCAGATCGCCACCAGTTCGGTGGCTTCGAGGTGTTCGAGGTTGCGGACCACGTTCGGTCCCCAGTAGCCGTAACCGATCACGCCAAACTTTACGACAGCTTCGTCCCCGGATTGTGGCAGTGCCTTAGTGTGCAGTGGTCCTGTAGCTATTGTGGCCATTTTTGGCTCCTCTGATTTGGGGGAGGAGAAATTAAAAGGGGGATGAAAGCTAGTGCGCGCCTTCGCCGAGCACAACCGCGCCCGGCGTGCGGGCGAGAATTTTGATATCCATCCAGGGCGACCAGGTGCGGGCGTACTGCAAGTCGAGCCGTACCATGTCGTCGAACTTCACCTTGCTGCGCCCGCAAACCTGCCACAGGCCGGTGATGCCGGGCTTGGCTTCGAGCAGGCGGCGGCGGTGCCAGATGTCGTAGGCTTCGACTTCGTAGGGCACCGGAGGCCGCGGTCCAACCAGCGACATTTCGCCTTTCAAGACATTCAGGAACTGGGGAATTTCATCCAGGCTGGTCTTGCGCAGGAAGGCTCCGACGCGGGTAACGCGGGGATCTTTGGTCAGTTTGTAAACCGCAGTCCCATCTGCGCTGGAGTGCTTGACCGCCTTGCCGGCGATCAGCTGCTGCACGTACTCGCGGTGGATGCCGGCATCGTTATTGACGAACATGGAGCGAAATTTCAGAAAGACAAACGAAGTGCCGTGCTGGCCCATGCGCCGCTGGCGGAAAAATACCGGGCCCTGGGAGCTGGCCTTGATGGCCAGCGCGATCACCAGAAAAGCCGGAGAGAGGATGGTCAGCGCACACAGGCTGCCGGCGATGTCCATGGCGCGCTTCAGGACGACGAAAAATTTTCGCGCCCGGTCGCGCTGCGATAAATCCGGGTAGAGCGTGGGATTGCTGGGGCGCTCGCTCGCGTCGTAGTCCCAATCTTCGGGAAAGACGTGAAACGAGATGTTGAGCTGGTTGAACTGCTCCCACATGAGGCTGCCGCGCAAGGTGTCGGTGACTCTGGAGATGATGGTGCTGGGAACCGAGTTGGTGCCGTCAGTGCCAATTTCGGTGAAGACCACGCCGATCACGCAGCCATCGGCGTACCAGCCGGTGATGTCGGTTTCGCGGGTGGAAAGCGAGAGCGCTCCCAGAATTTTGTCGAGCGCCTTTCCGTTCTTGTCCGACGAGAGATGTTCGCCCATATCGAGCAGCAGCAGCATGAACGGCTTGCGAGAGCGTTCGCTGCGCTTCCGTTCGAGGGCGATGGTGCGCCGGAAGGCTTCGGCGTTAAGGATGCAATACTCCCGGGGAGACGAAGCCTCGGGAAGCGGTTTCAAAGTGGCGGTTTGGGTGGAACGTCGAACGTGCACAATTTCCTCCGCTAGTTCTGCTTGCGGGGAGGCAAGTCAAGCGAACTGCTGATTAATGGTGAATGCTAGGGGAGTGCCGTATCTTCTGCGGAAACTTCGGGGCCCGGATCGCGATTTTTCTAGTTCATCGCTTCCGGTTTTTGTTTTCTAGCCCTTTTTGGATCGGTCACTAGTTTGATTCGTGTAGCGTTGGTAGTAGTCGCTGTGGGCGACGTTGAGGCTGCTGTTGACCAGCGCGCCCAGCAGTTTGGATTTTTCGAGAGCGTCGAGGCCGCGCTGCAGCTGGCGTTTTTCGGTGGTGCCTTTGCGCGTGACCAGCAGGATGCCGTCGGCCAGGCGCGACCAGATGCTGGTATCGGCCAGAGGCAGCACCGGCGGGGAGTCGATCACGATCCAGTCAAACCAATTGGCCAGCCGCTCCATCAGGGGCGGAAGCTTGCCCGACTGCATCAGCTCCAGCGGATTTTCGGGAGCGTTGCCCGCGGGCAGCAGCCAGAATCCGAGTCCTTCCATGCGATAGAGGCTGATCTCCGGAGTTTCGCCGCTCAACCACTCGCACAGGCCGGGAATCCTGCCGATGCCGAACTGGGCCGCGGCGGTGGGGCGGCGCAGGTCGCCATCGAGCAGCAGGACCTTGTGCGGCTTTCTGCGGGCGAGCGTGCAGGCGAGGTTGGCGGCGACGGTGCTCTTGCCCTCCTGGGGAATGGTGCTGGTGATGAGAACTTTTTTGAGCGGACGCGTCTGGCGCATCTGGCGCAGGCGCACGGCGAGGAAGCGGAACTTCTCCGCGCCCAGGCTGCCTTCTTTTCCCGCGGCCACCAGACGGTTTTCGGCGGGAATCAGGGGCATGAGGACGGGGCAGTTCTCGAGCACTTCGTCGAGTTCGGGAAGAAGGTCGAGCGACTCGGCACGTGGGTGCGGCCTTCCGTTCGACGGGCGCCGCATCTTCTCTTCGGCGTGCTCCAGTAACTCGGTGGCGGTGGCGACGGAGAACTCCGAGCGGTCCGTACCGGAGCGCTCCGATTCCGATCGTTGTAGTGCGTCAAATATATGGCTCATTGTTTCATTACCCGGATTGGCATAGGGGCCGCGAGTTCTTCTTCGCGGGTTTTCTCGTTTTGCAAGTGGGCGTAAAGCTCGAGCAGCGTCTTGGCGGCTTTGCGCAGGTCAGTTTCTTCGGAAGTTTTTTTCTCCGCCGGCGCCGTCTGCACGCCGAGGCGAAAGTCGGCGGCGATGGTGTCGATCATCTCCTCGGTCACGCTGGCCGACTGGCGGGCGTAGGCGGCGATCAGCGCGTTCTCGCAAATCGTGTTGATCAGCCGGGGAAAGCCGCGCGAGTGGCGATGAACGGCCAGCACGGCAGCGGCAGGAAATATTTTTGCCGGCTCGGAACTTCCCGCCAGCTGCAGACGGCACTCGATGTAACCCTTGGTTTCGTTGGCGTCAAGCGCGGCCAGATGGGAGCGCACGGCGATGCGCTGCTTGAGCTGGCGCAGGTCAACCGAATCCAGTTTGTCGTCGAGCTCGGGCTGGCCGACGAGCAGGATCTGCAGCAGCTTCTCTTCCGCGGTTTCAAGATTGGTGAGGAGCCGGATCTCTTCGAGAATTTCCGCCGACAGGTGGTGCGCTTCGTCGACCACCAGCACGGTGGTCAGTTTGCGTTCGCCGCGCGCGACCACGTAGGCGGCCAGCTGCAACAGCAGCTCGCTCTTGTTCTTGCCTGCGGCGGGCAGGCCGAGATCGCCGGCGATGTACTGCAGGAATTCGAGCGGCGTGAGGCGTCCGTTGAAGACGTAGGCGTATTTGACGTCGGCGCTCTGCTTGAGCAGCTGCAGCAGGCAGCGCAGCAGCAGCGTCTTGCCGGTACCGACTTCGCCGGTCAGGACGACGAATCCCTTATGCCGCCGCACGCCATAGTAGAGTGCCGCGAGCGCTTCGTTGTGCCTCCCGGTGGGAAACAGGAACGAGGGATCGGGCGTGATCTCGAAGGGATTGCGCTTCAGGTTGAAAAAGGCTTTGTACATAATGATGCGTTAACCGCGCAGGTAACTGAAGGCCGAACCCAGCAAAATCGTAGCCGAGACGAGCGCCGCCGTAGCCCATCCCAGCCACAAGCGCCGGCGTTCGTTCCGCTCTTCGCTGGCGCCGGTGAGGGCGGGAATTTCCGAGATGACGGGGGTGTGCAGCAGCTTCTGCAATTCCTTCTCATCGTAGATCCGGTCGTCCATGAATTCGAAGATGCCGGCCACGACGAAGCCCAGGGCCAAACCGAGAGCCAGGCCAATGGTGCAAAATTTCATGCGGTTGGGATAGTCGGGCTTCACCGGCAGGCTGGGCGGATCGATGATGCTGAAGCGCTCGCCCTGCTGCAACAGCTCCATGCTGGTGGCCATCGCCGATTCGTTCTTGCGCTTGAGCAGGTCGTCATAGTTGGCCTTGGACTGCTCGTAGCCGCGGGTAAGGTCGGCCAGCTGCTGCTCGCGAATGGGCTCGGTATTCAAGCGGCCTTGATACTCTTCGATCTTGCCGGTGAGGGCGGCGATCGAGTGCTCGCGGTTGGCGATCTCGACCTGATTGGAGCGCAACTGGCTTTGCACCTGGGCCAGCATCGAGGCCCGTGCCGGATCCATGCCCGTGGTATCGTCGGCGTCGGTGGGCGCGCTTTTGTCTTTTGGAGCCGCCGTCAGCTGCGCCCGCATTTTTTCGGTTTTGGCGATCTGCTCTTTCACCTTGCGCACGTCGGGATGGCGGTCGGTGTAGTGCGAGCTGAGGTCGGCGAGCTGCGCCTTGAGCCGGTCGAGTTCGGCGTCGATTGCAGGCAGGCCGACGGTGGTTCCGTCGGCGGCTTTGCCCGAGCTCTGCAAGGTGCGGTATTGATCGGCCAGGGTCTGCAGGTAAACATGCTGCTGCTTGGCGGTGTTGAGCGCGTCCTGCTGGTTTTGCAGCTGGGCTTGCAGGCCGCTGAGAATTTGCAGATTACTGGCCAGTTGTCCAGGCATCTCGCCGACGTGCTGGCCTTTGAACTCGCGAACTTTTTCTTCCTGATCGGAGAGGGTCTTGCGCGCCGCCTCCAGTTCGCGCTCGAGGAAGTTGGTGGTGCCTTCCGATTGCTGCTGGCGGGCCTCCAGGTTTTCGCTGATGAACAGGTTGGTCAGCTCGCTGGTGACCTGCTGGGCGAGGTGCGGATCGCGCGACTGGTAGCTCACGTTGAAGGCGTTGACCCGGCCGTTGTTGTCGCGCACCATCTCGATCTCGATATCCTTGCGCATGCGGTCGACTTTGTCATCAGGAGTGAGGCGGCCGTCGGAGTACAGTTTGACTTGATCGATGATGCGCAGCAGGCGGCTGCGGCTGAGAATCTGCTGGGCCAGACTCTGCATGCGGCTCTGCAGATCGTCATTGACGTTGGGCGTGACGTAGTCCCGCGGCATGGTGGGCTGCTCGACCAGGATCGACATATTGGAGCGGTAGCGCGAAGGCAGCAGCCAGCTCGAGCCCCAAACCAGGAGCCAGCCCGCCAGCAGCGGGACGAGAAACTGCATGTGGCGGCGGCGGACGATGCCCAGATAACGATGAAGATCAAAACCTTCGGAAGTGGATTCTTCTAATTCTTCAACCATGTGAATATTCTCTTTGTTGTCGGTTCTTTAATTATCGCCCGATGAATTATCGCCCGAGGGGCCGGGAAAACTGATAGCTGACGGAAACCCACTCCCGGTTGGTGTCGGGATTGGCGGAGAAAAAATAGTAGGTCTGGTGCAGGCGGGTGTACCCGGCTTGCAGACCGACATGCTGGCCGACCTGGCGCTCGAGCGCGGCGCTGGCCAGAGCGGAGTGGCCACCCAGGGTCGAAACCGCCAGGACTCCGTTGTTGGCGTAAGAGGCGGCGATGTGGGCGCTGAGGTTGGGGGTAATCTGCCGCCCGACCGAGGCGGCGGCGCTATCGAGTTCGACTGCGCCAGCCAGTCCGCTGCCGCCGCTGACGGTATGAAGATAGCTGAGGGCAACATTGCCGCGGGGCAGCCGCCAGTTCAGGCTTGCGCCGGCTGCCGGCGTCCAAGCATTCGCCGCCGGAATGGGGGCGACACCGGCGGCCACGATCTGCACACCGGAGTTGTAATATTGCGGGCCGCCGAACAGTGAGACCGAGAAATGGGTTGCTGGAAAGAAAGTGTAGAAAGCGAGTATGCCGTGGGTCTGCGTCTGGTTCGTGCCGCCTGTGGGGTAGGCGAGCAACTCTTGATATTGATAGGTCGCACCGATGTAGTTGCGCGGCGAGAGGCGGTGGGCGTAAAAGGCCGAGCCTGCGCGCGTTGCGCCGTCGAAGAGTCCGGGCACCTGGCTGGGATTGGCGTAGTGCAAATTGGTGAAAGTTCCGCTGGCCCCGATCATCGAGTCGGCGCCGTATTGATAGGTGATTCCCGCGCCGCCGGTGTTCGAGAGCTGGTCGGCCAGGGGCGCGACGATGGAATTGTTGAGCGCCTGCGCGGAACCGGAGACGGCGACGCCCAAACCCTGGTCGGGCTGATTGAAGACGTTCGAGGTCTTCTGCAACGAATCACGCAGGCTGACGGTTACATGCGGGCTCAAGCGATAGCGCAAGTCGATGGAGACATTTTGATCGGCCTGATTGTAGCCGCTGGTGCGCTGATAGAAAGTGAAGCCGGGGGCATAGGTGAGCAGCGTGTGCAGCCGGGTGGTGGTTTCATCCAGCGTGATGGTGGGGAAGACGGAATAGCTCACGTCGCTGACCGGGGTGGCGCTGGTTGATCCCAGGACATTGTCGGAGTAAGCCGCGTCGAAGATCACTCCGCCGCGGATGTAGTTGGCTTTTTCCTCGGAGCTGGGCGCGAGCGGATAGCTCTGCCCACTCACCGGAGGCGGCGTGAGCATGCGGTCTCCGGCGACGGTAGGATCGAAGCTGGCGGCGCCTTCATTGCTGCCGTTGCCGGGAACACTCAGCAGAGGCGCGCTGGCGGCCGGCGCGGGAGCGGATGGCTGAGTCTGGCCTTGCTGTGCCTGCACGCATAGGGGCGCGCTGAGTAACAGCAGCATGGCAGAACGAATTGTGATTGCGGCGTTCATTATTTACGGGACGTTATTTACGGGACGATATTTACGGAACAATGATGGTGTCGCCGGGCTCAAGCTTGACGTTCTGCGCCATGTTCCTGCCCTGGCTGACGTCTTTGTAGTTGAAGGGAATGCGTGACTCCCCGGTCGGGCCCTGGCGGAGAACGTAAATCGATTTCTTCTTGGCGAAGTCGCGGAAGCCGCCAGCCAGCGCGATGGCGTCGAGCACGGTGGTGGAGTTGGCGATCATGTAGGAGCCGGGCTTCACCACCTGACCCAGAATATTGAATTTCTGGCTGTTGACCTGTTGCACCATCACCGTGACTTCGGGTTCGGAAATGTAGTTCTTCAGCCGGACGGCAATTTCTTTTTCAAGTTTCGCCGGCGTCATGCCGGCGGCTTGCACTTCGCCGACCAGAGGCAGAGAAATTTTCCCATCGGAGCGCACCGGGATGGAACGCGAGATGTCGGGCTCTTTCCAGACATTGATGGCCAGCACATCGTCGTTGCCGATTACAAAGCTGTCGTCGTGCGGCTTCGATGCCGAATTGGAGTCGGCCGGCGCGGGAGCCGGGGACTGCGCGGCCGCGAACCCCGATGCGCATAGCACGAGGACGAGCGCCAGCAGCGCCATTCGATTGTTCCACCGCTCACTGAAATTGAATTTCATCGCGAGTTGCCTTCAAAGAGTTCAGGCGGGGCTGGCTTCAACTTGCCTTCCCGTTGCCCTTGACCTCTTCATAGCTTAAAAGCTCCGCGGCGGGAAACGAAGAAAGAAAAGGCTCGGGGGCGCGCATCTGATATTGCTCGATCTTGTACAGCAGGGTGCGATAGCTGACGCGCAGCAGGCGCGCGGCGGCTTTGCGATTCCATCCCGTGGTTTTGAGCGCGGCGCGGATGGCATTTTTCTCCGCCTCCGATTTGATTCCCTGAATGAGCGACTTGAGGGATTCCGGACGGGCCTCTTTCGCCTCCGCGGCGATTTCCTCCTCCGCAGCTTCCACCGGCCAGCGCGGGGCCGGAAGTGCGCCGTCCTCGTCCGACGGGAGGGACATCTCGCGCATCGCCGTCTCGGTGTCGCCGGCGACCAAATAGCGCTTCACGAAGGTTTCCATCTCCCGCAGATTCCCCGGCCAGGAGTAGCGCTGGCAGGCCTCGAGCAAGCCGGCGGTAAAGGTTCGCGGCGGCAGGCTGTAGTGCTTGGCCAGCTGGTGCATGAAATAGCGGAGAAGGATGGGGATCTCGTCCTTGCGCTGGCGCAGCGGCGGCACGTGCACGGTAAAGGCGCTCAGCCGGTAATAAAGGTCTTCGCGCAACCACTTTTCCGCCAAAGCGCGCTCGAGATTAAGGCTGCTGGCGGCCACGATGCGCAGCGGCGCGGAAATAGCGGCGGCGCCGCGCAGCTCGTCATTTTGCAGAATCTGCACCAATTTGGCCTGCAGCGAAGCGGGCAGCGCGGTGATTTCGTCGAGAAAGATGGTGCCCTTTTCGCCGGCTGCGACCCTGCCGGAACTTCCGCGGGTTGCGTCGCCGCCGAACAGCTCGCCTTCGAGCACCGACTCCGGCATTTGCGCGCAGTTGATGCGGCGCAGCTTGAAGCCGGAGCGGACCGAAAGGTTGTGAATCAGGCTGGCGACGGTAAACTTGCCCGCGCCGCGCTCGCCCAGAATCAGCACCGGCACATCAGTTTTCGCCATCAGCGCCGCCTGCGCCCGCAGCTTCTGCATGATAAGGCTGGCGCCGACGAAAAATATGTCGTCGCCGAGCGGCTCGATGTCTTTGCTCACTGTGCTGACCATGTTGTCCTCCGCCTCTGCGGCCGGCGCGAACTGGCGCCGGATCACGAATTCCAGCTGCTTCGTTTCAAACGGACGAATTAGAATTTCCCCAGCGCCCTTGCGCATTTCCTCTTTGGCTTGCGCCGCCTCCTCGGGATGGCAGAGCAGCACCACCGGAAGATCGCGGTTCAGGCGGCGCACCCAGCGGAGAAAATGCAGGCTATCGACATCTCCGCGGGAGATATCCAGCACTAAAAGGTGCGGCGCGGCCTCGGACTGCAAGCGCTCCATGGCATCCCATCCATTGGCGGCAGTGCTCAGATGCCAGGGACTCGCCTCTTCGAGAGACCAGAGCAGACGAAGAAGAGACGATTCGCGGCTGACGACCAGCAGGCGAACTTCTTCGCGGCGGCTTTCCAGATTGTGATTTTCCAAGTTGTGATTTTCTGTCAAGGGTGAGCAGATCCTTCCCGGCTGGGAGGATGACTTCTTGTAATCAGGGTTGCGGCTTTAGACTGGCTCTACTTCGTAGCCTTCGACGCGGACGGCGAGCGAGCGTTGAATGGCATCGACTGAAATCACGAGTGTGCGGTCGCCGTTGCGCGAAACCAGGATGCCTTCCAGACCGTCGAGCGCGCCGCTGCGAATGCGAACTCGCTGGCCGATTTTGAGAAAGGGATGGCTGGACCAGGGAATCTCTCCTTCGACCAGGTTGCGCACGGCGTCGATCTGTTCGTCGGGAATGGGAGAGCCTTCGCCCTTTGCGCCTACCAGCCCGAATACTCCATCAACCCGCAAAACTCGCAGACGCTCGGTCCGATTTGGGACGAACTTGGCAAAGACGTAACAACTGAACAGCGGCATCTGCACGGATTTTTTGCGATCGCTCCATCGGTGCACTTCGGTGATGAGCGGCAAGTAGGTAGCGACCCCGCGCTCTTGCAGGCGCTGGGCAACAATTTTTTCATGGCGCGGACGGGTATGCAGGCTGTACCAGCTCTCGACTTGGGCGGACTCGACCGCTGCAACCAGCGGAACATTCTGTTGAATAATCTGCGGAACCGCGAGTGATACGCCGCTGCTGGCCATAGCTTCGCCCTCTAAGTCACGCTTCTCAGGTGACCCCAAAATTGAATACACGTCGGTCGTTGTCAGGATCTCAAACGAGATCCGAGGGGGAACCACACCGGGGAAGACAACAGAACTGCAAAGCAATCCAGGCATGACCGGACTTAACAACTCCGTGCCATCCAGAATTACCGGGCAGAATCAGGGGAGGAAACAACACTGCCAACGAAAGTTTTACAACTAATCACTATGTTTCTTTGTGCAGCTACGCCCTTCTTGTCAAGCGTTGCACATCTAAGTGCAAATTTGATGCCAAAGAAAAGTGAAGGTCGCACAATTCTGTGCGCTGTCCCTATAGTGCGCCTACACATGTGAATGTTACATCGCGAACTTTGCAAGGTGGTGAATTTTTAGCCCGATTGCGGTGAAAAACTGCCATACCATGCGCCCGGGAATCCTTCCGCACTTTCCGGTCCTTACCTCACCATCTTCGCAGAACGATTGGGCTTGCATACACTAGACCAATTTCGCTGCGGCGAGTGGCCGGGATGTCACCAAATTACAGGGGATTGCAGAGCGTTGCAAGGGCACTTCGTACCTATTGACATGGTACTTCCGTGCTATGCAGATTGCAGGCGAGCGCACTAGTCGGCCCAGGAGCGGTTTCACGAACCTGCAGTGCCAATTAACGTACTGATTATAAATCATTTATCAATTACGGAATGCCTGTTTGTGCCGCGAAAACGGTGGCGGGCTTCGTTTCAAGGCAACGTTGCAAACCCTTGCACTTTATATCCATATCTTGCGACCTTCGAAACGTGGAGGCGGAAAGGGTTGCAGGCGGTTGCAACGTGTCCGAGCGGTCCTTGAAAGACGCTGGTCTTAATCTCGCGCCGAGGAGTCGAGCGACCTTTCGTGGCTGCGTGGCGGCGGACTTCGGCTGGCGGCTTTGCCTGGTCGCCACACAAAAGAAAGCGGCGTGCCCGATTTGGACACGCCGCAGTTCCTTTTTGAAACCTAATCCAAAGTTAGACTTCGCGCTTAGTTGGCTTTGGGTGCCAGGGAGCGAGTTCGATACACCATTGCCCCGGCGCAAACCAGACCAGCGAAGGCTAGATATGCGAGCGAGCTACCACCTTCGGGAACACCGCAGCCGCCGTTGCCGCCGTTCCCGCCGCCGCCCCATCCACCGTTGCCGTTGTTACCACCGTTGCCGCCCCAGCCGCCGTTGCCGCCCTGGCCGCAGCCATTGCCGCCACCACCATTGCCGCCGCCACCCCAGCCCGAGTCGTTGCTATGTTGAGTGCTGCCCCCGCCTCGAGGTCCGAATACTGCGGTCAGCAGAGTTGCGGGCAGGTTCGCAGCGGAGACGGCTTGGAGCGCTTGATGGTGGCCGATGTTCTGGCCAAAAGCGAAAGGCGAGATAGACAACAGCGCCACGAGCACCACGCCAGCCCAAAAATTCACTGATTTCATCACACTTCTCCTGGTTCAGACGAAGAATTCGGGGGGAGGCAAAGGAGCAGAATAGAAAATACTGCCACTTCGGCCTTCGGCTACTTTAGCGCGAATTGGAGAAGTGTCAAGGGTGATAATTTCTGCGACTTTGTTAGCAGACCCTTGCAATATCGCACCGAGCTATCCCGGAGGACCAGTTTTTGCCTGCAAACTGCGGTCGTGGCGAAGCTTGAGACGGAATCGGCTATGGCGGAGGAATCACTGCCTGAACCGGGGATGAGGGTGCGCTTTCTTCGCCGCTCGAGTTGACGGCAGTAGTTTCATAATAATAGGTGAGGCCGTCGGAGACGGAGGCATCATTGTAATCGGTGGTGGGGACAAGAGAGGAATTGATTCGCGAATAGTTTCCGGAGGTTCCCTGCCGGCGATAGACGTTGTATCCGGTCACGTTGGGAGATTGGTCTGCATTCCAACTCAGGCCGACCGTGTGGGCGGGAGCGGCGACGCCAGTTCCGGTGAGGGTTGCGGAAGAGGGCGAGTTGGCAGCGTTGCTGGTAAAAGATGCCGTCGTTGAAGCTGCACCGCTCGACTGCGGCGAGAACGTGACGGTGAAATTCACGCTTTGGCCCGCAGATAGCGTTACCGGGAATGACAGCCCGGTAATCGAGAACTCTGAACCGCCGACGTCAACGGAGGAGACGACAACTGACGCGCCGCTGGCGGTGAGGGTAGCAGTTTGAGTTCCGCTGGTTCCGACGGTTACATTGCCTACGCTGATCGTAGACGGTGAGACGTTAAGTTGACCAGAGGAGGCTGCGATTGCCGAACCGGTCAAGGGAAGATTCAAGGTCGGGTTTGAGGCGCTGGACGAAATCGCAATGTTTCCGGTGAAATTGCCAGCGGACTGGGGTGCGAAAGTGACGCTGAAAGACGCGGTTTGCCCCGCCGACAGAGTGAGGGGCGTGCTTATGCCGGACACGCTGAAGCCGGTGCCCGAGGCGGCGATCTGGGAAATGGTCGCGCTGGCACCGCCGGTATTCTGAACAGTTGCGCTCTGCGACTGTTTCTTTCCCACCTGAACGTCAGTGAAGGTCAGGCTCACCGGGATCGCGGCCAAAGTCGCGCCGGTGGCTCCACTGGTTCCAGTTCCGGACAAGGCTACATCGACGGTAGTGCTCGATCCGCTGATCGTGATCGATAAGCTGCCGTTACTCGCGCCGGTGGCCGTCGGGGTGAACGCAGTTCCGAAGGTTGTGCTTTGGTTGGGAGCCAGGGTGAGTGGGAGGGTCAGCCCGGTATAGCTGAACCCTGAACCGGAAACAGTTACCTGCGAAATGGTGAGATTGGCGCCGCCTGAATTCGTGAGGGTTTCGGTTTGGGTTTGGGTAGCGCCGATGACCGCGCTTCCGAAGTTTATGCTTGCGGGACTTGCCGCTAGACTGCCCGCGGTTACGGCTGTTCCGGTGAGCGCGATGCTCAGCGGACTGCCCGAACCGCTATTGGTAAGGGCAAGAGTTCCGGTCGCGCCACCGGCGGCCTGAGGAGTGAACACGACGCTGAAGGTGGTGCTTTGCCCGGCTGACAAAGTCACGGGCAGGTTGAGGCCACTGGTGGTAAACCCGGCGCTGGAAGCGGAGACTTGCGTGATGGTGAGGTCCGAGGCTCCCGTATTGGTCAGAGTATCGGAAAGACTCTGCGTGGTCCCGACCTGGACGTTGCCAAAGGCGATGCTGGCGGGAGCGGCCGTCAAATCGCCTGCCTGCGGGCTCTGCGGACTATTTTGGGACCCGGAATTCGACGAGCTGAATCCCTGGCATCCGATCAAGGCGGCCAGAGCTGTTAAAGCCAGCAGAAGGAATGGGGACCTTCGGGCGGGGAAGTGGCTCATAATTGAGTTTTTTAGGGAAACGTCTGCGATCAGCCCCTCAAGCTGAAAAACTAGTCTGCCGTTCGGTCGCTAAAGCTGTAAGGTCCCGAAAGTGCATGGTCGAGGAAAATCAGAAGGACACCCAATTTTCGGCCAATATCCTTATTAAGGATGACCTTAGGCTTGCGAGGACCGAGCGCATCTTCGGCACGTTCAGAGCCAAAGGGGGCCGCATGTCTTCTTAATTAGCTTGTATTCATTACTATTATTGCGATCCGGATTATTACGATCCGAAGCCTGGGCCTGATCGCCTGATGTGTCTCCGACCTTCATTAATGGGAGGTTTGTGCGTTAGGCTTGACCAGTTCGATGATTGCGGAATCAGGCTCCGTCCAGGCGTGTGCGCCAGTGTGCTCCAGTTTTTGCCGGGCATCGTCCCAGTGCAGGTGGGTAAGGCTGCTATCGCCGTTTTCGTATGCGTAGGTTAAGCCGTCGTCTTGATACAGAGTGGCATCGGCATCGGCGCCGGGGTAAATACGAATCTTAGCGATTTTCTGAGTTTCTTTTGTGCTCTCGATCGGCTCGCCTATCGGGATGATCGAGCCTGCGCGGACGAACAGCGGCAAAGTATCAATCGGGGCTGCGGCGCGAATCGTTTGCCCGCCGTGAATGCGGTCGTTCGTCCAATAGTTGTACCAGTCCGCGCCCGCCGGAAGATAAACCATCCGGCTGGTCGCTCCTTGATCTGTGACTGGAGCGACCAGAAATGATGGGCCGAACATGTATTCATCGCCGAGATCGGCGACTTTGGGATCATTGGGAAAATCCATGAACAGTGCGCGCATAAAGGGCGCGCCGGTTTCGTGCGTTTTGTAGGCGAGTGAATAAATGTACGGCAGCAGTTGATAGCGCAACTTTAAATACTTCTCCAAAATGGGTTCAGCGGCTTTCCCGTACGACCACACTTCGTTGAAGTTGCGGCTGCCGTGCGTTCGGAAGATCGGAAGAAAACTGGCGTACTCAAACCAGCGTGTGTAGAGTTCGGGGTAATCGTCGTAACCGCCAACGTTGTCGCGGGCATCGGAAGGATCGAGTAATGGTGTGTGGTCGGGATGGTGTTCGCGCGGCAGATACTGCCATCCGCCAATGTCGTTGGTCCAGTACGCCATTCCGGAAGCTGCGAAGTCGAGGCCTGTTGGGATTTGGCGCTTCAGCGTGTCCCATGTGGGATAAATATCGGAAGACCACACCATCGTTCCGTTGCGCTGGGAGCCTAGATAGGCGTCGCGAGAGAGAATTAACGCGCGGTGTTTCACGTCGCGACGGAAGCCATCGTAGATGGCGGCCGTATGCAGCAGGGGATAAATATTGAAGTAGCGCGTTCCGGGCCCGGCGTAAAAATAGCTGCCATCGGGTGGAAGATCGGGTTCGGTTTCATCGGCCCAAATCGCGTCGAAGCCTTTGCTGATGATGTTGTCGCGAATCGTGTCCCAGTACCAGCGCGCTGCATCGGGATTCGTGGTGTCGATGTCGGAGCCGGCCAAGTCGTAAGGCTCGCCATCGGTGGGCGTGCCGTCGGCGAGATGTTCGAACCAGCCTTTATCTTTCAGGAAATCATAATAGCGGGAGCCTTTGATGAAGCGGGGCCACACGCTGATCATCGACTGAAACCCCATTTCGTGCAGTTGCCGGTTCATCGCCGCTGGATCCGGCCATGATTCTGGAACAAAATCCATCTGCCCCATCTTCGAGAAATAAAACCAATCGACCACGATCATGTCGGCGGGAAGATGGCGGTCGCGATATCCTTTTGCCACGTCGAGCACCTCGGCCTGACTGGAATAACGCTGCTTGCATTGAATGTAGCCGTAGGCAGCCTTCGGAAGCATCGGCGTTGCGCCTGTTAACAATCGATAGCCGGAGTAAATTTCGTCGGTATTGTTGCCAGCGATGACGAAAAATGAAACGCGATCTCCAACTTCGGAATCCCACTCCACTCGCTCGTTGAATCCGGGTTTGATTGTGGTCTTCGAAGGATTGTCCCAGATCATGCCGTAACCATAATTCGTAACGACGAACGGCACGCAGATGCTGGGCCCTCCCGTGGCCAGGTAGTTGTGCCAGCACTCGACGGTGTGACCGCGGTGGTCGAGAAACCCTTCCTGATTCTGGCCCAGACCGTAGTAGTGTTCGTGATTGGGCGATCGGAAGGTCGCGCCTACGCGATAGAAAGGCGCGTCGGAGGGACGCTTGTTTTGCAAAATGCCGGCATTGTCATCTTTATAGTTCGGAACTGACATCCACCAGTTCGTCATCTCCAAGAGGGTTTTGCCGCCCGGGGTGCTGATAGTGATGTGGGCTGGTGGATTCGCGCCGTGGAAATATTTCGAGATGTCTGACTGAGTTGATGATCGCGGATGGGGCTTGTTTGCGGCTACGGAAACGATGAGTCGAGAGGAGCGATAAATATCGCCGTCGCCATCGTCATTTTTCTCATGGACCCAATCTTGCATTGAAGCGGTCGCTACGAAGCCATAGCCGGGAGCCGCGAAAGCCGAATCCCTGAGCGTGCTCAGAGTTACGCGAATAATATTCGGCGCGTACGGTTCGAGCGTGATGGTGCTGCCATCGCGATCAAGAATGACGGCTGGTTGCTGGGCTGCAACCGCGTACACTCCGTTGGCGGTGAGGATGACGACTGCGCACATTTTTGCAAACTGGCTCTTCATGCCCGTTCCTTCCCTGCCGCAGAGACGGTGTATATTTTGTAACCTAGAGTGCAATCACGTGATAATATACCTTGTCGTTAACGTACACGGAAAAGTGAGCGAGAACCGGAAATCCTTCCTGCTTTAGCCGGTAAGTGACTGTGGCGACTTACTTTCTTGGGATTGACATAGGTACGGGAGGCACTCGCGCGCTCGTCATCGACGAGAGCGGAAAGGTAATTTCATCCTCCGCCGAGGAGCATCGCCCTTTTGCCTCTCCGCACATCGGTTGGGCAGAACAGGATCCGGCCGATTGGTGGCGGGCCTGCGGCCTGGCGACCAGGAAGGTGTTGACCCAGAGCGGCATTTGTAGTGAACAGATCGCCTGCGTCGGTTTTTCCGGACAGATGCATGGCGCCGTTCTCCTGGATTCGCAAGGGCAGGTAGTACGGCCCGCGCTGATCTGGTGTGACGTCCGGACTCAAAAGCAGGCGGACGAACTCACAGCGACAATCGGCGCTGAACGCTTACGCCAGCTCACCTGCAATCCCGCTCTCCCCAATTTCACGCTGACCAAATGCCTCTGGGTGCGCGAGAACGAACCTGAAAACTGGGGCCGCGTCCGATCACTAATGCTGCCGAAGGATTATGTCCGCTATCGGCTGACTGGCGAACGCGCCACAGATCTTGCCGACGCTTCGGGAACGCTTTTACTGGACGTGGCGCATCGCCGTTGGTCGCAGGAGATTTTAGATTTTGTTCAGATGGACTCTGCCTTACTGCCCGCTCTTTATGAATCGCCCGAGATTTGCGGAAGAGTTTCGGAAGCTGGCGCGGCGGCAACGGGATTGCTGAGCGGAACGCCCGTCGTAGCCGGGGCCGGAGATCAAGCGGCTGGAGCGATTGGCATTGGCGCCGTCTCGCCGGGAGCTGTGAGTGCAACCATTGGAACCTCGGGAGTTGTTCTCGCGGCAACGAATCTTCCTGCGCTTGATCCCGAGGGGCGCGTGCACAGTTTTTGCCATGGTCTGGCGAATCGCTGGCTGGTGATGGGAGTTACGCAGGCTGCAGGACTTTCTTTGCGCTGGTTCCGCGATCAGTTTGGCGCTATCAATGGCCACACGGATTCCTACGAAGATCTCACACGGATGGCCGCAAAGGTTCCGGCTGGATCCGATGGCCTGCTATGGGCGCCTTACCTGATGGGCGAACGAACGCCGTATCTCGATGCTACTGCCCGCGGAATGCTGGTGGGCTTGACTGCGTCGCACACGCGCGCGCACGTGGTGCGCGCGATTTTGGAAGGCGTGGCTTTCAGCTTGCGCGATACGTTCACGATTTTCGATCAAATCGATGTTCCCGTGAAAAGCATTCGCCTGGGTGGCGGCGGCGCGCGGTCGGCGCTCTGGCGGCAGATTCAGGCCGATGTCTACGGACATGCCGTCGAAACGGTCGCGGTGGAAGAAGGCGCGGCGTACGGTGCCGCGATTCTAGCCGGAGTCGGCGCAAAAGTTTGGTCGACCGTGGATGCTGCCTGCGCGGCGGTCGTGCGCGTTGCCGCGACGACCGCGCCCAATGTTCGGGACTCCCGGGTAATGAGTCGCGCCTACGAATCGTACCGGCGCATCTATCCCAGCATGAAGGCGATTCTAAGCTGAGCACCGCAGTGGGAAGTTTTGGGAGAGTTGACGAATGACAAGGCTGAGCGACTACCAACCTAAAGCGGAGCACAAATTTTCCTTCGGTCTATGGACTGTCGGAAATCGAGGACGCGACCCCTTCGGAGATTTTGTGCGGCCAGTAATTTCGCCGAATGATATCGTCTCGATGCTGGCGGAAGTGGGCGCGTGGGGCGTGAATTTGCACGACAACGACCTGGTGCCCATCGACGCGACTCCCGCGGAACGCGACTCCAGCGTGCGTTCATTTAAGAAGGCATGCGAGGAGAATGGTGTGGTCGTGCCCATGACTACCGTCTCCTTGTTCTTTCATCCGGTTTTTCGCGACGGCGCATTCACCGCCAACGATCCCGAGGTCCGTGCTTACGCTATGCAGAAGACTATGCGGGCTATGGATATTGGCGCTGAGTTAGGCGCGAAGATTTTTGTCTTGTGGGGCGGGCGCGAGGGCGTTGAAACCGATGCTTGCCGCGCAGCCGATGAAGCGGTCAAACGATTGCGCGAAGCGGTGAATTACCTCTGCCAATACAACATTGATCGCGGATACGGGATGAAGTTCGCACTCGAAGCCAAACCCAACGAGCCTCGGGCTGACATTTATATGTCCACAACCGGCAGTTATCTGGGTTTCATTCCCACGCTCGATCATCCGGAGATGGTTGGCGTAAATCCAGAGATGGCGCACGAACACATGGCCGGGCTTAATTTCATGCACGCCGTGGCGCAGGCATGGGAAGCCGGCAAGCTGTTTCACATCGATCTGAATGATCAAATGCCGGGGCGATACGATCAGGATCTCCGCTTCGGTTCCGCGAATCCTAAAGCGGCATTTTGGCTGGTGAAATTCCTTGAGGATGTGGGCTACGCGGGGCCGCGCCACTTCGATGCCCATGCCTATCGAACAGAGGATTACGAGGGCGTAAAGGATTTCGCTCGCGGCTGCATGCGGACTTATCTGATCCTCAAGGAGAAAGCCTGTCGCTGGAATCATGACAGCGAGATCCAGGACATTCTCACCGAGCTTTCGAGCAACGGCAACGCGCCGAAAATTGGCGATTACTCGCAGGAAGGCGCTTCGCAGCTGCTGAATCATGCTTTCGATAAAGACAGAATCATGCAAAAGCGTTTGCCGTACGAGCGCCTGGATCAACTGACTGTGGATCTGTTGCTGGGAGTGAGATAGCGCGAGCTTTTTGGAGGAGCGAATGGGGAATAATCGGCGATGACACTTCTAACGGCGATGCTCGCCGTTCCAACCCAACTGGTTCATCTCTCCGCCGTCGATCTTGCGATCATTATTTTCTACTTTGCTCTGGTGCTGTCGATCGGCTGGTATTTAAAAGGACGCGCCAATACCGGCGAAGATTTTTTTATGGCCGGCCGCGAGATGACGGCATGGGTTGCAGGCTTAAGTTTTCTTTCCGCCAATCTGGGCGCGCTTGAACTGATGGGATGGGCGGGATCGGCCTACCAGTACGGCATTCTGGCCGCGCATTGGTATTGGATCGGGGCTATACCGGCGATGCTGTTCCTCGCGCTGGTCATGATGCCGTTCTATTACATTTCAAAAACTCATTCCGTGCCGGGATATTTGAAGTTGCGCTTCGGCGAGCCCAGCCGCGCGCTTTCTGCAGTTTCCTTCGCTTTCATGACCGTGCTGATGAGCGGCGTCAACATGTTTGCCATGGCCAAGGTCATGCAGATTGTTCTCGGCTGGGACATCAATTTCAGTATTTGGGTCTCATCGCTGACGGTCGCAATCTACGTAACTTTGGGCGGGCTGCGCTCGGCGATCTTCAACGAAGTGCTGCAATTCTTCTTGATCTGGGCGGGTGCTTTGCTGATTCCAATTCTCGGTCTGTACGAAGCCGGCGGTTGGTCGAATTTGAAGTTGCAGATTGCGCAACGCGCCTCCGAGCAGTATGTGCATTTGTGGGCGGGCCTCGGATCGTTCAGCAATAATCCCATGGGGATTAATTGGGTGGGAATCGTTTTCGGCCTCGCGGTCGTGATCTCGATGGGCTATTGGACGACTGACTTTTTGGTGGTGCAGCGCATTCTGGCGGCGAAAGACATTCGCAGCGCGGAGATGGCGCCGATCATCGGCGCCGGATTCAAGATGCTGGTTCCAATTATTGTGATTCTGCCAGGGTTGCTCGGTCTGGCAGTGTTGCCGGAAAAATTGGTGCCGGAGTCGGTGGCCACACTCACCGGAGCCCACAGTTATAACGACGTTCTCCCGCTCATGATGGCTCGGTATTTCGGTCCGGGTCTGCTGGGCTTGGGAGTTACCGCGCTGATCGCGGGATTTATGTCGGGAATGGCGGGTAACGTCAGCGCCTTCACTACGGTTTGGACTTATGACATCTATCGCCCGCTGATTAACAAGCGAGGAAGCGACCATCACTATGTCAACATGGGCCGCTGGACGACCATAGTCGGGGTGTTGATCAGCGTGGGCACAGCGTATCTGGTGATGCAGTTTGCCAGCATCATGGATTATGTGCAGGCGCTGTTTAGTTTTTTCATCGCTCCGCTTTTTGGCACGGTTGTGCTCGGAATGCTTTGGAAGCGCGCTACTGCCGCCGGCGGATTTTGGGGCTTGCTGTGCGGGACGCTGTGTTCAATCAGCATGTGGACGTGGGTAAAAGTTGATCCGGCCGCATTGCGTTATGTGGCGCTTTCGCCGCATGCCAAGGGGCTCGCGCAGGATATGTATCAGGCTCTGTGGTCATTTATTACATGCGTGGTGGTGACCGTTATGGTAAGCCTCGCGACGAAGCCCGTGCCGGAGGCCGCGCTGAACGGTTTGGTATACGGCTTGACGGAAGTTCCGTCGATTGGGCAGGTACATTTCTATGAGAAGCCGCTTTTCTGGGCGGCGGTGGTGGCAGTATTTTTCTTCGTGCTGAACATTATTTTCTGGTAGACACGATTTTCTGGTAAATACGATTTTCTGGTGAATGATTTCCGCGATGAGCGGCGACGTATGAACGTCAGGGAGCGCTTGTGAAAGACAATTTTTCGATCTCGATTTGGTTTTTCATTGGCATCTCGCTGGCAGTGGATGGGGCTCTGATTTTGTCCGCCGGGATCTATCGGTTATTGAATCCTCCGAGCAGCCCTACCGTGGTGCTTTTCAATCTGCATGCCGATGTTTGGTGGGGTGCGCTGTTGTTGGCCGTCGGCCTTTTCTATTGCTTTCGCTTCTCACCCAGACGCCAGCCGTGAGGACTTCGGCTCGATCTATTGCGTCTTTGATGCGATGCGCTAGCCGTTCACGGATGCAGCTGCGGAGGCGGTTCCGGAATTTTTGATGCGAGCGGCTCGTCAGCCTTGCGGTGCAGTTCGCGTACTTCGGCAAGTTCTTTTTGCGCGTCGGCAGTGTTGCCCATTGCCTGGTATGCGCGCGCCAGGCGGTAGTGGGCGTCAGGCTGCGTGCCATCGAGTTTCACGGAGCGCTGCAGCATGGTTACCGCTTCTGCGTAGTGTTTCTGCTCCATTAGGATCGCTCCCAAATCCAAGTAGGCCAAGCGAAGATTATCCTGGATCGATACAGCCTTGCGGAGCAAAGAAGCGGCGTCATCGAGGTCTGATCTTTTCATTTCGATGTCTCCCAGGTACGCCAGTGCTTGGGCATGATTGGGATCGATCTCCAGTTGACGCCGGAACTCGCGCACGGCTTCGTCGTATTGGTGCGATTTCCAATAAAGATAGCCAAGCCCGAAATGCACATTTGGCTCTTCGGGTGAAACCTTCGCCGCTTCCTGAAATTCGGCGATGGCTTCGGGATCTTTTTGCAGGCCGTCCAGCGCTTCTCCGGTCAACATGTGCGCAGCCGCAGAGTTGGGGTTCTGCTCGACAATTTTCTTAAATTGTTTTTGGGCGCAGGAATAATTCTTCGCCTGCAGACAGCTTTGCGCCAGCACTTGTCGAAGCTCAACATTCTCCGGATCGGATCGCACCAAGGGATCGAGATACCGGACCGCGTCGTTAAAATGGCTAGTCCCGTAATAACTCATCCCCAGCAGCGTGCGCGCCTGCGCACTCGAAGGATCCTGTTTGCATGCGGCCTTGAGGGGCGCGATCGCAGCCTCGAAATGCCCCTGTTTGAACTCGGCCAAGCCGAGATTGAGGGAGATGCCGGGTAAGGAGGCATTCAGTGCGAGCGCGGCTTTGTAGGCGGCTGCGGCCTCGGAGTATCGCGCCTGCCGCGAGAGATCGACCCCGAGACTGGCGAGAGCTGCGGAGTCGGAGGGGTTTTGCTTGACGACTTGGCGCCAAACTTCGGCGGCCTCGGCAAACTTGCCCTGCCGCTCAAGATCGATCGCGGCCGAGGGGCTCGGTACCTGCGAGGCGAGCGTTTGGCTGTGAATCACCGCGAACGTTACAAGTAAGCCAAATGCGCCTAACTTTGTCAGATTGGCGGTCAGATTGGTAGTCAGATTGGTGCTCCCGCGCCCAAGGTCATCTCATTATGAAGCAAGGGGTGAAACGCCGCGTCCCTCAGGGGCTAAAGCCCGCATCTTTTCTTGACCCAAGCGGCACGGCTGAAGCCATGCCCTTTCAAAACCGATTTAAGAAATACCTTCCAAGAAAAATGCGCAAGGCTGCGTTGCCAGGCTCACGGTGAAAAGAAAAAGCCCCGATCCACAGACGTTGCTGTGAGCGGGGCTGAATGTGTTTACTGCAATTCACTAGAAGATCAGTTTAGCGCCGAGCTGGAAGACGCGTGGGTCGAACGCGCTCGTCACTTGGCCGAAATTGCTGGTGCACCCGGCCGTTCCAGGGACGCAGCCCGCATAGTTGTTGCTGAATCCTCCGTTCTGTCCCGCACCTCCGAACTGAGTGTGGTTCCAGGTGTTGAAGCTCTCCGCCCGGAACTGGAAGGAAGAGCCGCGAGCTTCGCTGATGACGAAGTTTTTGAACAGCGCGAGGTTCCAGTTGTCGCGTCCGGGACCTCGTACGCCGTCAAACGGGAAGTTCCCCCAGGTTCCCGCCGCCGGCATAGAAAATGATGCGGCGTTGACCCACTGCACACCGGTGACAGTCCCGCTGGGGCTGACTACTTTCGTCCTGGGATAGGAGAGGCTGCCTGTCAGATCTGGCCGATTGCCCAGATCGCCGCCTGGGAACGCACTGGCAACGTTCGAACCGTTAATACCCAGGTTGTAAGGCTGGCCTGACTCAGCGGTAACGATGCCGGAGAGTTCCCATCCTCCAACCGCCCTTTTTAAGAGGTGATTCGAGGCGTTGTTGAAGAACGGAAGGTTATAGACGAAGTTGACGAAGAAGACGTCAGTGCGGTCGAGTGGCGACGGCCCGACATCGTATCTCCAGCCGGCGTACGGATTGGTTACCCACGACAAGTCCCAACCATTGTTGCCGCCGTTTTGGCCGGTGCTGGGATCGATGGCGCGAGACAAGGTGTAAGCCGCCTGCAGCGTCAGGTCATGCCTGAGTTGGCCATGCAGTTCAGCTTGCAACGAGTTGTAGTGGGAGTTCGCCCCGTTATACGCCTGTTTGATCTGGGTGTAGCCCTGGTAGGGGACCAACCCATTGAACGGGGTGGTGCTTGTTCCGCCCTGGAGTGCCGGCAAATCTGCGAATGGCGGCAGATTGGCCTCCTGCCAGTAGCTCTCGTGGCGATCCAGGCTTCCGACATACGAGACGGAAAGCACGGTCTTACTGCCGAGCGCTTGCTGCACTCCGGCGCTGTACTGTGAGGTTCGTGGAGGAGGATAGTACGAGTTAATGCCGGTCACTGAGCCAGGAATGATCGGAATTGTGCTCGAGCTAACGGCTGAGCCCGTGGGAATGCTCTGGGCAGGATTGGAGAGCAGCACGTTATTGGTGTTGTAGGAATCGCCAAACGGCGGATTGGTTGCGCCGTTATACATGTCGTTGCCCTGAATGCGTTCGTACATCAGGCCGTAGCCGCCGCGAATGATGGTTTTTCCGGTGCCGGTCAGGTCGAAGGCAAAACCAAGACGAGGCCCGAAGTTCCACCATGCATCGTTGGCAAGGCCTCTGGGAACGCCGTTCTTGCCGCTAATTCCGATTCCATTCAGGTAGAACAAATAAGGCGATAGCTGCGCGATACTGCTCGGGCCCGGGCCGATACCGGGACTGGCCGCGGTACAGCCCGCTGGAAGCGGGTTGCCACCGCAAATCTGACCGAAGTTCGATCCCGGAACCCACGCTGGCGCGTTTGCGGGGTTATAGAGATTGGGATAGAAATTCGATTGATTCTCGTTCTGCTCATAGGTGTGCGGAATTCCATCCCAGCGCAACCCCAAGTTAAGAGTCAATCGGTGAGTAGCACGCCAATTGTCTTGAACATAGGCATCGGGAGAGATGGCGTTCCAGTACCCCGTCCCTTTGTATGCGTTCTCGTTATAGCTTTGGGCGTAGCCGATCAGAAAGTCCGCAAAGTCGTTCCCGGTGTAGAAGCCGTTAAATCCGAAGCCGCCTTGAGTTTCCGCGAAGTAGTCCTGCGACTTCTTGTAGAAGGCCCAGCTACCTCCAAACTTGAACTGGTGCGCTCCTCTGGTCCAGGAGAGGTCATCGCGGACCTGATAGTCGTTCGCGGTGTTGTTCCAGGGCAGCCAGTTGACCTGGAAGAAACTGCCGGTGCTTCCAGCCAAATGGATGTCGGGGATGCGGTTATCGACATTCACGGCATTGGTGAAGACTTGAGGTACGTTAAATCCCGACGGCTGCTGGTAAACGCCTTGGGGAAGGATGTGGATGCGGTTGCCGTCGTAGCCGAAGCCAATTTCGTTCAACAGGTTGGGACGGATCGATTCGGTCGCGTGCACCACAAAGCTGTAGGAGGGGTTGCCGTAAGTATTGAAGACTGTCGGCACATTGTCGCCGCTCCATTGGGTTTCGCCGTAGGTTTGCAGAGACTGGTCGGCGATGAAGTGCCCGAAGATCGAGAACTTGTCCGTGAACTGATGATCGATGCGGACAATTTCTTCCTTGCCAGAAGTCGGTTCCTTATTACCGCCGATAAACGAGTTGCCGGAAGTGGGCGCAGGGAAGATTCCCGCCTTCAGCAGCAACTGCGCGTTAGGATCCAACACGCCTGCAGGGATGGTATTGCCGGCGAGCGCCACCTCTTTGGTGGTGTCGGGAGCAAGAGCCCCCGAACTGCTCGGGCTGCAACCGCTCAGCGCTTGCCCTGCAGTTGCCCATTTCGCTTGCAACGCCGGAGATAGCAGGCACGAAAACGGTGCATGCAGGTCAGCCAGCGGGAGGGCAGCTGGCGTGAGGTTGCCTCCGTAAGTGCTAGGCAGCGGCACGGTTTGGTTGTATATCCCGCCTTGAATGAAGCGCCGCCATTCCATGTTGTAAAAGAAAAACGTCTTGTGGTTGCCGCTCTCATGGATGGCTACCGGTCCGCCGACGTTAAAACCGAAATCGTGAAGGCGCAATTCGGCCACTGGGTCTGGTGCGGGATTGAAGTAGTTCCGCGCATCGAGCCAGTCGTAGCGGCCAAAGTAGAAGGCCGTCGCATGGAACCTGCGGGTGCCAGACTTTATCGCCATACTGATGGTGCCCGCTGAAGACAAGCCGTATTCGGCGCTGTAGTTCGAGGTCATCGTGCGGAACTCTTCGATGGCGTCTTCCGAAGGAAGCACGATGGCACCCCCGCCACCCCCGCGATCCGCGGCCTCGCCGCCATCCACCAGCCAGAGATTGTGGCTCACGCGCTGCCCATTAAAACTCACGTTGAAATCGCCACCAGAGGAGGTCGGGACCTGGAAATCCGCCTGGATGCTGCTAGCGCCGGGGGTGAGGGCCTCAAGCGCAAACACATTGCGGCCATTCGTGGCGAGCTGCGAGATCTGCTGGTCGGTGACTACAGAGCTGACCTCACCGGTATCGGATTGAACCCTGACGGCGTCGGCTTCCACGGTGACGGTCTCGGTCGCGCCACCGAGCTGCATTTGAAAATCGACGCGGGCACGATCGGCGACGTTCAGCATCACATCTTTCCGTTGCGCGAGCTTAAATCCCGAAGCTTGGGCGGTGACGTTGTAATGCCCGATGGGGAGATCGGCGGCCACATACTGCCCCGTATCGTTGGTCACGGCGCTGCGAACCTCGCCCGTTTCCACGTGGGTGGTGATGACCTTCACGTTGGGAACAACCGATCCGGAAGGATCGGTAACGGTGCCGAGAATGGTCGCCTCCTGAGCAAAAGCCAGGGAGGAGAAGCCGAACAAAACCGCAAAAGAGACGCCGAAAAGAAATCTGCGACCCCTTGCTGCGATGGAAAGAAGCGAGAGAGAACGCGAGAGGCTAGAATTCATGTGGCACACCCCAAGTGAGTTTTTCATGCTTTCCGTTAACGTTAACGACCACGGAGCAGCTTTTATCTTTTTTGAGCACTCATTGTCAAGAAAAATCTTGCATGCCACTTATCGGGAAAGTGAATAGCCAGTCTAGGGGTTCTATTGCGGGCCTGTGCCGCCGACGGAAAAGGTCGAGTCGCCCAGCTAGGATTGTGAGCCTGCCGTTTACCTTTGGAGTTTTTTAGCCGGCTTTGCGGGAAGTGCGGTACCTGCGCTTAGCAGAGAGTCGTCGAAACGGGCGCTGGCCAGCTTTATCTCGCGGAATAGATGGAGGTTTGACGACATCACAACTCCGGGGCTGAGGTGAATATTCGCCGGGAATGGGGCCTTGCTGGTCAGATGATCCGCCAGCAGCCTTACCGCGAGCTGCCCTTGACGGTGCGGCTGTTGGTAGATGGACGCGGTGATCGTCCCTTTTTCGAAGTAGGGGGACATCTCGCCAAAGAGGTCGGTAGTGATTAGCTTGGTTTTTCCGGCCAGGCCGCGGGCGCCGAGGGCACGACACACCGGCAGGCAGTTGACCGTATTCACATACAGTCCTGCGAGAGTGGGCATGCGTCCCAGCAGATCAAAGGTTTTCTGGAAACTCTCGTCTTCGTCTTCATGGCCTTCGATCACGGTGGCAATCTGCCCGCCGGGACAGTGCAGTGGAAACGCTTCCGAAAAGCCGGCCGTCTTCTTGCGATGATCTTCGGCGCTCAGCATGCCCGCAATCACGGCTACCACAGAGCCGGGAGGCACAAATTTCCCCATTAATTCTCCGGCGAGATGGCCATTCAGCGACGGCTCCACGCAAACAATGCTGGAGCGCTTGCTGGCGGGGGCGTCCGTTGAAACGCAAACTACGCGCATGCCTTTTGCTTCGGCTATATCGATCAGCGGAGTGAGGCCCTGCGGATTTCCTGCGGTGACAATGATGCCGTCGACACCGCTTTCCGCAAGTTCCCGAAAGGCGTCTGTATCACCCTCGCCCAGCGCATGAACCGGACGGTGAATGAACTGGATACCGAGCGGGGCGACGCTGCGCGCTTCGTCCAATATGCCGCTCCAAAGCTGATCGTAGAAAAAATGGATCTCGCGAGGGATGCATACGCCGATGCGAGCGCTGGCTTTTGAGACGGAGAGCGCGCGCGCCGCCAGGTTGGGCGTGTAGGCGATCTGCTCCGCAATTTTCAGAATGCGCTGGCGCGTGGCTTCGTTGATGCCGGGGCGTCCGTGCAGCGCGCGATCCACTGTTCCAATGGACACATTGGCGATCTCTGCGATTAGGTGAATCCCGCGCCTGTGTTTCTTCATGCCTTGCTATGCCTGCGAAGTTAAACCGGTTGACGCCATTCTAGCGCTATAGCGTGTCATTGCGTTTTTGAAATGAAGTACGGCGGTGACGCCGCTGCGCATGGTCCGGGCAAAATTCCTGCAATCTGCTGCCGTGTACGTTGACGGTGCTATACTGCGTCGCGTTTGCAGGTTCATCTTTACAGGTTCAATTAAAGTTACGAAAAATGTCGCAAGGAGAGGCCATCATGCCCCGATCCCGCTGGCCGCAAGCCGTGTTGCTTGTGACCGTGTTCTTTGTAGCAGCATCCACTTCCGTTGCGCAAACCGCCGACTATGCAACCCTGCGGGTTTATCTTGATCCTTCTCGACCGACCAGTGAGCGGGTTGACGATCTGATAGGGCAAATGACCCTCGAGGAGAAAGCATCGCAACTGGTAAACCAGGCGCGTGCAATCCCGCGCTTGCAGGTTCCGGCATACGACTGGTGGAGTGAGGCACTGCACGGAGTGGCCAGGGCGGGCACGGCTACAGTATTTCCCGAGCCGATTGGCCTCGCGGCGACGTTTGACGTTCCTTTGATCCATGACATGGCCGAAGTGATTGGCACCGAAGCGCGCGCCAAACATAATCAGGCGGTGCGCGCAGGACGGCGCGACATTATGGAGGGGCTCGACTTCTGGTCCCCGAACATAAATATTTTTCGCGATCCGCGGTGGGGCCGCGGCCAGGAAACCTACGGCGAGGATCCTTTTCTCACCGGACGAATGGGAGTGGCGTTTGTCACCGGACTGCAAGGTGACGATCCAAAATATTTTCGCGTGATTGCCACGCCGAAACATTTTGCCGTGCACAGCGGACCGGAAACAACGCGGCATAGCGTGGACGTGCAAGTATCGAAGCGCGACATGGAAGATACTTACCTGCCCGCGTTTCGCGCCGCCATTACCGACGGCAAGGCCGAGTCGATCATGTGCGCTTATAACCGCATCAACGGCCAACCTGCCTGCGCCAACACGTTCCTGCTGAAAGATGAGTTGCGAGGCGCCTGGAAATTTGATGGCTACGTGGTTTCCGATTGCGACGCAATTGTAGACATTTTCAGCGGACACCACTTCGCAAAGAGCATGGCCGAAGCCGCCGCCGACGCAATAAAGACCGGGATGGACAACAATTGCGCGGATTTCTTTACGGTCGCCACCACCAACTCGGATTACGTTGCTTATATCGACGCCGTAAAACAAGGCCTGCTCACCGAAAAAGAAATCGATCGATCGCTGAAGCGCCTGTTCACCGCGCGTTTCCGGCTGGGAATGTTCGATCCACCCGAGATGGTGAAATATGCGCAGACGCCGGAATCGGAGATCGACAGTGACGCACACCGTGCGCTGGCGCTCGAGGCGGCGCGGGAATCGATGGTGCTGCTGAAAAATGATGGTGCCCTGCCGCTGCGTTCCGACATTCAGAAGGTTGCAGTATTCGGCCCGCTCGCTGAATCGATCAGTGTGCTCCGCGGCAACTATGCTGGAACCGCTTCCCGCGCCACGACCGCTCTTGCAGGAATCCGCGCGCAGTTTGCTTCCGCGGAAGTCACCTTCCATCCGGGAATGAATTTTCTGCGCGAGCAAACCGTCGTTCCAAGTATTGTGCTGTCGACTGACGATGGCCAGCCCGGGGTCAAGGCCGAATACTTCGCTGGCGATAATTTTACGGCCACGCCACAAATTACGCGGGTGGACAGCGGAATCAATCTGCAGCTTTCTCATCCTGATTCGTCTGCCATCGCTCCGCCCGCCGGCATGAAGGAATTCTCCGTTCGATGGAGCGGATTTCTTACTCCCCTCGAATCCGGCAGTTATCAGATTGGCCTCAATGGATCGATGAACCGGTTGTGGCTCGACGGCCAGTTGATTGTCGACGACGCTCTGCTGCACGATCCCATTCCAACCATAAAAACACTGCAACTTGAAAAAGGCCGACGCTACGCGTTAAAGGCCGAATTTATGCGGGGAGGCTTCGTCACGAAGCTGGTGTGGCTGCACCTGATTGCCGATCCAATTGCAGAAGCCGTAGCCGCGGCACAGCAGGCCGACGTATCGATTGCCGTGGTCGGTATCACCTCGCAGCTTGAAGGCGAGGAGATGAAGGTCGACTTGCCTGGTTTCAAAGGCGGCGACCGCACCAGCCTCGATCTTCCGAAAGAAGAAGAGGACCTTTTGCAGGCTCTGCAGGCAACTGGAAAACCGCTAGTGGTGGTGCTTATGAATGGCAGCGCTTTATCGGTGAATTGGGCGAATGCGCAGGCCAACGCCATTCTGGAAGCGTGGTACTCCGGCGAGGAAGGCGGCACAGCGATCGCGCAAACCCTCGCGGGCATCAACAATCCCGCCGGCCGTTTGCCGGTTACGTTTTATAAGAGCATCGATCAGTTGCCGGCTTTTGACGACTACGCAATGAAAACCCGCACGTACCGGTACTTCGCGGGCGAACCTTTATATCCCTTTGGCTACGGCTTGAGTTATTCGACGTTCGAATACAGCAATTTGAAACT
>JBEKBW010000035.1:0-41315 GCA_050015215.1 Candidatus Sulfotelmatobacter sp.
GCTGCCATAAAAAAGCCGTATCATAAAAAGCGCAGCCATCACTCACGTTTCCGCAGCAGTAGCTCGCCCTTTTTCGGCGGAAGCTTGAAGGGGAATTCAAAGATTCTTCCTTGCAGCGGCACGCGCAACACAAACTCCTCCTGCGCCTTCCAGCCGCCGATCCATTTGTTTTGGGTATTGAAGAAAACCCACCCGCGAGCCTCCGTGTTCGCCGTGTCCAGGCGAACCGTTTGCAGACTGTGCTTGCCAATAAATTCGATAAGCTCGCTCACGGATTTCTGATATTCCTGCAGCCGCGTTTCCCGAGCCTGTTTCTCCTCGGGATGCTTCGCGACCGCGCGCCGCATCTCGTCATCGAGCGCGTCCGCGTCCGTCTGTATCTTCTGCGTGTAACCGTCGGGATCGATCGGACCCTGCACGATCTTGAAATGCTTCATGAATCGCAACGTGATCTCCTCCGGCTTCACCTCCAGTCTTCCACTTCCTCGATTGCGGATAGTCAGGAAGACTCCGAAGATCGGTTCAATGCGATGGCGGATGATCTGCACCTCGCGCGCATCCACCGACAGAACGATGCCGACATCTGTCGACCACAACCCGTACTGATACTTGCCGTCCGAAGTCGTAGAGAACGTGCATCCTGGCGCGGCTTCATTCCAGCGCACGATGGCAAGCCCGTTTTTCTCCTTCTTAGGCTCCGGCTTGGGATCGGGCGAGGCGGCGGCACACTGACAGATAACGGCGGCAAATAGAAGTGCTGTCAACCGAAAAAGTTGTTTTTGTCCGGGCTTCGCGATGCGCGATGCAGGATAAAGCTGCAGGGCCGGAACGCCCATACTGGCGGCCGTTTTAGTTCACCGAAAGGCTGACGGTGGCCAGGCTACCCACGGTATTGCTGGGCCCCACGCCGTTCAGATCCGCGCCGGTGATCGTAAAGGTGTAGGTATTCTTGGGAGTGATATACCCAAAGGTATTGTTTTGCGCGGGACTGCTTCCTCCGCAAGCGGGCAAAAGGAGCAAACAGCCCGCAATCGTCAACAGCATGATTCCACCGAACATTTTCCTGCGCCGCTTGCCAGCTCCCGCCAGCAACAGTCCGGGCAAGCCGAACCATAGCGCATAAAAACCGCGCGGCGAAAAGAGTTCGGCTGTGGTCTGCTGCGTGCCATACGTGTTGATGGTAAGGGTCGCCGTAGCCGCGGTTCCAGTAACTAGGACGGTGGGCTGCGGTGGGGTCGTATCCGACTGAAACGAACAATAGGGCGAGGCGACCACCGTCGGAGTGATGGACAGGCACGACAGCGTCACCGTGCCCGAGTAGCCCGAGAGCGGCGAAATCGTGATGGTTGCTTGCGCCACTCCTCCAGGCGTTATGGTTCCCGGACTAACCGCCTTCGATACCGTCAGAGTGTAGTTCTGCTGAGCCTCCACGATGTTTAGAAACAGCGGAGCCGACACGACTGGCGCAAGGCCACCCGCTGTGCCGGTAACTGTAACCGAATATTGGCCGGCAGGAGATGCCCCCAACGTGGTCACAGTAAGCGACAACGTGGCCGTTGGCGTGGCAGAGTTCGGACTGATCAAACACGTTGGCAAGTTGGTGGTCGTGACGCTCGAGGTCACCGCGCAAGTCAATGCGACGGTGCCGACGCTGGGGTCTCCACCAAGATCAATCCCTGCGGTAGCGACGCCGCCCGAATCTACGGCCGCCGGAGTCAGCGTGCTTGGCGTGAGTGTGAATGATGTCTGCCCGTAAGCTGGTGAGGGGTAGGCGGCGAGCAGCAGGGAAAGCAATCCCACGAATGAGAGGGCGCGCCCAGCTTCACTCAACGCAATCTGCCGAACCGCCACTAGCCTGACTGCAACGAGCCCGACAACGACCTGCCTGAGGTTGAACATTAGCGGATGAGAACTCACTACCTTCGATTCCTCCGGTGGCGCAAACGCTGCCCGGCAAGCGCAAAAGTATGCCGCCCGCGGAAGCCGCAGAGCAATGGTTTCTGAATCGATTGCCGAATGTGCCCGAACAAGAATCTTAGACTAGAGCAGCCCTTCCCGCCAATCGCGAGCACAAAAAAGGCCGCCTATGAGAGGCGGCCGATCTTTCTGACGCGCTTTTACAAAGTAGAGTACGCGGTCACGAACCCGTTGGGACAAGGCACGGGATTGTTGTTTGGATCGGTGCAGGAGCCTCCTCCCCAAGCGCCGTCGATCGGGCTGACGGTTGGAAAAGGAGAGGTAGTGCCACTCCCCGAATCCGTATCCCCCGTCACGAAGAAACTGCCAATCGTCGACACTGCGATGCTGCCTGCCAGCTGATCTTCGTCTCCGCCGCCACCCAGGTATGTGGAGAACAACAGTGAATTCGAACTCGGACTGAGCACGCTGACGTAAGCATCGGTAGAGCCCCCAAATGTACCCTGCGTCGGAGCAAAGGCAGGAAAATTTGTGGAATTGGTTTGGCCAGTCAGGTATACATTCCCAGTATTGTCAAGGGCAACTCCGTACCCGAACTCCGTGCCGTTGCCTCCGAAATATGTTGAATAGCTCGCCTTCGTTCCAGATGGATTCAATTCCACGAGCAGAGCATTTTGGGAGCCCGCCAAATTCGCCTGATACGTCGGGCTGCTCACGGGGAAATCAGTAGACGTCGTTTCGCCAGTAACAAACGCATCCCCACTCGCGTCCGCAACAATGCCGATGGCGTCATCATCGCCACTTCCGCCGTAGTAGGTCAAGTACACAAAGCTGCTGGTCGGCCCCCCACCCGTGCCGCCGTTTCCTCCGGTGTTATTGTTGCTGCCGCTTCCTCCTCCGCAGGCCGGCATCATCAGGAAGGCAAGCAGACCAAGACACAACACGCTTATACCTAAAGTCTTCCTCCGTCGTGAACTCGAAGAGATCCAGACAGAACCGAACAACGCTAACGCGGGGAAAAAGACAAGACTCGTGAAAAATATGGGTCTTTGTCCGGGCGGGCTAAGCTTCGCCACTGCGGCTGCCTCATTCCCGCGGTTTGCTGCGGTGAAACTGGCTGACGCAATCGAGCACACAAACATGTCGTCATCGCCGGAACTGTTGTACGTGCTCTGCACCACACCCGAAGTGACCGGAAGATCGCTCGAGATGGTCGATCCCGAGACGTACACATTGGCCGAACTGTCGAGCGATACCGCGGTGGCAATGTCCCCGCTGCTACCGCCGATGTAACTCACCAGCGAGAATGCCGATCCGGAGGAATTCAAAGCCACAATATAACCGTCGTCGTCGCCCGTCCCCTTGCCCAGATTGAGAGCGCTGCCGCCGGGCAAAGCGTTTTTTACGGGAAGATTGGTAGAGTAAGTTTCGCCGACGACATAGACGTTGTCGCTTTTGTCAATCGCCAGTCCCAATCCACTGTCGCTATCGTTTCCTCCGATATAGGTGCCCCACGCCAGTGAGCCACTCGATGATAGCTTCACCGCAAAAGCATCGTTGTTTCCATTGACAGTGCCACCTTGAAAAGTGCCGTCAGCCGCGCCTGATGTCACCGGGAAACTGCTCGAGTCGGTCGTGCCCGCGACATAAATTCCGCTAGCATCCACCGCCAGCGCGTTCGGGAAACCCGGAAAATTATCCGCATTGCCGGCGGTGCCGGTTCCACCAAAAAATGTTGTGAAGACCACAGCCCCGGCAGGGTTGATCTCGGTTACGAAAACATCAGACCCCATGCTGTTTGGATTGCTCACCGAACCCCCGGGGCCGGGTATCGTTAGCGATGAACTGGAGCCGGCAACGTAGGCATTGCCACTCCCATCGGCGGCAATGCTCAACCCGTAATCCGCGCCGTCTCCTCCGAAGTATGTGGAGTAGGTGATCGTGGGATCGATCACCAGTTGGCGTGAGTGATCGTAAGAGCCGAGATTGAAAGAGACTTTACCGGAATCTGTGACTTCGAATTGTGCGGGAACCAGTTCTCGAACTCCATTTTGCTCTTGATAAGCAATGGGCCGATGCATCTGTACCGGTCCGCTGGACGTGCCAAGCACCAGGTCGCCGGCGTCAGTTGTCTTTATCTTTTCCGCACCTGTAATGCCTAGAGCAATCGAGCGTGGGTCCGCGTTTGGATTCACAACGTAGGCAAATTCCAGTTGCGATCCCCCCGCGAATGCCAAATCGATTCCGGGATAAATCTTCTCGTAAACAACTCGCGCGAACAGTGGAATGTCGGAGTGCCACTTCGAACTGTCGTTGCCAATGAAGTAATTAACCTTCCCCGACTGCGGCTCAAGAGCTGCCATACCAGCCAGGGGATCGCCGCCCAGAAGATGGATATGGATACTGGCAAAATCCATCTGTTCCTGCGTCCCTGTTCGTTGGCGGGCCAAATCTTTCACTCGTCTGGGTCCGAGCCGCTTATGCTCGACCATCTGCTGAGCAGCGGAGCGCGTCCGCGCTCCCCGTAGCGAAAAGACCGCTCCAGAGGACGTCAGATACAACTTGTATCCTCGACCGCGCGCAATGTATTTGACCGCAGCTTCCGCCTGGCCATCATTCGGTTCAAAGGCTACGGGAAGCATGGCGAGCTGCCGCTGAACCATGGCACGCCCAGGCTCGGACGAATGCAGGCTTCCGGAGCGGGCAGAGGGGGCTTTCGATGCGGCAAACCTGCTGGCGATCAGGGCGAAACCACTGACCAGCAAAAACCCGCAGAGAAAATACTTACGCTTCTTCGAGAAAAAGAGCGATTTCGACACAGAGTTCCTCCTAAGTAATGGCGACGCTAACCCAGTTGTGCGCAAGAATACTTGCAGCGGACTTCGAAATCGCCGCAAGAGACTCCCGAATGCAGGTTCGGCTCATCCGGCAAGCGCGGATTCGCCAGTACGTCGGGAACCCTAGGGTTTGTTAGCAAGTCTTCGATACCGACCCGAACTAGCGGTGTAGTTTACCAAAGGAAGTGTGAAAACAAGATTAATTAGTGTCCGATGATACAGGTGCAGGTTCTTGCACACGAAGCGAAGCCGCAGCGACAGAGCTAACGCCCGCATGGATGGGCGCGGGTTTGCATGGGCTGTAAATCCCAAGCAGCCGCGGGGGGACTTCCACCGCTCGGATACTTTCTCGATCTCAACTAAGGTTCATCCTGCAGCAACTCCGGCGAAGGCACGATTCCGCCTTCCGTCTGCTTTTGACGCTCGGCGCGACGCTCGTTATCCAGGCGCACGGAGGTTTCCAGTTCCTTCTTGCCTTCTGCCTTACGTCCCATGCGCAGCAAGATTTGCCCCTTTACGTAATGAACATCTGTCCGGCCCGAGTCAAGTTTGTCGGCGGAGTCAATGGCCTGTAAACCCTGCGCGTATTTCTCAGTTCGCAGATAGATCTTTGCCAGTCCCAAATAAGAGTTCACCATGCGCGGATCGCGCCGCACGGCCTCCCGATAGCTTTTCTCCGCATCGTCATCTTGTTGCATTAAGCTATACACGTCGCCAAGCTTTTCGTAATTGAATGCCAGATCCGGTTCTACCGCCGCATCCTTCAAGAACTCATCGCGCGCGAGTTCGTAATCCTGCTTCTTCAAATAAGTGAGGCCCAGGTTGAAATGCACGAAGGTTAATTTGGGGTTGGCTTGCTCCGCGGCCTGAAAATCAGCAAGAGCCAAATCATACTGCTCGAGGTTGAGATGGGCTTTGCCCATAAACAAGTGGAACTCCGGCGAACCCTCGCCAATCTTGACGAGCTGCGCAGTGGCCTGCTCGTCCAGGCCTTTCATGTGCGCCCGGTGAGCGGCGATCGAAAGCACATAAAGATAACTTAGCTGAGAGGACTCCTGCTCCCACAAGGGCTGGAGAGTATCGGCCGCGTCCGCCCAGCGCTCCGCAAAAAAATAGCAGAGCCCCAGCAGATGCCGCGGCTGCACCGCGGCAGGTTGATCGCGCACCACACTCTCGAAAGCTGGAATAGCTTTAAGGAAATCATTCTGCCGGTAATAGGCGAGGCCGATATTGAGGCGAACTCCGGGAACCTGCGGCATCAAACGTTCAGCTTTGCGCAGGTTCTCCAGTGCCTTCACCCATTGCTTGCGGCGCATGTAAACCACGCCGAGGTTCGCATAGGCAGGGCCGACTTGCGGATTCGCGACAACCACCTGCCGAAAATCGCGTTCAGCCTCGTCAAGCCGGTTCTGGTTGAGCGCATCCTGACCCGCCTGAAAAACTTTCGCAGGATCGAACGACGACGCGGTTGAAGCCTCGCCCGCACCCGTTCGCGCTTGAAAAGGAGCCGCCATTAAAGCATGATCCGGCAGAATGACTGCAGCCAGAATGAAGGTCCACAGCACCGCCAACGCGCCCGATCGTAGTGAAATGCTTGACACTGGTATTACTCTCTGCTGTAGTGTCCGCCAACGTTCGCAGCGAAGCAAGCGCGAGGACGCAGGCCAGGTTTTTACGACGCTCTGAAGGCAAGACCACGATGGTAACCATCCGCGATGTAGCGAAGGAGAGCGGTTTTTCTTCCACCACAGTTTCCATTGTGCTCAACGACGCCCCCTTGGCGCGCTATATTCCGCCGGTCACCAAACAGCGCATCGAAAAGGCCGCCGAAAAATTAGGCTATCGGCCGAATCAGTTTGCCCGATCTCTACGCAGCAAGCGCAGCCACACCGTGGGCGTGATGGTTTTTAACATGACCGATCCCTACTGCACCATGGTGCTGCGCGGCATCGAAAACACCTTGTACCAGGCTTCTTATCTGCCCATCCTCACCGACGTGCACAACGAGCGCAGCCGCTTTGAGCGCTATCTGGAGATGCTGCTTGACCGCCGCATCGAAGGCCTGGTGGTTCTCGCGAACTGGCTCTTTCTCGACATCAATCTGCTCGCCGACCTGGAAAAAAGCAGCATTCCAACCGTGCTGATCGGCTGCGAACTCAAAGGTGATTCCATGAGTTCGATCGTTGTCGACAACGAAGTCGGTGGCTACCTTGCGCTGGAGCATCTGCACGCGCTCGGTCATCGCAAAATCGCGTTCATTCGCGGTCCGAAGACTTTGACCGATACCTCTCCCCGCTGGCGCGGAATCCGCAACTGCGCCAAGGCGTGCGGCCTAGAAATCGACTCCAAGCTGGTCGCCGAGTTGCCCGATTCGCGCGATCCCCTCTCCAGCTTCGAGATGGGCCAGAAGCTCACCGAAGATTTGACCAAGCAAAAGCGCCCGTTTACCGCTCTGCTTGCCTTCGACGACATGACGGCCTTCGGAGCCATCCGTGCTCTGAACCACAACGGCCTGCGCGTGCCCGAGCACTGCTCGGTGATCGGATTCGACGACGTGGCGCCCTCCGCGCTCTGCACTCCTTCGCTCACAACCGTGCGCCAGCCCATGGAGACGATGGGCGAAGGAGCGGTGGAAGTAGTTCTGGAAGGAATCAAGTGCGTGCTGGAGAAGCGCGAAGTTGCGGCGTATCACCGCAAAGTGGCCCCGCAGCTCGTAGTTCGCGAGTCCACGCGCCAGCTAGATTAGGTTTCGATAGGACGGATTCCTCTTTTTTCCTTGACAGGGGATATAGCAAAAAAGCACTATTCATACGATTTAATGAACGATCGGCCCAGCGGCCTCCTGAGCAGCCAAGGGAAGCTCGACCAGACTGCCGAACCTGCCGATGGAGTACGGCGAGCGTCGGATACGAATCGCTTCGGGGACGAGAAAAGGGAACCATCATGAGACTTTATCGCAGGTTGCCGCGCATTGCAGTTCTGGTTCTCAGCATCGCCGTTGCGGCTGTCGCTTGGGCTCAGGATACTGCTTCGATTACCGGCACGGTTACTGATTCCAGCGGCGCAGCCATTCCCCATGCGCAAGTCGTGATCACCGATCCCGAGAAGGGGATTACGCGCACCAGCGTCAGCAACGAGAGCGGCGATTACCTTTTCGCCTCGTTGCCTATCGGCTCCTATGATCTGATCGTTACATCCGAGGGTTTCAAGAAGTATCAAGCCAAAGGAGTCATCCTCCGCGTGGCGGAAAAAGCCAGAGTGAACGTGGCGCTGCAAGTGGGCACCATCAGCACCGAGGTTGTTGTGCAGGGCTCGGAAGTGGCTCAAGTGGAAACCCAGTCCTCTGACTTGGGGGGGACGGTCACTGGCAAGGAAATTACTCAGCTTGAACTGAACGGCCGCAATTTTACTCAACTCATCACCCTGGTTCCCGGAGTCACAAATCAGTCTGGGCAAGATGAGGCACAAGTGGGAGTGAATGGCAACGTTGCCTTCAGCGTGAACGGCGGGCGGACCGAGTACAACAACTGGGAAATGGACGGCGGCGACGCGCTCGATAACGGCAGCAACACGTCGCTAAACGTTTATCCCAGCATCGATGCCATCGCCGAGTTCAAAGTGGAAACGTCGAACTATGGCGCTCAATATGGCCGCAACGGTTCCGGCACAGTGGAGATCGAAACCAAATCCGGCACCAACCGCTTCCACGGCGATCTCTACGAGTTTGTCCGCAACGATGACTTCAACGCCACTCAGTATTTCTTGCCGACCGTGCCGGAATATAAGAAAAACGATTTCGGCGGCACTATCGGCGGTCCCATTTATATTCCCGGGCACTACAACAAGGACAAGCAGAAAAGCTTTTTCTTCTTTTCCGAGGAATGGCGTCGAGATATCGTGCCCAGCGGATTTTCACTAACCACGGTTCCGTCGGTGGCCGATCGAGGCGGAAATTTCAACGACATATGTGCCAGTTCCCCTGGCGACTGTCCAACGCAACCCCAATTGCTTAACGGCCTTCCGAACCCGAATGCTGGGCTGCCGTTTCCAAATAATCAGGTCCCCATCAACCCCAGCGATACGGTGACTGTCAATGCGCTTGAAAATCTGATCCCTCTGCCTAACGTTGGCAGCAATCAATGGCTTCAGGACCCGTCACTTCCCACGCATTGGCGCGAGGAGTTGTTCAGGATAGATCACAACGTCACCGACAAAGTTCGGGCGTCGTTCCGCTATATCCACGATTCCTGGTCGCAGATTTATCCCACTCCACTGTGGACGAGCGGTACCAGCTTTCCTACGGTGCAGACAAATTTTGTTGGGCCTGGGGTGAGTTTGGTTGCCCGTCTGACAGCTACGGCTTCACCAACGTTACTAAACGAATTTGTGGCAAGTTATACGACAGACCACATCACACTCAATCTGGTGGGTCCGAATTGGCAGCGTCCGCAGGGAATGACTCTGGGCGTCTTTCAAAACGGTTTTGGGGGCAAGGTCCCAGGGATTAGTTTGAACGGCGGTAGCCTCTTCAATGGAATCAATGAGGATCCGGGATACATACCCAACGGCCCGCTGAATTCGAATCCCACTTATACCTACAAGGACAACGTCACCAAGATTGTGGGTAAGCATAATCTCCAGTTTGGCGCCTACTTCGTGGCGGCCCAGAAGAACGAAATTCCTCAGCCCGGCGTAAGCACTAACGGGATTTTGTCTTATAGCACCAGCGATAGTGTGGTCACCACCGGGAACCCGTTTGCCGATTTGCTGCTGGGGAATGTGCAGCAGTATCAGCAGGAAGAATCATCGATCAAAACCTATAATCGCTACAAGATATTCGAGCCCTATTTTCAAGACGACTTCCATGCCACACCGCGGCTAACACTTAATCTTGGCCTGCGCGTAAGTCTTTACGGTACTTATCGGGAGATACACCATAATGCCTGGAATTTTGACCCGGCCCACTATATTCCAGGGGCGAGCTTTACTGACTCCTCGGACTTTGTACAGGGAACAATACCCAACCCGCAGTATAACGGCTGGGTTGACTGCGGGGTCGCGCCTGGGGTCCCAGTGGGTTGCATGAAAGGCCATCTATTTAACCCTGCGCCGCGCCTCGGCTTCGCTTTCGATCCAAAAGGCGACGGAAAATGGGCCCTGCGAGGCGGGTACGGCATTTTCTATGAACATACCAATCAAGGCGAAGCGAACGCTGGCACACTCGAACAATACAATCCACTCACTCAAACAGCGACTGTTACCAATATTTCGGGCTACGCAAACATAAACCCATCGGCGCTCGGCACCACGACGACTCCATTGACCTTCGTGTCCATTCCCACCAAGGCGATGTGGCCGTATATCCAGCAGTGGCATTTAGACATTGAGCACGATATCGCTAAGAACACGGTTGCAACTGTTTCTTATGTCGGCAGCGCCGGGGTGCACTTGTCGCGTGAATTCGAGCTCAACGAACTCCAGCCCGTCCCGCTCTCGCAGAATCCCTACAAGCCGGGTGAATCGATTAATGCAGGGGGCCATAACGACTGCGGAACGAATTTCGACGCTTACGGGGTACCGATGAATGCGACCACTCCGAGTGGTGCGGTCGTCCCGTACGAGGTGGGTGCGAGCGGAATTCCCTTCGGTCCGGCGGTAAACCTTGGAGTGGCGGCGTGCGGCACGATAGCCGATCCTTTCCGTCCTTTCAACGGAATAGGCAGCATAACTCGAAAAGAGGATACGGCAAGCTCCAATTACAATGCGCTGGAGATCGCTGTCCGCCATAGCATAGGAGGGCTCCAGCTCAACGTAGCCTATACATACAGTCATTCCATTGATGATTCTTCCGACGCCGGCGATGTAGGCGCATTCAACACTTACAATCTCAATTCGTTCCGCGCGAGTTCCAATTTCGACCAAAGACATGTATTCAACATTGGTTACGTTTACGATGTGCCGCTCTTCAAAGGTAATGGGCTAACTCACAAGCTCCTGGGAGGTTGGCAATGGTCCGGTATTACCCTCGTTCAGACTGGAACGCCCTATAGTATCTACAACGCGGGCGGAAGCAATGCGGATGGTGGCAGCGTGCCAGGGGACAACGCCGGAGTCGGGAGCGGTGTGGCGACCTCGGGCTCCTCCTGGCCTGACATTGTGGGCAATCCCAAGGCTGGGATCCCTCACACCCTCGCCGGAAACAACCTTGGGCCGTTCTACTTCAACCCCGCTGTTTTTGTTGCTCCACGGGGTCTTACCTTCGGCGATTCCGGAAGAAACATTCTCAACAATCCGACGCGCACAAACTTCGATATGGCCTTACTGAAACACTTCCCCATAAGCGAAAGCAAATATTTTGAATTTCGCGCGGAAGCCTTCAATGTGTTTAACCACACGGAATTTTCATGGCTGGGAGGCGATGCCGGTTCGGCGGCGAATAACGCTGGCCTTGGGACCGCGAGCAGTTCGATAGGCTGCTACGGCGGAGCAAATAACAACGCAGGCGATCCCACTACCTGCCTTGTCCCCGGTAACGGGGTTGCCTTGGGACAGGCGACGTCCGCCCATCTTCCGCGAATTCTGCAGTTCGCCCTGAAATTTATTTTCTAACGTCGCGGAGTTATCCGTCTATCGGAGCCCAACGCCGTGATGCTGGTAGGACAGAGCTTCACCCTACCTGCACCTGGTTTCCCGCTGCGACCGCCTCCAGCGCCCGCTCCAAATCCGCGATCAGATCGCCCGCGTTCTCAATCCCAACCGAGAGGCGGATCATCTGCTCCGTCACGCCCATCTTTGCGCGCTCTTCCGCGGGAATCATCGCATGCGATGTAAGCACCGGGATCGATACCAGCGACTCCACGCTGCCTAAACTCGGTGCCAGCGTAAACAGCCGCATCGCTTCGCTCACGCGCCGCGCATCCTCGCCAGTGCCTTCTACTTCAAACGTCACCATCCCTCCTCCGCCCCTCATCTGCTGGCGCGCCAGCGCGCACTGCGGATGACTTTTCAGGAAGGGATAATGCACGCTCCGCACCTTGGCATGATCCGACAAAAATTCCGCGACGTGTTGCGCGTTTTCGTTCTGCCGAGTCACGCGCACCGACAGCGTCTTCAGCCCGCGCACCAGCATCCACGAGGCATGAGGGTCCATGCAGTTTCCCAGCGTCGTCCGCGTCTGCCAGATTTTCTCCATCAATTCATGCCGCCCGCACACCACGCCGCAAATCAAATCCGAATGTCCGCCCAGATATTTCGTTCCGGAGTGCATCACAAGATCGATGCCATATTCCGCCGGATGCTGATTAATCGGAGTGCCAAATGTCGCGTCGATCATGCTAAGCAGCATATGTTGCTTTGCGACCGCCGCCACTTTCTTGAAATCGACCACGCGCAGGGTAGGATTCGTCGGCGATTCGAGGTAGAGCAACTTTGTGTTCGGCCGAATCGCCTGTGCATGCTGCTCGTAGTCGGTCGTGTCGACGAACGTCGTCTCGATCCCCATCTTCGGCAGCCATTGCGCGAGGAACTTGTTTACGCCGCCGTAAATATCGCGCTGCGCCACCACGTGATCGCCACTTCGGAGCAGCGCCATGATCGTCGTTGTAATCGCACCCATCCCCGAGGCAAACGTGAGCGCCGCCTCCGTGCCTTCCAGCTCCGCAATCGTCTTCTCGGCTACGGTATTCGTCGGATTGCCGTAGCGCGTGTAGAAGTGGTCGGTGTGGGTCGCGCGCAACTGCTCATCGTTGTCGGTGACCTCAAACGTCGACGTCTGAAAGATCGGCGTGGCCATGGGTCCGTTTTTCTTCTCAAGATCCGCTGCGCCGCGTACCGCCTGAGTCTCCGGTTGATGTTGACGATTGTTCATGAAATCCCCGCTCATTAGAGATTAATTGCCTAAACCATCGCCAGCAAGCGCAGAGTTTCGCCGCGTACCATTTATAATTCTCAATTCATGAATCTGGGATTGAAAGACAAAGTTGCTCTGGTCGCCGCATCCAGCCAAGGGATTGGACGAGCCACGGCGGAGGCCTTTGCCGCCGAAGGTTGCAAAGTCGCAATGTGCGCCCGCAACCAACAAACGCTGCAGGCGGCAGCCGAAAAGATTCGCCAAGATCATCGCGCGGAAGTTTTTGCCGAGGCCTTCGACGTGACGAATCCCAACGCGGTGAGCAGCTTCGTCACCGAAGTGGCTCAGAGATTCGGCGCAGTAGATATCTGCGTGACGAACGCAGGTGGTCCGCCAGCCAAGGGATTTCTGGCGGCGAGCCTGGAAGAGTGGGAGCGCGCGATCGACATGAATTTCCTCAGCACCGTTTATTTTGCGCGCGAAGTCATTCCACACATGCAGAAAAAGCGATGGGGCCGGATCCTTACACTGACGTCCATCACTACCAAGCAGCCAGTTACAGATCTAGTGCTCTCGAATGCAGTGCGTGCGGCGGTCGTAGGACTGGTGAAGAGTCTCGCCAACGAATTCGGCAAAGACGGAATTCTGGTAAACAATGTAGGTCCTGGATTCACTGCGACAGACCGCCTGAAAGAACTGGCCACAGCGCGCTCGTCAGCATCAGGCAAAAGCGAGCAAGAGATCTTCGACGGATGGGCTGCCGACGCGCCGCTCAAGCGTCTGGGCGAGCCCCGCGAAGTCGCTGAGACGATTGTCTGGCTAGCGTCGGAAGCGGCATCTTATATCACCGGTCAAACCATTCTCGTAGATGGCGGTATGTATAAAGGTCTGTAGTTTCGGAGAAAGAATGCGAGCGATAGCATCCCGTATGTCGGTAATGAGTGGCGAAGGCGCGCTGGCAGTCTTCGCTCGCGCCAAAGAACTGGAGGGCCAGGGCCGCTCCGTCATTCACCTCGAACTGGGTGAGCCCGATTTTCATGCCGGCCCGTCGGTAATAGAGTCCGCGAAGAACGCTCTCACAGAAGGAAAAGACCGGTACTGTCCCGTAGCCGGGTTACCCGCACTACGCGAGGAAGTGGCGGCTTACCTCCAGCGCACTCGCAACATTGCTGTTTCTCCTGGCAACGTGATCATCGCGCCCGGCTGCAAGGCAATTTTGTTCTTCGCCATGATGGCGTTACTCGAACCGGGAGACGAAGTTCTCTACCCAGATCCCGGCTTCCCCGGTTATCCCTCGGTCACCCTCGGCCTGGGCGCGGTCCCAGTTCCATTCGAACTCTCGTCGCGCAACAATTTTCAGCCGGATCTCAACGAGATCGCCTCCAAGATCACCCGCCGCACCCGCATGCTCATCACCAACTCGCCGGGCAATCCTACGGGCACCGTATATACAGACGCTGTCCAGCACGGCTTGGCGGAACTCGCCGTCGAGCACGATCTCTGGGTTCTCTCCGATGAAATCTATGCGCGCATCATCTACGAAGGCGAGTATCTTTCCATGCTGCGCTATCCCGGCATGGCAGAGCGCACCGTAATCATCGACGGTTTCTCCAAGAGCTTTGCCATGACGGGCTGGCGTCTGGGATACGCAGTTGCGCCTCCTGAGGTGGCTGCAGCACTCGCGCTCATGGCGGTTAACAGTTACACCTGTGTAGCCGAGTTCACGCAATATGCCGCCATTGATGCGTTGCGCGACCGAGATGGCGCGACTCCGCGCATGATCGCCGAGTTTGCGCGCCGACGTCAGCAATTCGTTCACGATCTGAATCAAGTGCCGGGCTTCCGCTGCCAAGCGCCCGAGGGAGCGTTCTACGCGTGGGTGGATATTCGTGGTACGGGAGCGACCGCGGAGGAAATCTGCCGCATACTGCTGGAGGATGCCGGAGTCGCGGCTATCCCAGGATCAGCATTCGGCGTGTCAGGCAAGGACTTCGTGCGCTTTTCGTTCGCGTCATCGTTCGCGAATCTGAAGGAAGCGGCGAATCGCGCCATGAAGATTTCTGCGGCATGGCAGGGAAGCCTAGCCGGAAGATGAATGTTGGGACATGGAAACGACCATGTGGCGACGGGCGCCTTCGCTCGTCAGGCGAGCGAAGCGAGCCCAAACCTCCACGGAAGGAAAGCCAACCGAGAATGCAACGAAAACTGTTACCGCTATTCTCTAGCCTGGCTCTGTTCGCAGCGTTCTCCGTGCGATGCACCGCCCAGGCTCGACCATTCCCCGGCCCGGACGTGCAACAGATCTACCAGCGCTTGCTCCCGCAAATAGAAAACATTCCCGCCTTCGACCATCACGCCCATCCTGGCTTCTCCGACGATCCCGATGTCGATGCGATGGCCGCACCTCCCGATTTTAGTGCTGCTGTTCGCACCCGCGATGACAATCCCGAACTGATCGTCGCGGCCAAAGCCCTATTCGGATATCCGTATTCAGACTTGGCGCCAGAACACGCAAGGTGGCTGGTTGCGAAAAAGGCTGAGCTCAAGAAACAGTACGCGGGCACGGCCTACTTTGACTCGATTCTCGACAAGATCAACACTGAGAGTTCCGTCGCCAACCGCGCTATGATGCCGGACTATCTCGATCCCAAGCGCTTTCCGTGGGTGTTTTTCGCCGATTCGTTCATGTGGCCGTTCGACAACACGCGGGAAACGGCTCGCAATCCTGACGAAGGCGTCTACATTCCGCTGCAGGAAAAAATGCTGCGCCGCTGGATGAAACAAGAAAATGTGTCGAAACTGGCTGCGGATTTTGATGGCTATTTGAAATTCATCAGCCAGGTGCTCCAGGACAACAGAAATAAGGGCGGCATTGCCATGAAGTTCGAGGTCGCATACTTCCGGCCAACCACCTTCGGCGATCCCACGCGCGACCAGGCGGCAGACCTTTACCAACACTACGTCGCCGGCGGCATTCCCAGCGAAAAAGATTACCGCATCTTCCAGGACTACATCTTTCGCTTTCTGGTTCAGGAAGGCGGCCGATTGCAGCTTCCCGTGCACATTCACACCGCGGTCGGCATCGGCGACTACTTCAATCTCTCGCAGAGCAACATCATGGGTCTGGAAAGTGTGCTGCGTGATCCGCGCTACCGCAGCACCACGTTTGTCATGATCCACGGCGGCTATCCGCTAGAGCGCGAGGCGATCTGGCTCGCGGCCATGAAAAATGTTTACCTCGATTCCTCTTTCGGCGAACTCGCCCAGTATCCCTCCGCCTTTAAAGACACGTTGAAGATGTGGCTGGAAACTTTCCCGGACAAGATCACCTTCGGTACCGATTGTTTCCCGTACAATGAAGTGCTGGGTGCGGAAGAAAGCTACTGGCTGGGCGCGGAATCGTCGCGCATGGCGCTGGCGGCTGCGCTGGCCGAGATGGTTTCAGAGAACGAGATCTCCGAATCGCGAGCGTTGGAATTGGCGCACGCGTATCTGCACGATACTGCCGTGAAGTTGTACGGCGGCAGAGTCCACTAAACCGAAATTACTTCGAGAAAATCCGGGAACGAACTGCATGGCGACAAAGCTTAAAACCAAGACGAAGAAATCAGCCGTGAAGAAAACGAAAACGGCAAAATCTCACTCCCGCGCGCAGCGGGCTGTTTCGAAGCATGCTGCCAGCCAGGTCGCATTGCAATACATTCCGTGGCACACGATTCCGCTGGAAGAGTTAAATCCGCTACTGCAACGGCAGTTCGTTGTCGGCCAGGAAATCATGGTGGCGCGTGTATTGCTGAAAAAAGGCTGCATCGTTCCCGAGCACAGCCATTACAATGAGCAACTCACCTACATTCTTGACGGCGCGCTCAAGTTCTGGATCGACAACCGCGAAATCACCGTCCACGCTGGCGAAGTACTCTGCATTCCCGCCAACATGCCGCACAAAGCCGAGGCGCTTGAGGACACGGTAGACCTCGACGTCTTCACTCCTCCTCGCGCCGATTGGATCAATCGGACTGATCAATACTTGCGGGGCGAGAGATAGTCTCGGAATCCATGCAGCTCTTCGCCAGTTCGGACCGAAGTTCCGATCCACTGGGCAGTGCTGGACCGAAATCTAGCTTCGTTTATTGCTGTATCGGCTGCGCTTCGAAGGCCTCGACCGCCGCGCAGGATTACCGTTGCAGTCATTGCGGCAACCTGCTCGAGATCACAGATCCCCAATGGAATTCTGCGCACCCAACCGCTCTGAAATCTCTTTGGAGCGAGCGTCGCATATCAAATTCGGCTCTTGATCTCAGTGGCGTCTGGCGTTTCCGTGAAATTCTGCCTGCGCCTGACCTCGCGCAGCCGGTCGTTACTCTCCGCGAGGGAAACACGCCAATATACGAGCTTCCAAGAGCGTCTCGCCTAACCGGTGTCACGCGCCTCTACGCCAAGCATCAAGGAATGAATCCCACTGGTTCGTTCAAAGATACTGGGATGACCGTAGCCTCCACCTTTGCCCGCCAAGCCGGAAGCCGCTGGGTCGCCTGCGCCTCCACCGGTAATACTTCGGCGTCCATGGCCGCCTACGCCGCGCGGGGCGGCATGCGCGGTCTCGTGCTCGTGCCGGATGGGAAAATCTCGTGGAGCAAACTCTCGCAGGCTCTCGACTACGGAGCACTGACCTGCCAACTCCGCACGGACTTCGATGGTTGCCTCCGTCTGCTGCAAGAACTGGTGCGCGAGGCGCCCGTCTACCAACTGAACTCGATCAATCCGTTTCGCCTCGAAGGACAGAAGACACTTGCCTTCGAATTGCTGGAGCAACTCGACTGGCATCCGCCCGACCACATCATCGTGCCCGGCGGCAATCTCGGCAACAGTTCGGCTATCGGCAAAGGATTGCTCGAGATGCTGGATATGGGGCTGATTTCACGCCTGCCCAAGCTTTCGGTAATTCAAGCGGAAGGCGCCAATGCGCTCGTGCGTACGGTGCGCGAGGCTGAAGGCAAGCGTCTCGTTCCAGTGCAGGCGGAAACTCGTGCCACCGCCATCCGCATCGGGAATCCTGTCTCCTGGGAAAAGGCAATAAGGGTCATTCAGGGCACTAGCGGTACCTGTGAGCAAGTCAGCGAAGTCGAGATTGCGCAGGCCAAAGCAGAGATTGGCGCAGAAGGCATTGGCTGCGAGCCCGCGTCCGCCGTAACGCTTGCAGGGTTGAAGAAACTGCTGCGCCAGGGTTTTGTCAAAAAAGACGAGACGGTGGTCCTGGTGCTGACTGGAAATCTCTTAAAGGACCCCGACTTCACGATGGAGTTCCATCGTGGCGATCTTTTTCGCGGCTCTCCACAAGAAGCCGCGTCCGCTCAGTTGCAGCCGCTGCGCCATCCTCCCGTAGTTCTCGACGCGACCCTGGCTGCCATAATTCAGACTCTCGAACGAGCCGAGAAATCCGCTCCTGCGCCGTCCAATGCCTAGGAAGAAAAATCAGCGATCAGCCGCGCTCCATCTGGCCTTACCGGCAACTTCCGCAAATCTGGGTCCAGCCTTCGACGCCGCCGCCCTTGCCATGGAACTTTACCTTACGATCGATGCGAAGCCGTCAACCGACTTCTCTATCAAAGCCACAGGTCGCGATTCCGAAATTTGCCAGGCGTTGCAAGACAACTTGATTCTCACCACATATTGCGAAGTGCTGGAAAAGCAGGGAATCGGCCTCATTCCGCTGGCGCTTCGGGTCACGAACGAAATACCTATTGGCAAAGGCTGCGGCTCGTCCGCTGCCGCGCGGGTCGCCGGTATTGCATTGGCTAATCATTTTGGCCGAATGCGTTGGACCGATTCTCAAATCATCGGCGAAGCTTCCCGCCGCGAGCGTCACCCCGACAACGCCTCCGCCTGTTGGATGGGCGGTCTCACGATTGCGCGCATGTCTTCGGAAACTGAGGCGCACGTAGCGTGCATCCGGCCGAAAGGGAAGTGGCCGCTATTGCTCGCCATTCCAGAGGAAAGCCTGGCCACAGAAAAAGCGCGAGGGGTGCTCCCGGCGAGCTACCCGCGCGCCGATGCCGTACTCAACATTCAAAATTCGCTTTTTCTACTGGCAGCATTCACGCAAGGACGTCCTGAGTTGCTGGCGCCAGCGCTCGAAGATCGCATCCACCAACCATACCGCGCCCCGCTTTGTCCGCTGTTGCCCTGCCTGCAGGAGTTAACGGGAAAGCCCGGCATTCTCGGCGCCGCCCTCAGCGGCGCTGGTCCCTCGGTGATTGTCTTTCTCGATCCCGACTCCTCCGCGCAGAAAACGAAAAAAGCAATCGCAGCCTACCTTGCCGTGAACAAACTGCCTGCCGAACTCCTTTTAAGTTCCATCAGCCTGCGCGGCGCGCGCGGCTGACTTGCTTCGGCGAATCTATCGGCTGGCGGGCGGGACGATGCCATTCATTCGCAGATATTCCACCATCTGCCCGTAGTGATCGAAGCCGTGCCCCGCAACGCTGGTTGCAACTCCTAACCGGGTTATCGGTCCTTCCCCGAAAGGGCTTTTCAGCGGCTCTACCAGATTCTTCTCGTTAATGGTGGCAATGGCCTTGTGCACGTAAATAAACGAATCTTTCAAATAGGTGAGAATCTCCTCTTTGGTTTTGAGCGATGCCGGCCCTGACTCGTCCCCCACATCTACAGGTGGTTTTTCGCTCAGAATGGCCGCTCCGAAAATATAGTTCACCGCAGCCACGTGCTTGATCTGTTCCCCGAAGTTTCGTACACCCTTGAACTCTCCGGTAGTTGGGACGAATCCAAATTTGTCTTCGGGCATGGCCTCAGCTGCAGAAGTGAACTCGTGCTCCATGTTCGTTACGCTTCGATCCAAAACCTGCGTGACCGTTCTATGCTCGTCTTTCGACTTCTTCTCCTTGGCTGTCGCAGCTAGAGCCGACAAAACAAGAATGCTGAATAGTGCGTATCTAAATTGCCTTCTCATTCATCCCCCTGTATCAGTGAAAGCCCTGTGTTCCTCTGTGCCCTCTGTGGTGACCTTCAGGAAGTCACTCGACCAAAAGGCCATTCCCGGCCCATCCAGGCCCGAGTCAGGTAAATAATAATTCCAGCGACCAGAATCACGGCGGCGTACCGTACCTCTTTCAAAGCATTCTTTCGATTGAACAGAATAAACAGAAATCCCGCAATCGCCACCAATGCCGGCAACGGATAGAGCCACATCCGAAAAGGCCGCGGCAACTCCGGACGCCGAACCCGCAGCACAATCACTCCCACGGCCTGAACAATAAATTGTATGACGATGCGGATCACGACCAGCGCCGCAATCGCATCCTTCAGTTGCAGAAAGCAGAATGCGGCTGCCACGATTCCTAACGCTAGCAGGGAAATGTGTGGAAACCGATGCACCGGATGCAGCTTGGCAAAGACCCGAAAATAGTTTCCATCCTGCGCCGCAGCGTATGGAACCCGAGAATATCCCAGCGTCAGCGAGAAGACTGATGCAAAAGCTGTAACGATCACCAATCCTGTCACGATCCGAGCCGCCCAAGCGCCATAGACCCTCTGCATAAACAGCGACACAACATACAACCCACTATTGTTCTGCCCCGCCGAAAGCATCTCCCGCCAGGGCACGACCGCTAGAATGCATAAGTTCATCAATAGATATAGACAAGCTACCAGCCCAATGGAAAGCAAGAGAGCCCGCGGAATATTGCGTCCCGGGTCTTTTATTTCATCACCCAGGAAGCAAACGTTGTAGTAACCCCAGTAATCGTAAGTAGCGACCAGCAAAGCCCCACCGAGACCGGTGAAAAACGCCGGCGACAGGGTGAATGCCCCAGGGGGAAAGTCAAATGCCCGCGCGGCGTTGAAATGCGTCAAACCGGCGAAGATGATCCATCCAATCGTCCCCATCACAACGAACCACAACATCCGCGAGAGCCGTCCGATCGCCGTAATGCGGCGATAAAGCAGAAAGACGGTGAAGTAGCAGATGAGAATTGCCAGAGCCGTCCCAGGAGTCACCACCCAATTTACTTGCAGCGCTCCCGCCCAAGGCAATGGCAAGGCCGCGCTGTGCGCGGCATATACGGTCTGCAGGCCTGGCCAGTAGTAAGACGCGTACCCGACCAGTCCGATGCAGCCGCTGGCAATCGAAAGCGGCGCGCTGAAGGAAAGTTGCCAGATAAACAAAAACGAAATCAGCCGTCCCCATTTTTGCGGTCCGTAAATCTCGCGCAGATACGTATACGATCCGCCAGAACCCGGGAGCGCCGCGCCTAGCTCCGCCGAACCCAATCCATCGCAAACCGCCAGCAGCGCGCCTGCGATCCATCCCAGCAAAGCCTGTGGCCCGCCCATCGCCGCCAGAACCAGCGGCATGGTGATGAACGGCCCCACGCCGATCATGTCGATCATGTTCAGCGCAGTCGCGCTCCACAGCCCCATACCGCGAATCAGGCCGCTGGAGTCCGATTCGCTTTGAGGTGACCCTGGCATTTATGGGTAAGCTGGGTGCACTACGGGAGAAGCAACAACCTACCGCTCACCTGCCGTTGTTCGAATGCTGCATGGGCCTGCGCCGCTTCCGAGAGAGAAAAGGTGCGATCGATGCGCACGGAAAGCTTGCCGTTGTTGATCCACTCTTCAAAGCAGCGCAAATACTGAGGATATTCCTTTCGATATGGCAGCCCGTTCGTGCGCGTGAGAAACACACTGCCCTTTTCCTGCAGCGTCATCAAATCGAAGGGCGGCACGTAACCGCTCGACTGGCCATACATGATCAGATATCCGGCCGGCGCGAGGCTGTCGAGGCTTGCATTAAACGTATCTTTGCCTACGCCGTCATAAACCACGTTGACACCCCCGCCCCCCGTGATTCGCCGGGCTTCTTTCGCAATATCCGCCCGTGTGGAAACGATTACCTCATCGGCTCCCGCCTCGTTTACAAACTTCGCCTTCTCCGCCGTGGAAGTCACGCCTATCACGCGCCCACCGCGAATCTTCGCCATCTGGCACAAGAGGAGTCCGAGCCCTCCCGCGGCAGCGTGAATCAAGCACCAATCGCCTACTTTCACCGGATAGGCGCAATGCGTGAATGCGTACGCAAGAAAACCCTGGTTAAGTCCGCCCGCTGCCTGCTCGGTGCTAACCCTTTCCGGGACCGGGATCAGCCACGCCACCGGGGCGAGAGCATGCGTGGCGTAAGAACTACCAAAAAAAATCACACGGTCGCCAACACGAACATTCTCCGCCTCGGAGCCAAGCGCCTCCACCACGCCAACTCCTTGGCTCCCCAATGTCGCGGGAAGATCAGGCGCAGCCCCATGCGCGCGATAGAATTTCTGACCAACTAGCTCTCCGCGCCGCATCTGCACATCCAGAAAATTCACGCTTGCCGCAATCACCCGCACCAAAGCCTGCTCCAGCTCAGGCACGGGCAACGCCAATTCTTCCACCCGCATGACTTCAGGCCCGCCAAAGTTGTGAATGCGAACCGCGCGCATCGCTTTATCTGTCATTCTTGTGCCCCGCGCTCAAAATATTTACATACAACCGCACCGCGCCTGGCACTCCTGCCGGCAACTGACGAAAGAAAGCGTACGCCGCATAAATGTATGTTCCCTTGCCGTACTGCGCCCGCAGCAACCCACCCTTCTGTTCGTCCTCACCGGGATCATGACAAGCCAGCAGCGGCTTGAAATGCTCATCCCACTTATCCATGAAATAAAGCCCGCGCTCCTGCACCCAGCCATCAAAGTCGCGCGCCTTAATCTGGTTCGGATAATGAAAGATGCTATCGTCGGGTGCGAGAATCTCCACCGGCGCCTGCTCCACCGAAACCCGTGCCCGACTTAGCTCTGCGGAGTATGGCGTAAAATGACCGCCGTTGAAATCCCCCACGCCGGTATTGTATTGGACAACCAGCGTTCCCCCGGCCGAGACGTAATCGAGCAATTTCTTGTTGTTGGCAACGACATCCTGCTGGGTGTCATAAGCACGAATGCCCAGCACAATCGTTCCATAGCTGCTTAAGTCCTCACTCGCAAGCTTCTCCGGCGCGATCAGAGTTACATTCATCCCCACCTGTTTCAGCACAGTAGGAATGTCATCGCCCGCACCCATGATGTAGCCAATCTTCAAGTCATGCGGAGCCTCTACATCGACGATGCTGACGTGCTGCACGGCGGGTTGATAGTAATAGAAGCTGCCCAGGTCCTCGCGGCTCACCAGCGAATAACCCTCGCTGAATTTGTCGCCGCCCGACTCCAGTACAGCCCGAACCGCCGCGCGTCCTTCCTGCAAACCGGCCGGGAAGATCTTGAATTGAAAATCCTGTTTCTCTCCGCGACGAGTAAAGCTCACCGCCAACTGTGTCGGCTCCGATCGCCAGCCCCTGGGAAGTTCGAGGTGCAGTTCGCCCTGCGTCTCCCGGCTCAGATTACTGGTCGCCCCCACCGTCACGGTGGAAGTTGCACCGTTGTGCGTGGAAATCACCTGCGTTCCCGGTTCCAGCGCCACTGAAAAAGCCGGAACCACTGCCAACGGTCGTGCGCGTTCAAGTCCCGTCTCGTCAACAAACTGCGTAACCACGGTAGCGCCGATTTCGTTCTTTACTGTTTCGCTATTCGCGCGTAGGACTGAATAAGTCACCTTCGCCCGCAGCACCGGAGGCGGGAAGGGTAGCGTCGCGTACTTCTCGTCATCGATGTGATTCAAGCTCTCCGTCTCGGGATCGTCCCGATGCCAATAAGGCCGCGTATACTCCCCGTGGTCCGGTACTTTCAGGCGGAAAACGACACGTACATTGTCTCCCGGCTTGATCGCCACCGGCCTGGTTTTGTCGGAGATCGTTGGCCACCCTTTCGGCACTTCGAGCTTCAGACCATCCAGCAACAGTCGATCTCTCGATCCGTTATGAAAATCCACCGCGACCAGGAATTCCTGCCCGGGCGAAACCGTGGTGGTCGCTTCCGCTTCCTTCGCAATCGCGGGCTTCGGGTCAGCTCGGGAAACGACCGTGGCCGCAAGGCTGACATTCAATGCGTCGTTCAGCGCCTCCTCGGCCTGCTCGCGCTTCTCGTCGAGCCGCTGCAACAGATCGGATTTCAACTCAGGAGGCAGAGAAGCTCCACTCATTTCGCTGTTAACGCTCCCAACCTCACCGACAACCTCTATCAGCGTCCCCGCCGCAGCAGATAAATCATTACGCTGAGCTGCGGCGCTTGCCTTCGCAACATTGGCCGCAATCTGTTCCAACTCATGCCGCAAATTGGGGAGCTTAGACTCCTCCGCACCTAGCCGCGACGCCAGCGCCGGCAATGACGTATCGATGCCGCTAAAGAAATCCTTCTCATGCCCGTCCTTGTCCAGTTTGGCGGGCGCAATCGAGTCCACCAGCTTGTAAAACGTGAATCGATCTCCCGGGTCCACATTCCAATTCGCCGCACCCTGCGACAGCTGGTGCCGCAATCCCTTCATCGCAAACTGCACATACGAGCCGTCTAAATCTCGGTTCGCCTCACCCGTATTTAGTCTCACGGTCCAGTCCGCATCGGGGCAAGTCATCGCCCCAAAGCCGCACACGTTGCCGATGTAAAGCTTCTTCGCCTGCCAGGGCTCGAGCCCTTCCGCGATCTGCTCGGGAAATCGCTTCGGATCGGCCGCAGCGCGGAACGCTTCCCGCGTCAGGATGCTCGAAGCCTGGTGATGTCCGTGCCCGTCTTGCGAGGTTCCGGAAAACCGCGCCACCAGCACATCCGGACGGAAAGTCCGAATCACCCGCACCATGTCGTCTAATGCAATGTCGTGCCCGCCCCACTTCGTAAAGGTCTCATCCGCGCTCTTTGAAAATCCGAAGTCGGCGACCCGTGAGAACCGTTCCTCCACGCCGTAATACTCATCAGCCGCCAACAGTTCCAAGGTACGCAGCACGCCGAGCACGTCCGAAAGATTACTCCCAACTTTATTCTGCCCGCCTTCGCCCCGATTCAGCGTCATCAGCAGCACGCTTGCGCCGTGCCCGCGCGACTCCAGCGTCAACATGCCGCCATCTTCGTCGTCCGGATGCGCCACGGTCTGCATGAGCCTCGCAGTGGTGCCCAGACGCCGCAGCATCAACCGCAAGCCCGCAGCTCCTCGATCCTGCGGAATTTCAGTAGGCGACCCCTGATATGGAAGCTGAGGAAAGTCGGTGACGGAGACGGGCTGATTTGCCGACGCCGTCGCGGCAGTTGATTCGGGCGGCGATCCCGCCCCAACCCGTTGCCCCACCAGTACAGACGAAAACGCTACCAAAAAGCAGAAGAAGAGCGACGTGCGGACGATTGCAGATTGTACGACCTGATGGATTTGCCGCCGTTCGCGGCTTGGAAGGTTGTCACGTTCCGAAAAGTTCACCCTACAAGGATGGGGCCTACCCCACTTTTGACGCAACTTTTTTCCTCTACGGTCCCGGTCCTATTGTCGCCCCTCCTTCAGCGCCTCCTGGCACTGACTGCCCGCAGTCAACACTTCGTTGAAAGCCGTTTCCTTGCGCAAGTTCTTCAGCAGAGGCTCTTCCAGCAGCGCAGAGTACGCGCAATAATTCTGCTGCACTGCCGCCTTTAGCAAATGTAACGCATGCTCGTTCTGGCCGCAGTAGGCCATTAGCGCTCCAACGTGATACCACGCCTCAGGATCCGGTTCCATCATCACCGACCCTTCCGCTTCTTGCGCAATTCTGTCCATGTCCGGTGGTCGCTGCGCCTGCGTACACGCCACCAGCAAGTCGCGATGATAAGAGGGAGACTTTCCCACGCGCCGCGACGCATCCCGCGCCTGCGCAACATCCCCTGCCGCCAGATAAATATAGGGAGTCACCCAGTTGGCCCACTCCGAACCCGCATCCAGATGCACGAAATCTGTTGCCCGATCCGTCTGGCCGAGTTCAAGAAACGCCCAAGCACACGAGCGGAAGGTAAAGTTACCCGGGTCGAGCGACCGTGCCGCATTGCACTCCTGCGTGGATTTTTCCTGCATTCCTGCATAACGCAGCACATAGCTAAGAGCGAAATGGGCGTCGCCGCTTTGCGGCCGCTGCTTCACTAAATCGGTGGCCGCTTCAAACGCCCGGCCCAGTTCGCCGCGTTGCACCCGGTTCGTAATCAAATTGCTCGCCGCCGCGACGCGGTTAGGATCGAGAGACACAGCCCTCTCGTAAGCGGCATTCGAGCGCTGGAACATCTGCTCACCTCCGCCGCCGAAATAAGAATCGTAGTAGTACCGCAGGCCCAACTGCTCCCATGCCGGCGCGTAACCCGGATCTTCGCCCACCACGTGCTCCAGCACGGCGATAGCATCCTTATTCGGCGCGGGATCGTGCGGCAAGGCCAGACTGCGAAGATACAGATCGTACGCCTCCGGGCTCTTCGGTCGTGCGGCCGCGCTCAGAGTCCCGCCTGCCACACCCAGCGCCGGCAGAAGCCCCTGCTGCACCTGCGTGCTCAATTGCTGCTGCAGCGCAATCATGTCGTTGACGCCCGACGTCGCGTTCCCCTGCCAGATCAGGCGGTCGTTCGCCACATCAATCGCTTCCAGCGTCACCGTCACCTGTTCGCCTTGGCGAATAAAGTGTCCAGTCAGCAGACGACCCACATGCAGTTCCTGGCCAACTTTATGCGGGTCGAGATCCGACTCCACAAACTTCCGCGTCACCGACGATGGCCGCACTTCGAGCGATCGCGAATAGGTCAGCACGCTGCTCAACTCGTCGGCAAGCGCAAAACGCAAATAATCGACGCTTACATCGCCGTTCATGTTTTGCAGCGGCAATACAGCGATGGCATTCTGGAGTTCGGCACTCGCGGCTGACCGGTGCTTCAGCCAATATGCTCCTACCGCTGCCAAAACCGTCGCCAGTAACGCCAGGGTTCCCAGCAACAGCCAGAGCTGCCAGCGGCTGCTTTTGTGCCCGAACGTCTTGCTGGCAACTCTCAGTTTCGCTGTGACGAGCCCACTCTTTACCTGGCCCGACTCGTTCTCCCGCTTGAGTTGCTGCAGGTCGGCCTTCATCTGCGTGGCGCTCTGGTATCGGTCCTTCCGGTCCTTCTCCATCGCCTTGCCGATGATGCCTTCCAGCTCCACCGGCACCTTTGGGTTAAGTTCTCCGGGAGGAACCGGCTTGTCGTGCAGCACCGCATCTAGCGTCATCAGGGAATTCTTGCCGGTAAAAGGCTTTTTCCCGGTCGACATCTCGTACATGACGACGCCGAAAGAGAATAGATCGCTGCGGAAGTCGATCTCCTCGCTGCGGGCTTGTTCTGGAGACATGTAAACGGCGGTCCCCGGAATCACCCCGATGGCGGTCAACGAATTTTCCGCAATGATGCCGTCGCTGTCTGTCCCCACGTTGTGAACCAGTTTGGCCAGCCCGAAATCGAGAACCTTCACCTGTCCGCTCGGAGTGATAAAAATGTTCGCGGGCTTGATGTCCCGGTGCACGATTCCCTTGGCGTGGGACGCGGCCAGCGCATCCGCCACCTGGATGCTGATATCGAGCACCTTGTCGGTCGGAAGGGGTTGGCCGGAGATGCATTGCTTCAGGCTTTCGCCCTCCAGCTTTTCCATCACAATAAAAGGATGGCCGTTATTGTCCTCAATCCCGTGAATGGTGCAGATATTGGAATGGTTAAGGAGAGACGCGGCCCGCGCCTCACGGGTAAAACGCTCCAGCGACTTGGCGTCGCCGGTAAGGTTTTCAGGAATAAACTTCAGGGCAACGTGCCGCCCCAGCTTGAGATCCTCAGCCTCATAGACTACGCCCATACCTCCGCCCCCGAGCTTGCCCAGGATGCGATAGTGAGATACGGTTTGGCCGATCATGAAAAGGAGATACTCCCGACGGCGGTAATGTTAGGCTGCGCCAGCGGCCTGGGTCAACCAGAGCTTTTGGGTCCAGATTCGACGCGCTACAGGAGCGGCGTTCCAAAGAGGCAAAAGCCCTGTCCTTTGGTGCGCATATCCCATTCTTTAAGATGCCGACTGCGAATACCATGGAGTGAGAACACGAAACCGCGAGGCCGCCGTTTTATGGAGCCGGGATCACGCAACTGCCCTCCTGAGATGCAGGAAGCAATCCGCAAGCGAGCCAGCGAATTGTACGAACGCAGCGGGCAGGTTGCAGGCCACGATCTCGAAAACTGGTGCCAGGCGGAAGCCGAAATCGTTCGGGAATTCTCGGCGGGGTCCGCTCGCCCCGCCGTCATCGTCAACGTTGGGGGCGTGGTTTATACAGGGGAGTACGAACCCGCGCACGCCGATGGCTATGTGGCCGGCGAATGGAAACCGGGCGATCCAGTTCCGGTTCGACTGGCGGGCGAGAAGCTATATCTCCGCCGCCCAAACGGCCGTGAACTCGCGACCACGATCATAAAGAGAATCGGCTAGCCGATCACCTTGTCCCATGTTTACTGTCATCCCGCTCTAATTGTCATCCTGAGCCCGGCGAAGGGATGAATTCATGTTTGAAGTGCAACAGTGAGTTCCAAGAATACCTCGTTTACGGCTGAGTCGCCGTCGCGCTCTGCCCCGGAAAGGCAGCGGTGCAACGCAGAGATTTCCCGTCGGCATGCAAACCGTAAATCTCAATCCTTTTCCTGAGGCTCACCTGCTCATACGTTCTTTTTTTCATCGCAATACCTTTGTACGGTGTTCCACTTGATTCGTGAACTCATGGGACCTGTGCATTTTGCGTGCACCCCGAACCTCTCGATCCTCAGCTCACAAAATTGGAAACCTCCCGTCGTTCCCCGACTTTCTTCATTCGTTGACGGGCAAATGCCCCGTCCGTAATATGAATGGACCCGCGAGCTGCGCATTTCCATCATCAGAGTTAAAGTCCGGAACATGATTGGCCAAAATCTGATCGGATAAATAATGATCGGCCAAACCATTTCGCACTACCGCATCCTCGAGAAGCTCGGTGGCGGCGGCATGGGCGTCGTTTACAAGGCCGAAGATCTCAAACTGGGCCGCTACGTGGCGCTCAAATTCCTGCCCGACGATTTAGCTCGAGACCCGCAGGCGCTCAGCCGCTTCCAGCGCGAAGCCAAGGCCGCTTCGGCCCTGAATCATCCCAACATCTGCACCGTCTACGAAATCGACGATCAAGGCGAAGAAGCCTTCATCGCCATGGAGTTTCTCGCCGGAGTGACGCTGAAGCATAGCATCGGCGGGCGGCCCATGGAGACCGAGTTGATTTTGTCCCTCTCCATCGAGATTGCCGACGCGCTCGACGCTGCCCATACCGAAGGCATCGTCCACCGCGACATCAAACCCGCCAACATCTTCGTGACCAAGCGCGGCCACGCCAAGATTCTGGACTTCGGTCTGGCCAAGGTCGACCTGGCCCGCAGTTCTTCCAGCAACATCGCCTCCCGCTCTACGCAGATGGGTTCGGAGCCACAGCACCTCACCAGCCCGGGCACCATGCTGGGAACGGTCGCTTATATGTCGCCGGAGCAAGTGCGGGCCAAAGAGTTGGACGCGCGCAGCGACCTGTTTTCGTTCGGGTCCGTCCTGTACGAGATGGCCACGGGTGACGTTCCCTTCCACGGCGAAAGCCCGGCAGTGATCTGCGAGGCGATTATGAACCGTGCCCCGGTTCCCCCGGTGCGGTTGAATCACGAATTGTCCGAGAAGCTGGAAGAAATCATCAACAAGGCCCTGGAGAAAGACCGCAATCTGCGCTATCAGCACGCTGCCGATATGCGAGCCGATCTGCAGCGCCTGAAGCGCGAGACGGACTCGCATTCATCTTCTGCGCCGGTGGCCACAGATCGCTCCGCGTCAGCAGTCCAAACCCGCCCCGCCACAACGAAGAAGCTCGGGGCATACGCGGCAACCGGACTCATATGCGTTCTACTGCTCGCGGGAATGTTCTACTATCGCTCGCGCCAGTCTGCACACCACCTCACCGACAAAGACAACATCGTCCTCGCCGATTTTGCCAACAGCACCGGAGACCCGATCTTCGACGACACGCTCAAGACCGCGCTCAGCGTCTCTCTGCGCCAATCCCCTTTCCTCAATGTGCTCTCCGACAGCGAAGTGGCCAAGACCTTGAAATTAATGACGCGCACCGCCGACACAAAGCTAACGGCCGAGCTTGCGCGCGAACTCTGCCAGCGTGCAGGCAGCAAAGCCTACCTTGCGGGATCCATCGGCACCCTGGGCAACGAATTTGTGCTGAGCCTCAAGGCCGCCGATTGCCAGACCGGAGACACGCTGGCACAAGAGCAAGTAACTGCGGCCTCGAAGGAAGAGGCGCTGGATGCATTGGGCAAGGCTGCATCGAAGCTCCGCGGCGAACTGGGCGAATCGCTGGCCTCCGTGCGAAAGTTCGATGTTCCGCTAGCTCAGGCAACCACGTCATCGCTCGAAGCCCTGAAGGAATACAGCCTTGCCGAAAAAGCCGACCATGAAAAAGGCCCCACTGCCGCCCTGGTTCATGACCGCCGCGCCATCGAACTGGATCCGAATTTCGCCATGGCCTACATGGCCGTGGGAGACGACTACTCCAGCATCGGGGAGATGGGACGCTCCGCCGAGTTCCTGACCAAAGCATTTCAGTTACGAGATCACGCCAGCGAAAGAGAAAAGCTGGCGATCACCGCCGACTACTACGAAACCGTCACTGGAGAACTCGATAAGGCGGCTCCCACCTACCAGGAGGAGATTGAGAGCTATCCGAGGGCGGCCGCGGCCTATAAGAATTTGAGCTTTGTGCTGGAAGCTCAGGGACAGTATGAAAAAGCCGCGGATCTGGCACTGCAAGCCGTACGCCTTGCACCGGATAGTGCGAGTTCGTACGCCACTATCGCCGGCGACTACCTCGCCTTGCAGCGCTTCGAGGAAACGCGAGATGTCATTCGCCAGGCTCGTGCGAGAAAGCTGGAATTTGCAGGATTCGACACCTATCTCTACGCTCTTGCCTTTCTGGCGTCCGACTCGGCTGAGATGGATCAACAGGAGAAGTCGCTTGCCGGCCAGCCCGACTTCGAGAACTGGGGACTTGGTCTCGCCGCCGACACCGAGGCCTACGCCGGTCATCTTCGCAAATCGCGCGAACTCACCCGCCGCGCCGTGGACTCTGCGGTTCGCGCCGACAGCAAGGAAAATGCAGCCGTCGCTTCGGCGATCGCCGCTCAACGCGAAGCAGCCTTTGGCAATGCGGCGCAGGCTCGGCAAGCGGCATCCGACGCGTTAACCCTCGCCCCAAACAGTCAAGGTGCCCAGACCGAAGCAGCCCTCGCCTTGGCGATGTCAGGCGACACCTCGCGAGCCCAATCCCTGACTCAGGCTCTTGCAAAGCGATTCCCACTGGACACACAGATGCAGTGGCTGTGGCTGCCAACGATTCAAGCGCAGCTGGAATTGGATCGGAAGAATCCGGCCGCAGCGCTGACTGCATTGCAGGCTGCCTCTGCCATCGAGTTAGGGTCGATTGCGATCAGCAACAATGTTTCTTGCCTCTATCCGGTCTACGTACGCGGCGAAGCCTACCTGGCAGCCGGACAAGGCACAGCCGCCGCCGTAGAGTTTCAGAAGATCGTCAACCACACTGGCATAGTCTGGAACTGCTGGACGGGAGCGCTGGCCCATCTGGGCGTAGCCCGTGCCAACGTTCTGGAAGCCAGAACTTCAACAGGAGCCGATGCCGAAGCCGCGCGCCTCCAAGCGGTGACTGCGTACAAAGATTTCCTCACTCTCTGGAAAGACGCCGATCCCGATATCCCAATCTACAAGCAAGCCAAAGCGGAATACGCAAAGTTGGAGTCGCCGTGAGGGGGCATGCCTAAGGCTGGATTTGCATAGTCAGGATAAACGAAGAATCGAGGTATAAATCCAATGAACCCTTCCGAACGTATTGATCAGCTGATCGCAGGAATCACCGACTGGCGCGGCAAAACGCTCGCAGGCGTGCGCAAGAGCATCCTTGAGGCCGACCGGGAGATCATCGAGGAGTGGAAGTGGATGGGAAGCCCCGTGTGGTCTCGCGACGGAATGATCGCGGTCGGCAACGCCCACAAAGATAAAGTGAAGCTCACCTTTTCCAACGGGGCCAACCTCCCCGATCCTGACAAGCTCTTCAACGCGGGCCTCGAAGGCAACAAGTGGCGGGCGATCGATTTGTTCGAGGGCGACAAGATCAACGAGCGTGCTCTAAAAAACCTGGTCCGTGCCGCCATTGATTACAATCAGGCCAAATTAAAGAAGAAGAAAGCGCCTGCGAGTACTCGAGCGAAAGCCAAAAGTAAGAGGTGATGAAACTGCGGAGGGCTGTCCCACGAAATGAGTCTGATCGCTTTGGTGGAAACGTGTCAGTTTTTCACGGCATGGCGACAGTCTAGTTTCTCTGTGGCCGTTGTCTGCGACCAGTCAACTCGCCACTCAAGCCAAAAGCGAACTACCCCTCCTCCAATTTCTTTCGTCGGATGCGCCGGCCGCAAATCCGCGGTTAGCACCTAAGAATCTAAGGACGAACTTCGTAGATAACGCCCCCGCCGTCACCCCCACTGAGCGTTCCGCCGTAAATCGCGCCCGACTTGTAGACCACATTGGAAGCGGGCTGTGTGCCGGTCGAAGCGTCGTTCGGAGCAAAATTGTCGAGGATGCCCTCGGTCCAGGTCCCGCCCGGTTGAGCGGGTGGTTTCATCTGGAAAACCGTGCCTCCCTCAGAGCCGCCATGCCAAGTGACCCCGTACAAAATCCCATTCGGACCCCACGCCAGACCCAATGGCCCGGAGCCGTCGGGAGAACTGGTGAAGCTGTGCAGTATCGTTTCCGTCCAGGGGCCGCCAGCCGCTGGTGGCGATAGTTCGAAGACGATTCCGTTATTGACGTAGGTCGATCCATAGAGATTGCCGTCTTTATCTATGATCAAGCCCGGATAGGGATACACCCCGTCTGTGGCAGAACCACCGAAGCTGTGCAGGATGGTTTTTGTCCAAGCGCCGCCCTTCTCGGCAGGCGGAGACAGTTCAAACGCCGTGCCGCACCATATATCGCAGCTTTGGTAATTAGCGCCGCCTTCTATCGTCGTGCCGTACAGATTGCGTTTGTGGTCGAAGACAAAATAACCCGTCGGGCCCGTGCCGTCGCTGTTGCCATCAAACTCGTAAAGTACCTTATAAGCCCACGCGACACCGGCTTGCTTTGGGGGCGTAAGCTGAAAAATAAATCCATCCCCGGAAGCATTGCCGCCGCTCTTGCCCGCCCCATACAAAACGCCTTCGGGACCCACGGTAATGCCGGAGGGGTCGGGCGGCAAGTTAGGCCTTGTTCCGCGAAGAAACTTGTAGAGAGTAGTTTCGGTCCAGGCTCCGCCCGGCTGGGCAGGGGGCGAAAGCTCGAATACGATGCCGCAACCCTGGAGGGGTGAGCTCAAACACAGGGCCGTTTTCGTAGTCGGCACCGTATAGATTTCCCGCTGAATCAGTGACCATGTTGGGAAATCCCAACCTAGCTCCCTCATAGATAACTTTTTCGCTTTGGGCGAAAACGGAGAGCGGTAGGAATAACACAATCAGAACCGCGGTCAGACTGGAGTAACCTCTCAGCTGCGCGATCAAGTTTGGATTTTGTTAACTCATGCCGTTCTCCTTGGGAATTGGCGTTCAACGGAAACGCTCTAGGGCAGCAGTCGGGCCTCTGCCTTTGAAGAGGCGGGGGATTTCCAAACAAAATGCGGCAGTAACTTTGCAGACAAACCGAGCGCTGTCAATCGTTTATCAGAGCGATAAAACCGCGCCGGGAGCCTGAGCCGGATCCGCCGTTCCGTGGGCATGTGGCGGACAAGGTCTTTGTTGCGCACAGCGGCACAGTGCGCCCATGAACTGAGTACAGATTCCCGTCAGGGTATTTTCGTGGGCGATTCGATTCGCAAAGGTCAAAATCGCAGTGTGCCCCATTTCTCGCATTTGTTGCGAGAAGTGGGGCCCGACCACGAGCACAACTGCTTGAACTGTTGTCGACCCCTCAACGCGCGGGCGCCAGCGTCAGGCTAAAGATCGTGCCGTCATTGCTGGTTCCGCCAAACGTGGTTGTCCCGTAGAACGTACCGTTAGAAACCTCGAGCAGGACCCCAAGCGGGCCCGACCCATCTGTGTCGGCAAAGCTGTGCAGGGTTGTCACCGCGCCTTCGGGAGTCATTTCGAAAACCGTTCCGTAGATGCCTTCTGCGCCGCTGGTAGTCGTACCGTAGAGGTTGCCGTCGCTGCCCAAGGCTAAACCGCTGCCAGGGAAGGCTCCGTCCGTCAAATGGAAGCGGTGCAACGTAGTCAGAGTGCCGGAAGGCGTAATCTTGAAAACGGTTCCGCAGCCGTAAGGACTATCGCAGCTCAGATTCCCGCCTTGGTAGGTCGTTCCGTAGAACCCGCTACTGGTTTCGACCAGTGTGGACAAGGGGTCCGTACCGTCGGTGCCGTCAAAGCTATGCAGTGTGGTTAACGTGCCAGTCGGAGTCATCTTGAAAACCGTGCCGCATTCCGTACCTACCCCACAGTAGGTGCCCGAACCGCCAATCTCCGTGGTGCCGTAAAAATTCCCATCGGAAGCTCGAACCAGGCTCGCGGACGGATACGCTCCGTCGCTACCGCTGAAGCTGTGCAGTGCCGCGAATGCGCCGGCCGGCGTAATTTTAAATATCGCGCCGTCTCCCCCGACCAGTCCACCCTGCCGAGCTGTTCCGTAGAATGTGCCGCTCGGGGCTTGTACCAGCGCTGCCTGCGGATAGGCTCCGTCGGCAAAGTGGAAGCTGTGCAGCGTAGTCAGCGTCCCTGCAGAGGTAATCTTAAAAATCGTTCCGTAGTTATACGCGCCGCCAATCTGGGTTGTGCCATAAAAGTTTCCATCCGTGCCTTGTACCAAGCCACCCTCCGGCGCGTTGCCGTCAGCGCAACTGGCCAACGAGCAAAAACTATAAAGTGTAGTGAGGGTGCCACCCGGGGTGAGTTGGAATACGCTGCCGTGTCCGTTTGCTCCACCTTGCGCGGCCGTCCCATAGAAGTTTCCATCCGTGCTGAGAATCAACGACGTTTCCGGATTCGCGCCATCGCTTCCGCTGAAATCTACTAAAGAGGTAAAGGTTTGTGCAGGAGCGGCAATCACCGCCATGCACGCAGCGAAAACTACACAGACTGATTTCAAAACGGACAGCCAACGACATTGCGGATTGTTCATACGAGGTCCTCTCCATTCTTTTGTCGCCTAAGCGACGGCTGGATCAATTCGTGGTCGGGTTATTTGGAAGGAGATAGCTCTCACTTAGTGGAACATGTAAGAGACGATCTCATTTGAGTGGGTGAAAGTTATCACGGCAATTTTCGGGGCGTCAAGGCAAAAACAACCCAGGCTGCGACAGAATCGCATGCCCGAAATTCTTTGTAAGGTTTTCTGCCCGCCTGAGACTACCTGAATAGGGACGGCTTCGATTCTTCGATGGCCTGACTCATTTTTTATCCGGGAGAGAAAAAATGACCGTTGCAAATCGACTGAATACCGGTAAGAACCCGCCCGTATTACCGACTGAGGCTTTCCCGTCGGGTTCAAGCCCCAGGTTCCAATTGAAGTCAATTTTTGTCGGACCCGACGGCCTGCGCGCCGGCTGGCGACTGCTCATCTTCGTCACTCTGGTTGTCGCCCTGTTTGGGAGTTCTCTCGTCATCCGCAGCGGTGGAATTCAAGGTTTTCGAGAAGCTCAGAAGTACGCTGGAGAAATTACAATCACGCCGTCCTTGATGCTCAAATCGGAGGCGATAGCCTTTTTGCTTCTGTGTACTGCGACCTTCGCGATGGCGAAAATCGAGCATCGCAAATTCAGCGAGTACGGGCTTCCTCTGAGTAGAGTACTAGGGAAAAATTTCTGGATTGGCGCTTCGTCGGGTTTTCTGGCGATCAGCGGCACGCTGCTGACAATGTTTCTGCTGCACGCGTTCCGGATTACCGGCGTGGAGCTTCACGGGGTGGCGATTTTATCTTCGCTCGTCGCGTGGGGCATCGCGTTTCTGTTGGCCGGAATGACGGAAGAATTCCTGTGTCGCGGATACCTACAGTACACACTCGCTTCCGGAATCGGCTTCTGGCCGGCGGCATTGGTGGTATCCGGCCTATTCGCCTTCGGGCACTCCTTTAATGCGAATGAGACTGGGGTCGGTGTCTTGGCAACTGGTTTGTTCTCTCTTCTCCACTGCCTGTTTTTGCAACGAACCGGCGATCTCTGGATCGCGATCGGCTTTCACGCGGCCTGGGACTGGGGACAAATGCTCTACGGAGTTCCTGACAGCGGCATGTTGCCCTACCACAGCGTGTTCGCTTCCGCCTTCAGCGGGCAACGCTGGCTCACGGGCGGCATCGTTGGCCCCGAGGGTAGCGTGTTGTGCCCAATCGCGTTGCTGATTGTAGCTCTGATCTTCACCCGGTACTATCGCGAGAATTGCTATCCGATCCAGAAACCGCAGTCGATAACGGTGACAGGCTCGTGATGTCCTAGCTGCTTCGGAGATTTTCGCGCGTTTGGCCTTTGAGTTTACTGCTCGAACGAACCATGCGGCTTCAGCCACAGCTCGCTTCGCTTCCCGGGTCACCATCGTGAGCGAACACCACGACGCTTTGGAAAAACAATTCGAGCGCATCCTCGGCGAGTATGGGGCGGCCATCTCGCGTCTGGCCTTCAGTTATGAGTCGGTGGCTGGCGTCAGGGAAGAACTGGTCCAGGAAATCGCGCTGGCGATCTGGCAAGCGTTGGCGCATTTTCGCGGTGAGTGTTCCGAGAGGACGTTCGTCTACCGCATTGCTCACAATCGCGGGCTGAGTCATGTATGGAGGCGACGGCCGCCTCATCAGCCGCTGGAAGAGGTCGAGGAGTCCGACCAGCCGGTTGATCCGCGCCCCCATCCCGAGGAGCAGGCAGCGAGAAATCATCAGCGAGCGCAACTGATGTCGGCAATCCAATCGCTGCCCGTGACGCACAGGCAGATGATCGTACTCATGCTCGAAGGCTTGACGCATGCAGAGATCGCGGACGTAACGGGCATCACGGAAAACAATGTCGCGGTGCGCCTGACCCGGGCCAGAAAAGCTCTAAAGGACGCGATGGGAGTGATGCCATGATCGGAGCGAGCGAATGACAGAAGATCGAGAACTTAATACTTGGCGCGAACAATGGAGCGGCGTCGCAAAGCCGCCAGCCGAATTCCGGCGCAAGATCCAGCAGAGGATCAAACGCCAGGACCGCCGCTTCCTACTGGGCAATGTCCTGACGGGAGTCGTGTTTCTGGGAATTCTGATTTTCGGTCTGTACATGAAGCGTCAATCGAGTTCGATGGGAACCGGTTGGGCGACCGGCATCTGCGTTTTGGTATTCGTGTCGGTCGGATTCCGGCTCTGGGTTTTGCGGCGAGCGTGGCGTCCTCAGACCCAGTCAACTCGCGCCTTCGCGGAGCTTTGGCACAAAAGAGTGGTGGCTCGCATTCGGCTGCTCAGGATCTCCATCTATGTGTCCGTCGGCTGGATCATTTTTTGCGCCGTACTCACCGTAGCGAACTGGGCAACCATCGGGCAGGACGTGAGGGCTCATCCTAAGGACTGGGTAGAGCTGCTCGTTGCTTGCGTGCTCATGCAGCCGGTGCTCTGGTATTCGGCTAGATGGATTCGGCGTCGCAAGCTGGCAGAACTGAACGAAGTAAAAACTGTTCTGGATGAGATGGACGAAAACTGCCTTCCGTGAAGTCAGCCGGTCTAAGACCGTTAACGGCAGTTCCCGCCCTCTGGCTTGTTCGGACGGTTACTTCGTCATACACGTGGGGACAGACCGAACGCTCCCAATTGCCCAAACAGAAAATGGGTTACGTTCGAGTCTGCCCTCGTACTAGCCGCTGCACATTCTCAAAGCGGTCAAGCCGCCTTGGCCGGAGTACTCTTGGCCGCCTCGATGATCAGAGCCGCAACCGCCTGAGGCTGCGAAACATAGATCGCATGGCTGCCTTTGACTTCGACAACTTTCGAACCCGCCCGCTTGGACATGGCACGCTGCGCGTCCGGCGGGATCATCTTGTCCTCAGTGACCAACAAATACCAGCTTGGCTTTCTCCTCCACGCTGGTTCGCTGATGGAGCCACTGACGGCCTCCAATCCCCAGGGCACCTGAGAATCGGACATGAATGCGGCTTTTTCCGGACTCACGTCCGCTGCAAAGGATGCTGGAAACTTCTTGCTATCCAGCAACAAGAATCCATCCTGCGGAGGCAAAATCGACGGTACCGGCGCCCCGGGTGGTGGATCTTTGATAAGCGAGCCAACAGATTCACCGCTGTCCGGAGCAAAGGCCGTGATGTAGACGAGGCCGGCAACCTTTGGATGAGTGCCGGCTTCGGTGATCACCGCGCCGCCGTAGGAATGACCGACCAGAATTGCCGGACCATCTTGCGCGTCAAGGATCCGCTTGGTTACCTTTACGTCGTCTTGCAGTGAGATTGTCGGGTTCTGCACAATGCTGACGTTATAACCCTGCTTCTTGAGAATCTGGTAGACGCCCTCCCAACCGGCGCCATCCACGAACCCGCCGTGGACCAGAACGATATTCTTCATGTTTTCTTTCTCCTTTGGAAATTGCATGTCACGAGAAGAAAGTTCGCACGAAGCCCGTCGAGAGCGCATCACCGAATCTAGGATATTTGTTCTACCACGATTGGCCGATTGGTGGGTACCTCGTCCGCGGTAAAGACTATTGCGAAGGCCGCTCACCTCTGGACACTCGACCGCGGAACCTCTCTTCAATTGCACACGAACTTCGTCCTCAGCCAACCCCCACCTGACGGAGAAGCATCCAACCGCCGCTCGGGTTTCAAATCGTAGTCAACTGGAGATTCCTAATGAACATCAACCGTGTTCTCACGGTCACCGCTGTCACGTTTAGTCTGTTGGCGATTGGCGCCGTCGCCTCAGCAGCGGTGGCTAAAAAGCAAAACCATCACGACGGCCACAGGCTGGTCGCTGCAAAGCTCAAAACTGACGGGCACCATGACCTCGAGAAGAAAGGACATTACACCGCCTCGGTCGAAAGCAAAGGCGGAAAGATTGCCACCTTCCACGTCGTTCATGACACCAAGGGAGCAATCCCCGTCAAGAAATACAAGACCAACAAGAAAATGGTGCAGGCGACAGGTTCGCATCTCACCTACGCTGCGTTCGCTTTGCCTCAGGATCAGGACCTAGGCACGGTCGAAATCGGGTATTCCTACATCGATGATGACGGGAACGAAGAAATCTACTGGTTCCCGGCAGAAGAGATTTTGGACGGGGACACGGGTGCAGTCGAGTACGTTCCATTGAGCAGCTAAGGCAGACGAAGCCGGCCGCTACTTCATAACAGAAAATGGTGTCGCACATTTTCTTGATGTCCGAAATCGTTTGTTACGAATGAAATCTGGCCTGGGGGACGAACGGAACGTTCCCCTTTTTCGCTTTGAAGGAAAAATAGGAACCTCCCGCCGGGTATACAATGGCGTCGTTTACCGAAATCAAGAAGGAGATTCGACTATGTCCCGTTCTCCTCAGCCCCGCACAAACCTACCTGACTCGATCCATCACCAGATGAACATGTATGCGCTCGCAGCAGGTGCTGCCGGAGTTGGAGTGTTGGCGTTAGCTCACCCAGCTGAGGCGAAGATTGTGTACACGCCCGCGCATGCTGTGCTCGATGCGCGAAGCAACACACCTTACTACATCGATCTTAATCACGACGGCATTAAGGATTTCACCTTCTGGCACGGCTACTTCTACTCGAACACGTCCCAATTTTGGGGGTCCGTTGTGCAAGTGATGCCGTACAAACGAAATGGAAACCGCATGCTGGGGCACGGGAATGCATTCCCATTGCCCGCGGGCGCCAAGATCGGCCCTTCGGGTCGCTTTTCGTATTACGGCATCCTGGCTTCAGGCAGGGGAACCGGCCGATCGCTCAATACCCAGTTCTCCGGTTTTTGGGCCAACGATGGCAAAGGTCTAAGCAATCGCTACGTCGGGCTGGAATTTACGATAGCTGGAGAGACTCACTACGGCTGGGCTCGGGTGAGTGTCTCGAAATTCCGCTTCTCCGCCGTACTGACTGGATATGCCTACGAAACGATTCCCGGCAAGCTGATCGTGGCGGGTGCGACCGAAGGCACGGACGACGGCAAACCAATCGCATCCATCGGCACGGATACGCCTGGACCGGCCACGCTGGCCCTGTTAGCGCTGGGCGTACCGGGATTGTCGATCTGGCGGCGCGAGAAAGAGGCAACTGCCTAGCGGCGATAACTGGCACGCGGGATTGGATCATCGCTTTCGGCTACTCGCGGCGGACCCGCTGCCGGGCGCTGGCTGAGGAAACTAAACGCCGGAGCCGCCCGCCATAGCCTAAGGAGCAACCTTGAAGACCGTGCCTTCGTTGTAAGCGCCGCCCACTTCCGTAGTGCCATAGAGATTGCCAAGGGCGTCGAAGACCAGGCTCCCGCTGGGAGCAGCACCGTCGTTGTAGTCGAAACTGGAGAGCACGGTTTCGTTCCAACTTCCGCCGCCGAGAGAAAACTCCAACACCGCGCCTTGACCATAGCTGCCTCCTTGGACGGTGCTGACGTAGAGGTTGCCACTGGCATCAGCGACAACTGCGTTGGGAAAAAAACCATCCGGAGGTTGCGCGTTGAAGTAATGAATGAATGACTCGCTCCAGTTTCCGCCACCGATCGGGCTCAGTTCGAACACGGTGCCGTCGCCGAAAGTGCCGCCCGTCAAAGTCGTGCCGTAAAGACTGCCCGTTGAACCGAAGACTACGCCGAACTGCGGATAGGACCCGTCTGAGACGCCCCCTGTGAAAGTGTGCAAAATGCGTTCCGTCCAAGGCCCTGTGGCCGCGGGCATGAGTTCATAAACGATGCCCGCTGCGCCCGCTCCTCCGTTTTGAGTTGTACCGTAAAGATTGCCGGCCGAGTCGAACTCAAGGGTGCCGTAGGGAGCGTTTCCCCCGCCCCTGCCGTCGAAGGCATGAAGCAGTTTTTCCGACCAGCCATGGCCGACAACCGGCGTTAGCTCGAATGCGATTCCACTGCTGTGGGCGCCCCCTGCCACGGTCGTGCCATACAAATTGCCAGCGGCGTCGAAGAGGAGATTGGACTGCGGATTGTTTCCGTCACTAAGGCCTAGGGCGAAGTGATGCAGAATCTCTTCACTCCACGTTCCCCCCGCCTGAGGAGATAATTCAAAAACCGTACCCCCGGAGTGGGATCCGCCCGGGGAGGTAGTACCGTATAGGTTACCGCCGGCGTCGAGAACCAAGCCGGCGTACGGCTGGTAGCCATCGACCCCGTCAAGGTTGAAGGAGTGAAGCACCTTTTCCTTCCACCCCCCTCCTGCAACCGGCGACAACTCGAAGACCGAACCATAGTTGTGGGCGCCGCCGTAAGCCGTGGTGCCGTAGAGATTGCCAGCGGCGTCGAATATAGGGGCGGCGAATGGCGAGCTGCCATCACGGTTATTGTCGAGAAAGCTGTACAGCACCGTTTCCTGTTGAGCAATCGCGCGCATCGGGAGCAGAAATAGGGCCCCGGCGGCGGCAATTGCGATCAGCGCGGTGAGTGGGGCGGAGAGTCTCTGGCTTCGCATAAGTATTCTTCTGCGTTCGTCGCTATGAGTCGATTGGGAGAGGG
>JBEKBW010000036.1:0-41270 GCA_050015215.1 Candidatus Sulfotelmatobacter sp.
GAGATGAACCCGCGCGTTTCGCGCTCGTCCGCGCTCGCGTCGAAAGCCACAGGATTCCCGATCGCCAAGATCGCCGCGAAACTCGCCGTCGGCTATACGCTCGATGAAATTCCCAACGACATCACGCGCAAGACGCCAGCCTGCTTCGAGCCGACGCTCGACTATGTAGTAGTTAAAATTCCCAAGTGGCAGTTCGAAAAATTTCCCGGCGCCGACGAGAGCCTCGGCGTGCAAATGAAGTCGGTCGGCGAAGTGATGGCCATCGGCCGCACCTTCAAAGAAGCGCTGATGAAGGGGATTCGCTCGCTCGATACGGGGAAGCGCGTTGGCGGTGCAAAGCTTGAGCCCAAAATTCTGACGCAGCGTCTGGTCACGCCGCACCCCGAGCGCCTTGCTTACGTGCAGTACGCTCTCCGTCAAGGCCATACGGTCAAGCAGATCGCGAAGATGACCTCGATGGACCCATGGTTCCTCTACCAGCTTAAAGAAATTAACGATATGCAGTTGGAGCTGGAAAAGCATCCGATGGAATCGATTCCCCGAGAGGTGCTGCGCGAGGCCAAGCGGATGGGATTCTCCGATGGCCGGTTGGCGAACGTGTGGCGGCTTGAGGGGCAGGAGAAAGTCAGACATCTACGCCGAAAGCATGGCGTGATGCCCGTCTACAAACGCGTCGATACCTGCGCGGCGGAGTTCGAGAGCTTCACGCCGTATCTTTACTCGACCTACGAAGACGAGGATGAGGCCGCGCCCACCGACAAGAAGAAAATCATCATTCTGGGCAGCGGGCCCAACCGCATCGGGCAGGGAATCGAGTTCGATTACTGCTGCTGCCACGCCTCGTTCGCGCTGCACGAAGACGGATACGAGACGATCATGATCAACTGCAATCCCGAAACCGTCTCGACCGATTACGACACCAGCGACCGCCTGTACTTCGAGCCGCTCACGTTTGAAGATGTGTGGGCGATCTATCAGCATGAATCTTCCAAGGGCGCGCCGGTCGGCGTGATCGTTCAGTTCGGCGGGCAAACGCCACTGAACCTGGCGCTGCCGCTGAAAGCTGCAGGCGTAAACATTATCGGCACCTCGCCGGAGTCGATCGACCTTGCCGAGGATCGCAAGCACTTCAACAAACTGCTGGAAGAACTGCAGATTCCGCAGGCTGCGGGAATGATGGCGACTTCGCTCGAGGAAGCCGTCGAAGGAGCCAAGCGGGTTGGATACCCGGTGGTTGTGCGTCCCTCCTACGTGCTCGGCGGGCGCGCCATGGTCATCGCTTACGACGAAGAATCCGTCATACGCTACATGAAGGAAGCGGTCGAATATTCGCACGATCGCCCCGTGCTCATCGACCACTTCCTCGAAGACGCGATCGAAGTCGACGTCGATGCGCTCTCCGACGGCGAAGATGTAGTCATCGGCGGAATCATGCAGCACATCGAAGAAGCCGGAATTCACTCCGGCGATTCTTCCTGCGTGCTGCCGGCAGTCGATATTCCACAACCCCTCATGGAGCAGATGCGCGATTATACGTTCAAGCTAGCTCGCGCTCTGAAAGTCGTCGGGCTGATGAACATTCAATTCGCGATACCGCGCGGCGGCGGAGGGAGTTCAGGCAACGGCGCGGAGGGCGGAAAGGTTTACGTGCTCGAAGTGAATCCGCGCGCTTCGCGCACCGTACCATACGTTTCGAAAGCTACCGGGGTGCCGATGGCGAAGATTGCGGCGCGATTGATGACCGGCCGCAAGCTGCGCGAATTCCTGCCCGAAAATATCGAGCGGCGCAGCGATCTCGATACCGGAAGCTGCTACTACGTGAAGTCGCCGGTGTTTCCGTGGAACAAATTTCCCGGCGTCGATACGGTGCTCGGACCCGAGATGAAATCCACGGGCGAAGTGATGGGCGTGGGCGACAGCTTCGGCGAAGCTTTCGGCAAAGCGCAACTGGCCGCCGGACAGAAACTGCCCACGCAGGGAACGGTGTTCATCAGCGTCACCGATCATGACAAGCGCCAGGTCGCGGAAATCGCGCGCAAGTTTGTCGATATGGGTTTCAAGCTGGTCGCAACTTCGGGCACGGCCGATGTAATCGAGTTCGCCGGGATGAAAGTGGAGCGCGTCTACAAAGTGAAAGAAGGGCGACCGAATGTGGTCGATCTTATAAAAGGCCAGCGTATTCACCTCATCATCAACACGCCCACCGGACTCGAGCCGTGGTTCGACGAAAAGGCCATTCGCCGCGCCGCCGTGACGGCACGCATTCCTACCATCACCACGCTCTCGGCCGCGCGCGCCGCTGCCGAAGGCATTGCGGCGCTGCAGCGCGGGGAAGTGAATATTCGTGCGCTGCAGCAGTTGCATGCGGAGCGGGCGAATGTCGCTCGATAGTGGCGCGAATGTTTTGATAGTCTCCATGCCTAGGTTCGCAGCGATTTATGCTTTCTTGTGGGGTATCTTTCTCCTCGCTGCGCCCATCGCATGTGCGTATGGCCTGATAAAGGCATCAGCCCCCTGTCGCGCCGCCGCGTCACTGGCGTTGCCGTAATCGGTCTACTGTTGTCAGCCCTACTGGTCTTCGGCCTGGCAACGACCATACTGCTCCCTCTCGCCCTCGTGGTTCTGCCGGCTCCACTTATTTTTGCGTATGCGATTTTCAAGCTGTGTGATACTCCAAAAAGGAGTTCGAGCTTATTTGATCTGCAGTGTATCGGCCTCGGAATTGTTCTGGATATGGGCGGTTTGGGCTACGTTCGCCATCGGACGTTAGCCAAAGAACCATGATTCCGGCGTGTTACACTTATGGCGCATGAGTAACACACTGACAGTTCGCCTTCCCGAGGAGTTGCAGCGGCGGCTGCGCGAGAAGTCTCGACGCACCGGTTTGCCGATCGGGAAGATCGTCCGCGATTCGATCGAGAACGCTCTCGCCAAAGATGAGCCTGCGTGGATGAAGTATGCCGGCACCTTCTCCGGGCCCAAAAATCTTTCGTCCCGCAAGGGGTATTCCCGTTCGTGAAGGCAATTGCCGATACCGGTTTTATTGTCGCATTTCGAAATCGCACGGACGAGTTCCACCAGTGGGCTTTGGATGTGGCTCGTCAGATGGATGCGCCCTCACTTACCTGCGAGTCGGTGCTGTCGGAAGCGGCTTTTCATCTTGGATCAAGCCAGGCAGTGCTAGATCTGGTCGTAGCAAGAATGCTCGAGGTCGCCTTCGACTGCGCTGAGAACGCGGAGCAATTGCGAGATCTCGCCACTCGTTACGGGGATCGTCATCCCGACCTTGCCGATCTCTCCCTCATTCGAATGAGCGAGCTGTACCCGAAGCACACTGTAATCACTGTTGACGAAGACGATTTCCGCGTCTACCGCCGCAACAAGCGAGAAGCGATTCCGTTGCTCTGCCCGCCGAAGAAGTGAAATGGCGAGGAATGGGTTAGGGCTTAGGCGAATCGACCTTCGCCTTCGACAAAGATCGCACATAGTTTACCAAGTCCCAGTTTTCTTCCACCTTCACACGGTCGCCTTCTGGCGGCATATCCTGATGGCCTTTTTTGATGACGTAGAAGATCTCCCCGTCGGTGTGATCCTTCAGCGTGGCCGGGTCCGTGAAGTCGGCGATCTTCAGCTTCATGTCGGCGGCGAGGCTGCCTTTGCCGTCGCCGTTGTCACCATGGCACATGGCGCAATCGAGTTTCCACCATTTCTTGGCGCGCTCCAACGATTCTGGAGACGGCTTAACCGGATTGCCCTGCTTCGCAGCGTCTGCTGGAATCGCGGCGTAGGGTCCACCCGCTTGTTGTGCCGCTAGGGTGGCTACCAGGAAAAGAGAGACAGCAAGAAGGAGTACGGAAGTAAATAGATTTTTGGGCATCGGAACCTCCGATGAACGATGGCTTGTCGATTCAATTTAATGATAGGGCGAGGCTGGAGTCGACGCTGTGACTTGGATCACAACGGCAGGTCTTTAGGCAGCGGGGGAAAAGTTGCGCGGTTGGGAAACCCGGAAATTCAGCTCCAGCCTTGCAAAATATACGAGAGTCGGGCAACCTCGATGGGATGCGAACGAGCAAGCTTTCTTTTTCTCTGGTGCTGATTCTCGTTTTTCTGAGCGCGGCGAGCCTGGCGCAGGCGCAAACTGCGCCGGAACAGGGTGGAAACGAGGTGCAGGTATGGGCCGGGGGTGGGCATTCGGTTCCGGGTGGGACTTCGAATACCGAGGCTTTTGATGCTGGTTTTCGCTTTGGCTGGGTGATCACGGATCCACACTGGCCTTCAATTCTCCGCGGCCGATTCGAATATGTCGTCGACGGTGTGCCTGTCTATTTAATTTTCCAGCCGGCGAATACGGCTTATGGAGTGGGGTTCAATCCGTTGGGCCTGAAGTGGAACTTCGAGCGACGGGGACGGTTCTCGCCATACCTTGAGTTAAGCGGCGGCGCGGTCTTTTTTAATCACAGCGTGCCGACCCATACCAATACGGTGAACTTCACGCCCAGCGCGGCGCTGGGAACACACATCCTCGGCGAGAAATATAACTGGAGTGTCGATGTGCGTTACTTGCACATATCGAGTGCTGGGCTGGGTAACCTCAATCCGGGACTGAATACGGTGCAGGTGCGCCTGGGTGTGGGAAGATTTTGGAAGCGGAAGTAGATTCCTTTTGTAACCGGTCAGGCCTTGGCGCGCATTCCACAGCAATACGTCCCTCCCTCGACAGGAGATGTCGAGGGAGAGAGAATATTTTCCGCAAGTTTTCTTACCGAGTTCCGACCGCGACCCGTTAGGTATTGACGGTTACAGAATGCCCGGGTTCGTCCTGACCGCCGCAGCAACTCACTCCATAGGGGTAAGTGCTATTGATCGCCGGCACCACAACGGTGACGCAGTTATTTTGTTGTGAAAGGGTTGTGTAGTTAAGCCCGTTTTGGGTGCCGGTTACCGGCGAAAAGGGGTAGATGTTTCCTGCGATCTGGAAGAGCGTGCAACCGTCGCTCGGAATGCCTGTAAAGCATACCTGGCTATTGTTGCTTGTCGTGAAATTCTGGGTGCAGATGGGCTGGCTGTTGCCATTTGCGGTCTGCTTTCCCTTTTTTGCGGGAGTCAATGGCGCCTTATTTCCCTTTTTCCCCGCGCTCGGCTTTGTCTTCTTCGGCTTGCTAGCCGGTCCCTTCTTGACCTTCTTCGTGGCGCCAGCGGCGACTCTCCTGGCTGCCTTTTTCGGAGTGCCGCTTGATTTCTTCTTTTTCTTTTTCAAAGTTCTGCTCCTTTCGAGTAGTCACATCGCTGAAAAGCGTCAATGCTCAAATTAGAATTCTCAGGGCCCGTTCCTGCGGGGAGCGCAGGGAGCTTATGGATGCGAAGACTTCATCAACTGCTGATAGCCGGCCGTATTGGCCAGATTGTCAAATTCCGGATCGCTGCGAATCCTGTCAGTCGTAAATCCAGCCTGAACGGCCTTTCCCAGCCATTCGATTGCCAACCCGGTATCACCCAGTTGGTTGTACACGCCTGCCGCATCGAGCAATATTTCTTTGTCGTTCCGCCCGTACTCCAGAGCCTGTCTCATATACTCCAGAGCGTGTTGGCGATCATCGAGCATGGAATAGTAACCCGCCAGCGTACTCAACACAAGGGGATCGCGAGGATTAACCTTCAATTCCTCCAAGGCGAGTTCCACGGCCTTGCGGTGAGGTGCAACCGACTGAGCTTTCTGCCCGCCATAATATAGTGCGCCACCCAGGTTGCCCCACGTAACATAGGGCTGGGGATCAAGCTTGATGGCCTCCTGATAGGCGCTAACGGCGTCCGCCCATTGTCTGAGGCCGGCGTAGGCCATGCCCAGATTCACATATCCCGGATAGCTGGCCCGAATGGCGATAGATTTTTTTAAGGGATCGATCGCCTTCCCGTATTGCCCCATGTCGTTGTAAATGGCGCCGATGTTTACGTAGGTTCCATACCAGTCGGGGGCGATCTGGGTGACCTTTCCGAACATTTGCAGAGCTTTGTCGTATTCGTTGCGCTCGCGGTAAAAGACGCCGAAAAGGTTATAGGCCAGGCGGCTATTGGGATGGGCTTGAATGGCCTGCTGATAGGCGTTTTCCGCCTCCGTGATCTTGCCCTCATGGGCATACGCAGCGGCCACTTGAACGGCGGCATCCTCGTTGCTGGGTTCGAGCCCGAGGGCCAACTGATACTCCGCCACGGCTTCGGCGTAGTGGCCGGTTCCATCGTCGATGCGGGCAAGGCATACATGCCCTGCCGCTCCCGCGTTGCCGAGCTTGATGGCTTCGTTGCAGGCGGTCTGCGCCGGGTCGATCCATTGCTTTTGCTTGGTCTCGGTGTATTTCAGCCACTCCGCCTCGCCCACGGCAGCCTTTGCCATTCCAAAATTGGGGTCGAGCTTGAGGGCCTCGCGAGCCATCAGTTCGGCATTGTCGCGGTTCTCAGCCTTACTGGCATCCAGCAGGTAACCTTCGGCCTGCAAGTAATACTCATACGCGGTTGCCTGATCGGTGCCGTGGTATTTCAGCGTGGCTTGCTCTTCAGGACGCAGTTGCAGGTGCAGAGCCTTTACGGTTCCATCGGAAATGATCTGCTCCACTGAAAATGCGTCCCCGGTAGGCACGGTGATCACACTGCCGCCCACCGTCGCTCCGCTAGGATTCAATAGCGAATATGTGACCTTCAGGAGTGTGGCCGACTGCGGTTCCAGCGTGATTGCGAGGCCCAGATTCGCGCCGAACATTCGCGCCGCATCGGGCAGCTGGGAGATTTTCTTTTCCTGCAAGATGCGAGGCGTGACCACTTCAAATGCCCGGTCTTCACTAAGCTTGCTGAGCTTCGCGGCAATATTAGCCACCAGACCTTCGCCGAGGGCAGCGAGCTTTGGATCGGAATTGGCTGCGGCGTAAGGCAGCACCGCCAGAATTTTCGTCTGTGGCAGGGCTTGAGTTGAGCTCGGCTGCGATGGAGAAGCTCCGCCCGACGAGCGCAACAATTGCCGCAGCGGTCGAAATGCCAGCATCGCCGCTACCACAACCAGAACGACGGCGAGTGCGGCCAGCAGTCGGTATTGATGAACCGCGCCCGAAACGGCAAATGTGCGCTTCGGCCTGAGGCCCTGCTGCGCGCGCCGCAGATCTTCCAGCAGCGCGTCGACGGTCGGATAGCGCTCCTCCGGCTTCTTGGCGAGGGCGCGCGTGATGACGGCTGCGAGCGGGCCGGGAACGTTTTTCAGCGTGGGCGGCTCTTCATGCACGATGCGGGCGACGGTGGTGGCGAGGCTGTCGCTCTGAAACGGCTGCGCGCCGCCGAGCATTTCGTAGAAGACCAGGCCGAGCGAAAAAATATCGGAGCGGCCATCGTCCGGGCGCTGCAACAGTACCTCCGGAGCCATATACGCCGGCGTTCCGCCGGTGGCCACCATGGTCTCCATGGTCTTTGTAACATCGCTGGGACTGCTGCTCCACCGCCGGCGCGCCACGCCAAAATCGAGAATCTTTACCCGGTTGCCGGGAGCAATCATGATGTTATCGGGCTTGATGTCGCCGTGGATGATGCCCTTTTCGTGCGCCGCCTGCAGTCCTTCGCAGCACTGAATGGCAATCGAGAAAAACTCTTCCGTGGAAATGGGTTGCTTGAGCCGCTGGCGCAGGGTCTCGCCCTCGACATACTCCATGACCAGCCAAAGTTCGCCCGTGTGCTCGAAAACATCGTAGATTCCGCCGACGTTGGGGTGGTTGAGAGCGGAGGCGCGCTGGGCTTCTTTGAGCAAGCGCTTGCGGTCGGCTTCGCTGGATTTGGCATGCGGAGCCATACGCTTAATCGCCACTTTTCGGCGCAGAGTAGTGTCCTCTGCGCCGTACACCTGCCCCATCCCGCCCGCGCCGAGGCGCTGCGAGATGGCGAAGCGGCCGATAGTCGTGCCTGCAAGCGCGTCCGCGGCAGCATCCGCATCAGCTGCCGGTGGGGGCGTCTTGATCTGATCTGTCATTGAACGAAGTGCCCGCCGATTTCCGAGATTCTAATTTAGTTGCGAGGGAAAGCCAAAGGGATTGTAATTGCGGACCGCAAAAGGCACGCCGGGGAATGCGACTCCTTGCTTCAATTCATCCAGGGCGGCTATTCTTCTGACTTATGTCTACGCTCGTAGAGTGCGTGCCAAATTTCTCGGAAGGCCGCGACAAGGCCAAGGTTGACGCCATTGTCGCCGCCATGAAAGTGGAAGGAGTTTACCTGCTGGACCGCGAGATGGACGCGGACCATAACCGTTGTGTGGTCACTTTAGTAGGCGAGCGGGAGGCGATTCAGGAGGCGGCGATTCGAGGGGCAGGGAAGGCCGCGGAATTGATCGATTTATGCGTGCATCAGGGAGCGCATCCGCGCATGGGTGCGACCGATGTGGTGCCTTTCATCCCGATTGATGGCGTGACGATCCAAGACTGCGTGGCTATGTCGCGGCATGTTGGCGAGGAAATCTGGAAGCGTTATCAGATTCCGGTGTACCTGTACGAGTCGGCGGCGACTACGCCGGAACGGCAGAATCTGGAAAACATACGTCGAGGGCAGTTTGAGGGCATTCGCGCCGAGATCGCCACAAATCCGGCACGCAGGCCGGATTTTGGCGAGTGCCGCGTGCATCCGACCGCGGGCGCGACTGCGGTGGGGGCGCGGAAGTTTCTGATTGCTTATAACGTCTTCTTGAATACGCCCGATGTCGAAATCGCCAAGAAGATCGCAAAAGCCGTGCGCTTCTCCAGTGGGGGCATGCGCTTTGTGAAGGGCGCCGGATTTCTGGTACGCGGGCTGGCGCAGGTTTCCATGAATCTGACGGACTTCGAGCAGACGCCCGTGCATCGCGTCTTTGAAATGGTGAAGCGCGAGGCGGCACGCTATGGGGTAATTCCGGTTTCGAGCGAGATCGTGGGATTGATTCCGAAGAAGGCGCTGGAGCAGGCGGCGGAGTGGTTCCTGCAAGTCGAGAATTTCGATTCGTCGCTGATCCTGGAAAACCGTCTTGCAGCGGTGATGAGCGGAAAGACGGCGGTGGGAGGATTGCGGGCGGGAATTGAGCCGTTTATCGAGCAACTTGCCGCTCCCACTGCGACTCCGGGCGGAGGCAGCGCTGCTGCGGCTGCTGCGGCCATGGCGGCGGGCTTGGCGGGTATGGTTGCTTCGATGTCGCGGGGTAAAAAGGCGTACCTGCAGTATGAGGCAGAATTGAGCGCGGCGCTCGCGCTGTTGGGAGTTTTGCGGGAAGAACTGAAAGCCGCAATTGATGCCGACGCGGAATCATACGACTCAGTGATGAAGGCCTACAAGGAAGCGAAATCGGTGAGCGAAGGTGAAGGAGCCGCACTGATTGATGTTGCGCTGAAACAGGCGACTAATGTTCCCTTGAGCGTGGCCGGGAAGGCGCGGAAAATCGGGCAAATTGCGGCGGGCCTCGCGGGGATTACGAATCCGAACATGAAGTCGGATTTGACCACGGCGGCTGCGCTCGCGCAGGCAGCCATAGCGGGCGCCATGGCGAATGTGGACATCAATCTGGCGTTCATCAAGGATGCGGCCTTTGTAGCGGAAGTGCGAAAGAGCGCGGAGGCCATCGCGAAATAGCAGGCTCGGCAATACCCGGGAGGACAAATGCTATTTGTTGGGCGGAAGGATCGCTGAATATGTCGGGCCCATCCTTCCGCAAATAATGGCGCTACCCAGCGAGTGGAAACAACTCCAATCGGGTTCGATAAATCGAATGGCCAAGAGGAATTCCACGATGCACACGCGAGCGTTGTACTTGTTTTTTGCCGCGTTGGTTGTTATGGCAGGGCTGCTTCTTAGCTGCAGCGGGGGCAGCGGCAGCCCGGTCACAACGATCATCCAGCCTCCGCCGCCCTCGAAGATTCAGCACGTGGTGGTTATCTTCCAGGAGAATCGCACGCCCGACAATCTATTTCAGGATCAGAATTTAATCAGGGCTGGGGCCGACATCGTCAGCAGCGGCGTAAATTCGCTGGGTCAGACCATCCCGTTGATCCAGATCGATCTCGGGACAAACGGTAGCAATCCCGATAATTATGACCTCAGCCACGCTCACAGCGCCTTTGTGGAGATGTGCGACCTGAACGCCGCGACCAACGTGTGCAAAATGGATGGAGCCAATCTGATCACTCCTTCCTGCGCCAAGGGAGCTGCGAACTGCCCCCCGGCGAATCCGCAGTTCATGTATGTGAATCCCGCCGATGTGGCGCCCTATTTTCAGATGGCCGAGCAATACACGTTCGCCGATCGTATGTTCCAGACCAACCAGGGACCGAGCATGCCAGCGCATCAATTTATTATCTCGGGAACGTCGGCGCCTTCGGTGGGAAGCAATTTATTCGAGGCGGAGAATCCGAGCGGGGTCACGAACGCCAACAATAACACCGGTTGCACGGCGCCTCCGGCGGAAACGGTCCAGATGATCGACCCAACTGGAAGCGAGGCCACCTTGATGTACCCTTGCTTCGATCATCCGACGCTGACCGACCTGCTTAATAACGCCAAGATCAGTTGGCGGTATTATGCGCCGTTAGCTGGTTCGATCTGGACTGCGCCCAATGCCATTCAGCATATGTGTGGACCGAATGCGACTCCTCCGAATGCCACGGTCTGTACGGGATCGGACTGGACGAACAGCGTTGCCCTGGCGACCACGCAAAATCCGGTTCCCGTGCTCAATGACATTTCCAACGGGCAGCTTGCCACGGTCAGCTGGGTGATACCTAACGGGAAAGAGTCCGATCATGCGCTCAATAACGATGGTTCGGGTCCATCGTATGTAGCGTCGATCGTCAACGCCATCGGGAGCAGTTCTTACTGGTCGAACACGGCCATCATCATTACCTGGGACGATTGGGGAGGATGGTACGATCACGTGGCTCCCAAGAGCATCAATTCCTACGAGTACGGATTTCGCGTGCCGATGATTGTGGTTTCCCCTTATGCGAAGCCTGCATACATTTCGCACGTCACCCATGATTTCGGCAGCATTCTAAAATTTGTGGAATCGACTTTCAACCTGCCCTCGTTGGAGTATGCCGACGCCACGGCCGACGATCTTTCCGACTGCTTCAACTTCAGCCAAACGCCGATTACTTTTCAAACGATTAATGCGCCGCTGCAGGCGAGTTACTTTTTGAACGACCGGCGAGCGCCGACTAACCCGGATGATGACTAGCGTAGAGTCGCCGACGCCCCGTCGCCTGCTACATCACCACACGGTTCTTATTAACGGACTCTTGCGGATGTTCTCGTCGCGTGTGATCAGGGTCAAACCTTCTGCGCGAGCGGTTGCACCGATTAGACGATCAGCAGGATCGCGCGAAAAATCGTCCGGGAACTGTGTAGCGAGGGCAGCGATTTCGGGCGTGATTGGAAGAACGCCGACGTCTGCTGTCAGCTCGCGGATGGACGCGTCCATCGTTCCATACGCCTGAAGTCTTCCGCGAGCCATAAGTAAAGCCAGTTCCCACAGAGTTATTGCGGAAACGGCCAAACCTTCACCGCGCCGGGCGCGCCGGATCGTCGCCGCCGCTGTTCGCGAAAGACGTCTGGAGTCCTCGGCTGCCCAAATAAGAGCGTTCGTGTCGAGCAAAATCACCGCAGGACCTTCCATGCTTCGGGCGGTTCTACAGGCGATTCAATATCTCCAACAACGCGAATCTTGCCTTTCAATCGGCCGATGAAATCGTCTTTCTTGTTGCCATTCACCGGCACCAGCTTGGCGATTGGCTTTCCGCGTTTGGTGATCAGCACCGGCTCGCGGGTGGTGCAGACATCTTCCATCAAAGCTAGGCAGCGGGCCTTGAATTCGGCGGCAGCAACTCTCTTCATGGCCACATTTTAACATTTATGGTCAAGTCGAGATGACCATACCATGCCGTCAACCGCTCCGAGCCTGTTGGGTTCGAGCCGATCTTGCCCGCCGGTAAAGAATCGCGCCAACTACGTTTACGCCCACCACGACAGCGACCGTCTTCCAGGCGTAGGCTGCCGGATTTGGAACATCGATGACAGGAAAGATTGACAGCCCCACAAAGAGGAGCGTGACCGCGAAGCCCGAGCACGACGCTAGTTTCAAGCCTGGGCTCGGCTGGACTGCCAGTTTGCGGCTGGCTAGCAGAGGGATCGCGAACATGGCGAGATAAGCCAGCCCGTACAGAGTGAACCCCCAAATCTGGATGAGCGAAAAAGCCTCCTCCTCATTTACGCCGACCAGTGCCACTATGCACGCCGCCAGGGTCACGACGGCAGCAAACAAAATCGAATTGACCGGAGTCTTGTACCTGGCGTGAAGACGGGTGAACCACGGTGGGACGATGCCTTCCCATCCGGCGACCATGGGCAGTCGTGCGCTCGCGCCAAACGTGAGACACGCCGTGCAAAAAACGTTACTGAAGAGAAGGAGGATAGTGATGGGCGCGATAATTCTCGCCACGCCGATCGATTGCAGCCCGAGCGTCAGCGCCTGCGGCACGGGGCCAACAAGGTTGATTCGATCCTGCGGAACGAAAGCCAGAATTGCACTCGTACCAAAGATGTAAAAAGCCGCGATTATGGGAGCCGAGATCAACACCGATTTGCGAATTGTGGGAACGGGATTGCGGCATTCGCCGGCGAGGATGGCGATAAATTCGAAGCCGCAGAGTGCGCCAAATGTCATTTTGCTGAAAACGCTCACGCTGAACAGAGTGAATTGCGGCCGCACCAGGGGCAACGCGTGAAACGAAGGCAAGGCGTGTTGTCTGGCGCGCACTACCGACAGCAGTATGAGGGTTCCCAAGGCGACCACAGTCATGAATCCACCGGCGTTGATGACCCACTTCGCCACGCGCAATCCGAAGGCGGAAATTACCGCTACCGCACCCACAAGAACGACGGTGCCTAGCAGGATCACGGATTTATTCGCGGTCATCCATTCGGCGCGCGGCCCCAAGGCGAAGGCGATGTAGGTGATGAGAACAAATCCGTACTCCCCGACCAGCAGAACGATGTACAGCCATAAATTCCATGCCACTAGAAAACCGACACCATCATTGAAGGCGAGCCGGGCCCATTCGTATAGGCCTCCTTCAAGCGGCATAAGGTCGTTCAAATATGTGACTACGATTGCTTGCGGGATAAAAAACAGGGCAATCGCAACCAGCCAGAGAACGGCATGCGCCGGTCCGGCCTTGGTTGCCGCTCCGAAAAACTCGAGCGTGATGATGTAGGCAATCTGGGCGAGGACAACATCGAAGGTGCGAAGTTCTTTGCGAAGTTCGGACTCGTGACTTCGCACTCGATCTTCGGCGGCTCGGAGTTTCAGTTCGAGGTTGGACATTGCTCGGGGAGGTTTAGGCGCTCTTGCGCTTGTACTCGTCGAACTTTTCTAGAAAGCGGTCGATATCTTTTTTTTGTAAGTAATATGGCGTCGAGAGGCGCAGCTTATTTGGTTCGCCGCCGCGGATGCGGATTTTGTGGGTCTTCCACATCCAGTTCTCCAGATCCATGCGCTTAATCGGTGCCACGTTCACGCTCACGATCGCGCATCGCAGGGCATGGTCGGGCGAGGTCCACGATTCGGCGCCGCGTTTTTTCATTGCATCGAGGAGGTAGTCGGCAAGCTTGCGATGCCGCTGTTCAATGCGCTCGATGCCGATATCGTTTGCGAGCTTCAGCGAGGCGCGCAGTCCCCAGAGCGCGGGAACGTTCGAGCTGCCGATGCGCTGGAAACGTTCGGCGCGAAGGTTAGGTTCGTCCCAGCCTTCGGTGACGATTGTGTTCCAGACGCGGTCGATGACTTCGTCGCGCACGTAGAGGAAGCCGGAGCCTTTGGTCGCGAACAGCCATTTGTGCGGGCTGGAGGAATACATGTCGCATCCGAGGTCATGGATGTTAAGGCGCATCATGCCGGGAACATGCGCACCGTCCACGGCGGAGAGAATTCCTTTCGAGCGGGCCAGCGCGCAGAGTTCTTTTGCTGGCAAAACCACGCCAGAGAATGTCGTGATGTGGCTGAAGAAGATTAGGCGGGTACGGGGTGTGATGGAGTCGTTGAACAGGTTGAGAACTTGTGCAGCATCCTTAACCGGTCGCGCCAGCGTTACTTGCTTCACGACAATGCCGTAGCGTTTAGCCTTCAAATTCCACGGATGAACTCCGCCGGGGTGCTCCTGATCGGTCATCAGCACTTCGTCGCCAGGCTTCAGATCGAGGCCGTTGGCGATGTAGCTGTTGGCTTCGGTGGCGTTACGCAGCAGTGCGATCTCGTCGCGATGGCAGCCGACAAACTCGGCCAGCGGATCGCGGAACTCATTCCATGCCGCATATCCCCAGATGGGATAGTCCTCGGGATCCTGCTGGTCCATTTGTTCGGTGGTGGTGTAGCCCTCAAAGATGGCGCGCAGCACGGGCGCGGGGCTGGAACCAACCGTGCCGTTGTTTAAATAAATCTCGTCCTCGGGGATAAGAAATTGCTTGCGCATCTCCGCCCAGTAGGCGTCTTCGTTCTTATCAAAGAAAGAGCGGTCAGGTAGCGCTGGAATTTTCTCCAGTTGCGCCAGCAGATTTCGGCGAAGGGGCCATGACGATGCAGTCGCTAGAGGCGCAGTGGCGAGTCCGGCGGCTGCAGTAGCTAGGAAATCACGGCGGTTGATCATCAAGACCCTCCTGGGTGAAGGCGCTATGGTACGACGGAGCGCTCGAAGCGGCAAGGCTCGCTGGCAGTACAGGTCGAAGCTGGTGTCGATATGTGAACTCCACGTCGGTCAGCGGACTCTAATACGAGGGCGAAGCAATTACCCGGCGCAAATGCCATATTTGCGAATCTAAGGAATGGCAAAGGTTTTGCACTAACCCAGGGATAAGGAGCCAGCGAATGAAGGAGTCAACCGCCTCACGAGTGTGGTTTATCACGGGAACATCCACAGGGTTTGGGCGTCTTCTCACCGAAGAGTTACTGAAACGTGGAGAGCGAGTGATTGCCACGGCTCGCGATATTTCCAAACTGTCCGGCCTCGTGTCGCAGTATCCGGAACAGATCCGCGTATTCACGCTCGACGTAACCAAGCCCGATGAAATCACGTCCGTTGCACAGCAAGCGATTTCCACCTTCGGCCAGGTAGACATCCTGGTAAACAACGCGGGCTATGGTGTGACCGGCGCCATCGAGGAAGTGGGTGAAGAGGAGTTCGAGCACATGTTCCAGAGCAACCTTTATGGGGTTATCCGCGTCACGCGGGCATTCCTGCCGCATTTTCGCCAGCGACGCAGCGGGCACATTTTCAATTTGTCGTCGATCGGCGGACTGATCGGCGCCCCAGGATGGGGTTTCTACAACACAACAAAATTTGCGGTCGAGGGCTTCAGCGAGGCGTTGGCGGGAGAGATGAAACCACTTGCTGTGCGCGTCACCGTGGTCGAACCCGGAGCGTTTCGGACAGACTTTCTCGGGCGATCCGGCCAACTTGCCCAGCGCGAGATTTCCGACTATGCGTCAACTGCGGGCAAATCACGCGAGTATTTGAAGACCCAATCCGGGAAACAGCCGGGTGATCCGCGGAAGGCGGTGGAAGCGATCATAACCGTCGCGGACTCTCCCGAACCGCCCGTCCATCTGATTCTAGGCAAGATCGCCCTCCAGCGCTTTCGCCAAAAGATTGCCGATTGGCAAAAAGGAATTGCCGAGTGGGAAAGCGTCACAACTGGAGCGGACTTCCCAGAGGAGAGCAAAGCTGCAGATTAAGAAACCGGAAACGCTACCAAGATGAACACCAGAAGAGACTTTCTAAAATTCGCCGTCAATGGATGGGCCATCAGTGCGGCCGCCGGCCTTTTGCCGAGAACCGCAGCAGCCAGCACGGCAGACGTCAGGAGCGTAGGGAGCATGGAAGACAACACGAGGAGCAGCAACGGCCATTACAAGCCGCCACATCGGTTCGGCCTTGGCGGCGTGCCCCTGGGGAACGAATTTGCCGTAGTCACCGACAAGGATGCAAACGCGATTCTGGAAGCCGCGTGGAGCGCGGGTATTCGCTACTACGACGTTTCGCCCTGGTACGGCCTGGGTTTGGCGGAACGAAGATATGGCAGCTTTCTGCACGCCAAAAAACGAAGCGAATATGTCATCTCGTCCAAAGTTGGCAAACTGCTAAAGGCGTCGAAGACGGCGAAGCACGACTTGTTCCCCTTCTCGCCGTCACCGAACGAAGTCATTTTCGATTACACGGCTTCCGGCGTAAGGCGGTCAATCGAAGACAGCCTGCAACGGCTGGGGATCGATAGCCTCGACATCGCTTTTGTGCATGACATTTCTTCCGACAACAAATTGCTGCCGACTAGCTGGCAGGAACAATTCGAGATCGCCAAGAAGGGCGCGTTTCCCGAACTGACTCGCATGCGTGAAGAGGGGCTGATCAAAGGATGGGGAATTGGGGTCAACACACCGGAGCCAATTCTGCGAGTGCTCGAGGAGGCGGATCCGGATGTGTGCCTGATGGCGTCGCAATATTCGCTGATCGACCACAAGAACGCGTTGAATCAGCTTTTCCCGGCGGTGCGAGAAAAGAAAGCATCTTTGGTTGTGGGCTCGTCTTTGAATGCCGGATTCATCTCGGGCAGTGCTCGGTACAACTACGGAAAAGATTCGTACAAGATCCCGCCAGCATTTCTCGAAAAGCGAAAACGACTGCGTGAAGTAGCGGCGAATCACGGTGTCGATCTGCGCACGGCGGCGCTTCAGTTTTCTGCATCGCCGGACGTGGCCGCAGCTTTGATTGTCGGCGCCAGCAGCGAACAGCAGATTCTTGCGGACTATACGTCGATGCAAACCAGGGTCCCGGCTGAATTCTGGGCTGAACTCAAAGCGCAAAACTTGATCGAGCAGAATGCTGCTACTCCGGTTTAGGGCTGAAAGCGAGCATGGCCACCTGCACTGCCTCAGCGAACGGTTATTCGTTTGGGCTGTAGCTGCCAGGATCGTAAAGGTTTCTCGAAAACTGCCGATGAGCAGGAAGCGCTAGCAATCGTCCTTATGAGTCGAAAACAGTTGAAACGGCAGATGCGGCAGTCAGCTTGGTTTTTGGCCAAACTGGATAACTCGGCCCCCAATGCTGCGCGTCTAACCCTTCGAGCTGCCCTCAAGCTCGGCCGCTTCCCCGCGGGCGTATAATTCGTGGTAAGGGACGTCTGGCACAAAGGGGTAATTTATGAAGTTGCGATGGGTGGCAATCTCTGTGGTGGTGGTCGCGTTTGGCGCCGGTCCATGCACTTGGGCGCAAACACAGCCGGGGCAGAATCCGGGACAAACGCAAGCTCCTCAAACGCAGGCTCCGGGGCAGACACAACCTCCGAGTCAGACGCAGGGTCAGAGTCCAACGCAATCACCGGTACCGGATACGGATAAAGGCCAGCCTAAAGCGGCTGATGTTCAGAATGCACCGGCGCAGCCACCGGCCGCGCTGCCCACCCAGGATGACAGCCAGATCAAGCACGACGGCACCAAGACCGACGTCGATGCCGTGGGCAACCGCAACGTGGGTTGTGGGCGGGGCGTGGGTAACTGGTACAGCCTTGAGCGGCAAGTGGCGATGGGCCGTTCCTATGCGCAGCAGATCGAATCCCAAATCAAGTTGGTCAACGATCCGGTGGTGACGGAGTACGTGAATCGCATTGGACAGAATCTCGTGCGCAATTCCGATGCCCAGGTGCCGTTTACGATCAAGGTAATCGACTCCGACGTGGTAAATGCCATGGCACTGCCGGGCGGGTTCTTCTATGTGAACTCCGGATTGATTCTGGCGGCCGACGAGGAGGCGGAAATGGCGGGCGTGATGGCGCATGAGATTGCGCACGTTGCGGCATGCCATCTGGCTCGCGAACAGACCCGCGGGACGCTCATGCAGCTAGCGACGATTCCTCTCATCTTTGTCGGCGGCGGGATCGGCTACGGAGCTTATGAAGCGGCGGGACCGGCGGCCATGTTGGGGTTTCTGAAGTTCTCGCGCGGCTTTGAAGCTGAAGCGGATTATCTTGGCGTCGAGTATATGTACCGGGCTGGATACGATCCATCCGCATTCGTTTCCTTCTTTGAAAAGATTCAGGCGATGGAAAAAAAGAAGCCCGGAACTTTATCGAAGACATTCGATACTCATCCCCAGACGCCGGACCGGATTGAAAAGACGCAGGAAGAAATTCGCAAGATTCTTCCCGCCAAAAACGAATACGTTGTGACCACGTCGGAGTTCGATGACGTAAAGTCGCGGCTGGCCTCGATCGAGAACCGGCATAAAGTGCTGGATCAGCGAGATGAGAACAAGCCGAGCCTACGACGCACTTCGACGAGCAGCGGCGACGACAAGTCTGGCACCAACGGCGATGACGATCGTCCAACATTGAAGCGCCGGGATGATTCCTCGAACTAAAGTCTGAGGGAGTCAGGGTTTGAGCAAGTCATATCTTTGCAATCAGGAACCGGCGGCCACGGGCTGCCGGTTTTCTATTTCCGGACCCCGTCACGCTAAAACGTGACTTGAGTCACAGCCGAATGTTGTATTCGCGCGCTAGCGTAGGCTACGCTAGCCATAAGCAATCACAGGAGCGCCTCTTTCCATGGCAGATAATTCACTCACCATCACCGATAATCGTACCGGGCAAACGTACAGCGTCCCGATCGAAAATGGCACCATTCGGGCCATGAGCCTGCGGCAGATCAAAACCGATCCCGACGATTTTGGATTGATGACCTACGATCCCGCTTTTATGAACACGGCATCCTGCCGCAGCAGTATCACTTACATCGACGGCGACCGGGGCATTCTGCGCTATCGCGGGTATCCGATTGAGGTACTGGCCGAGCGCTGTAGCTTTCTGGAGGTTGCTTATTTACTGCTGTTTGGCGAACTGCCTACCGCGTCCGAACTGAAGACGTGGGTGCATGACATCACGCACCACACCATGCTGCATGAGACAACCAAGAAGTTCATGGAGGGTTTCCGCTACGACTCGCATCCGATGGTGATGTTTGTGAGCACGGTAGCCGCGTTGTCCAGCGTGTATCCGGAAGCGAAGCATGTGCACGATGCGGATAACCGCCTGCTTCAAATCAAGCGCCTGATCGGCAAAGTGCCGTCTATCGCCGGCATGTCGTACCGATACAATGTGGGATTTCCGTATGTGTACCCGGATAACGATCTGAGCTATACCGAAAACTTGATGAACATGTTGTGGAAGATGGTCGAACCCAAGTATGTGGCTAATCCAGCGCTGGCGCGGGCGCTCGACATCCTGTTCATCCTCCATGCCGATCACGAACAGAATTGCGGCACCAATGCGATGCGGTCAGTGGCCAGTTCGCAGACCGATCCTTATCTGGCGACGGCCTCAGCGGCGGCCGCTCTTGCCGGGCCGTTGCACGGCGGAGCCAATGAGGAAGTGTTGAAGATGCTGGACGAAATTGGTTCGAAGGAAAATGTTCCTGCCTATGTGAAGCACGTGAAGGAAGGGCATACCAAGCTGATGGGATTCGGCCACCGGGTTTACAAGAACTACGATCCGCGGGCGAAAATTATTAAATGGACAGCGGAGCAGGTATTCAAAGTTACAGGCCGAAACCCGAAGCTCGATATTGCGCTGGAGCTGGAGCGCATCGCACTGGAAGACGATTACTTCATCAAGCGCAAACTCTATCCCAATGTCGATTTCTATTCCGGAATTATGTACCAGGCGATGGGCTTTCCACCCGAGATGTTCACCGTGTTGTTTGCGATTCCTCGTACGGTCGGCTGGTTGGCGCAGTGGCAGGAGTTGATCAACGATCCCGAGCAAAAGATTACGCGGCCGCGGCAAATTTACACTGGGCACCAGGAGCGGGAGTTTGTGCCCATGGAAAAGCGGACATCAGCCTCAATGGCGACTAAGTAGTAGAAAATTAAAGCGCTCGGCTGTAAAACCCAATGTGATGCGCCGCAGGCTTCTTGCGCGCTCGGATGAATCAGCAGCGCCACTTACCCGGATATTTCACGCTGCGTGCTTCGTGGCCAGCGAAGCGACATACTCACGCCGTTCTGAGGACGATGTGATTACCTTCATCTCCTGCCAGTCGTAAGGAAATTCCTTTCCGCAATCGAGGCAGGCCACATAGGTACCCGTTAAGGCTCCTGCCTGCGGCCGGCCTGCCGCAGCCCGCAAAGTAACCGGAAAGCTGTAGCGGGAATGGCGGCAGCCAAAAAACACGTCAAATAGTTTTGAAATCACAAAACACCTTCCAAGCCCTGGCAGAGCAAAGCTACGCTCGGGTTTGTTTTGAGTGGGAGCCCTGGGAAACTGACTTCGCTCTACACTCAATACCTTAGATTCAGCTAATCTTAAAAGGGTTTCGCGTTTTACTATGTGATTAGTAACCACCAAGTTGGAGAGGAAGCAAGTTGTTGCAGAGACGCCAGTTATGGTCGAGGCCAACAAGTTTTGCACAGTCAGACCAGTTGCTGGGTAACCAACCGGAATTTCCCACAGAGTTCCCGGTCAGGTTAAATTAAGAGCCTTGCGAATCGTCCCACGCTCTTTTTGGATTTTCTCTTGCAGAAGCGTGATTGCGTAAATGAGTTGCTCAGGACGCGGCGGACAGCCGGGAACGTAAATATCGACAGGAATGACTTGGTTGACGCTCTGCACAAGAGCATAATTGTTAAATACGCCGCCGGAAGTGGCACAGGCTCCCATCGAGATCACCCACTTGGGCTCAGGCATCTGCTCCCACAATTGCCGGATCACAGGCGCCATCTTGTTGGACACGCGGCCGGCGATGATCATCAGATCGCTCTGCCGCGGCGACGGACGAAATACTTCTGCACCGAAGCGCGCGATATCGAAGCGTGCGGCGCCCATCGACATCATCTCGATCGCGCAGCAGGCAAGGCCGAATGTCATCGGCCAGATCGAGCCTTTGCGCATCCAGTTGACTGCCGAATCCATTGTGGTCAAGATCAGTCCTTCCGGCGTGGGATTGCCGTAGGTGAGATCTTTGACGACCTTCTTGCCGTTTTCGATGTCGACGTAGGGGCCGAAATTTAGTTCGGTGGGCATAGAACTATTCTAAACCACAGTATGATACGGAAGGGCGTAGGCAAACAAACTAACGGCCAATGTTGGCGGCGCGCCGAACAGCCTTTTCCGCCGACTGAGGAATCTGCACCGGAACAAAATAGTCTTGAGGATAAAGGTAATCCTCTCCCGACTCATCGATAACCCTAATCTGATGGATTTTCGCTGCAAGACTATCCGCGACAGTCTGATAGAGTTTGCTCAACTCGAGTGAGGCCGCGTATCCCCTGTTTTTGACGCAGACAACAAATTGCAATGGACTTCGTTTCATTGGATTTCAAAAAACCGCTTAATCTTGAATTCTTTTCCACCCACGCCGTGTGCCTCGTACCAGTGCACCTCAGCATGACATATCCTACCATCCTCCAGTTCGACTGTTGCTGTACCTTTCATCTTCCTCCAGCGTAGCCCACCGTACAGTTTTCGTAGTCGACCGCGCTCGCGAATGCCCTTACCTGAGGCGATCGTCTCGACACCCAGAATTCGCCCGATTATTTTGAAAAACACGAACCGATTTTACGCCCCAAGGCCGTAATAAAATCTGGGCAAGGTTGGCGAAGCATAATCGCAGCGCTGCGCCAGCCCTATCGATCCCGTGTTACGGATTCACCACAATCTTCCCGAACATCTGGCTTTTCTCCAGATGCTCGTGGGCAGCGCGCAGATCTTTCAGCGGGAACACGCGATCGACCGCAGGCTTCAGCCGCCCGGCGAACACGTGCCCCAAGACCTCATACAATTCCCCCATGGTTCCCATGTAAGAACCGAGCAGAGTCAACTGCCGCCCGAACAGATGCCGCAGGTCGATGCCAACATTTGGGCCGGTGGTAGCGCCACAGGTTACGAGAGTGCCGCTGCTCTTCAGCGACTTCATGCTTTCATCCCACGTCGCCGCGCCCACGTGTTCGAGCACAATGTCGACGCCTTCTTTGTTCGTGATCTTCCGGACTTCCTCCGAGATCTTCTGCTGATAATGATTGATGCCGTAATCTGCGCCGAGTTCGCGCGCTTTGGTTAACTTTGTGTCGTCTCCTGCGGTTGTGATCACGCGGCAGTGGAATAACCTGGCAATCTGAATGGCCGCGATGCCCACGCCTGAGCCGGCTCCGAGAACGAGTACGGTTTGCCCAGCACGAATACCGGCTCGCCCGACCAGCATGTGCCACGCGGTAAGAAATACGAGCGGCACACTGGCGGCCTGGTTGAAATCGAGCGAGTCGGGAAAGGGGATGACGTTCGCCGCCGGGACGGCGATCAATTCGCAATCGCCGCCGTCGACGGCATTTCCGAGGGCAGTGAATTGGCGGCACTGGTTCTGCAGTCCGGCAACACATTTCTGGCAATGTCCGCAAAAGTGCATGGGGGCGAGCAAGACTCGCTGGCTGGGCTTGAAGCCGGTGACGTATTCGCCGGTCTCGACGACTTCTCCGGCAATATCGCTGCCGAGAATGTGCGGCAGCTTTATTCCGGGCAGCCCTTTGCGCACCCACACATCGAGGTGATTCAGTGCGCAGGCGCGAACGCGCACGAGCACCTGATCTTTTCGAGGTCGCGGATCGGGGACGTCTTCGTAAGTGAGAACCTCCGGTCCACCAAATTGATGGATGCGAACTGCTTTCATGGGAACTGGCTCCTCAGGTCTGAAGCTAACACAAGGATATTAGCAATGCGGCCAACCCACCTCCGCGCCTGCCGTAGCTAACGGCTGGCTTCGCGCCCGCCGACCCCCAGATAACGATTGCTTATCGCTATGCTTTCTGATAGCTTGCCGCGTTACAGGCTGGCACACGACGAGGCAACGAGGAGAGACTCCATGGCATTTTGCAACATGTGCGGTGCGCACATTCCCGACGGCGCGACCGTTTGCGCGGCGTGTAGCGGACGGCCGCTGGTTGCGTCTGCCAGCGCCGGATCGGGGCTGGCGGATAATGTTGCAGGAATGCTGGCGTATGTGACGATTATCCCGGCCATCGTCTTTCTGGTCCTCGATCCCTATAATCGGAGCCGCTTCGTCCGCTTTCACGCCTGGCAGTGCATCTTCTTCAATATCGCGTGGTGGGTGCTGTGGATCGGATTGCGGATAGTCGTGCACATTCCCTTGCTCGGATTTCTCTCGCTGTTGGTTTGGCCGCTGGTTTGGCTCGGCGGCTTTATCGTCTGGCTGATCCTTTTGCTCAAGGCCAATCAGGGCCAGATGTATAAATTGCCCGTGATCGGAGACCTCGCGGAGAAGCAGGCTGGGTAGCCCATCCAGTGAGAAAACCGTTGGAGGTCGATTGCCCGGGCCCCATTACTTGCCGACCTATAAATCTTGGTTCGAAACGAATTTAACTCTTCAGGCCTTGACTTTCTGCTCCTAAGCTGTCATTCCTATTAGCTTTTACTCTGCGGGCCAACGCGTGCATCTGTGGACGCGAAGGTCGCGGAAATTTCAGGGAATGGGGCTTGGATTGAAAGTTAAGGTTTTTTATCACGACAAGTGTTTTGATGGAGCGTGCTCGGCTGCGTTGTTTTCCCGCTTCTATCGCGAACGCATCCGCAGCGATGTCGATTTTGAGTTCTCCGGGCTGCTGCATCGCGCCGGTGCGCTGTTCGATGAGTCGCACTTTACCGGGGACGAGAATGCTATCGTCGATTTCAAGTATTCGAGTTCGCCCAAGATTACCTGGTGGTTCGACCATCATGAGAGCGCATTTCTGTCTCCGGCGGACGCGGAGCATTTCGAGCACGATGAGAGCAACCGCAAGTTCTATGATCCGGCCTTCAAGTCGTGCACCAGCTTTATTGCGATGATCGGGCAGCAGCGTTTCGGGTTCGATCCCGCGCCCGTTGCCGATCTCGTCCATTGGACGGATGTAATCGATGGAGCGCTCTATCCCGACGCCAAGACTGCAGTCGAGATGAACGCGCCGGCGATGAAACTGACCATGGTGATTGAATCGGCCCCGGATCAGGGATTCGTTCCGAATCTGATTCCGTTGCTTGCCACAAAGCCGCTGGACGCAATTCTGAACGAGCGTTTTGTGGCTCCGCTTATGCCGCCGCTGCTCAAGCGGCACGAGATTTCGATCGAGATTCTAAGGCAGCGCGCGGAGTGCACGGACCGGACAATCTTTTTCGATATTACTGATCAGGAATTGGAAGGCTACAACAAATTCGTTCCGTATTACTTGCATCCGGAGTCCGTTTACAGCGTGGGCCTCAGCAAAAGCAGCTTTCGCGTGAAGGTGTCGGTGGGATCGAATCCGTGGGCGCCGGAAGAGCCGGTAGTAAACCTGGCGAAGATTTGCGAGCGTTACGGAGGCGGAGGCCACGCGCGCGTGGGCGCGATCTCGTTCAATGTGAATCAACACGCGGCTGCGATACGAGCGTCCCGGGAGATCGTGAACGAACTGCGCGCTGCAGTGCGCTCCGGCAAAAAACGCGAACCCGCTCGATGATCAGTCAGCGAAGTTCACGGCAGCGGAATGCCGCTGGCGAGACAGGTGGCTGGATTGCCATCGGTCGAGGAGCGGATGGTTCCTGACTGATCGACACAGTAGGTGCGGCGTCCAAAGCTGCTTCCAGCCGGGGTTGCAGCGAGATGAAATCCATTGGCCGGCGAACCGTTGCACCCCGAAAGTGTGAACGCGTAACCATATCGCCTCCCGCCCGCGAGATCGCTGGGAATCAGCATGGCCTGATGCTCGTTCGGCTCGCCGCCTCCAAAACCATCCAGATCCGAAAGCGTGCAGGTATAGCCGATGGCTCGGTAGGTGGTGCGATAGGTGGCCTCGGCTGTGAGAATCGTGCGCAGAGCCGATACTACGGTCGTGTCCGGGTTGAAGCTAGTGACTGATACCCGTGGCTGGGACGGCACGGTCATGGGGGTCGTGGTTTGCGATTTCATTCCTTCGGTAATTTTCTTCAGGAAGTCGGGATCGGCCAGCGGCAGGCGAATCGTAAATAGAATTTCGTTGAGCTTCCAGATTCCGGATTCCATCTTCATCGCGAAAGTCATACTCGGCATGTACGGAGTGCGCTGGAGTTGCTTCTCTTTGTAGCTGTGGAAAGACAGGGTGATGTTGTCTTCGTCTCCCTGCAGCGTATCGTTTTCGACAGTGACGTCGAATTTCTCACCCGATTGAGAATTTGTTCCGGTCAGCAGAACAGATCCCGTCTCGAAGGTTTCGAAGGACTTTTCCTTGGTCTCCTTCGTTTGAAATTGGCTGGCCAGCAGCGAATAACTCTGCAAACTCGCGAGCGCTCCCGATTTTTCCAGTGCGGCAAGTGTGGCTGCAGGCAGGTGCTTCATGAGGGTTCCCGGCGTTTTGCTGAAGAACATCTCGAGCAACGCTTGGCGCGCAGTTTGTGGAATTGCAGTTTGCGTAGACTGGGCCTGCGCCAAACTGGCGAGCGTTGCGAACACCAGCAAAATCGCGAGCTTTTTCATGCAGCTTTCCTTTTTCCTTCCCGATCTTCCCATCAGAGGGGAGTCTCCTCCAGTTACCGACGTAAGGCTGAGGCGGTGACGCCGCGCCGTGGTAGTCTGAGAATGATTTGCGCCGCGGCATGCCCTCGCCTGAAACGAAATTCGGTTTCCCCCCAGCCCAGCGGCGTCTCCTGCGGTTTGTCGCCTCTTTGGAATTCGTCAAAGGCATTTTTGTGCTGCTGATTGGGGTGAGCGCTATTTTGCTGGTTCATAAAGATGCCTGGGTGATCGCGGAAAGTCTGCTGGCGCTGTTCCACGTCAGCACGGACCGCCACTGGGCGCAGCTTTTCCTGGACTTCGCCGACGACATCACGGACGCGCGGCTGTGGGCCGCGGTCCGGCTTGCCTGCGCATACTCGGCCCTGCGATTTGCCGAGGCGTACGGATTATGGCGCCAGCGCACGTGGGCGGAGTGGGTTGCTTTTGGATCCGGAACTCTGCTGATTCCGCTGGAGATTCGTGAACTGCTGCGCGGCGTCACGCTTCTCCGGTCGGGTGTTCTTATCGGCAATCTGGCTGTCGTTTTCTACATGCTTTATCTGCTGAAATCGGGGCGTCTGTCTGCAGTCCCGCTGCCGGCCGATGCCGAACCCAGCGCTGGAAGCGGCAAGTAGGGCCGAACGACCACTTTCCTCTAGCACGCCGTTTGCTATCATGATCGTCGGCGGAACTCTTGGCGGAGGGATTATGCGGGCTTTCTTTTGGGTTACCACGCTGATGGTTGCGGGCTTGGGTGGTGCGGCCTTAGGTCAGGAGACGAATTTCTCCACCGGCCCACAATACCTCATGAATGGATCACCGCTGTTCGCGAGGTCGCTTTCCACGCCGTCGACTTCGCTTGCCGGACCACCGCTGGAAATAGGCGCCAGTAACGCTACCTCCGATCTCGCCGCTGGAGCCGACGCTCAGACGAGTGTGCCGCCGTCGCCGGATGCTTTTCCCGTGGCAGATTTGTACCCGATCTACTACGGAGTGGCTCCAGTTCAGGAGATCGAGATGAGTTTTTCGCCATCGTCCATTTCGCTGAGCGCGCCGCCCGCGAGCATATTGGACACAGGAGTAGACCAGTTGACGACCGCGCAGGCGCTACGCGAGCGCGGCTATGGAGTGACGCTGGGTGAAGCGGCGGCATACTGCAAGGGGCAGATGCAGCATGCGACTCGCGTCTATACGAATGCCGATATCGAACGGCTGCATGGCGGCTAGGAATGCCCGACTTTCGTGGCTAAGGTTTCGACGGGCTAACCGGATTGTCGTTGCAGAAGATCACGCAAAGTCCCCCTCCCAGGATTATGGCCCCTCCAGCAACCTTTGCTCCGGTACTGTCAAGCAAACCACCGGGGGAAACTCCGTCGGCGGGCCGAATCAGAGCGCCGCAATGTTCGCTTCGAGTCTTCTCCTCGCCTTCGTGCACGATGATGTCAGACGATGCGCCTTGTTTCGACCTGTGAACGCCGCCGTGGACGTGAATCTTCACATCGTTTTTTGAAGCGACGACTCTTACTTTTCCGTCTACATCGGTCACATCGTACTGTGTACGGTCGGCATTGACGGGGCTCACGGTGATGCAACCGATCAGCACCACCATTTCCCGCGAGGTGTCGAGCTGCAGTCGGCCGTGGTCGAGGGCAAGTTCGTGGCCTTGGAATTGCACCACGGTTTCGCCGGCGATCATTACGGTTGACCCTTCCGCCTCAATACGGGCGGGGTGGTCGGCCTGGGTTTGGACGAGGGAATCGGGAAAAATTGCCGAGACGGCGGGAGCGGGGCTTTCATTGAGCCACGTTCCGCCATTACTGCGGAGCAGTGCGCGCTCGCTATACTGAGCAAGAAGCGGCGCTGGCGCAATAGCGATCACCACGCCGCAAACAAGTTTGCGCCATTCGAGCAAACAAACCCCCGCCTTTCTCCGCACGAACTACTTGAAGGATAACTTTCTGGATTCGGCCCAGGTATTGGCTTCCCAGATGCCTGAGGTTACGAAGGATTGTTTGGCTGGAGGGGAAACTCAGCGTTTTGGCGGTTCTTTATCCCAAGGGATCGTCAGCTACGCCCTGGCGAAATCTATGAATCCGTGCTGAACATCAGTGCGGACCAGCTTGACGCGCAGCAGGTCGCCCACATCGAGCCCTTTTGCCCCTTCGGTGAGTAATCCCTCCACATGCGGCTGTAGAGCGCGGACGAAGGTTCCGTGCTCCGTCACGCCGGTGATGATCGCGTCGAAGATGGTGCCGATTCGATTCTGCATGGCCAGAGCTGCGAGCCGCTTCGACATATCGCGCTCAACCTTGCCGGCGGCATTCTCCTTCTCCGTGCAATTCGCAGCGATGGCGGTGAGTTCGGCGTCGGAGTAGGGGTTTGGCTTTCCTCCGAGCATTGCCTTGATCAGGCGTTGCGTCACAATATCGGCGAAGCGGCGGTTGGGCGCGGTCGAGTGGGTGTAGTCTTGCACTGCAAGGCCGAAATGTCCCTGCACGGGTTCGCCGGGGCGCTCCAGAACATATTCGCCGCGGCCAACGAGTTTGACGACGGCAAGGGAGAGATCGGCAAAACGATCCGGAGCTGCGGCTTTGCGCTTCAGCAGAAAATCGTTCAAAGCTTTCGAGTCCGGATCAGGCGGAAGCTTTTCGCCATGCTCGGCTGCGAGCTGCACGATGCGATCCCAACGCTCCGGCTTCTTCACGATGCGGCGCAACGAGGAAACTTTTTCGAGCATTCGCGCCACGACGCCGTTCGCGGCAATCATGAAATCTTCAATCAATTCGGTGGCGTGATTTTTCTCTTGCTTCTGCATGTCAACGACTTGGTCGTCCAGTATCAGCGGTTGCAGTTCAGTGGTCTGCAGGCTGAGCGCGCCATTTTCAAAGCGGCGATTTTTTAATTTCTGGGCAACATCGTTTTGCAGGCGTATCTGCGCCTGCAGATCGGCGGAAGCAGCCACTTTGGCAGGCGCTGAGGCCGTGCCCTCCAGCCATGCTCCGAGAGAGTTGTATTGAAGCTGAGCTTTGTTGCGAACCAGAGCGGGGTAGACATTGCTGGATGTGACACTTCCTCCGTCATCGACCACGAATTCGACCACTACGCTCAGACAATCCTGATTTTCCAAAAGGGAAGTTTTTCCAGAAGAAAGTTCTTCTGGCAACATGGGAAAGTTGCGCACTCCAGCGTATACCGTGGTCGTTTCTCTAGCCGCGTGTTGGTCGATGGCGGTTAGTTTCGGTACCCAGGCGTCGACGTCGGCAATGCCGACCATCACCTTAACTGTGCCGTTTTGCAGGTGGTCGGCGGCTTCGATCTGGTCAAGATCGCGCGATGTGTCGTTGTCGATCGACGACCAGAGAAGATTACGCAGGTCGCGCACATTTTTTCCCGCCGCCACCTGCGGCGGATGCGCGTGCAATGCGATAAGCTGCTGTTCGACGGCCGGTGGGAAGTCGGGTTGGAAACCGCGCTGCCGCATGATTTCTCTTGCGACGGCTTGAAAATCCTGGCGGGAGGGATGGCTGTTGGGCATGGCTCGGCGACTAAGATGAATCTGCTGGCACCACGATACTTGATCCCTCGTCCGAAAACCTAACGGGCGTCCTCACCCCCTGCGGTAAGGACGCCCGTTTTCCCATTCCCCCACGGTAATGAGGGCGTGAGCTCGATGAAAAGTAAATTGCAAAGTCATCATGCTTCACTCCCTGATGCCGAGTTGTCATCGATCTGTAAAATGATGTGTAAAAATCTGTCTCTCCATTCCCTTCGTAACTCCAGCCCAACCGATAGAAACTGGTAGCATTAAAGATTCCCACGCAAGCTTGTGCGTCCCTTGCTACACGTCGCGGTCCTCCTCGCCGCTCTGCCCCTGCTGGCGCAGAGCAACGCCGGAGAACTCCGCCTCAAGATCACCGGGCCGGACGGCCAGCCAATCAAAGCCTCGGTCGATCTTGCCAGCGATGCCATCGGCTTCCACAGGGATTTTTCCGCTGACGATGCCGGCCTTTCTGTAATCCGCAATCTTCCCTTCAGCCTCTATCGCGTGCAGGTGCAGGACCAGGGCTTTGCTCCGTACGAAGGGATCATAAAAATCGACTCCGCTCTCCCCACGGAGTACCTGGTAAAACTCAGCATCGCTGCTGTCAGCACAGCGATCAATGTGACTGCCGAAAACACGCTTCTCGATCCCGAGCGCGCCGGAGCTTCCAATCATCTCGACCAACAGCAAATTGCCGACCGGCCCACCTCGCTGCCCGGCCGCTCTCTGCAGGATTTGGTTAACTCGCAGCCAGGATGGCTTTACGAAGGTAATGCCGTGCTCCATCCCCGCGGTTCGGAATATCAAACGCAATTCGTCGTCGATGGTATCCCGCTCACCGATAATCGTTCGCCCAGCTTCGGCCCTGAGATTGAAGCCGATGACGTCGACTCGATGACCGTTTACACGGCGGGATTTCCGGCAGAGTACGGCCGCAAGATGGGGGGCGTGGTCGAAGTGAACACATTACGCGACGCGAAGCCCGGCCTGCACGGCGAGGCAGCTTTTTCCGGAGGAAGTTTTGATACTGCTGGCGCATCGCTTCGCGTTCAGGATACCTGGGACAAAAACATCTTCGGCGCTAGCGCCTCGGGCAACATGACCGCTCACTACCTGAACCCCGTCGTACCCGAGAACTTCACCAACCGGGGCACAACCGGCGATTTTTCAATGAGCTTTGAGCGCGACTTCACGCCCAAAGACCATTTCACGCTCAGTGTTCGCCACGAACTCTCCCGCTACGAAATTCCAAATGAAGAAGTGCAGGAAAATCCGCAACTCCACACGCCTCCTCCTCCGCTGGGCACGCCGCCCCAGCTTCAAACCGCCGATAACTTCGAAACTATGGGGATGGTTTCCTACGAGCACGTCTTCTCGTCGAATCTCCTGGCCGACGTGCGGGGCATGGTCCGCGACAACTCTAACGATCTTTACTCCAGCCCTTTTTCCTGGCCTCTCATCGCCTCCCAGCGCAACGATTTCAAAGAGGGATACTTCAACACGACCGTCTCGATTCATCACGGCCATCACGAATGGAAAGCCGGCATTGAATCCGACAATCTGTTTCTGCACGAGAACTTCAGCGACATCGTTACCGTTGACCCGAACGATCCCCTGAACCCCTTCGACCCAGGCACGCCGGCAACCTTCGCCTTCGCCGGAAGCCGCCCCGATCTGGAGCAATCGGCCTTCCTGCAGGATCAGATTCATTTCGGCAACTGGACCATCAACGCCGGCCTGCGCTGGGACCACTACCAGCTCATCGTGAACCAGAACGCCGTTAGCCCGCGGGTCTCCGTGGCACACTATTTCCCGTCCGCCGGCCTCATCGTTCACGCCTCGTACGACCGCATCTTCCAAACTCCATCGTTCGAGAACATCCTTCTATCCAGTTCGCAGCAGGTAGCCTCGCTGGATCCCGAAGTCCTGCGTCTCCCCGTCGAACCCTCTCACGGCAACTATTTCGAGTTCGGAGCCACTAAGAGTGTCGCCAACCAACTCCGTTTCGACGCCAACTACTTCCGCCGCTACGTCAATAACTACGCCGATGACGACCAAATCCTCAGCACGGCCATCAGCTTTCCGGTAGCTTTTCGCAAAGCGATTCTCTACGGCGCGGAAGCCAAGATTGAAGTCCCCCACTGGAAGCGGTTCTCCGGCTTCCTGAGTTATTCCTACATCGTGGGCAACGCCTGGTTCCCGGTAACCGGCGGCCTGTTTCTGGGCGACGATGCCGTCAGCGCCACCACCCAGCTGACCGGACATTTTCCCGACTCGCAGGATCAGCGCAACACGGCCCGCATCCGCATCCGTTATGACCTAACCTCGCGCCTCTGGATTGCCGGCAGTTCGGAATACGGCAGCGGCCTGCCGTTCGATTTTCAGGGAACTCTGGAACAGGCTTTGTCTGAGTACGGACCCGCCGTGGTCGATCGCATCAACCTCAACAGCGGGCGCATCAAGCCAACTCTGGCCGTAGATGCTTCTTTCGGCGCTAAGCTCTACAAAACCGAAAAGCTAGCGGTTAATTTTCAAGCCGACGGCGAAAATCTCAACAATCGCCTCAACGTCATCGACTTCGGTGGCCTCTTCTCTGGCAACGCCATCGGCCCGCCCAGAAGCTACTTTCTCCGCCTCGCCGCTACGTTCTAACTCCTAACTTCGCTCGCGCCTCGCCAGGCCGAAAAGATTCTTCTCAATCGCACATAAATCCTTTCTCTCCCGCCGCAAACTCGGCTATGCTCTAGCCGGATGAACTCGCTGCCACTTTCCGAACTGCTGGGTTCCACGGTGTATGACGCGTCTGGAGCGGCATCCGGGCGTGTCCGCGAGGTCACTCTAGCTCCCCAGGAAGACCGCACGCGTATTGCGAGCCTCATTGTCAAAACAAAATCAGGCAAGCGGGTTCTTCCGTTCTCCGCCATCTCCACCATTGACGCGAACGTTCACGCCTCAACCTCGCCTTCGGAATGGCCTGAGGCCAACGGCTCCGAAGGCCTGTTCCTCCTCGAACGTGATCTACTCGACCAGCAAGTCATCGACATTAATGGCCGCAAGGTGGTTCGCGTTAACGACGTTGAGCTTCAAATCGACCCCGTCAAGGAATCCGGCCGCTCCTACGTTGTCCTCCACGTCACGTCCGTCGATATTGGCGCCCGCGGCGCCGTACGCCGCCTGCTGCTCGGGCTGGCTCCGCGCAGCGCTCTGGAAAAGCTAGTTCGAAGAATCCCGCCGCGTACAATTCCCTGGAATTTTATCGACCTCATTGAGACCGATCCCGCGCGCCGGGTTAAGCTGAAAATTTCCCATGACGGCTTGGCCAAACTCCATCCCGCCGACATTGCCGACATCGTAGAGGAACTCGCTCCCGACGAGCGCGAAGCTGTCTTCCGCACGCTCGACCAGGACGTCGCCGCCGAGACTCTCGAAGAAGTCGATCCCGATATTCAGCGCTCCATCGTCGAGTCGCTCGATACCGAGCGTGCCGCCGAAATTGTCGAAGAAATGGATCCCGACGCGGCAGCCGATCTGTTAGCCGATCTGCCACAGGATCACACCGAGCAGATCCTGGTCGAGATGGAGCCGGAGGCGAGCCAGGAAGTAGTCGAGCTTCTAGAGCACCGCGAAGAAACCGCCGCCGGCCGCATGACCACCGAGTTTCTCGCCCTTCCAGTAACGGCGACCATGGAAAACGCCATCGGCGTGCTGCGCGAATTCGAAGGTGGAGTGGAAACCGTCGGCACCATTTATCTAGTCGACTCGCACGGTACTCTCGCGGGCGCGGTTCCTCTGGCCAAACTGGTGCTAGCCCAGCCGAACACGCCGTTGCTCTCGCTTACCTCCGAGCCGCTCATCTACACCCACGAAAAAACCAGCGACAACGAAGTAGCCGAACTCTTCGACAAATACAATCTAATCACCCTGCCAGTGATCGACGAACACAGCAAGCTAGTAGGAGTAATTACTTCTGACGACGTGATCAGCATGCTCCGCTCCAAACTGTAGGGATCTAGTTGTGAGCCTCTGTGTCCTCTGTGGTAGTCCAGGATTTTGACTCCAGCACAAGTCGGCAATCGACCTGGTAGTTATAATCATCACTTCTCAGGAGACCACCTTTGCCCTTCGCCGACCTCCGCCAATGGATCGCCGCCCTGGACCGTGCCGGCGAACTAAAGCGCATCCAAACCGAAGTAGACCCGATCCTGGAAATCGCCGAAATCACCGACCGTGTAAGTAAAGGCCATGGAGCCGCGAACGCCTCGTCCGCGCCGCCAAGCGAAAGGAGGCGGAACCAACCCGGCGGCCCAGCGCTCCTGTTCCAACATGTAAAAGGACACCCCAACCACCAAGTCCTGATCAACCAGTTCGGCTCCGAAGCCCGCATGAAACTAGCGCTGGGCGTCGACAACCTGGATGAGATCGCTGGCCGCATCCGCATGTTCATGGATGTGAAATCCCCGCAAGGTTTCCTGGACAAACTCAAGATGCTCCCGCTCCTAACTGAAGCAGGGAAGTTCTTCCCAAAAACCGTCCCCACCGGGCCCTGCAAAGAAGTGATCAAGCGCGATCATTTTTCGCTGCTGGATTTTCCCATCCTCCAGTGCTGGCCCCAGGATGCCGGTCGCTTCATCACGCTGCCCTGCGTAGTGACGCGAGACCCCAAATCCAGCAAGCGGAACGTAGGCATGTATCGTCTCCAAGTTTTCGACGAGCGCAGCACAGGCATGCACTGGCAGAGACAGAAAGTAGCTGCCGAACACTATCGCCAGGCCCTACGCATTGCCAATGCCACCCCAAAAGAGGGTGCCCCACTTCTCGCATCTTTTGCGAGAAGTGGGAACTCCGCAGCCGTAGACCTAATGGCCCGAACCTCTGGAGGCCAAGTTCTCTCCGAGGAAAATCACCCCAAAGGCAAAATGGAAGTAGCCGTAGCCATCGGCACCGACCCCGCCGTAACTTTCTCCGCCATAGTCCCAGCCCCGCCGGACATCGAAGAGTACCTGATCGCCGGCTTCCTCCGCGCCGCCCCAGTAGAGCTAGTGAAATGTGAAACCGTAGACTTGGAAGTCCCAGCCTCCAGCGAAATAGTCCTCGAAGGCTACGTCAACCTGGATGAACTCCGCACCGAAGGCCCCTTCGGCGATCACACCGGCTTCTACTCCCTCGCCGATCTCTATCCCGTCTTCCACGTGCAGTGCATCACGCACCGTAAAGACCCCATCTATGCGACAACAATCGTAGGCAAGCCTCCCATGGAAGACGCCTACATGGGCAAAGCCGTAGAGCGCATCTTCCTCCCGCTGATGAAGCTAACCATCCCCGAACTGGTCGACGTCAATCTCCCCATCGAAGGCGTCTTCCACAACCTGATGATCGTCTCCATCCGCAAGTCCTATCCCGGCCAAGCCCGCAAAGTGATGAACGCCATCTGGTCGCTAGGCCAGGCCATGTTCACGAAATGCATCATCGTCGTCGACGAAGACGTAGACGTGCAGAACCTCGCCGACGTAACCCTGAAAGTCCTAAACCACATCGATCCCGAGCGTGACATCCAATTTACGCTGGGTCCAGTCGATTCCCTCGACCACGCCAGTCGTCTCGCCAACTACGGCTCAAAAATGGGCATCGACGCTACGCGCAAATGGCCGACGGAAGGCTTCACGCGTCCCTGGCCGGATGAGATTGTGATGGATGCGAGGACAAAAGCGTTAGTGGACGGCAAGTGGAAGGCATTGTCGAGGGAACTGGGTCTCGATTAAACGCATCGATGAGTGTGTACTCAGTGCGTATAATAAGTAAAAGCGTCCGGAAGTATGAATAGCCGGGATGTTCTGAAGGCATTGTTGGAAGACGGCTGGTACGAAGTGGCTCAAGCGGGCAGTCACAAACAATTCAAGCATCTTGTAAAGAAAGGCCGTGTAACCTTGCCACATCCGAAGAGGGATATTCCGATCGGAACGCTGAAGAGCATCGAGAAACAGGCTGGCATCAAACTACGATGACACGCGGTAAGGAGACCGAGATTGTGAACTACATTGCCTATCTCCATAAAGACCGAAACTCCGATTTCGGAGTGAGTTTCCCAGACTTTCCCGGCTGCATAACCGCCGGCAAGACTCTGGACGAGGCTCATCGCATGGCCGCCAAAGCTCTTGCACTTCATGTTGCTGGCATGATGGAAGATGGCGAGAACATGCCAACCCCTTCGTCGATGGACGAACTGGCAAGCGATCCTGGGAGAAAAGGCGCTGTGGCATTTCTAGTTCATGTCGATCCCGATGCCGACAAAACTATCCGCATCAATATCACTGCCCGAGAAAAGCAAATCGAGATGATCGACCGCTTAGCGGTCGAAGCCGGAATGACGCGCTCAGCCTTTATGGTGCACGCTTCGCTCAGGACTTCCTACGGATCAAGAAGGAATACCCGCATTGCCACTCTGCAGGGAAGTCGCGGGCGCCGTCGCGTCCAATAGGAGCTTGCATATCGAGCGATGAAACCCATGATTACCCGAACCACTTCAAAACAAGGGACCGGGCGAGACGAACTCTAAGCGTTCGCACCTTATCCTATGTAGAGTCTTTCATCTTGACGGCCGCGGTCACCTGTAGGACAATTTTCGCGCTCGGAGGTCGAGATATGGGATTTCGGAAACTACTCCTGGCGGCGATGTTTATTGGAACCTCAACCCTCGCCATGGCCCAAGGAACCTACACGCAGATAGATTATCCGGGCGCAATCCAAACCTTCGTCGCTGGCGTCAATAAGTTTGGTGACCTTTCTGGTTGGTATTTGGATGAACACAACCTTTCACACGGCTTTCTCCTCAGCAAGGGCGACTATGTTCCGGTCAATTATCCGGGGTCCAGAGAGACACTCCTGCATGGTATGAACGATAAGGGCCAGGTGACGGGATACACGGGCCTCACGGGTTTCGTCTACGACGCTACCGCCGGATCGTTTACTGATGTCGTGTACCCGGGCGCCGAGTCCACTAATCCGATCTGCATTAACAATCAAGGCCTGGTCGCAGGGAACTTCACGTATAGTTCAACAGGGGCTGGAACGGCATTTGAGCTAAGTGGCTCGAACTATACGGAGATAAAACCGCCGGGCGCAGATCAATCCTATGCGGAGGGAGTTGACTCCCGTGGCGATGTCGTCGGTTTTTATTTCACGATCAACGACCTGGAGCAGAACTTCTCGTTCAATCAGGGCACTTATAAGCCGCTAAGGATTCCCGGAGTTATCTATCCCGAAGTAAACGGGACGGACCCCATGGGGAACGTTTTAGTGGGCCAGTACAGTGCGTCTGAAGGCGGTGGGACCCTTGGATTTCTATACCAGAACCTAACTCTGCAAACCTTGCAATTTCCCACCGGAATATTCACCTCTGCCGAAGCTGTCAGCAGTACGGGAGAAGTCGTCGGCGCATTTGCCGATCAGGAAGGCAACCTCCATGGTTTCACCTGGACGCCTTCGTCTGGCGAGGCCAGCAAGTAGGCTACGCATCAAGAAATGGGCCGCCGCTTTCCTTGTCACCCAATTTCATCGCCGTCTCTATTTCCTCGCTATCGCCGCAAACTTCAACAACCGCAACGCCAAATAAAAAGCGCCAAGCATCAGCACCCCCGGTACTAGAACCGCAACGGCAGCGGAAAAAGGGGTAAAGCCGTCAAAGTCGGTAGGAATGTAGCCGCCCGCTACGAAGCCGCCTATCGCCAATAGCAGTCCGAATACGCCCGAAACTATGCGGTGCAGAATCATTCAGAGGGTTTCAGCAGTTCGCCACCAATCCTATCGGATTCTAATGCTGTCCAGGACCTCGTCGTAGATTACCTCTGTCATGGGGACAGGGCCCGTCCGTGTTTCCAAATAAGGCTCCCAGGCAGAAGATGCTTCATCGATTGCACAGTATTGTTTACAATGTAAGATTCGTTCACCCGCCGGGAAGTCCCTGCGCCCGGACGAATTGCTTTGGAACCGTCTAACCACCAACCCGACGCGTGCCCCCGCGTGTCGCCAACTGTCTATTGGCGAGTAGAAGGCAGCCTCCTGGACCTCACAGTTGTCCAGCCGGTGGCGTTCTTTACCTGGAACGCGCAAACTTTCTCCGAACGCTTTCGGCGTCGCGGGCTGATCTTCCTGATGGCGGCATTGCGACCCTTTCTCTATTCCACCAACCGCAAGTTTGCCACGCGAGTGGTGCACACCGTTCTGCGTGGCATCACCCGCGATCGCTTGGACCTTCTGGGTGAGGAGTATTTCAACTACAAGTTAAAGCCCCAGTTGAAGGAGTCTGGGGTAGAGAAAGTGCAGCAATTGGTGCAATCGGGAGCCGAGGTCGTGCTGGTAAGCCAGGCTCTTGAGCACGTCATGAAGCCGCTGGCCCAGCAACTGGGAGTGAAACGGATTGTGGCCAACCGGCTGGAGTTTCGCGATGGTATCGCGACCGGCCGCCTGATCGAACCCGTAATCCGTCCGCGCGGAGCATTCGCATTGCTGCAGGAGCAGAGCCCGGATGGGCGCCGCGCGCCGAAAACTCTGGCGCGGCAACTCGATATAACGCTTGAGGAACTCAAAGCTGCCGTCATAAGTTCCGACCGCGAAGCTGGGCTGAAGGATCGCCCGGTGGTGAATTTCGAAGGCCTGCAGCAGCGGCCGGGGTTCTCGGTCCGCCGGGCGTTGGCGGGCAAGCGCGTAATGCTGATCGGGGTCACTGGGTTCATAGGAAAAGTGTGGCTGGCGAACACCCTGATGGACCTGCCGGAGATCGGCCGAATCTATCTGCTAATCCGCAAACAGAAGTCGAACCCCGCCACAAAGCGGTTCGAGAAAATTGTCGAAGAGTCGCCGGTCTTCGATCCCTTATTCGAGAAATACGGACACTGCCTCGGCGAATATCTTCTGGACAAGGTAGAAGTGGTTGAGGGAGACGTTACGCGCGAAGGTCTGGGACTGGATTCCGACACGGCACGGCGACTCCAGAACAATCTCGACTTGATCGTAAACAGTTCAGGGCTGACCGACTTCAATCCCGATCTGCGCGACGCGCTGGTCACCAACACTGACGCGGCAGTGAACATCCTCGAATTTTTGCGCGGCACGCACCATGCTGGCCTGCTGCATCTTTCCACCTGTTATGTCGCCGGTGAGCGCGATGGGCGAGTCGCGGAGAAGCTGATTCCAAACTACACTCCGCATCAAGTGCCCGGCTTCGATGCGGAGGAAGAATGGCGCTCGCTTCAGGAACTAATCGCCAAGGCAGATGCTCAAGCCGAAGGCGAGGAAGTGACCGCAGGCCTGCGATCTCAGTCTCTCGCCAAAGAACATGCGGCGAGAAGCTTGCAGGGCGTTGCGCTGGAAAACCAAATTCGCAAGAACCGAATTCGCTGGTTGAAGACTTATTTGACCGAGCAGGGAACTCGCCGGGCAAAAGAATTAGGCTGGCCCAACACCTACACGTTAACGAAAAGCCTTGCGGAATCGCTGATCGTAAAACACGGCGCAGGACTGCCGATTGCGATCGTCCGTCCCGCAATTGTCGAAACCTCAGTCGCGAAGCCCTTTCTAGGCTGGAATGAAGGCATCAACACCTCCGCTTCGCTCTCTTATTTGTTGGGAACATACTTCAGGCAACTACCCTCCAATGAGAGCAAGCGTCTCGACATTATTCCCGTGGACGCGGTCTGCGACGGCATGACCCTGATCGCCGCGGCAATCGTCGAGCGCAGACACGACGAACTATATCAATTGGCCACCTCGGCGACCAATCCTTGCGATATGGGCCGTTCGATTGAACTAACCTCGCTTGCCCACCGCAAGCATTACCGCGCGCAGGAAGGGCTCGAGTCCTGGTTGCGGCTGCGCTTCGACGCCATCCCTGTCTCGAAGGAGCGATATCAGCGCCTATCAGCACCGGCGCAAAAAGCCATCGTGAAATCCATTCAGCGAATCATGTCGCCGCTGCCGCTCAAGAAAACTCCGTTGGCAAAAACGGAGAGAAATCTCGAGCGGGTTGAAAAATTAATTGAACTGTTTGAGCCTTTCATCCTTCTAAACGAGCACGATTTCGCCGCCGACAACATCGAGAAGCTTTCGCACGCGCTGGTCGAGGACGAGCGGGAAGACTTCGGCTACAAAGCCCGGCAACTAGACTGGTGGAACTACTGGATCAACGTCCACATTCCGGCGCTGCGGCGCTGGACTTATCCGCTTATCGAGGGTAGGCCGCTGGAGGCGCGTCCGCCGCGCAGCCTGCAAAATGGCGAGACGGTCAAAACGGGCACCTAACGGAATCTTTATCAATGGCAATTTTTCTGACGGGATCGACAGGATACATCGGAGCGCACGTCGCGGCGAACCTGCTGCGCGACCATGGCGCAGCGCTGAACGTGCTGGTACGCGCCGGGGATGTAGCCGAGGCGGAAGGCCGGCTGTGGCAAGGACTGCAATTGCACTTCGATTTCCCGCAATTCTACGAGTTGCTGCAGACCCGAGTGCGAGTCTTCCGCGGCGACTTAACCGATCCCGGATTCGGCTTGTCCCGTGATGAGTACGACCGACTGGTTCACACCACCGATTCCGTAATTCACTGCGCCGCGTCGCTGAATCGAAAATCCGAAAAAAGTTGCCTTAATGTGAACCTGCGCGGCACGCTCGAAGTCCTTACCCTAGCGCGCCAAGCCGAACATTATCACGGCCTGCGCCGCTTCAGTCAGGTGAGCACGGTCGCGGTCGCCGGCAAGCGGCAAAACGAGGTCGTCACCGAAGATCGCTCCATCGAGTGGGAGCGTTCCGATTACGATCCCTACGCGCGCACGAAAAAATTCTGCGAGCACATGATGCGCGTGCTGCTTCCCGAAACTCCGAAGACAATTTTCCGGCCGAGTATTGTTCTGGGTGACAGCCGATATGCCGAGACTACACAATTCGACATGGTGCGAGCCTTCGCGTTTCTTGCAGGTCTCCCGGCTCTGCCATTTCGCCCTACGGACAAAATCGATATCGTGAATGTCGACTTCGTCGCGGACGCGATCGCAACTTTGCATCAGAAAGATCAAACGGAATTCGACACCTATCACCTTTCGTCGGGAACTTCATCACAGACCTTCCGCGAGATCACTCGAGCCCTGGCTTCCGCGCAGAACAAACGCGCTCCGGTTTTCGTTCCCGCCGCGGAGCGCCCATTCGCAGGCTCGGTAAATTTTCTGGCGAATCGCAAAGGCGCGGTAGGCAAAGGCGCGTCGTTGCTGAAGGTGTTCATGCCCTATCTCGTGTGGAACACCGTTTTCGATAATCGACGGGCGACCACGGAATTAGGAAAGAAACCGGTCTCCTTCTCTGACTATTGTTTCCCGCTGCTCAAGTTCAGCACCGAGAGCAATTTTGCTTATAGCTACCGTCCCTGGCCCGCTGCCGCCGGAGGGACCGCAGCATGATGGACTTCATTCTAGAAGCCTGGGTCAGCAGTTCAATTGAGCGCTCCAAAGCCGCATGGATGCTGGGCGCAGGCAAGCGCTGGAGGCCGGGGGAGAAACTTAAGCTGCTGTTCGCCGGTTACAACGGCACGCGCAATATGGGCTCCGACGTTCGCGTGGAGGAGATGCTGCGGCAGATTCGTCACATCCTCGGCGCCGAGCGCGTAGAGTTCAGTGTGATGAGCCAGAACTTCGATTTCTCGCGCGGATATTTTGAAGGCACAAAGCAGGTTCACCTGCCGGATATTTTTCCTCCGTTTCTCGCCAACGAAGTTCCCCGGCACGATGGAGTAGTCGCCTGCGAAGGCTCGATGTTCAAGAGCAAATTCGCGAATGCGCTGACCACAATGATGATCGGATCGCTGGGAATTGCGGCGGCGCAGAACAAGCTCTCGGTAGGATATGGCGCGGAAGCTGGCCACATGGACCCGTTGGTGGCAAAAATGTGCGGCCGTTATTGCAAGAATTCGTTCGTGATCACACGCAACGAAGAATCCCGCGGCGTATTACGCGAGCTAGGCGTGCCCACGGAATTAGGGACCGATACTGCCTGGACCTTCGATCCAGCATCTCCCGACTATGGCAGCAACGAGCTGCGCAAGGCGGGCTGGGACGGTCGAACTCCCGTGTTGGTGGTTTGCCCAATCAATCCTTTCGAGTGGCCGGTGAAGGC
>JBEKBW010000037.1:0-40873 GCA_050015215.1 Candidatus Sulfotelmatobacter sp.
CGAAAGGAAAGACATTCTCTCGGCGTTGCCGGGCGTGCATCCGGCGGTGCTGTATGCCTACAACGCGGCGAATGTTTCGCAGGTGCTGTATAACAGCGCGCAGAACAAACAATTGAGAGATCAAGGTGGTTGCGCGAACAAGTTTCAAACGCCTACTGTAGCAAACGGAAAAGTCTATGTCGGAACGCAGAATGAGTTAGACGTTTTCGGAGTTTTGCCTATTCCGCAAACCACGCCGGAACCTGTCGTTACCACTCCGTGCTTTACGTATCTGGGCCAAACCGTAGGGAAGGTCAGTCCGGCCTCGACTACGACACTAACCAATTTGGGCCCGGGAAACCTGGCCATTAGCAGCATCGCTCTGACTGGCGCGAACTCGAGCGAATTTACCCTGACGAACACCTGTGGAGGCGGTCTCGCGACGGGTGCGTCCTGCAAGATCAGCGTGACTTTCACCGCATCACTGCTGAACATCCCTCAAGTCGCGAGTGTGGCGATTAGCGACAACGCTCTGGGTGGAGGGCAATCCATCGCGCTATACGGGGTGGCAACGAAGAAGTAACAAAAATAGAAACTACTGCACCTCTCGGGATATCGAAGGCCCTCGAGGTCAGTTATAGGTTTGATTGTTTCCCGGGAGGGTGTATGCGCTCTAAAAGTATCCCTGGGCCCCTGTTCGTATTGTCTGTCCTCTGTTGTGGATTGCCTGTCACGCCGTTGCAAGGCCAGAGCTTCACTGGCGTTCTCACCCAACATAACGACGTTGCCCGCACCGGCCAAAACCTGCATGAAACGGTTTTGACGACTACCGTCGTGAGCTCCGGCTTTGGGAAGCTGTTCTCGTATCCAGTGGATGGCCAGGTTTATGCTCAACCACTGTATGTTCCGCACGTTGTGATTCCCAAGCTCGGAACACACAATGTTCTTTATGTTGCGACAGAGAACGATACCTTGTTTGCGTTCGACGCCGATGGCCTGACGCCCAACGTCTTATGGCAGGTAAGTTTTATCGATCCGGCGAAGAACATCACCACGATTGATTGCGTCGCGACTAATTCCAGTTGCAATGTTTATCCCGATGTCGGAATCACTTCGACGCCTGTGATCGAGCCTACGAGCAACACGATTTATCTCGTGGTTCGAACCCAGGAAAGTGGCACTTCGGTGCAAAGGCTTCACGCCCTGGACATCACCACCGGCGAAGAGAAGTTCGGAGGCCCGGTTGAAATTGCAGCAGTCGTATCGGGAACGGGTTTGGGCAATTCTAAAGGAAAGATTACCTTTGACCCGCTTCACGATATGCAGCGTACGGCCCTGCTTCTACAGAACGGAAATATTTACATTGGTTGGGCCGGAGTACAACATGGCTGGGTAATGGCCTACAACGCGACTACGCTGGCGCAAGTGGCGGCAGTGAATACGACTCCCAATGGAAGCTTGGGAGGCGTGTGGCAGGCGGGAGGCGGGTTGGCCGCCGATTCCGCCGGCAATATTTATTTTGCAACGGGAGACGGAACGTTCGATGTATCCACGGGCGGTGTCGACTACGGCGACACCTTGCTCAAGATGGACGCCAATTTGAACGTACTGGATTACTTTACGCCGAAGGATCAGGCCTGCCGATTGATACCGAACGATCTCGATCTTGGCGCTGGAGGGCCTTTGATTCTTCCTGCGCAGTCGGGCACCTATGCGGACGAGATTATTCATGCCGGCAAGGGAGGAACGCCCTGCGATCTGTTCGGCAACGTCTACGCGGTTCCCATCTATCTGGTCAACCGCAACGATATGGGCAAGTACGATCCGTCGGCAGATCAAGATATTGAGACGGTACAGGGAACGGCGCACGGATACTGGAGCAGTCCCGCGTATTGGAAGGGGACGACCGGGCAATACGTTTACTACTCGGGAATGACGAATGAAAACGGTGGCGGGGATTATTTGAAGCAATACAGCATTACGAGTGGTGTTGTGTCGTCCGCTCCAGTCGATAAAACGACGAACCTGTTTCCGGTGGGGAGTACGCCGTCCATTTCGGCGAATGGCACGACTAACGGCATTCTTTGGGCGGTGGAGCGAAAGGACATTCTTTCGGCGCGGCCGGGCACGCAGCCCGCAGTTCTCTATGCTTATAGCGCTGAGAATGTCTCTCTCGCGCTGTACAACAGCGGGCAGGCTGCGAATTTGAGGGATCAGCCGGGTTGCGCCAATAAATTCGTAAATCCGACCATTGCGAATGGAAAGGTATACCTGGCGACACAGAATGAATTGGACGTTTACGGTGTGCTGCCCGCTGCGCAGACCACACCAGTGCCCACGATTTCTGTACCTTGCTTTGCGATTGTCAGGCAAACCGTGGGAAAAGTGAGCGCGCCGGTGCACACGACTTTGGCCAACTTGGGTCCGGGCAGTCTGAACATCAGCGGCATCACGGTCACGGGTACGAATGCCAGTGAATTCACGCAAACGAACACCTGCGGTACATCGTTGACGGCGGGAGGTTCCTGCGTCATCACCATTACCTTCACTGCCTCGTTGGTAAACGACCCACAGGTTGCTACGATTGTGATCAGTGACAACGCTACGGGTGGAGGGCAGACAGTAGCTCTGGTGGGAGTGGCGTCGAAGGAGTAGGCAGCGTCCTGGATATCGGTTGAGAGAGATTCACCACAGAGGGCATAGTGTTTCGCACCCGTCGAGACGTGAGCGGGCGCCTTTACTCATCGTCCTATTCGGACTTGCTTTGTTCTTGCCGCGGTTGCAGTCTCAGCAGACTTCTGCAACCCCTAACAAAACCGCGTCGATAACCTTCACAGAGATTACTTCCAAACTGCATCTTGCACTGCCACCGGCTCCCGCGCTAAAAACGCTTCCTCTTTCTATACGCGCGCAGGAATACTCCCTCGATTACGCGCGCCGCACTTTAGTGCCTGCAATCGGCGGCTCGATTGCGATGGGAGACTTCGACCACGATGGCCGCACCTATCTTTATGTCGTGATTCCGGGCGGAGCTAATCATCTGTTTCAGCAACGTGCGGACGGTACGTTTCTCGATGTAACAGCGAAGGCGGGGGCACGGGGAAGCGGCGCTGATCTTTCGGCCGCGTTCGGCGATTTCGATAAATCCGGCAATCCCAGTCTGTTTGTAGCAGGACTAGGCGGTGTAACTGTTTATCACAACGACGGTGGTGGTGCTTTTACCGACATCACCGCAAAGGCGGGACTAAAAGGAAAGCCCAGCGAACTCGCTACATCCGTTCTCCTGTTTGATGCAGATGGCGACGGATACCTCGACGTGCTGGTTACGATCTACACGGATTTCAGCGTTCCGCCGGTGAAGGCTTCATTCACCTTCCCTAATGATTTTGCGGGCGCGAGTAGCCGGTTGTATCGCAACCAACACGACGGAACGTTTGCTGAAATTACGGAGTCTGCGGGTCTGGCAGATAATCCTGGACGTACGCATATGGCGCTGGCTGCCGATTTCAACGGGAAAGGCCGCATCGATTTATTGCTGTTGCGCGATAACAAGCCTCCGGCTCTGTTTCGGAATCAGGGGCCACGCAAGTTCGAAGATCACACTTGGGATGCGGGCAAGGAGATTTGGAAGTACGCCTACGTCGGGGGGCAGATCGCGGATTTCAATCACGATGGAAGGCCCGATGCGGTGCTGTGGTCATCGGTCGGAAATGAAGTGCTGATCAATCAGGGGGACGGCAAATTCGAGCAGGAGGAATCGCTGCCGCTGGTGTACGCGGCAAATCGCGCTTTCGGGTTTCATGGGTTGACCGCCGATTTGAATGCAGATGGGTATGACGATTTGCTGACCGTCGATAATAAGGAGAGATGGCATTTCATCGTCAACCACGCGGGGCATTTTGAAGAAGCTCCCTTTGCGTTCGCTCCGGAGATAAACGCCACCGGATCCCAAGCCTTCTCTTTTCTGACGGCTGCGCGGCTCGGAAGGTCGGGCGATATGGATCTTGTTGGACTGACTGTGGATGGACGACTCGAAGCTTTCGAGCGTAAACGCGAGGCCACTCCGGCTTCGCCTGCAAGTCCCCAAAAGCGGAAGTAACGTGCCCGCGTGCTAGCATTGCGGTTATCCTTTCCAAATAGTGATTTTTCTGGAGGTTTCCCATCATGCGGAATCTTTGGCTGATTTGCCTATTATTCGGGGCTCTCGCCTGGGGCCAGGACAAGCCGACTGCGACCCCGCCCGATAAGAACACGACGAGCAAGCCCGATGACGACGACGATCGGCCCGTGCCTCCGCCTGCTTCCGCTGCGGCCGTGGCGTCCAATGCTCCGGTGCTTACTATTAAAGGACTATGCCCGGAGGGTGCGGCGAAACCTAGCGAAGCTGGCTGCGTGACGGTCATCACGCGGGAGCAATTTGAGAAGCTTGCGCGGGCGATTCAGCCGAGCTTGACCCCTGTCGTGAAGAAGCAACTGCTGAGCCTGTATCCGCGGCTGCTGATCATGTCGCGCGAGGCGGAAGCGCGAGGCTTGGACAAAGAAGAATATTTTCAGCAGACGATCGAATTCGCTAGGATGCAGATCTTGACCCAGCGACTGACACGCCGGATACAGGAAGAGGCGGGGAAGGTTCCGGATCAAGATATTGCCGATTACTATGAGAAACATCCTGACGACTTCCGAGAATACAGCCTGGAGCGGATCTACATTCCACGAGTGAAGCAGGAGCCGCCGCCGAGCCAGAAACTGAGCGACCAGGCTGAGAAGGATCGCGAGAAAAATGCGGAAGACCAGATGACGGAATTGGCCAATGCGCTGCGTGCCCGGGCCGCGAAGGGGGAAGCATTTGAGGCGCTGCAGAAAGAGGCTTATCAGTCGGGGGGAATGAAGAGCAACCCGCCGAACGCCACCATGGGGAAACTTCGACGGAACGGGTTGCCTCCCGGGCACGACACGATTTTTTCGTTAAAAACCGGCGAGGTTTCGCAAGTCGTCAGCGATGCTGGAGGGCACTACATTTATAAGCTTGATGCGACGGAGATGGAAACGCTGGCGGACGCTAAGGCCGAAATCCATAACTTGTTGCAAAGCCAGCGTCTGCACGGCCTGATGGAGAAGATCCAGGGGCCCTTTACTACGGAGGTCAATGATCAGTATTTTGGGACCGGAACCTCGAACGCTTCATCCGTACGGACCGGCAAGCCTGAGAGCAATTCCACGGGATTGGAATTTAAAAAATAGGTTATTAAGTTGTTTACAATAAATAGTATACAACATATTCATCGTGGCTTGGTTGAATATACAGAATTCTGAGAATTCTCGTTTTTATCGCCGATGGAGACTTTCGTAACTAAGGCTTTCGGCCTCTTGCAGTAAATTGCAATGTTTCGTACTCTCTAGCTACATTTGGTCGGCACCCCTCGTGGGTGAACCCGAACCGCGACACATGCGGAATTTTAGGCTGTAACTCCCCCCAATTCAATTACGACGGCGTGAAGCGTCGTGTCTGGCCCTGTAGCCCTGACATGGCTATGGACGGCGGAGCTTTATTCGGGTCCGGCGGGCAGGGGTTGAGGTTTGTCGGTGGGGTCACATTTTGTGACTGAGAGGGCGGAGCTACGAGCGGCATTCAAATTTCGCAATACGTCGGGGTTGAAGCTGCTCCGTCGCCGCAGACGGTGAATTGGTATGCCGTCCAGACGCGCTCGCGGCACGAAAAGATGGTTGCGCAACAGTTGAAGAGCCAGGGCTTTGTAACGTTTCTGCCGCTTTCGACTGAATTGCGCGAGTGGAGCGACCGCCAGAAGTTGGTGGAATTCCCCCTGTTTCCGGGCTATGCCTTTGTTCAGTTGGCGTATGGGCCGCAAGAACGGCTTCGAGTCTTGCGCACGGAAGGCGTGGTCAATTTCGTGGGCACCTCCGGCCACGGCATTGCCATCCCCGATAAGCAGATCGAGCATATCCAAACTTTGCTCGTAAACAAAATCCCCTTCGAGAACTATCCTTTCCTGAAAGCCGGCCAGCGCGTGCGAATTCGCGGTGGGGCGTTGAACGGAACGGAAGGAATTCTAGTGCGGCAGGATGCCGATCGCATGCTGGTGATTTCTGTGGAACTCATTCAGCGATCGCTGTCAATTCGTCTGCAAGGCTACGAGGTCGAAGCGGTTTGAACGCTGCCGCATCCTCCATGCGGCAGAGATGGCAAGTTTTCTCCCCAAAGCCAGTGAGCCAGGCAAATGGAACGCCTCCCCGGTGGTTCCATGCTCACTGAACGTCTTCACCGAGCGTAATCCAGACACGAGACGTCGGTGAACTGTGTGAGGCAAAAATTATGGATCAATTAGAAATGAAGAATAGCAACCTAGTGAGCGAAACGCCTGCCAGCGCGGAGACAGTGGGGTCTACCCCGGTGGCCAGGCATGACTTTGCGCCGGGGGGAACCAGGGTAACGTTACGCAGCCTGCGCGCCGAAACTGAGATGCAAGCCATCAGTCAGGCGCTGGAGCAGACGGGCTGGAACCGGAAGCGTGCCGCGCAATTACTCAGTATCAGCTACCGCGGGCTGCTGTACAAGATCCGGCAGCATAACATCACCCGCAGCCGGGATATTTCTGGTGTTCCCAAACGCCCAAAGATGGCGGATACTGTAGCTAATTGGGATGGGCCAGGGCTGGCGATTGCTGGCGGCGGAACTCCAGGCGAAGATTAGCTGAACCGACCGAGGAAGAGTGAAGACGAATGCGTCGGCAGGCGCGACGCCTGCCGGGACGGCGGCGCTACGAGCGCAGCCAGCGAGGAAACTATTCATGAGTCGTAATTTCGAACTGTTGCAAAAGATTGGCAGGGAGCAATCCCTTTATGCCACCACCACGGCTGAAGAACCGATTCGCGGTCTTGAGCAGATGCCGCCGATGCCGATGGAGCCCCTTGAAGACATAGTGCGGGAGGGATCGCGGCTGAAGATCGAAGGGCCCGAGCTCGAGGAAATTTCAAAGCTGGTGCAGCGCGTATTTCTGTTGCCGGGAAGTGAGTCGCCGCGCACGGTGGTGTTTTCAGGCGCGGAGTCGGGGAACGGTTGCAGCTGGGTGTGCGCCCGAGTTGCCGAAGTCCTGGCCAGTCAAGTTTCGGGGTCGGTTTGTTTAGTGGATGCCAATTTCCGCAACCCGGGACTGAACGAGCAGTTTGCCGTGGAAAATCATCACGGTCTTACCGATGCGTTGCGGGAGCGAGAGCCGATCCGAACGTTTGCCAAAGCGTTGTCGTGTCCCAGATTATGGCTTCTCACGTCGGGTTCAGAGAACGGAGACGCGCAGAACTTATTGAGCTCCGACCGGATGCGTTTCCGGATGAGTGAACTGAAGGCGGAATTCGACTACGTTCTGATCGATACGCCTTCCCTGAGCGCCAGCAACGATGCGACAGTGCTGGGATCTTCCACGGATGGCCTCGTAATGGTTCTTAAGGCCAACAGTTCGCGGCGCGAGATTGCGAGAACGGCGATTCAGGGCCTGCGGGCGGCGAAAGTTCATGTGCTGGGAGCAGTGCTGAATCAGCGGACGTTCCCTATCCCGCAGGCGATTTACGAAAAGCTCTAGCCAGTTTTTATCCCCTAATGTCGATTGGTCGTGTCTAATTGATCGTGCGTGAGTTGATTTAGGAAAGGCAAGGACTAATAAGATGTTTGACAATTTGCGGGCCGACTTTGAGGCCGCAATGGGGCACCGAAAGCTGGAACGGGGACTTTTGCGGGTTTTGATGCGCATCGAAACGCCTGCCATCATTTGCTACCGGTACTCACATTGGGCGTCGAAAGTGCGTATTCCGGTGGTGCGGCAGCTTTTGATAATTCCGGCTCTCATTTGGCAGCGGTTGAATCAGATGTTCCTGGGAATTTTTATTTCCCCCGATGCGGAAATCGGACCGGGGTTGATTATCCACACGCCCTATGGCGTGTTTATTCCTCCGGTGAAAATCGGGTCGAATTGCACATTTTCGACCGGGGCGTTGATCGGTTCTGGATGCCGCAGCGTGGGCGACAACGTTTATTTCGGCGCCGGCTGCAAAATCGTGGGCGACGCGAAGATTGGAAACAATGTAGTGATCGTGGCCAACAGCGTGGTGATAACCGATGTGCCCGATAACACGACGATCATGGGAGTGCCTGCTCGCATTAAATTGCCGGGAGGCCGGCCGAAGAAGTTTGCCTGGAGAGCGGGAGAGCCAGGACAGAATGGCGGGAAGCCAACCAACGGCGCACAAGCTAACGGTACATCCGCCAACGGGCAGGGCAGCAACCATAACGGTTCAGGGAACGCGAGCAAGATGCCAACTGCGGAACAGCAAGCTCCGGCTCCAAAAGCGCACGCGTAAGCGGGAAACAAAAGCTCGCGCAAGCGGGGAAGGAGAGAAAGAACATTGGATTTTTCCTGGAGTGAAGAGCAGGCGGCGTTTCGCAAGGAAGTGATTCGGTTCGCGAAAGAAGAGTTGAACGACGATCTCGCCCAGCGGGATCATGACGAAGAGTTTCCGGTTCATTTTTGGAAGAAGTGCGGAGAGTTCGGGCTTCTTGGATTACCCGTTCCCGTGGAATACGGCGGGGCAGGCGCCGATACACTCACGACAGTTTGCGCGCTGGAGGCTCTCGGTTACGGGTGCAAAGACAACGGCTTCCTGTTCTCGCTGAATGCGCACATGTGGACTTCCGAACTCCCGCTGATGGGGTTTGGTACGGAGGAGCAGAAGCGCAAGTATCTGCCGAAGCTGGCGAGCGGGGAATACATCGGGCTGCACTGCATGACCGAGCCCGGTTCGGGTTCGGATGCTTACAGCTTGAAGACGCGAGCGGAGCACAAGGGCGACCGATATATTCTCAACGGCAGCAAAACTTTCATTACCAATACCACTCACGCCGATCTTTTTATCGTTTTCGCGAACGTGGATTTCTCGAAAGGCGCGAACGGCGTTACGGCTTTCCTGATCGAAAAGGGCACGCCGGGATTGGAAGTCGGGAAGAAGCTGCACAAGATGGGAATCCGCACCTCGCCTACGGGAGAGGTAGCACTGGTAGATTGCGAAGTTCCGGCGGAGAACATACTTGGCAAGGAAGGCAGCGGGCAGGCGATCTTTACGCACTCGATGGAATGGGAGCGGACCTGCATTCTTGCCAGCCACATCGGAATGATGCAGCGGCTCCTCGAGACGTGCGTAAAGTATGCGCGCGACCGGCGGCAGTTCGGCGAGCCGATTGGGAAGTATTCGGCGATTGCCAACAAGATTGCCGATATGGATGTGCGGATCGAAGCTGGGCGAGCGCTGATTTATAAAGCGGCTTGGTTGAAAAGCCAGGGACGCCACGCGCTGCGCGAGGCTTCGATAGCGAAGTTATTTGTGAGCGAGGCTTGCGTGCAAAGTTGCCTCGACGCCATCCAGATTCACGGCGGCTACGGCTACATCAGTGAATACGAGATGGAACGCGATCTACGAGATTCGATTGCTGGCAAAATCTACTCGGGAACTTCCGAAATGCAGCGAGTGATTATCGCCGGATTCCACGGTTTGTGACGATTTAGTGCACGCCCCCAAAATCCAGCACAGATTTTGCAAAAGACGGGACGGACATGGCATACATTCTGCAACAGCTTTTGACCAAGGGCGCGGAGCGATATCCCGAAAAGGCGGCGGTGTGGGCGCGCGGACGGAGCATTACCTACCGCGAGTTGAATGAGCGCTCGAACCAGCTTGCGCATTTGCTGCGGGGGCGGGGGATTCAGAAAGGCGATCGTATCGGGATCTATTTTCCGAAGTGCGTGGAATCTGTCATCGCGATGCTAGGGATTGTGAAGGCAGGGGCCGTGTATGTGCCGCTGGATCCGCAGGCGCCGGCTGACCGGGTTGGCTACATCATCGGAAATTGCGGTTGCCGCGGTTTGATTACGCGGGAAGATAAACGGCGCGGACTGGATGAGGCGACACTGGCTTCGTTGGAATTTTGTGTGCTGACCGATGAGTCGCCTAAATCGAGCAACGGTGCTTCTCTAGTTCCATGGGCGATGTTGAGCCAGTTTCCGGCCGCGGATGCGCCGAAGGTCGTCCTTACCGAAACCGACCTCGCCTACATTCTTTATACTTCCGGTTCGACGGGGCGGCCGAAGGGCGTGATGCTGACGCATCAAAACGCGTTGACGTTCGTGGAATGGTGCGCCGAGATCTTTAAAATCACCAGCGAAGATCGCTTGTCGAACCACGCGCCGTTGCATTTCGATCTGTCGGTATTCGACGTCTATAACACGCTTGAAGCTGGGGCCACGGTATATCTGATCACGGAAGACCTGGCGCTGTTTCCATCGAAGCTGGCTAGCTTCATTGAAACGCAGGGGATCACAGTTTGGTATTCGGTTCCGTCTGCGCTGACTTTGCTCTTGTTGCACGCGAATTTGAGCGCTGAAAGGCTTGCTCGCCTGCGCCTGATTCTTTTTGCGGGCGAGGTTTTCCCGATGAAGTACCTGCAGCAACTTGCCGCCACGCTGCCGCATGTTGAATTGCAGAACCTGTATGGGCCGACCGAAACCAACGTATGCACGTATTACAAAGTCGAGCGCGATCGACTCGCCAGCATGGATAAGCTGCCCATCGGTATTGCCTGCGAGAACACAGAAGTTTTCGCGGTTAACGATCAGGATGAAATCGTTACCGAGCCGGGTGGAACTGGAGAGCTTTATGTTCGCGGGCCGGCCGTGACTTACGGATATTGGGCCGATCATGAGAAGACAGCGAAAATGGTTGTACCGAATCGCTTCCAGCGCAATTTCGAAGAGAAGATGTATCGCACCGGCGATCTGGTGCAGTTGGCGGAAGACGGGAACTATTATTTTCTCGGACGCCGCGACAGCATGATCAAGAGCCGTGGCTATCGAATTGAGCTCGGCGAGATCGAGAGCGCACTGCTCAGTCACGACGCGGTCAAGGAAGCGGTCGCGATCGCGATTCCTGACGATATTGTCAGCAACCGCATCATCGCCGTGATTGCTCCGCATGACGGGATCGATCTGAAGGCCGCAGAGTTGCAGCAGCATTGTGGTGCAAAAATCCCCAAGTATATGATTCCGGAATCGATTGAGTTTCGAATTAGCCTGCCCAAGACTTCAACCGGGAAGGTGGATCGCGTGCAACTCACGCAGGAAAGCATTCGTGCGGCGCAACAGACCGCGACGGAAGCAGTTTCGCAGTAACCGGTTTCTAATTCGCAATGAAAGACATCCAGGAGGAATTTTTGCAATGTCAACCGTAAACCAAACGCCCGCGACTCAGTCTTCCACACTGAAAGATCAGATTCGCGAGTTCATCATGGAAAATCTTGCGCACGCCAAGGGCATTACGTCGTTTACCGACGACGAAAATCTGATGGAGAGCGGCGTCGTAGATTCGCTGGGAATCTTCCGGATTGTGTCCTTCCTGGAGGAGGAACTTCACGTCCGCGTGAGCGACGAGGAGATCAACGCGGAAACTTTGCAGAGTGTAAATTCGATTGAACAATTAGTGCTGAGCAAGAAAAAGTAACGTAACCGAAACCCTGATCCCGGTTCGTTTGGCGAGGACAGGCGGCTCCCCCAGCCTCCGCGCTGCATTAAATGAAGTCAAGTTGACTTCTGCACGCTGGACCGCGCAGAAACGCTGCGCTGGCCCTGAGCCCCTGTGATTCTAGCTTGCCGACGAGAGTGTGCTGTGAAAATAGAAACCAATCAGGACAATGAGACTCGTGCAGGAGCCCCCACTGCGAGCGAGCAGTGGATCTGCGTCCCGCAATTGGTAGCCCAACAGGCGCAAGCCAGACCAGAGGCGATCGCGATTGTTTCTGGCTCCGAGGCCTTGACGTACGCGGAGTTGGATCGCCGCGCCAACCAGCTTGCCCACTACCTGAAAGCCCAAGGCATGGGACTGGAGCAGGTTGTGGGGTTGCATCTTGAGCGGTCTGTTGCGTCGGTGACTGGCGCGCTAGCTGTGCTCAAAGCCGGCGGAGCTTACTTGCCGCTCGATCCTTCACTGCCCGCAGAACGTCTGCGCTATATGTTGACGGACGCTGGCGTTTCGCTGGTGCTGAGCCGCGGAGAGATTGCCGAGCGGCTGCCGAAGCATACGTGGAGCGTGGTGGATCTGGATGGCTTATTTTCCACTCTGGCGGGTTATCCCACGAGTTGCCCTTCGGCAACGGTCGCCGATACGAGTCTGGCTTATGTGATTTACACGTCGGGTTCGACCGGACAACCGAAGGGCGTCGAGGCAACGCATGGTGGCCTACGGAATCTAGTTGATTGGCATATCCGCGCGTTTCACGTGACGAATGTCGATCGCGCCAGCGCGCAGGCGGTGGTCGGCTTTGACGCCGCAGTCTGGGAGTTGTGGCCGTATCTGGCGGCTGGCGCCAGCGTATATATTCCGGAGGAATCGATTCGCAGCAACCCGCAGGCGATACGGGACTGGCTGATCGCTCAGAAGATAAACATCACTTTTTTGTCGACTCCGCTGGCGGAGCAGATGCTGCTTCTGCAGTGGCCGTCTGACTGTGCTTTGCGCATTCTGCTTACTGGGGCCGATACGCTGCGCCGGCGACCTCGTGGGGGTCTGCCGTTTACGCTGGTCAACAACTACGGGCCCACGGAGGGCACGGTGGTGGCGACCTCCGGAGCGGTGGGCTCAGTTGCGGATTGCGGTTGCCCGCCGACCATCGGACGCGCGATCGACAACACGCAAATTTATATTCTCAACGAGCAGATGCAGTCGGTCGCCGATGGCCAAGCCGGTGAGATTTACATCGGTGGCGCGGGCGTGGCTCGCGGCTATAGAAACAATCCCGTGCTCACGGCGGAGAAGTTTGTCCGCAACGTTTTCGGTGGCTCGTCCGAGCGCCTTTACAGAACGGGCGACCGTGGCCGTTTTCTGCCGAACGGGGAAATTGAATTTCTCGGACGGCTGGACGACCAGATCAAGATTCGGGGCTATCGCGTGGAGCCGAACGAGATTATCAATGCGATGAACGCTTTTCCCGGCGTGCAGGCTAGCGTAGTCACAGTAGAATCGGATCGTGGCGGCGCAAATCGCTTGCTGGCTTATGTTGTACTGGCTCCGGGCGCTGAAGTCGCCGCCGGCGAGCTGCAGCAGGCTCTTTTGAAGCAGCTTCCCGATTACATGGTTCCAGCGACGCTCCTGCGTGTGGAAGCCTTCCCGTTGACAGCCAGTGGCAAAGTAGATTTGGCTGCGCTTCCTGCGCCAACCGCCGCCAATGCCCTCAGCGATCAAAAATTTGTAGGACCGCGGACATCGGTAGAAAAGCGTTTGGCCAATATTCTGAGACCGCTGCTGCATGTGGATCGCGTTAGCATAAAGGACAATTTCTTTTTGCTTGGCGGCCATTCTTTGCTGGGCACTCAGCTGATCACGAAAATCAGCGAGTCGTTTGGCGTTGAACTCAGTCTGTTTGGTTTGTTCGATCATCCCACGCTCGAAGAAATGTCGCTGGAAGTAGAAAAGCTCATACTCGCCAAAGTCGAAGCCATGAGCGAGGAGGAGCAGCGCGCCCTTTCGCAGTTCGCGCTCGAGGGGAAACGGTAGTGGCGTTAGAAGCCGAAACCGTTGCTCGCGCCGGGAAGAACGACGCGGCGCTCAGCCTGTATCACCTGCTCGATCCTGCCGTTCTTGCCAATCCTTATCCGCTCTTTCACCGCCTGCGCAGCGAAGACCCCGTGCATTGGGATCCGTTTTTGCACGCCTGGGTCGTGACCCGCTACACCGACGTTCTCGAAGTTCTTCACACCTACGCCGCCGACCGCACGCCCACGCCTGACCAGCTTGCCTCCATGGGACTGGCGCAGCTTGCGCCTTTGGCGCAGTTGATGGTTAAGCAGATGCTCTTCATGGATGCATCTGCGCACACCCGCTTGCGCGGACTGGCTTCCCAGGCATTCACGCCCGCGCGCATTGAAACTATGCGGGCACATATTCAGGAGATCGTCGAGCGTCTGCTTGATGCTGCGCAAGCGCGTGGCGCAATGGACGTGATAGCCGATTTGGCTGAGCCGCTGCCGGCGATTGTCACGGCCGAGATGTTGGGCCTTCCGGTGGAAGATCGACATCGGTTGAAAGCCTGGTCGGCGAACTTTGCGGAGATGCTGGGAAATTTCCAGCACAATCCCGATCACGTCAGCCGCATGCTGCAAACAGTCGAGGAAATGACGACGTATTTTCGCGAAGCGGTGCGTGAGATTAAGACGCATCCGCGCGAAGGGCTGATCACCTCGCTGTTGACGGCAGAGGTAAACGGAGATCGACTGACCGATGAAGAGGTGATGGCGAATGCGATCATCACCATGGTGGGCGGGCAGGAGACGACCACAAATTTGATCGGGAACGGCGTGCTCACGTTATTGCGCCATCCGGAACAGATGAAGAGATTGCGTGACGAGCCGTCGCTGACGGCATCTGCCGTGGAAGAGATGTTGCGATTTGAAAGTCCCAGCCAGCATACGGCGCGGCTGGCTCCGGATGATCGGACGTTGGGCGGTAAACAGATCCGCAAGCGGCAGGCGGTAATTGCGGTGATGGCGGCGGCGAATCGTGATCCAGAAAGGTTTCCAGAGCCGGATCGTTTTGACATCGCTCGTTCGGACAATCGACATCTGGCTTTCGGATATGCTGCGCATTTTTGTTTTGGTGCGCCGCTGGCTCGGATGGAAGGGCAGATCGCGTTCGCGACGTTGTTGCGGCGATTTGAGAATATTCAGTTGGAGCCTCAGAATTTGGTGTGGCGAACCAATCTGGGCTTACGCGGATTAAATTCTCTGAAGGTTCGCTTTGCCGGCGAGAACGTGCAATGAGTCACCCGGAAACTTCCACTGAAACGCGCATGACGGCAACGGAACTTCACCGCATTCTGGTGGAATGGAACGACACGGCTAGACCGTATCCTGCCGACAAGTGCGTGCATGAGTTGGTGGAGGCGCAGGCGGCGCGAAATGCTTCCGCGTTTGCTGTGGAGCATGAATCACGCAAGCTGAGCTATGGAGAACTGAACGCGCGCGCAAATCAGTTGGCGCGGGTGCTGCGGGTAAAAGGAGTCAGCCGGGATGTTCCGGTTGCGGTTTGTTTGAAGCGGTCGCTGGAATTGCCTGTGGCGCTGCTGGCCGTCTTGAAGGCCGGCGGGGCTTGTGTGCCGCTTGACCCCGATTATCCCAAGGACCGGCTGGCGTATATTTTGCAGGATTTGCAGGCACCTGTGCTCATCACGAAGCACGGGTTGCATTCAGAATTAGCGGGCGGAAAAGCTGAGGCGTTGTATCTCGATGCGGATTGGAAGATTCTCTCCGGTCAGAGTTCAGAGAATCTGCCCGCCGGAGCCACGGCGGAAGATCTCGCTTACATTATTTATACGTCAGGTTCCACCGGGAAGCCGAAGGGTGTGATGCTGACGCATCGTGGGTTAGTGAACCACGGAGTCGCATCAATCGATCTTTATGGTTTGCACGGCAGCGATCGCATGCTGCAATTTGCCTCGATCAGCTTCGATATTGCGATCGAAGAAATATTTCCGACCTGGTTTGCGGGAGGGGCCGTGGTTCTGCGCAGCGACGACATGTCGCTGGATGCAATCGATTTTCTGCGCTGGATCGAGCAGCGGCGCATCACGTCGCTCGATCTGCCGACGGCATACTGGCACGAGTTGGTGCACGGATTGGCGGAGTCGCAGGAGCGGTTGCCGGAAAGTTTGAGATTGGTAATTGTCGGCGGAGAAAAGGCTTCGGCTTCGGCGTACGCCGCGTGGCTGAAGGCGGGAGGAGCGTGCGTTCGCTGGGTGAATACCTATGGGCCAACCGAGGGCAGCGTGATTGCCAGCGCGTATGAGCCCGATCCTTCGCGGCCGCTTCCAGAAAACCTTCCCATTGGCCGTCCGATTGCGAATGTTCAGCTTTATGTCCTCGATTCGCAGTTGCAGCCCGTGGCTGTCGGAGAAGCGGGTGAGTTGCACATCGGCGGGGCGGGAGTGGCGCGCGGATACTTGAATCAACCCGAACTGACGGCGACGAAGTTTATTACCGATCCATTCAGCCAGGATGCTAATGCCCGTTTGTATAAAACCGGCGACATCGTGCGTTACCTGCCCGATGGAAGCATTGAGTTTCAGGGCCGAATTGATTTTCAGGTGAAGATTCGTGGTTTTCGGATTGAACTCGGCGAGATCGAGGCGGTGCTGGAGAAACATCCCGGAGTTGCACAGGCGGTGGTTACCGCGAGGGAAGTGAATGGAGGAAAACGGCTCGCTGCGTATGTTGTGGCCTTGCCCGCTAGCGGGAATGCCGCCGATTTGCGGCGACACGTGAAGGACTCGCTTCCTGATTACATGATGCCGGCGGACTTTGTTTTCCTGAAGTCTCTTCCGCTTACTCCCAATGGCAAAGTAGATCGGCGGGCCTTGCCCGAGCCTGAGGTAACTGATGCGGAAGAATCCGAAGACTTTGTCGCGCCGCGCAATGAATCTGAAGCGAGCATGGTGAGCATTTGGGAGCAAGTGCTGGGCAAGCGCCCGATTGGCGTCAGGGATAATTTTTTTGAACTGGGCGGGCACTCGCTGCTGGCAGTGCGGCTGACACGGCGCATCGAAAAGCAATTTGGCAAGAAGCTGACAATCACTGCATTAATCCAGGCCCCGACGGTGGAGAGCCTGGTCGCGCTTCTGAAAGACGAAAATCCGCCGTGGTCGCCGCTGGTTCCTCTGCAAACGGCTGGATCAAAGCCGACTTTTTTCTTTGTCCACGGACTCGGCGGCACTGTAATGCGCTTTCACGAACTGGCCAAGCACATGGTGCCTGACCAGCCTTTCTACTGTTTCCAGGCGCAGGGCATGGATGGCAGGTTGCCATGCCTGTGGCACGTGGAGGAAATGGCCGACTTGTACGTGGAACATATGCGCGCAGCCCAGTCTCGCGGGCCTTATTTTCTTGGCGGATATTCGTTTGGCGGATTGGTGGCGCTGGAAATGGCTCGGCGGCTGCGGGCGGACGGGGAAGAGATTGCGTTGCTGACGCTGGTGGACACTTATCTTCCGGGACCTAAAGAGAGCCAGTCTTTGCTTAGTGGATTCCTATTGGGCAGATTCTTGGAGCTATCGAACGAACAGAAGTGGGCCTATGTCAAGAAAAGGACGGTGCGCTACGGGCGGGGAATCAAGCGAAGGATTGTAGCTCTTTATCTTCCGCCGGCAATTAAGGCAGTTCGCGAGGCTTGCGCGGCGGCGGAGCTCCGATATCAACCCAAACTCTATGACGGGCGCGTGGTGATTTTTCGGGCGAGCGAAAAGGCGCTGCGGGGCCTGGACGATCCGCAGGGCGGTTGGCGAAAATACGCTGATGGGGGAATCGAGATTCACGAAGTCGATGGAGATCACGGAAATATTTTGAATGAGCCGCAGGTGAGAGGCTTGGCGACTCAGATTCGTGCGCGACTGGAAAAGGCGCAATCTGAAGCGACGGAATCGCACGCGCCGGTGCATTCGATGAGATCCGGTTGATGCGAATACAAATAACGTTTGTAAGCAATTTCCGGCTGGTTGCAACGAAGCAAGAGTGTCCGGGAATAGGAGATCGTTCGTGCCGGTAGTTCAATCCAGCAAGCCAAAAAAGGATTCGTTCCTTGATGCAGCCGAGAACTCGGAACGGATTTCTCCGTTCAGCCGCGACTTTATCTTTAAGAAATTTATTCCTTGGGTCACCAAGGGCGGCTTGGCGATACTCGATTACGGTCTTTTTTCCGGTTCGAATTTTCTGTTGGGAGTTCTGCTGGCTCGCTGGATGGCGCCAGAGCAATACGGCGCCTACGCGCTGGCTTTCAGCATTTTCATTTTAGTAACGTTCTTGTATCAGGCGCTCGTACTGGAGCCGCTTTCGGTTTTCTCGGGCACCGCGTACCCCAATAATCTTCGCGGATATTTGCAGTCGAACCTGTGGCTGCATTGGGGACTGTCTCTGATCATTTGCCTGGCGCTGGGCGGAACGGCTGTGGCTGCGCGGGTGTGGTGGCACTCTCCGATCTCTGCGATGGCCTTCGCGGGGATGACGATAGCGGCCCCGTTCATTCTGATTCACGCCCTGGGACGCCGCAGTTTTTATCTCAAGCTATCTCCTGGGCCGGCCGCGTTTGGCTCAGCTTTCTATTGTGCGTTTGTGGTGGGCGGGTCGTTTCTGGTTTACAAACTGGGCTTGCTGTCCGCGTTTACCGCCTACCTGGTGATGGCGGTGGCTGCGTTGGTTGGCGGCGTGATCATGGTGTTCCAGTTGAATGCGAAGCTGGAACCTGCAAGCGAGCGGGTGACGCTCAAGACCACTTGGGGCAAGCATTGGGAATATGGCAAGTGGGCGCTGGCTACCTGTGTCGTGGGCTGGATTCCGACCTATGTGTATATCCCATTGGTCAGCAAATTTTCTGGACTAGCGGTAGCTGGCGAGTTACGCGCCCTGATGAATCTGGGCGGCCCTGTCTTGCAGACGTATGCCGCGCTTTCCATGCTTTTTTTGCCGCTGGCTGCGCGAGTGCAAAGTACGCAAGGTAAACGCGGCGCTTCTGCTTTGACCTTAAAACTGACCGGGCTTTTTGTCGCCGGAGGATTGATTTACTGGTCGGTATTGATTCCGCTGAAGGGGCCGTTATTCCGAGTGCTTTATGCAGGAAAGTATCTGGACGCGTCCTCTCTGCTTCCCCTTTTCGCTGCCGAAACCATCGTTTGGAGTGCGGCTTTGGGGCCGGCAATTCTATTGCGCGCGATGGAGTCGCCGCGATCTTTATTCTTCGCCAACGGGGCGGCCAGTGTGGTCGCGCTGGTTTTCGGCATCCCAGCTACACGCTACTTCGGCCTGCGCGGTGTGATCTGGAGCATGGTGCTGGCCAATGTTCTTTATGTAGTCGTCGCCTTTATCATGCTGGGCCGCAAAGTTTCTACGCTGACAACGCCTGAGCCGTTGTTCGAGATGCCTCTGCCGGTGGAAGAAAGCGCGTATTGATATGCACCCTCTGAAAATCATCTCGGTCCACAATCGCTACGTGCAGCCTGGCGGCGAGGATCAGGTATTTGAATCGGAAGCGCGCCTGCTCCGAGAGTACGGACACGAAGTCACGCAGATCGAGGAGCAGACCACTTATCCGGATGGCATCGTCAAAAAGCTCGGCGTGGCGATGGATTGCATCTGGTCGCGGCGCTGGTATCGCGAGTTCCGGCAGAGGCTGAGAGAGTCCCGTCCGGATGTGGTGCATATTCATAATTTCTTTCCTCTGATCTCGCCGTCGGTTTACTACGCTTGCCGCCGCGAAGGAGTGCCGGTGGTGCAGACGCTGCACAACTACCGGCTGCTGTGTTCGAATGCTGAGTTTTATCGCGATGGCAAGGTTTGCGAGGAGTGCCTGCATCACGGCCTGCTGCGCGGTGTGCGCTACGGCTGCTATCAGGGATCGAAGCTGGGAACCGCAGCGCTGACTTCGATGGTGGGAGTGCATCGCCGGCTGAACACATGGAGCACGATGGTCGATTGCTATGTGGCGCTGACGGAGTTTGCCCGGCAGAAAATGATCGACGGTGGCCTACCGGCAGAGCGAATTCGTGTGAAGCCCAACTTTGTTTTACCCGATCCGGGTTCGAAATGGACGGGTGCGGGGAGGACTGCTGGGCAGGTAGATGGTGGTTACGCTCTCTTCGTAGGGAGGCTGGTGCAGGCTAAGGGTGTGCTCTCGCTGGTGAAAGCGTGGGAGCATGTGCCGCGTGAAATTCCTCTGCGGATAGCAGGCGATGGGCCCTGCCGCGGGGAAATTGAAACGGCTTTGAAGAATGGGAACACGCCGTCGGTCACCTACGTTGGGCGGCTCTCACGTCCCGATACACTGGCGGCAATGAAGGGTGCGCGGTTTCTGGTTTTCCCCAGCGAGTGGTACGAAGGCTTTCCGGTCACGATTGCCGAGGCTTTCGCGTGCGGCATTCCGGTTATCTGTTCCCGTCTGGGATCCATGCAGGAAATTGTTGTTGACGGAAAAAACGGCCTTCATTTTGAGGCGGGAAATGTTCAGGATATAGCGGATAAATTGCAATGGGCGTGGCAGCATCCGCAGGAGATGGACGCTATGGGGCGGAACGCGAGGCTGGAGTTCGAGAAAAAATATACGGCGGCGCGGAACATCGAGATGCTGGAGAGCGTTTACAACTTCGCGATGGGAACGACTAACAGAACTGCCGAGGTGGTTGCGGCTGAAACCCTGCCTGTGTAATGGGTCCGAGTTGCTTGCGAAGTTGAGCTTCCGAAATTGCGGCTGAAATATTCCTAGTATGTCGACTGTGCTCACAGAAGCGAAGCGAAAGGAACTGCTGGAGGCGTATCTGCAGACGCGGCCGGAGAGCGCTCCGGCTAAGCCTTCTGCCGCTCCGACCCGGCGGGAAAGTTCTGTCGCGCCGCTGACCTTCGCGCAGCGGCAGCTTTGGCTGCACGCGCAGCTTGCTCCGGAGACATCTCTCTACAACGAGCCACTTACGATTCGCCGCCACGGGCCCTTGGACGTTTCGGCGCTGGAACGCAGCTTCAGCGAAATCGTCCGCCGCCACGAAGCATGGAGAACCACGTTCCCTGTGATCGATGGCGAGCCGGTGCAGAAGGTCGGCGCACCGTTTGAGATCAAGCTGCCTGTAATCGATCTGCGTCAATTGTCTTTGCGGGAGCGGGAGAGCGAAGCTACGCGCGTCGCCTCTAAAGATGCTCACCTGCCATTCGACTTGGCGAGGAGTCCGCTGCTGCGGGCAAAACTGGTTCGCCTCGCAGACGAAGAATACCGTCTGTTTGTTACTCTGCATCATTTGATCTTCGATGGGTTCTCCGGCTATCGCGTTTTTCTTCCCGAGCTGGTGGCTATCTATGCGGCGTTTTCAAAAAGCAAGCCTTCGCCATTGCCCGCGTTGCCGTATCAGTTTGCGGACTACGCTATTTGGCAAAAGGAGTCGGGGGGCGCCGATGCGCTGGCGGCGCGGATGGAATATTGGAAGCGCCAACTGGCGGGCGATTTGCCGAGCCTTCAATTGCCAATCTCGCGAAGCCGGTCGGGGATGCCGAGTTTTCGCGGCGCCATGCGATCGCTCAGCCTGCCTGCTGGGTTGAGCGAGTCATTGCGTCAACTCAGCCAGCAGGAAGGCGCAACTCTGTACATGACTTTGCTGGCGGCCTTCAACGTACTGCTTCAGCGTTATAGCGGCCAGGATGAAATTCTAGTCGGCAGCAACACGGCCGGGCGCAATCATCCCGGCAGCGAAAAGTTGCTGGGATATTTTCTGAACACGATCGTGCTGCGCAACGATCTTGAGGGGAGTCCAGCATTCCGCGAAGTGCTAGGTCGTGTGCGCCAGACCACGCTGGATGCATTGTCAAATCAGGAAGCGCCGCTGGATCAACTGGTCGCGAAGCTGCAGCCACAGCGCGATTTGAAGCGAAATCCACTGTTCCAGGTGCTGTTCTCGCTTGAGCCGCCCAGCACTGTGGCGGAGCCGGGTTGGGACGTGACGTGTATTGACGTTGAGACGGGGACGACGAAGTTTGAGTTGTGCCTAGTCGCGGATGATCGTCCGGACGGACTGCTGTGCCGGTTTATTTACAATACGGATCTTTTCGACGCCGACGCGATTGAGCGCATGGCTGGCCATTGGCAGACTCTGTTGGAGTCGATTGTCGCGGAACCCGGTGAGAAGATAAGCAAGCTGCCGTTGCTTACGCAAGAGGAACGTCACCGGCTCCTCATCGAGTGCAACAATACAGCTCAGCTCTATGAGCCGCGGCTTGTCCACGAGCTTCTTGGGGCGCAGGCGATGAAGACGCCCGGAGCTGTCGCGGTGACGTGCGGTGGAGTGCAGCTGACTTATGCCGAACTGACCTACCGCGTGGATCAGCTTGCAGATTATCTGCGCGGGCTTGGTGTTGGTCCTGATGTGCCTGTGGCGCTGTGCGTGGAGCGCTCAGTAGAGATGATTGTGGGCATCTTCGGCATTTTGAAGGCGGGCGGAGCGTATGTTCCGATCGATCCGGCCTATCCGCGAGAGCGAATCAAATTCATGGTCGCCGATTGTGGCGCGGATGTGCTGCTTACGAGTTCTGAACTAGCAAGAACTTTGTTTGCCAGCCGCCCGTTTGCAGGAGTGCAGACGGTCTTGCTGGATTCGAGCGAATGGCAAGGTTCGCAAGCGCGACCCGGAGAACTGGGAGCGAAAGCGAATTCCGACAATCTGGCATACATCATCTATACATCGGGATCTACTGGTGGACCCAAGGGAGTCCAGATTACTCACCGCAACCTGGCGCACTCCAACGGCGCGCGATTGGATTACTATCGTGACCCGGTGGGAAGCTTTCTTCTGCTTTCGTCTTTCGGATTCGACAGCTCAATCGCCGGAATTTTTCACACGCTCACGACGGGCGGAACGCTAGTCGTTCCTCCGGCCGATGGTTTTCATTGGGCGGCAGAGGAACTTGCGGGCTTGATCGCGGAGAATCGCATCTCCCACGTCCTTACGTTTCCGAGCCTGTATGGAGATTTGCTCGAGCATGCACCGGCTTCGAAGCTGGCTTCGCTGCGCTGTGTGATGGTTGCAGGCGAGGCTTGCTCACGGTCGTTGGTGGACAGCCATTACCGCATTTTGCCGCACGCCTCGTTGTTCAACGAATACGGTCCCACAGAAGCGACGGTGTGGAGCAGCGTGTATGAATGCGAGCCAGGATCCGTGGAAGCAGTGCCCATTGGGCGACCGATCGCCAACACGCAGTTCTTTGTGCTGGACCCGAACCTGCAGCCGGTGCCGATCGGAGTGCCGGGAGAGTTGTACATTGGCGGCGAGGGCGTGGCGCGCGGATATCGGAATCGTCCCGAACTTACCCAGGCGAGTTTCATCCCGAATCCTCTTCTACAGGAATCGGGGCAAAGACAAAGACTTTATCGCGCAGGAGATTCGGTCAGGTACCTTGCCGATGGCAATCTTGAATTTCTTGGGAGGGTGGATCAGCAGATAAAGATTCGCGGCCTGCGAATTGAGCTCGCGGAGATCGAGACGGCCCTGACCAGTTATCCGGATGTGCGGGAGGCGGTTGTGGTTGCAGAGCGCAACGGTTCAGGCGATCCCAAGCTGGTCGCCTATGTGACGGCTCATGCCGAACATGCGACGTCGAGCCAGGAGTTGCGGGCGTTGTTAAAGAATCGCCTGCCTGCGTACATGGTGCCGACGGCGGTTCACTTCCTGAAAAGTCTTCCGCGCACGCCTAACGGTAAAGTGGATCGGCAGGCACTAACGGCAAATGGCAACGGCTCGGAGATCTCAGCGTACGAGGCGCTTGCCCCCCGAAACGACGTGGAGAAACGGCTGCTTGCGATTTGGCAGAAGGTGCTGGGGACCACGAGTGCGGATATTCGGCAGGACTTCTTCGAACTGGGTGGGCACTCGCTGCTGGCGGCGCGGCTGCTGGCGCGTATCGAAAAGGAATTTGGCAGATCGCTGTCGCTTGCATTCGTGTTTCAATCACCAACCGTCGAACAAATGGCGGAGTCGTTGCTGACCGCGGGGCAAACTTTGCGGGAACGGGCGATTGTTACCATCCAGCCCCATGGATCGCAAGCACCTTTGTTCTGGGTAAGGGGCGGTCCGCGGTTTCGTTTGTTGGCGCAGAGGCTGGCTGGGGATCGGCCATTTCTCGGGCTTGACCTGCCCTTCACAGATGGCAGCCGATTGCCTGTGCCCTACCGGTTTGAGGATATTGCTGCGTTGCTTATCCGGGTGATGCGCGAAGTGCAGCCAAAAGGCCCGTACTATATTGCCGGGTTGTGCGTGAACGCGGTGATTGCCTACGAGATCGCGCAACAGTTGGTGCGGGATCGCGAAGAGGTTGCGCTTTTGGCTATGCTCGATGCGCATAACCAGGCTTATTACAAGAATCCTTTCAAAGACGGACGGTATACCTCGCGGGTCAAGTATCATCTTTCGAATCTGCTCAAGCTGGATGCGAGCGAGACTTCCGCGTATCTACTGGATCGGTTGGACGAGGCGAGACGAAAGATTGAGCGGGTCGCGTGGCGGCTCACATCCGACCATTCCGGCGAAGAGCGTTTACGAAATACCGATTCGATCATCCACCCGGCTTTCAGCCGTTACGAACCACAACCTTATTCGGGGAAAATCGTTCTGTTCCAGTCGAGCGAATGGCCAAAAGGGCCTTATTTTGATTTCGAACTGGGATGGAAGGATCTGGTTGGTGGCGGAATTGAATTCCACACCATTCCTGGAGATCATCCATCGATGTTTCTCGAGCCCACCGTGAATCTTGTCGCCGAGAAACTGAGTTCCCATCTCAGCGAGCCGGTTTCTGGCTGCATCTGACGCGGGCCATTCCTCGTATTTTCTCCTTCCCGTTTTCTGCTTGATTGTCCTGTCCTGCCTTCGCGCAAACCAGCGCTCCCTTTGCACCACATGATTCGTCATTTGTTCGCTTTCTTGCAGCGGGAGCCGTACATCGGTCCTCGTTGAGCCATCGGACCATGCGCCAATCCTGAAGGACTGCATGTCCCCTAGTAATCGTGACTTGGCTTGCCATTCGGCCTACTCTTTGATCGACTGCCTATCTGCAAGGAGAAGGCTTGATGCGGAAGCTGCGCCCGCTTGCGATTCTCGCGTTGTTTGCCGTTGTTCTTACACTGCTGCTTGCGAATGGCTGCAGCGGATTCTCCGGCTCCTCGGGCAATAGCGCCGGAACTGGAGGCGGAAGCGGCGGCACGGGCGGAGGGGGCGGCACCGGCGGTGGAAGCCAGGGCGGGAACACGGGAGCGGATTTCTACGTAGCGACTGATGGAAACGACTCGTGGTCCGGTACACTTGCCGCGCCTAACAGCGGAAACACCGATGGGCCCTTTGCTACCGTCGCGAAGGCTCAGAGTGCGGTGCAGGGAATACTGCAGAATCCGAATGGCCGCACGCAAACGATTGTCGTGCAGATTCGCCAGGGGACGTATTTCGTATCGCAGCCTTTGGCGTTCACTTCGGCTGATTCTGGCAATGCGCAACTGCAGGTGAACTGGGAGAACTATCCTTCCGAGACGCCAGCGATTAGCGGAGGCATGCAGCTCGGCAGCGGTTCGGGTTTGAGCTGGAAGAATATCAGCGGCAACCAGTGGCAAGTTTCGTTGCCGGCCTCTACGCAATACTTCGAACAGTTGTTCTATAACCAGCAACGCCGCTTGCGGCCGCGGCTGGGCGGATGGCTTGGCGCCTACTACCGCGTTGCAGCGACCGTTTACTTAAGCGGCTCGTCGTCCGGCCCCGCGCCTGATCCAAATTGCGCCGTGTACGTTTCGGGCAGCGGTTGGGAGTGCTTCGACCGCTTTCAATACAACGCTACAGATCCCATCAGCGCTAGCTGGCAGAATTTGAACGCACCGTATCCGGCGGGCGATATCGAAGTGGTTGACTTCGAGAAGTGGATGGTCGCGAAGTTACGAATCAAATCCATCGACACGACGGGCCACATTGTTTATTTCACGGGCCCTACGTATCAGGAAAGTCCGGATATGGGCTTCATTGTGGATCATCGTTACGTTGTCGAAAATTTGAAGGACGCTCTAACCCAGCCGGGGCAATGGTTCTTGGATCGGTCTTCCTCACCCTGGACGCTGACTTACTTGGCGAATGCCGGGGAGAATCCGAACACGGATTCGGTGATCGTTCCGCAGGCATCGCAAGTAATGATCGCCACCGGATTGCAATACGTCACCTTCACCGGGCTGACGTTCGAACACGACAACTTTATTGTTCCTGCGACCGGCTATCCAGCGTTGCGGCAGGATCCGGGCATTTCGGGAGCACTGACCTGCCTGAATTGTCAGAATGTGACTTTTAATGGGGATATCGTTACGCAAACGTCTGGCGGCGGCATCGAGTTCTATACCAATAATACGAGCGCCACGACAGCGAGTAATACCGTGGAGAATGCCGCCCTGTACGACCTGGGCGCCTTTGGAATTCGCGTCGGAATGCCGCCGGTTTATACCGATACAGACTCCAACGTCCCGCACGACACGACCATCGAGAACACTTTGATTGCCAGCTATGGCCGTGTTTTTCCCAGCGCGATCGGCATCGTGCAGGGCGATGCACACGACAATACCTATACCCATAACGACATTTACGACGGCTATCACAGCGGCGTTGAAATTTGTGCACTGGGTTGTCCATGGGGTGCGCAAAACTCGAATGGGTCATTTAACAACGTCACCGAGTTCAACCATGTCTATGACATTGGGCAGGGCATGACCGATGACATGGGCTGCATTTACTACAACACCGGCGGCCCGAATCACACGGCGACAGGTAACAAGATTCTGAACAACAAGTGTCACGACGTGACGGATGCGCACACCCAGGATCCGGACGGCTATGGCGGACAGGGGCTTTATCTCGATGCGCAGACTGGGTTAGCGGATGTGGAGAACAACTTGGTTTACCGTGTGTCATCGAATGCCATGCACATGTCGAATGGTCCCGCGCAATCTGGCGAGGCCAACACCATTCAGAACAATATTTTTGCTTATGCACGGACGGGTATTTTCGAACTGAGCGATCCGTATCCCACTAACAGTTGTTTCTCGGCACCAATATTGGAGTTCACCGCCGCGGATAATATCGCCTACTTCGACAAGCAATATAGCGACGGATTCAGCGTGCAGCGGGGATGCACTTATTCTTGCGGCTTTCCGTATACGCAGTATCAGATGCTCAGCGGAAATTTGTATTGGCGCACTGACGGTTTGTTTGCCACCGATCCGGAGGCGTTTCACGTGCAGCCAAGCGCCTCGTCCCCGTTGTGCGACACGCTCAACACTTCTGGAACGGACTGGACCTATTACACGTTCAGCGGCTGGCAGGGAATTGGAGAGGATACGCAGGGGACGGCGCAGGTCAATCCCAGTTTCGCAAATCCGGCTTATCCGGCAGACGACTACACGCTGGCTAATGCGCCCACCGCTGGGTTTGTCGTATTCGATCTCAGCCAGCCGGGTAGGCAGAACCCGGTTCTCCAGGCTCCGACCATAGCTCCGACCTTTCAGACGGCGTTGTTGAATCCGGCTACGGATTTCTAAGCGAAATAGCACTCGTGCGCTAAGAAACCAAAGATACTGTTTCCTCACAGGGAGCATCTGTTACAAAGTTCGATGTGCGCACCAGTGAACAGCCTCCAGCCCTCTATAAAGTGTGTGGCTGGCTTCCGATCTCAACCCTGCCTTTGACCGCCTTGGCCTGCCGAAATCGGATGCAGCCCTGGGGATTCATGTGGATTCTTGCGTTCGCCATCTACTTCGGTCTTAAGTGGCAAACGTGGTGGAGGGAGCGGCTGCAAGTCTTCCATCCTGCATGGCGCTCGGCAGCATATCTTCTAGCGTGGCCGGGAATGGATGCCAAAGCGTTCCTCGATGCCGAGCAACGAGCGCCGACTCCGCAGCGCTCATCCTGGTTGTGGGCAACCAGTAGGACGCTGCTCGGTGTGGCCTTGCTGTGGGTCGTAGCTCGCTTCGTTCCGCAGGGACAACCACTGTTGCGCGGGTGGGTCGGGATGGTGGGCCTGATCCTGCTTCTTCACTTCGGAACTTTCCAAATAGTCGCTCTCGCGTGGCAGAGCGTTGGCGTCAATGCCGAGCCAATCATGCGGGGGCCTCTCCGTTCCATCTCGCTTGGGGAGTTTTGGGGAAAGCGGTGGAATCTTGGCTTTCGCCAGCTTGCGCATGAATTGATTTTTCGCCCGTCGTATCGTCTGGTAGGGCCAGAGGCAGCCGGGTTCCTAGTTTTCGCAGCGTCAGGGCTGGTTCACGACTTGGTGATTTCGGTGCCAGCCCGCGGAGGGTATGGTCTTCCTACGCTCTACTTTTTGCTGCAGGGTTTTGGAGTGACTGTGGAGCGTTCTCAGTTTGGCAAGAGGCTGGGATTGGCACGCGGGGGGCGGGGCTGGTTTTTCATGATGGTGTTTCTGCTGGCACCGGTCTTTTGGCTGTTTCATCCGTGGTTTGTACTACGTGTAATACTCCCATTTATGCGAGTGATTCATGCGCTATGACAAACGCACTTGTGCAGCGAATTTTTGATGTCGATCTTTGGCTTGCGGGGGCAGGACATTTTGTGATTTTGCTGGCGAGCTTTCAGGTTCCTTATCGGCTGGATTGGAAACACGATCTACAGTCACTGAAACCCTTCAATCGGAAGCTGCTCTGGGTGCAGGGTGGATTTACTGTGTTAACGATCATCGCTTTTGGCATACTAACGCTCGCATTGCATGAGGAGTTGCTTCGGGGCGACCGCGCTGCTCTGGGACTCGCCGCCTTCATCGGGATTTATTGGACGACGCGGATTGTCGTTGATGCATTTTACTTTTCGCATGCCGACTGGCCCAAGGGAAGGGCATTTGTTTTCGGGCACGCACTCTTGACGCTACTATTTGCTTTTCTCGCAGTGAGCTATGTTAGCGTGTTCGTTTGGCATGTATGGATGTGATCGCCGTGGCGGCATCGGTTGTGGCGCTTTTCGCGTTGCTATCGATTCCGATCCTTCTGGTTAGGTTCTGCAAAAGGCAGGTAGCAGCTTTTCATCGCGCCTTCACAAACCGGTTCGCGATCCGGTTCGCCGCTCGATTGCCGGGATTCGGTATAGTCACGGCGGCTGGCAGAAAAACGGGCAGGCTCTACCGTACGCCGGTAAATGTTTTTCGAATGCCCGATGGATTTCTGATTGCAGTCACGTACGGGCGAGATAGTGGGTGGGTGAAAAATGTTCTTTACGCCGGGCGCTGCCAGATCGAGGTTCGCCGCATTTGCTATCAGGTTTCGGAAGCCGTTATCATGCACGACCCATCGCATCGGCATTTTCCGCTACCCGTGCGTCTAGTCCTGAGGCTCATCGCTGCAGATGATTTTCTCCAGCTTTCCTGGTCTCATCGAGAGGCATGATTCGTCCCGGTTCCGGCAAGCGCAATTTCGTGGGAACGCGGGTTACTTATTTTTTCGCTTCGATTCCGGTATTGCTGAAGCGACGCCCTGATACGAATCAGAGTCTTTTATCATCGGCAAAATCGAGCGCTGCGCTGTAGGTGAGAAACAATCGGTCGCCAGCCTGCGCTGGCGACCGAGCTTTTTTGCGAACGCCCTAGATTTCCTGCTACTTCGACTGCGAGTTCAGATACCACGGTGCAGCTGTGGGATCTGACTTAAAGAACGTCGTCAGCAAACCGGCCATTTTGTTCCTTCCGAGCGCGGACGGATGCAGGCCGTCGCTGGTGACATCCTGACAATCCCAGGTCAGGCCATCTTCGCGGGCAAGAAGTCCGTTGGCCCAGTTGTAAGGTCCCCACAACAGAAGCGGCGCCATCACCGGGCCGTTGGCCGGGTTGTTGTTGAGCGCCGGATTGCCGTTGATCTGGTCTGCGATCACGTTCTGCACCGCTAGTCCGAACTCATACGCGTACGGCTCGGGATAGCTATTCGAGGGCTGATATCCGCCGTAGTGCAGGCTGGAAATGTAGACGATCTGGAGATTCGGGAAATAGGTATGCATATCCTGGAGAATTGAGATGAGATCGTTCTCCTGGTTCTGCATGTCGTTGGGATAGGTGCCGCTCTGATTGCTGTGCGGCATCATCAGCCACGCCGCCACTACCTGATTGGCGTTTAGATTCTGATACGGCAAATAGTAGTCGGTGATAGCCAGCCAGGTTCCGCTGGAGGGCGAGGTCCAGTCGGGAGAATCGGTGCCGTCGATGGCTGCATTCACCAGAACAAGATTTTTGTTGATTGCGGGATCCGCCTGCTCCATCGGGCCGTATTCGTCCCAGATGGTGCGAGTGATCGAGACGCCAACCGAAATCATCGCGTACGGGCCCGTCCCGTTGGCGATGTTCTGCGCGTAAGTGAGAGCCTGATTCAACTGCGAAGCGGGAGGCGTGTTGCTGCCGTTCGGATAGAGACCGCCTTCGTATCCGAGATAAGTTCCGGTACCGAGGTCGGTCAGCGGAACCAGCGGATTGTTGGTACCGGCGACATCCCAGTCGATGTTGCTGCACTTGGCGCCGGTCACATAGGCTGCTACCGGCAGGGTCAGAATCGCCGTTGCAGTCTGCGGCGGTGAGCTTTGGTCAGTTACCTGCGCCGTGAAGGTGTAATTGCCTACTGCAACCGACGAGCCGGGCGTTCCCGTGATTTGACCAGCCGAGGATAGCGTAAGGCCAGTTGGCAAGGAGCTGCCAGATGCAACGCTCCACGTTAGATTTCCGTTGCCGCCCGCGGCCGTCAGATTGGCGAGATACGTTGCCTTTTGATTGACGTAGGGCAGAGTCGGGAAATTGGTGATCGCGAGCGCACTCGGCGCGACTCCGGTTCCACTTAAACTCGCGCTCAAGCCCGGCACCAAGTCGGCGACCATATAGACCGCGTTCGTGTAAGACGTGGCCTGCGTGGGGGTGAAAGTGACCTGGAACGAGAACGACTTTCCAGGGTTGATCGCGACCGAGCCGGTATAACCCGTGTAGCTGAACGGGGGTTCGTCGGTAACTGAAGTCAGGTGAAACGCCGACTTACCGGTGTTCGTGAGGGTAACCGTCTGGGTGGATGTGCTTCCCAGAGGGGTCGGCGGGAACGTGATGAGGGGAGTCGAGACAACACCGACAGCTTGTGTGACTAGGCCCGTACCGGTGAAGCTGACGGTGGATGGCGTCGAAACGCCTTGGATCGAGATGGACATTGACCCTGTGTAGTTCGTCGCTGCGGAGGGAACGAACTTGATGCAATAGGTTTGGGCCTCTCCCGCTGTGAGCGTGCGCGGTGCGTAGCCGTATTGAAGTTGGAAAACCAGGAACGGCGTCAAAGTGAAGCTGCTGATGGTTAGCGAATTCGTTCCTGTGTTAGTAACCACAACGGGCTGGCAACTCGTCTGTAATCCCACGGTTTCGGAGGGGAAAGCGATCGAGCTTGGCGCTACCGTATAGCTGACTTGGGGCGCGGAACCGGTGCCGTTCAACACGACCTTCTGCGGGCTGGTGATATCGCTGTCGTTGACCGTGATGTTGGCAGGCAGGCTCCCCGTCGCATTCGGCGTGAAGGTCACCGTGATGGAGCAGTTCGCCCCAGCCGCCAGGCTGGTACCGCAGGTGTTGGTTTCGCTATAGTCGGACGGATTGGCGCCGCCTGGAGCGATGCTGGTGATGGTGATGGCGGTCTTGTTCTCGTTGGTCATCGTCACGGTTTGCGGGGCGCTCGATGTTCCAACCGCCGTTGCGGCGAAGGTCAAGCTCGCCGGACTGAACTTGATCGCCGAGCCGTAACCGCTCAAAGCGGAGGTCTGCGTGCCGCCGCCATCCACAACCGTAAGCGTGGCGCTCTGCGTACCCCCTCCAGTCGGCTTGAACTCGACCGAAATTGTGCAGCTCGCACCCGCCGCGAGAGTCGAGCCGCAAGTATCGGCGCTGATAGGAAATTCGCTGGACTCTGTTCCCGTGACCGAAATGCTCGTGATCGTGACCGTGCCGGTGCCGGCGTTAGTCAAAGTCGCGGTCTTGGCTGCGCCCGTGGCGCCGAAGAACACGGTGCCCCATGCGAGACTGGTGGGCGTCAGGGTTACGTTCGTTTGCGTGATTAGACCATAAGCATCGACATCGGTCTGCGTTCCAATATAGACGCGGCCATTTGCCACCAGAGGAAACACGAACTTGGTTTCCAGACCAGGCGTGTCGCGCCCCGCATTCTGCGCGCTGCTGTAAAGCAATGTTCCGACGTTGGTTGCGCTGTAGGCGAGAAGGAGTGGTGGCTTCTTCCCGATCTGAGTATCCAAGCTCTCCTGCCGTTCTTGCACCCAAACAATACCGTTCGTCGTGCCGTTCGCGGAAATGCTGGGTGTTCCTCCGACCGGCAGCGTGCCGGGAGACAAAGCGAAAGGCGGAGTTACGAGCTGGCCGTTGGTCAACGTGTACTGCTTGAGGTAGTCGCCTACGCCTGCGTTGGCCGTAGTTCCCGCCATATAAACGTAGTTGGTGGTGCCGGTGGAAAAATATGCAGGGGTCGACCAATAACCGTTTGGAGAACCCTCTATTTCCTGCGGGATTTGATCCTGGGTCGCGTTGTAGTGGCCCATGTTGTCGTAGTTGATGACGTAGACCGGCGCGGCATAAACGCCGCCTGTCCAAAGATCGCAAGGTGTTCCGCCCTTGCCTCCAAAAACAATCTCGTTCGGATAGGGTCCCGGTTGGGTCGGCAGGAGAAGCGGTCCGCCGGAACCCAGATCCATGTCGTTACCGTTGCGGCATGCCTGGTCCATCGGCGTGAAGTAATCCACCACTTGCAGCGAGCTGTTGAGCTTTACCACGCTATCGCCGTAATCCATTTTGTTAGTGTTGTAGACGTCGAACGGCGCATCGGACGTAGAGACGTAGATGTTGTTTTCGGCGTCGGCGATCAGACCTTCCCCGCTTTGCCAAAGGTTCGAGTTTTTGCTGTTGGGCGAGAAATTAAAGACGTAAAGCTGAGCCAGGGTGGTCGCGTTATATCCCATTACCCAGCCGTGATAGTTGCCATACGGAACGTAAATGACGCCGTTCATCAGCAGCAATCCGGGCCGCTGAAAGGTGTGGTTCGCGTCGAAGGGAAGAATGCCTCCCGAGCTGTCGATGCCTGTTCCGGGAACGGTTGCCTGAATGAGTATCGGGCCACCGAACTTCTCGGCGCCGGTGGTGATGTCGAGCGCATGAAGATAATGATAGAGCGTACCGTTGTTATCGATGTGCGTGTCGAGGTAGATCGTATTCGTAGCGGTGTTGATGGCGGGCGTGCCCGTGATTCCGATAATCGGAGCAATATTGCAAACGTTGGAAGTAATCAGGTTGCAAGGAACGGCAGTGATGCCCTGTGAGGGATTGATGAAACTGTCATACCAAAGCGGTGTCGTCTGTTTTCCATCCGCGTCAAACGCATAAGCACTGTCATTCTCCGTCACAACGTAGAGAACGTTGTGAACGCCCTGGCCCGGAATGGTCACATTCGGCACGTACAACGGCTCCGCGAAAATGCTGGCATCGACCGAATAGGAAAATTGCTTGCCGAAGGTCGCGGTGCTGACGTTCGCCGGGGTCAACGTGGTCTCGTTCAGATTGCTATTTCCCCAGGAAAATTGACCAGCATATTGCGCTTGAGCGCTCAGGGATAGAAGACTGAAGATCGCGATCACTAAAGCGAGAGCGCGAGAGGCAAGGACATTTTTCCGCATGAATTTTTCCTCAAAGGTTCTATTTCGGGAAGATTGGATTCGATTGTTCGCAGACCGAGTCGAGACTGCCCGAGGCGACGGCAAAAGTGACGGGTGCGCGTGCGAACAAAGGCTGCGTGTATTCGACACCTAGTGGATTCTCCGAATGGTCGTGCAAACGGGGGGACAGTCATCAGACTTTAAGTCATGCTGATTGTGATGTCAAACTAATTTTGCGTCTAGAAGCCGCGCGGGTAGCGGCCCTTACGAGACTTGAATGTTGCAATTAATTGCAACATTCTGAGTTGGCCGAGAGAAAGATTGGAAAAAAGAGGCGAGATAGTTCAGCGAAGACCTCCCTGTGGTCTGCGGTCGACTAGGTGCAGATTACTTGGGTAACTCGTTTGTAACTTGGTCGGTAGAGGTCGTTCGCCGTTATGGCCAATAGAGTCTTTGGTTGGTAGTTCTTTTGACCTCTTGCAGTAACTTGCAATCGCGGATAGCCTTAAGGGAATTTAAGTGTGTCGCTTTATTGGCACCCGAGCGTCATCCCCCCTTTACGAAAACAGCGATGCCTAAACTTTGCTAAGCAAGTGGCTTATCGGCCGCGTTTGCGAAGTAAATTGGATTTCGTCTTTTTGTTTCCGGGTCAGCCGGTATGGGACTCAGAGGGCGGAGCTGTGATTAGCCCCATTCAAGAATCTGAGTCGCGAAGCTCTGATATTCTTTGTTAACCCCCCGGATGTTCGCAAGTTTTGATTTTCCAAGAGATTTGAAAGAGCGGATGTTTTGGCTTCAAGGCAGGGAGGATTCATGGTGAGACGGATTGGATTGTGGACGGGGACTTTGGCTGTGGCCATCGCGTGCCTCGGATTGGCTCAGGCGCAGGAGGTTTCGTCCGCAAACACCGCGCACGTGGTTGCGACTGCGGAAGAGAGCACAGCGGCCGGCACAGGTTCTCCAGCTCCGGTCGCAGCCTCGACGCCGCGGCTCCAGGCACGGGACACGCGCTATCACTTGTGTGCCGGTGACAGCTTCGATGTGTCGTTCGAGCTGAGCCCCGAATTCAATCAGACGGTTACGGTGCAGCCCGACGGCTATGTCACGCTCAGGAGTGTTGGCGACGTGATGGTGGAGAATCAGACGGTGCCACAGCTGACCCAAACCTTGCGTGAGGCGTATGGCAAGATTCTCAACGATCCTCTGATCGTTGTGGTGCTGAAGGATTTTCAGAAACCTTTCTTCGTTGCTGACGGTCAAGTTGGCCATCCGGGGCGATATGACATGCGGGGCAACGTGACGTTAGCTGAGGCGATCGCCGTGGCGGGAGGGTTTACCGAAGCCGCCAAGCACTCGCAAGTGCGCCTGTATCGGCGGGTTGACGATCAGTGGATGTTTGCGAAGGTTTACAACCTCAAGGACATGGAGAAAAAGGGCGACTTGCACGAGGATCCTCTTCTGCATCCGGGTGACATGCTCTTCGTTCCCAAGAACACTTTCTCGAAGATCAAGCCCTTCATTCCCTACACTGGCGTGAGCGCCGGTGCGGTGATGGCCAGCCCGTAGTCAAGATGGCACACTTTTCCCCCTTGGATCGTCGGACCCATAGGAGACAATAGAAATTATGAGAGACCAGGATTTCGCCCAGTCGCAAGGTGACAGCTTTGGCTTTACACTGCGGGATCTGCTAGCCATTGGATTCCGCCACAAGCGAGCTTTCTTGCTTTGCTTCGCCGGCATCTTGCTGGGTACGCTGGCCGCAGTTTTGGTGCTGCCGTCAACTTACGACTCGACCGCGCAGATCGTGGTCAAGCGCGAACGCGTCGACCCGATTGTCACGCCCGAGAAAAATGATCCTGCACAGATGGTGGGTGCGGTGACGGAAGAAGAGTTGAATTCCGAGGCGCAGTTGATTTTCAGCGAAGATGTGCTGCGCAAAGCGGTGGTCACCTCTGGACTGGACAAGCGCAAGTCCTTCCTGTCGGCACTGTTTGCCGAGACGCCGGATCAGAAGATTTCGAAAGCCATCGAAAAGATGAGGGGCAATCTGAGAGTTGATCCCATAAAGAAGACCAATGTCATTTCAATTACCTACTCGGCTCACGATGCCAAGCTAGCTGCGAAGGTGCTGAACAACATCGTGAACGCGTACATTGAAAAGCACGTTGCGGTGAACCGGCCTGCGGGACAGCTGCAATTTTTTGAAGAAGAGGTGGACCGCTACAAGCACGATCTGGATGCGGCCGAGGACCAGTTGAAGAAGTTTTCACAGGAGCAAGGCGGAGTGGCTCCGCAGATTTCCAGGGACATCACGCTGCAGAAGTTGAACGATTTCAGCGCCTCGCTGGAACAGACGCGCGCGGAAATGGCGGCGACTGAAAAGAAGATTCAGGAACTGCAGAGCCAGGCGGGAACCACTCCCGACCGGCTGACCACACAGATGCGTGAAACCGATAACGGCGCAGTGTTGCAGCAGTTGAAGAGCGAACTCCTCACTCTGGAACTCAAGCGTACAGAATTGCTGACCAAGTTCCAGCCGGGTTACCGGTTAGTGCAGGAAGTAGACAAGCAGATTGCCGATACGCGCACGGCAATTACGGCGGAAGAAAGCAAGCCGCTCAAGGAGCAGACCACCGATCGCAATCCGACTTACGCCTGGATTAACGAAGAGCTGGCCAAGGCAAAATCGGATTACAGCGCGCTGCAGGCGCGCGCTACGGCTACGCAAGCTATCGTTGGTGTGTATCAAGGCAAAGCTCACCAACTCGAAGTAAACGGCTTTGTGCAGCAGGATCTGCTTCGCGAGGCAAAAGCGAACGAAGACAACTACCTTCTTTACCTGCACAAGCGTGAAGAAGCGCGTATCGCCGACGCTCTTGACCAGACCCGCATTCTCAACATCGGCATGGTGCAGCAGCCTACCGTGCCTCTCTCTCCGGTTCGGTCGCCGTTGATGTTCGGCCTGGTCGGGATCCTGATGGCGGGCATGGTTAGCGTTGGACTGGTTTTCACGCGCGAATATCTGGATACCTCGTTCCGAACCCCTTCCGAGGTTCTTTCCGAATTGAACATTCCGGTGTTAGCAGCAGTGCCATTGAGCGCAAAAAAGAATGGCACGAATGGCAGGCTGCACGTTGAACAGGCTTTCAATACGCAGAGCGTTGGCGATGGACCGCAGTAGTAGTTTGACTCAGGTGTAAAGAAAGAGGACATCGAGAATGTTTTTGAACTACTACGGTCTCCGCGAACAACCTTTTGGCGTGACCCCGGACCCACGCTTCCTTTACCTCAGCCCAGCCCATCGCGAAGCGCTCGCTTCGCTGGTGTATGGCATCGAGAGCGGTTTGGGTTTTCTTGCATTAATCGCCTCCCCTGGAATGGGCAAGACCACTCTTCTGTTCCACCTGCTGGAAAAGTTCCGCACCTCGGCGCGCACCGCCTTCCTGTTTCAGACCCAATGCAACTCCCGCGAGTTCATGCGCTTCCTGTTGGCCGAACTGGGATACGGTTCGGACGATCAGGATTTCGTGCGCATGCACGAGGAGTTCAACAAGCGGCTGCTCCAGGAAGCCCGTGCCGGAAATCGATTTATCGTCGTCATCGACGAAGCGCAAAATCTGGACCCATCGGTGCTCGAGACGGTTCGTCTGCTCTCGGACTTTGAGACTCCGCGCGCCAAGCTGATGCAGATTGTGCTTGCCGGACAGCCGGAACTTGCCGACAAGCTGGCTAATCCGCGCATGGCGCAGTTGCGGCAACGCGTTTCGCTGGTTAGCGGATTGCAGCCCTTATCCTTCGAGGAAACGAATAAATACATTCAGCACCGGTTGCGCGTGGCAGGACACCGCGGCGAGCCATTGTTCAGCGCAGCAGCGCTGGCGCGCATCACCGAGTTCGCCGCCGGAATTCCGCGAAACATTAATAGCTTGTGCTTCAACTCGATGTCGCTGGGCTGCGCGCTGCAGCAAAAAGTCATGGATGCGGCCATCGTCGAGGAAGTCATCAGCGATCTGGATATTACGCGGCACACCAGCAAAGCGTTGCGCGGTCCGTCCGAGTTCGGTCCGGGAGCGGCGCAGGTTTACGAAGGCTCGGCTCCGACGAATTTCTTTTCTCCAGTGGCGCCGCGCGCCCACGGGTATGGCCAGACCGCAAATTTGAGTCCGGCTGAAGCGCGCGCTTATATGGAACAAATTGCGACGCAATTGCATCGCTCCAGTCAGTTGGTGACAGAAGCCTTGACGGACCGCCAGAAACCGCCGAGTCAAGGGAATCTGGGTAGTTAATAAAAGTTGGCGAGGGGGAGCAGTCTCCTCCTCCGGCACCAACAATCACGACCGCAAGCAAGATTCTCCCTCTGTAGCACCCTTCTGACATTGCCATCTTCCAAGGAGTTTTCCTGTGGGTAACGTTCGGCGGCAATTCTTATTGAATTCGATGAAGCTGTTCGACCTGGCCCTGATGATGTTCTCATTTGGCCTGGCCGCAGTTGTGGTTTCCCAGAAGGCGACGGTTTCCCTGGCTGAGTTTCTTGCCTTACGGATCAAGGTTCAAAATTTTGTAACATTTTCCCTCCTGCTTCTGGCGTGGCATCTTATTTTTTCTTCTTTCGGAATGTATGCTTCGCGCCGTCTGGCGGGCCGCTGGGATGAACTCGGAGACATACTCAAAGCCACGACCTTCGGCACATTCCTGTTGTTTTGCTCGCATTTCATCTTTCACATCAGTTTGATTCGTCCGCAGTTCCTTCTCGTCTTCTGGCTGGCGAGTACGGCAGGAACCATACTGAGCCGGATCGTAATGCGGAGCGTGCTCAAACGCCTTCGCCTGCACGGCAGAAATCTGCGCGATCTGCTGATTGTCGGCACCAACGCGCGTGCGATTCAGTTCGCGGAAAAGATGCGGCACAATCCGGCGCTGGGTTATCGCGTGATCGGTTTTGTGGATCAGGACTGGGTGGGAATGCCGCAGTTCGAGCGAACGGGGTATGAGGTCGTTTGCGACTTCGAAGGGTTGCCGGAATTTCTGCGAGCCAACGTGGTGGACGAAGTGGTGGTGACTTTGCCCATGCGATCGTGCCATTCGCGGGCCTGCGATGTTGCGGCGTTGTGCGAAGAGCAGGGAATTGTCATTCGGTTTATTTCCAACTTGTTCGATCTCAAGAAGGCACGATCGAGGTCGGAGGAGTTCGAAGGCGACTCGCTAATCAGCCACTATACGGGCGGCTTTGAAGGCTGGCCGGTCGTGTTCAAGCGAGTCGTTGATATTGCTGTTTCGTTGTCCTTGATAATTCTTCTTCTGCCCCTGCTGGCGGTGGCGGCGATTGCCATTCGATTAACCTCAAAGGGCCCGTCGATTTTCGTGCAGAAACGGCTCGGCCTGAATAAACGGCATTTCGGCATCTACAAATTCCGCACCATGGTGGTGGACGCGGAAAAGCGCCAGAAAGACATTGAGCACCTGAACGAAGTAACTGGGCCGGTTTTCAAAATCAAGAATGATCCGCGGATCACGCCGCTCGGACGTTTTCTGCGCAAGACCAGCATTGACGAACTGCCGCAGTTATTCAATGTGTTGAAAGGTGACATGAGCCTGGTCGGGCCACGGCCTCTGCCGATTCGCGACTATGAGGGTTTTAACGAAGATTGGCAGCGGCGCCGCTTCAGTGTTCGCCCTGGAATAACCTGCCTTTGGCAAATTGGCGGGCGAAGCTCGATTTCGTTTGAAAAGTGGATGGAGTTGGATTTGCAATACATCGATAAGTGGTCGCTAGCGTTGGATTTGGAAATTCTGGTGAAAACCATTCCGGCGGTCCTGAGAGGATCAGGGGCCGCATAGGATGGCGTCGAATACAATTCATCTACCTACGCAAGAAGTGAAGTTGCCGCTGCGCAAGCGGGTATTATTCGGCCTAGCGTATGCGCTCTTCATGGTCGTCACGCTGTCGATCGTAGGCGAGGTTGCGCTAAGAGTTCTTCCCCTCGGAAAGTTTCGGAGCGCGCCTTTTCGGCAGTACGATACGGAACTCGGCGTCTCGCTGATTCCGAACATGAAAGTCACGCACAGCCGGGGATGTTTTACCGGTGTCGTCGAGACGAATCGCTGGGGATTCCGGGACCGCGATCGGACTTTAGAGAAGCCGCCGGGGGAGTTTCGCATCGCGCTGATCGGCGACTCGGTTGTCGAGGGTGTTCATGTAAACCCTGACCAGGTCATGAACATCCAGATGGAAAAGCTTCTGCAGCAGCAGGGTTACAAGAATGTCGAGGTGATGGATTTCGGGATCGAAGGCATTGGCACGACCCAGGAACTCATCATGTACAAGGAGCGCATCCGGCAGTTTCATCCGGATCTGGTTGTGCTCACGGTGTCGGACAACGACATCATGAACAATTCCTCGACATTGCAGCCGAAGTCATACGGAATCCACACCTGGTACTGCCCGTATTACAATTTGGATTCGAACGGGAATTTGGTTTTTCAGCCGGTACAACATCGGTCGTTCAACGGGTTGATTACTTTCCTCGAGCGGCACTCGTACCTGGCGTACTACATTGAGCGGGTTTGGTTTCGAGCCGACTTGCCTTTATACAAGTGGCACGGCATGCCGGTTTATTTCGGCAGCTACTCGAACGATCCGCTGGATCCGGAATGGCAAAACGCGTGGACGGTCACCGAAAAAGTGATGGCGCGCATGCGCGATACGGTGGAGGCGGACGGGGCGAAGTTTGTTGTGGTCCCGTGGAGCAACTTCAGTGACATCGATCCGGATTGGCGGCAAAGGCTGACCAAGCAGTTCGGGCCGCTACCGCAGGAGTTGGCTCCGGAAAAGCTCGACCTGCGGCTGCAGCAGTTGACCGATCGGCAAAAGATTACGATGGCTTCGCTGACGCCTTACATGCAGGCGTACCGCGACGAGCATCATGTGCAGTGGCCTTATTTTTCGTTAACCTGCGATCCGCATTTCAGCGCGATGGGTCACCAGGTGGCGGCCGCGGCGATGATCGATCTCTTGCAGCGCCGCCAGTGGCTGCCGTCGTCAACTTCCTCTAACTAACGATTTTGATTTCGCAACAACCAGGACATCCGCCGAGATGTTCCAGCATCACCGAATCATAACGATCTCAAAGGAGACATCTTTCTTATGAAGTTTATTCGCACAACCGCCCGAAACCTGCAAACCGCCGGCGAGCTCATGCATTTCTTCGGACGCAATAAGCGCTGGTGGCTGTTTCCAATTCTCGTGACCCTGTTCCTGTTGGGAGCGCTGATCGTTGTGGCCCAGAGTTCGTCTCTCGCGCCGTTCATCTATACGATGTTCTAAGGCGAGACTCGAGCGCCACATTACGAAAATTCCAACGGGGGCTAGTGAATGAGTAAGGGCACGAAAAAGCGCGGTGGATTTTTGCGATTCATCGGCTGGTTTTTGGGTATTTGTCTGGTCTTAGAGTTGGTCCTGCGGCTGTTTGGCTACGGCTCGTTTACGCAGTATCGGCCGGACGATAAATTGCTGTGGGTTCCAGAGCCCGGGCGCACGCTGACGGTGCAGAATCACCTTCCGATCACGATCAACCATCAGGGCTT
>JBEKBW010000038.1:0-40872 GCA_050015215.1 Candidatus Sulfotelmatobacter sp.
CTTCTCATATAGATTGGCTAAGAGGGCGACCGAACCTGAGTGGCTCCGTGACAGGTTCACGGGATGGCAAGAGTTTAGGGAACGAAGCGTACAGAAGATCGACGCAGGTTCTCTCTACGTTGTTTTGGCGGACATAACGGCATTCTATGAAAACATCGATATAGGCGTCCTAGTCTCCGATCTAAAGCAGATAGGTGCACCCGCTGAAGCGATCGAGCAGGTCGGCCAGTGCCTGAACAAGTGGGCGCAAGTTGGCGGAAGAGGAATTCCGCAGGGACAGAGCCCGTCCGACATCTTGGCTAAACTCTACCTTAACAATATAGATGAGAACCTAAGGAACATGGGTTACGACCACCTACGCTATGTCGATGATATTCGGATTTTTTGTCACACTCTAGTAGAAGCCAAGAAGGCGCTCATCGAATTGAGCCGATTACTACGCAAGCGGGGGCTGAGTTTGCAGGCCGCGAAGTCAGAGATATATAGGGGAGGCCAGGCGCGAGAAGAAATCGAGGATGTGGCCGTCGTCCTAAGAGGAATCAAGGAACGGTTCATACAGCAGGTGGTACGAGAAACTGGCTTGGGCGACCCGTACATGACTGTTCCGGAAGCGGATGACATTCTGGGGAAGAACCCCGAGGATGCTCCGATCGAAGTCATTCAGGAAACCTACCAGACTTATTTTGTTGACCCGAGCAGCGAGTTCAATGCAACTTTGTTCCGTTTCCTCCTCAATCGGCTCGGCAAACAAGGCGACGGCTTCGCGGCGGAGCACAGCGTCACGCTTCTCGGAGACCACCCAGAGGAAACTAAGGCGATCGTCGATTACCTGAGTCGACTTGATGACGTGCCGGACGACGAATTTATTTAATTATTGAGCTCTGACATGTCTTTCTATGACTACCAGATTTACCAGATAATGGAGTTTTATTTGCTCCGGTCGAATCCCGCGACAGACGATCTCCTCTCGATTGCCCGCCCGATGGCGTTTGACGCGACGAGGCCGCGCTACCTCAGAACTACCTGTAGGGCTCTCCTCGGAAAGTACGGCACCGCCGCAGATTTGGAGCGAATGTTGAACTCTTATGACGAAATCACGGACATCTCCGAACGATCCGAGCTTATCTGCGCGCTCTCCCGGTTGGAAAGGGGACGCAGGAACGCCTTCTTGGGGCGCGCCGAACAGGAGGGCGAGATGAACATGCGAGCTGCGAGATGGGTGAGAAGTCTGAACGACTTGACAACCGCCTCCATCGACTTAGGCTAGCAGTTTCAGGAAGCCCGCTTTTTGACCGTCATATCCCGGAAACACTTCCTTCAAATTTTTATTTCCCATGTGCCGTGCGACAGCTTCGCCGATTACCTGCCGAAAATCAGTAGTCAACGCGAGGTCTCGGCCTTCGTACAATTGCGACTGGTCGAGGCCCGGCCAGCGTCCATAGACTTTGCCGCCTTTCACTGGGCCGCCGAGCACGAACATCACGTTGGCGTGACCGTGGTCCGTGCCGCGGTTGCCATTTTCACGCGCTGTGCGTCCGAATTCGGACATCGTCACCACCACCGTGTCTTCGCCCAAATCTCCGAGATCAGTCCAGAACGCCGCAATCGACTGCGAGAAGTCGCGTAGCACATTGGCGATCTGCCCCTCAGTCGCTCCTTCGTTGACGTGATGATCCCAGCCGCCAATGTCGGCGAATGCGACTTGCACGCCGAGATTCGCTTTGATGAGTTGCGCAAGCTGCCGCAGGCTGTCGCCGAATCGTCCCTTGGGATAATCGGCGCCCGGCGCGGGTTTGTACTTGGCTGGATCGGCGGCCTTCAGCATCTTTACGGCGTCAAACGTTTCTTCGCCTGCGCCGTGCAGCACCGTGTCGAGCGAATGATCGTACATAGCTTCAAAAGTGTTCGCCACGGGCGAAGCTTTCGCATTGCGCGCGCCGATGGAAAAATCATTCACGTTATTCACCGCGATGGCAGGTTCCAAACCACTCAGGATGCGCGGAATCGACGGGCCCATGGCAATCGCCTCAAACGGCGATTTTTGTGCAGGTGTCGGCAAGTTGCGCAAGGTGCGATTGAGCCATCCATCCTCCGTCGACTTCACCCCCGGAGTTCCAGCTTCCATAAAGTCCTGCGCGTCAAAGTGCGAGCGGCTGGGATCGGGCGATCCCGCAGCATGAACAATGGCAAGTTGGCGCTGATTCCAAAGCGGCTGAAACGATGCGAGGGATGGATGCAGTCCGAAGAAACCATTAAGATCAAGCACCGCTTTGCGCGGAATATTGATGCTCGGCCGCATCGCGTAATATTGCGGCTCCCCGTGCGGCACAACGATATTCAGACCGTCAGCGGCGCCACGCTGAAAAATCACCACCAGGCGCTTCGGGCGCGTGCCTGGTTCAGCCGCGCCCCATGCGGCGCGCGCCAAAAAGCTTGGCACAGCCGCCGTTCCGACTACGGCGAGCGCGCTATTACGAAGAAAAACCCGACGTGTGATGGACATAAAATGCAACTCTCAGCTACAGGCAATTAGTAATTGGCAATTAGCCCAGATCTCTGCTCTACACGACCTGCCAACCAAAGGCCAACTGCTAATTGCCAACTGCCAGCAGCTACCTTCTCTGAAACTCCGGCGACCCCAGCAGCAGGCCCGCCATCGTGCTCACTTCCGAAGAACGCACTGGCTCTCCCGGCTTGCGTGAGGCTGGCTTATTCTCCGGTTTTTGTTGCACTCCCCTCGCCGCTCCTGCATCGATCTGCGCCGAGATCGTGTCGTGCGTCTGCTTCGATATATTGCCGCCGAGCAGATTCGTCTCCAGCGTCAGCAAGGCAAGGTTAGAATCCGGATTTGTGTTCGGCAAATTACCTCCGGCCAATTGTGCCACGTCAACCTTTACGCCTTTGATCTTTCCTCCGGTCAGCGCCAAAGCAAAATTCATGCGATTAAGCAGCGCGGATGAACTCACCCAAGTCTCGGCCTTCATCGAATACCCGGTCGGCGGCTGCGCGCCGTAAGGTGGCATGCCCATATTGTTAAGCTGGCGCGCCAGCGGCGTCGCGTCATCGACCTCCGCGCCAGTGGCTCGAACTGCCGAAGCCACGAATTCGAATGGCGTTTTCACCTTGTCGCGATAGGTTTGGTCGTCCCAGAACTCCGGCGAGTGGAACAGAGTGCTCAGCATCTCGCGAATATCGCCCTTCTTCTTCAAAAAAGTTTTCGCCATGCGATCGACTAGAGCCGGCGGCGGATCATCCGCTACAAAACGCTCCGCTAGCTTGAGAGAAATGAAGTGTGCCGTCTGTGGGCTTGTCGCCAGGCGATGTAAAACCTCCAGCCCTTCGCCTTCGCCCTTGGGCTTGATCTTGTGGCCGAGTACGAACTTCGGCCCCGGCTCGTGCATGCGCGGTTCAAATTTGAAATCGCCGCCCTGGTACGGTTTATCGATCGTCCATCCCGTAAAAACCTTGGCCACTTCGGTGACATCGCGCTGTGAGTAGCCACCATTCACGCTCAGAGTGTGCAACTCCATCAGTTCGCGCCCATAGTTTTCATTTAGGCCGCTGGGACGCTTGCCTTGATTTGGACGGGGACGCAGCGGATAACGTCCGTACGGTCCTGGATGCGCCGGAATGCCCAGCGCTTGTGGCGAGTCCGGTCCCACACTCAGCCAGTTGTCGAGATAGAACAACATCGCAGGACTTTTCGCGGTCGCAACCAACAGATCTTCAAATCTTCCCAGCGCATGCGGACGAATCACATCACGCTCGTAGCTGGCAACCATCAACCGGTCAATTCCCTTATCCATGAAGACATTGAAGTGATTGAACCAAAAATCGGTCATCACTTCCTGTAGTTGGCGTTCGCTATAGATGGCGCGCAGAAGCTTGGCCTGCTGGAGTTCTCCCGTGACGACGCCGCCAGGATTATTCATCGCCAGCAGAACCTCTTTTTGCTTCGGCGATAATCCTTCCAGAAACTCTTGCCCTTTACCGCCGCGGAGCGAGTCGGCCAACGCGACCTGCGCGGTCGGCGACATGCCAAGAATCTTCTTAAACCGATCGCCTGCCGGAAGGCCGGGCAGTTGCTGAATCTGAAGATCGGCGTAAAGGTGTTCCTCGCGCAGGCGTGCCTGTTCTTCCTCTTCCGGAGTCAATTTTGCAGGCGGCATTGCATCGGCGTTTTCGGGCGCGCCAGAACTCATCGGAGCATTTCCACCTTCAGCCAAGGTTTTTTCTTCGCCCATCGCTCCGGCTGTGCTCGCCACGCTTTCGGAGGCAGATTTTTGCTCTCCAACTGCGGCCGCGTTCTTCACGCTCTCCTGCCGTTCTTTCCGCTCCTGCTGGCGCGCGACTTGCACTTCATAAATCATGCGCAACGCCGCGTCCGAAGGCATCGGGTTCTTACCCTTCATCACCTGATTGATTTCTTGCCCATCTGGAAAATTCCGCGCCAACTCTTTCGTGCTCATTCGCGTGGTACGCAGCGGTTCCAGGCGGGCATCCAGCGCGCTATCGTCGATTTTTTCCGGATGCAGTTGCAGATCGATCCATTGATCCACGCCAATGGCCATCACTCGCTGCACATCACCAGGACGGGGACCGAAGGTCAGGCGATTTAGGGCATGCACAGCGCGTTTTTGATCGTCGGGGCCGGGCGCGGGCTTGTCCTTCTTTTTTGCCGACAAAGGGAGAGTGACGCTCATCAGGCAGAGGCAAAGAAGAATTGCTGCGAGGTTTGCGCGGGAAAACATAGAATTCCGGATCGAATGACGAAGCAACCCTCTTGATTATGAACCCGAAAACAGAAAAAAGTTGCCTCGGGCGGTTACTTCGGTTGGTCTGCGAGAACTGCATTGCGACGGGCTCACGGCCAAGCGAGGATATGAGCCTCCTCTGACATATTGCGCCCCTCTGGAGTCTTTTTTCTCTAGAGTTCTTTCCATTTGACCATTTTGGGAAATGCCCACACAATAACTTGCCACTTCCTTTTGGGGGATAGATGAAGCCACTTCGTCTTTTAAGAGCCCATCTCCGTGGGCTTGCGGGAATTACCTGCCTTACGCTCTTTCTGTTTTTTGCCCACGCATTTACTGCTGCGCAAACTTCAGTCACTACTTATCATTATGATAACTATCGCACCGGTTGGAATTCCACCGAGACCGCGCTCACCCCAGCGACGGTAGCAAGTTCCACGTTCGGACTGTTAGCCACTGTTAGCCTCGATGATCAAATCGACGCGGTTCCGCTCGTGATTCCCGGCGTAAACATCACAGCCGGCGGTAGTCAAGGGACCCACGACGTCGTCTACATCGCCAGCGGCAACGACACGGTTTATGCCATCGACGCCAATTCCGGCGCAGTGCTGCTCACCCAGAGCTTGGGCAAGCCGGTGTTCGCTCCGCTCGGCTGTAATAACAACGGCCCGCACGTCGGGGTCGACTCAACTCCGGTGATCGACGTCTCCAGTAATACGCTGTACGTGATTGCCTACACACAGGACAAAACCGGACCCGCTTATCGCCTGCATGCCCTCGACCTGGGGAACTTGACCGACAAAGTTACTCCGACCGTTGTGACCGCATCGCACACGCTCACGGATGGAACGACTTTCAACTTCAACGCCACCTACCAGCGGCAGCGTCCGGGACTGTTGCTCCTCAATGGCAATATCTATGCCGGTTTTGGCAGTTTCTGCGATTACTCCGCGAATCTTTCGCGCGGCTGGCTGCTGGGCTGGAGCGCCTCTACGCTCGCGCCCCTTTCTGCCAACCAGATGAATGATCTGCAACCGACCTCGCCGAACAGTTTTTTCCTTTCGTCGATCTGGATGTCCGGCTACGGCCCTGCGGCGGATGACTCCGGCAATATTTTGTTCGTCACCGGAAACTCCGACTACTCGGGAAATACCTACGACGGTGTAAGCAACATTCAGGAAAGCGTTGTAAAAGTTTCGCCGAACCTCACCACCGTGCTTGACCTCTTCACGCCCTCCAATCAGTCCCAGCTCGATCAATGGGATTCGGATTTCGGCTCGGGCGGAGTTCTCATCCTGCCGGACCAGACTGGGTCCACGCCACACCTGGCCGTGGCGGCAGGCAAATACGGCGTCATGTATTTCATGAACGAAGACAATCTGGGTGGATATTCGACCACCGGTAACAACGTGCTAGGTAGCTATACCGTGGGCGACTGCTGGTGCGGCGAATCCTATTTCGTCGATCAGGATGGCGCGGCGCGCGTGGTAAGCAGCGGCGGCAATCAAGTAGAGGTGTGGAAGCTGCAAACATCGTCCAATCCAACCCTGACGCAGGTCGGACAGTCGCCGTCGCTGAAGAGCGGCCAAAACGGAGGGTTTTTCACAAGCGTGTCGTCGAATGGCAGCTCGAACACCATCATTTGGGCGCTGCCGCGTCCAGTGAGCAAGACGAGCAACGGAGTGACGTTGTATGCCATCAATCCCGACGCCGGCGGAAAAACCATGAAAATGCTGTTCCACGCCAACGCCGGTGCGTGGCCCAATTACAACGGCGACATAAATCAGGTGCCGGTGGTGGCGAATGGGAAAGTCTACGTGGCCACAAATAAGCAGTTGAAGATCTTCGGCCTGACCTCGGGAAAGAATGCGGGGCAGAAATCGTCGCCGCCGACGAAATAACAGACAAAACCGCACTGTAATCTGAAGCGGTTGATAGAACTTCGGCGCAAGTTACCCCCGCTTTCCCCGCAAGTCGCCTCGGATTGCCCGTTCCTTCCAACGATGCTAGGCTGCGAATAGTGGGTTCCACTTACATAAGCTCCGTAAGTTCCGCCAGCGCTCCGGTGACTGGCGCTCGGGGATGGCTGCGTTCCGCCGGGGCGGAGATATGGGCCAAGTTTCTCCTTGCCCTGCTCGGTTTGGGACTAGCCTTCGGCGCTGCGCTGTTCTCCACGGCCTCGGGCGAGGCGGGACATCTTTGGGTTTCAGTCATCCTCGCGTCGGTCGCACTGTTAACGGCGGCGTTTGTGGGATTGGTCACCGTACCCTACCTGGCCCGGCGTGTGGCGCTGGAGCGGCTGCGGCAGACGCTCCACTACGAAGTAACCAAGGCCGGAGTAATTTATGTGCTGGTCACGCTGGTGATCGGCATCGCCGCGCTGAATACTGGAAACAATCTTCTCTACATCGTGGTTGCTGCCATGCTGGCCGCCATTCTGGTTTCTGGCGTTGTTTCAGCACTGGTGCTGCGCGGACTGGAGTTGGATGTTCGTCTGCCGGAACATGTATTCGCCGGGCGCGCCGTGAATGGCCGCATCGTGCTGCGCAATGCGCGCTGGGCTCTGCCTTCGTTTTCGATTCGCGTGCTCCCCGCCCGCCGGGTAAAGAAGAGTCGCAAACAGTGGCGCTGGGAGCCGACCACATTCGTTTTCCCTCTGAACCGCACCCCGGAAAATCAGTGGCTTCGCCTTCGTGACTGGAAAGTGCGCCGCGTGAACGTTATCCCCAGTGCTCCGGGGATTTTCGAAGGAATGGTTTATTTTCCCTATCTGCCGGCCAAGGCTGAGTTGGCGGCGGATCTGCAATTGCTCTTCGACCGTCGTGGCCGCTACTGCGAGTCGAGCTTTGGCATCGCCACTCGCTTCCCTTTCGCGTTCTTAACCAAGACGCGACAAATTGCTCTTCAGCGTGAAGTTTTGGTCTATCCGCCAATCGAGGATAGCGATGCGCTGCAGCATATTGTGCCGCTAGTTCGTGGCGAATGGGAAAGTTTCGTGCGCGGGCGCGGGTCGGACTTGTACCGCATCCGCGAGTACATGCCGGAAGATTCCGCGCGTCACGTGGACTGGAAGGCAACCGCAAAGTCCGGATCGCTGAAGGTGCGCGAGTTCAGCCGCGAGGATGAGCGCAAGCTCTGTATCGTTTTCGACAATCCGCCGGAGGGTCTGATCTCCGCGGCCGTTTACGAGCGAGCTGTGAACCTGGCTGCGTCGCTCGCCTGGCATTTTTCTTCCCAAAATGCTGAGGTGTCATTCCTCGCGCCGGAACTGCCGCGAAGTAACGACGTTTACGAATTTCTCGCGCGGATGGCGGTAATTCAGCCAGACAGAGGCCCTCACCAATCCGGCAGAACCCCTGTTCAAGATGTCCTGCTCGAACTCGAGCAAAGCACGGGCGCTGACTACAATATCGTCCTCACGGCGCGTTCGAAAGAAACCTTTCCGCCAGATCTATGGAATTGCTGCCACTTCCTGTTCCTGGCAGCCGAAAGCAGCGGTTAGGGAAAATAGCCGTGAAACCGCCTTTTCCTCGAACCCATGGCCTTCCCAGTTCGACCTTTGCACACGATTTATTATCTCCTCCCAACTGTTTCCCTCTTCCCCTGCATCTGATTTCGGCATATACTCGGCCCCCGGTATAGCTTTTTGGGGCCGGACACAACGAACATCCCCTGGAGGATCCGATGCGCATCTGCGATTTGATCAAGAACCAGGAAACATTCCAGGCCGAAATGGATCACACCGTTTTAGAGACGGTGCGCACCATGGTGGAACACAACATCGGCGCAATGCCCGTACTGCACAATGGCAGGCTGGTAGGGATTTTCTCCGAGCGCGACTTGATGAGGCGAGTCGTCGCCGAGGGGCGCGACCCGCGCAGTACCTGTCTGGCGGAGGTGATGACCGACGATCCTCTCACCGTCAGCATGAACGAAGAGTTGGAAAATTGTATGGCCCTCATGCGCCGCCACAGCTTTCGTCATTTGCCGGTGTGCCATGAGGGACGGCTTGTGGGTATTGTCTCTCTGCGCGACGTCCTCCTGCATGACCTGAATGAGAAGGACGACGAAGTGCGCATGATGCGCGCCTACATCCATTCCGTGCCAGACGCTTAGCCTGATCCCAGCGGGCGAACCCAGCGCGCCTTCGGCCCCCGTGTCTCTCGCAACCACCATTGTCAGTTTGATTCTTCCTGGGATTTCTCCGCAGATCCCGGCCTCACACGTAATGGCACAAAGGTAACGTTACTTTGGGTTACCTGAGTACATTGAACATGTGAGGGTGAAGGTTTAGTTTTCTTTTAGCACTCTAGCACTCAGTCCGAGAACCACCCTATTATTGCCCGACGAATCTACGGCTTCAGAGTATTGTTGCCATGAGCGACAACATCAAGATTTTTTATTACGTCTTCTGGATAGCGCAGCCCCTTCTCGGAGCGGGCATTGCGGTCTCCATGTTTCGTCGCGGACAGTATCGCCAGTTCAAGTATTTCTTCGCCTACATAATCGCGCAGATTCTCACCTTCGCTGTGGTATTCCCTCTTCGACACAACTACTACGCCTTCTTCTATATCAGTTGGATTAGCACCGCCATCAGCGTGGCATTAGGCTTCAAGGTGATTCACGAAGCTTTTCTCGATGTCTTTCGTCCATTTCATACCTTGCGGGATCTGGGAACCGTGCTGTTCAAATGGGCCGGACTGGTGATGCTCCTGGTGGCTGGCGTGGTGTCGGCCTCCACCAGTTCATCCGATACCGCTCCTTGGGTGGAGGCGATCCTCACCGCACAGCGGTGTGTTCGCATCGTTCAAGTTGGAATGGTGCTCTTTCTGTTTTCCTTTGCCCGCTATCTGGGGGTGAGATGGCGTCAATACAGCTTCGGGGTCGCCTTGGGCTTCGGCTGTTTTGCCTTCGTCGAGCTTTCCCTGGTTGCCTCGTGGGTAGGCGACCACTTGAACAATTTGTCAGTGGTCCTGGTAAACATGGCCGCCTACAACCTTACGTTGTTAATCTGGCTGGCCTACGCTCTCGCGAGGAGCGTTACTCGCGAAGCTGCGGGGACGCTTCTGAGGCCACAGCGTTGGGAGCAAAGCCTTACCGACATCCACCATCCTCTAGCCGGAGACTCGCTGATCCCGATGTTCGAAGGAATGGTTGATCGCGCGCTGTCGCGAACGCAAGCACCGCCCTCAGTCGCGCCCGCCGAAGAAGCTGCAGCAAAAGCTGCGGCGGCGCGCGCGGGCAACGCATCCGCCAGTTCCGGATTCTCGCGCTCGCCCGGAAGTTCCGATCTGAGGAAGTAAACTGGTCGTTCTGCCATCGAAATGTAATTGCCGGTAAGGCTGTTCCAATTTCGTAAATTTCCGCTGGCAGAACCGCGCCTCAATTTAGCCCACATCCCTGTCTTCTCTCAAATCGACAAACCATACAACTGTAAGAAAATAAATCAGTTAATAGCGGAGATGGTCGCGGGCACAGGGAACTACGGGAAACTCCTGAGAAGTGAGAGGTAAATCCCTTAGGAAAGCTTGACTTATGCCTTATAATTTCGGTCCGCGTTGCGCACCTGTTTTTGTGCAAGGCCAGCGCGGAAGGAGAAGGCCCCATGAAGCAAGCAGTCAGGATTTCGATCCTGCTCTGTGGACTAGTGGGCACATATGTCGCGGCCGCCGTTCCGCAGGCTCCAACCCCGGACGGAGGACCGATACTTTTGTGCCCACCTCAACAACAATTGCAGGGCAAATGCGTTGCTCTGCCACCAATGATGAAGTAGTTAATCGGAAACCTGAGGTGGCTGCAAGTCACCAAAGTAACCGGTGGTAACCTGGGCCGAACCAAGGGCTCGCAATCTTCGGGCTGGCGGACTTCATACATAAACCGTCAGCCCTGTTTTTTTGTCCCAGATTTGATTAAGAGGTGCGCTCCAGCGCGGCCTCAAGTGCATGCCTCAATTCGGCCGCATCCTTGATGGGCGGCTGGCAGGAAAATCCAGAGCATAAGACTGCAAAGGACTGGCCGGACCTCAACTCCGGCACATGTGGGATGGTACTCGCCAGGGCTGGCGGAAGGTTCGCCCCGATTACTTGATTGGCGGTCAATCGGATGGTGGTTTTGTTGAAGGCGAATCCAGCCACGGCTGCAGCGTACAGGCCAGCACCTGTTCTTTTCGTGTTGCTCTCGGACACTACAACCACCTGCACCGGATTCTCGAGGAAATGAAGAACGGCAATGCCATAGGTTGCCGCGAAAATTCCAAATTGTCCCGCCACCCCGGCAAACGTCTCCAGCGTTTGCTCAGCCTTATCGCGATAAGCCGCGTCTTCGGTGTAATGGTAGAGGCGAAGCAAAGCAATCGCTGCCATGGGATTGCCAGCCGGCGTGGGCGAATCCTGCAGCGGCTTGCGCCGCGTAGCTAGAACGCCGAGGCTCTTGCCATCCGCGGGCGGCTCCGCATCGAAAAATCCACCGGACGTCGCGTCGAAGAACTTCGCGATCATCGTATCCGCGATGGCCTGCGCGAATTTGAAATAACTCAGATCTGCTGACGCTTCGTAAGCGTCAAGACAGGCCAGAGTGGTCGCAGCGTAATCTTCAAGCAGACCCGGAACCGCGCGAAGTTGAGCTTTCGGATCGGAGTAGGCAACAACGTGCAGCAGTGTGGCGCGGCCGCCTTCGGCCGCGTCTTGGAGATCACCGCCCTGCCACGCCTCGGCCAGCACGCGATCCAGGGAGCGGAGCGCAAAGCGGCGCGCATCTTCTAAACCCAGCACCTTGGCGGCTTCCAGATACGCACTGACACACATGCTGTTCCATCCGACGTACACGGTTTTGTCCACATAAGGCGTGGGCCGCTGCAAGCGCGCCGTGTACATTTTTTTCTTCGCGGAATCTAGTAGCCCTTGCACCCGCTCGGCACTGAGATTCATGCGCCGCGCAATTTCGTCGATCGGCGCCCGCACAAAAAGCACGTTCTTCGCGGGATTGTGATGCATCTCGCCGACCTCGTTGATGTCATAATGCGAAGCAGCAACCTGCGCCTCCTCGGCGGTCAAAACGGCGCGAGTTTCGTCCAGCGTCCAGGTGAAGTAATCGCCATCGTCGTCCATGTTGATGTCGGCGTCCTGCGAAGCGTAGAAGCCGCCGCGCTCGCGGTCGCTCAGCCACTCGTCCATCCAGCGAATAATATCGCGCGCCACATTTGCAAAGAATTCAAGGCCCGTGGTCTGATAGGCGTGTACATAATTTTTCAGCAGTTCCGAGTTGTCGTAGCACATCTTCTCGAAATGCGGCACAACCCATCGCTCATCAACCGAGTAGCGATGAAAGCCTCCAGCCAGTTGGTCATAAACGCCACCATTCGCCATGCGTTCGAGCGTGGTGACGATCACATTCCCAAGCTGTTCGGAGTCACGATTGCCCACGGCGGGTCGGACGCTTTCGTCCGCCAGTGAGGGCGAAGCGACACGGCGTGCCCTTGCATACCGCTCGATCAACAAATCCAGCACCGAAGGATGCGGAAACTTAGGCGCATTCCCAAACCCACCATTCCGCGCGTCAAACATTTTCAAGGCGGCGTCCTGAATCGCATCAACGATTCCCTCAGTGATGCGTCCCTCACGCCCAGCAAATGACTCAGCCTGCGCGATAGCGCTTTCCACCATTTTCGCCTGCTCCATCACATCGCCATGTTTTTCCTTGTAAGCATTCGCAATGCTGAGCAGCACGCGCTTGAAGCTGGGCCGGCCATACCCATCCGTCGGCGGAAAATAAGTCCCTCCATAAAATGGCTTGCCATCTGGAGTAAGAAACGCCGTAAGCGGCCACCCACCCTGGCCACTGACCGCGCTGACCGCGGCCTGATACCGGCTGTCGATGTCAGGTCTCTCATCGCGATCCACCTTCACCGCAATGAAGTGTTCATTCACAATCGCCGCCACTTCCGGATCGTCATACGATTCGCGATCCATCACATGGCACCAGTGGCACCACACCGCGCCAATGTCGAGCAGCATCGGCTTATTCTCCCCCTGCGCAGCGGCAAAGGCTTCCTCGCCCCATTCGTGCCAGCGAATCGGCTGATGCATGGCGGAGCGCAGGTAGGCGGAGGAGGCGTGGGAGAGGGAGTTTAGGGTGGAGGTGGTCATGATTGCTTTAAGTCTATATTAGAGGCGCAGCAAGGAAATTAAGGCGATACCGGCTTATTCTTCGCTGACTCCTCTTCGTGATATCGCAGTCCGAAGCCTATAGATCGGACTCACATATCTTCGGAGCGTTCTCAGATCCGCTGCGATATCGTCGGTCGCTTTATGTAGCAGTTTGGATGCTGCCTGGAGAGCCAGTGTTCGCTCGTTCATCAGATCAACTGCATTGCTCGTATAGTGTTTCAGGGCTTCCGCAAAGTCCGACGATTTTTCAACCTGCCTTCGGACCTCCATGATCGAGCTCTCCCAGCCATGGGTGTAGCCCCTCGTATGAAATCCTACTATCCGACTCGCGTCCACGGGTCGAATCCTTTTTGGGAGATGCGCGTCGAGGTAGGCGACGTACCGGCGCAAACACGCCAACAGCCGACTAGCCTCCCGGAAGTCACGACGAGTCAGGGCAACTCGCTTAAGTAGTCGCTCCTTATCATCGTCGTGGTGCTGGAGCAAACCTTTTGCTCTTTCCCGCAAATTGGAACTGCGAATCCGTTAGATACCCGTACGTCGTGGTGCGGGTGGTCGTCGTACCTCCGCTTGTCTCAGTCCGGACTTTCTTCCTACCGCTCGCGACACAACTCCCAAAGCCGACCAATATGGGTACTAGGTCCGTGTGCAGTTCGCTATTACTCTGCGGGTGCCCGAGCGACCGCAATAGCACGTGGGACAGTTCGTGGGCCATGATGGCGATGAACGTTTCAGCGCGTTCCGAACAACCTTCGCTGACGCGAACGTCGATTGGGTATCCGGAAAGAGATGAACTGCCGTATAACGGAAGCGACGCTAAAATGGAAACCTGAGCAGTGATGCCATCAATACCGTGGCCGCTCCAGTCCGTACGGGACAGTTCGCTACTTCGGAATCCGGAAGAATTTCCTGACTTGAAGTCCTTCGACACGTAGGAAACATTGACGAGAATTGGCAACCCAAGACAAGATGCTATTTCTTGGATGCAACCTTGAGTATTCCCTGTGCCCAGCGTAGCAACGAGGCTAGCGAAAGGGAGTTCCTCCTTCACTCCTACGCTCATGACCATTTCGTCGAGGGCGCTCGAGATGTCGGCGTTGGTAAGGCGTTCAAGCACTGCCCCTGGCTCCTGTGAAGGTATTCATAGTGGCGAGGCCGCCATCATTCTACACAAGACCGATCAATAGTCCCTTTTCCCGATTTCCCAAGCGCCTCGCCGAGTCTAACGCCCCGCCAGTGCATCCAACCGCGCCAGCGTATCCGGGTATTTGCGTACCAGCAACACCAGCGCCGCCGCCTGCGGATTCGGCTTCGCGCGGCCCTGCTCCCACTTCTCCAGCGTTCGTTCGTTAATCCGCAGCTTGCGCGCGAACACCGCCCGAGAGCAGCGCAGCTTCCTTCGAGTATCCCGCAACAGCTTTGAATCCACTTTGAGGAGCGGCGACACTTCCATTTTGTAATTGCGAAGCGTGAGCTTACCTTGGCGGTGGTCCTTCATCGCTGCCACGCCCTCCATCAGTTCGCCAAAAATGTCTCTCTTTGCCATCACCGTGTCCTCCGGGGCCGCGCTGCTAATTCGTTTTCCAGCACTGTCCTGAGTATCTTCTTCTGCCTCGCTGTTAAATCCGAGGCCTCGTGTTTATCGTAGACTGTCATCAACCAAATCTGGCTATCGGACTTGAAGTGGCAATAAATAACCCGCAGCCCGCCTCTACGCCCTTTGCCACGCCGGGCATCCGCCCATCGCGCCTTCCGGAATCCGCCTGTGCCCGTCATCAAATCTCCGAGTTCGGGATTTGCCGCTAATTTGGCCTGCAGTTCTCGATAACCATCGTCGTTCAGTAGTCCGCCACATGGCGTGTAAAAGCTGGCGCTTCGATGAACTCCATACGCCCTCACTACGCCGATAGGGTACACTTGGTATCATACGCTATTAGCGTATAATGTGCAAGATCCAAGATAGGGAGCGCTATCCAATCAGCGGATTCACCACGCGAATCGCTCCATATTTCTGGCCAATCGTTAGATCCTCGGAGTAGAGCGCGTCCGCTCCGCAGTCTTCGGCCGCCTGAAGTATAAGAGCGTCCCAGAAAGAAACTTTGTACCGCGCCTCAAGCTCCAGTGCATGGATTATGGATTGCGGAGTGTTTACGACGACCTCCCAGCTTAGATAGTCCTGAACCAACCTTCGGAGATCCTCTAGCGGCAACGGTCGAGCCACTTTGCGACGAAGATTCACACAAAGCTCCTGCAGAACCTGCGTGCTCAGCACACCATTTCCGCTCTCCCACAGACGCTCCACAAGTTGTCGGGCGCGTTCGTGCTTCCGGCCCGCAGTCCGGTCGTGGGCATAGATAAGGATGTTTGTGTCGACAAAATATTTGTCGGCCATCGCTAGCGCTCGTGCAGTTCGTCGCGGGATCGAGGACGCGACCATCGCAAGTCCATGCCATCGCACAGCCGGCCGAGTGCGCGTTTCTTCGCCTTGCTGTATGAATTCCGTTCGCGGAGGATTTGCTCGAGCCGCTCGGAAAGCAGAGCGCTGATGGACGTATCTTCTTCGGCTGCCAGAATCCGAACTTGCCGTAGCAATTCCGTGTCGAGTTTAAGAGTAATGTTGGACTTCATATCGCGTTCAAACTCAGCACGATTATATGTGCAGCACGTAAGACTGTGCAACGCTATTGATGTTTTCGGTCACGCCTGGCCATCAAAGGAAGTTCTTAGCGATCATGCAATACAAATCCACTGCCTCCGCAAGCTGCCGCTTCTCGATGAATTCTGCATCCGTGTGCGCCACGTGAATTGATCCGGGGCCGATCAGCAAGGGCTGACCCCACTTGGTTAGCTTTGGAATGTCCGTTGTAAATGCGGCAATCATCGTGGGCAGCCCGTCGATCGTGCGCAGGCGAAGGAAAGGCAGCTCCAACGGGAAATCGATCTTCACCTCGTTGCCGGCAGTTTCGATAATCTGCCGGCGCAAATCTTCGGTAGGTCCGACGAGCCGATAAAGCAAGTCGGCATGTGCATAGTCAGGAATTACATTGGGAGCGCGGCCGCCTTCGATCAGTCCAATATTCAATGTGCAAGGTCCCACCTGCGGATCGGAAGGCAGCGGCATCGCGCGCAACCGGGTAAGCGCGGCGAGCAGTTTGTCGATCGCCGACTCTCCGAGTTCCGGATACGCCGAATGCGCCATCCGTCCGTGTGCTGTTACTTCCACCCGCAGCGTCCCCTTCGAAGCGAGCGCAATGTGGTTCTCTGTTGGCTCGCCGTTCACCAGATATTTGCATCGATGCCCCGGTTCGCTCGCGGCGAATTCGTTTGCCATCTTTGCACCCAGGCTATCTCGCTCCTCGCCCACTACGAACAGCAACCCCACATGAACTCCGTCCCGACGCAAGCGCTCGGAAGCGGCGATCTGCGCGGCAATGATTCCTTTCGCGTCACAAGAACCTCGCCCGTAAATACGGCTCTCGTCTTCAGACGACCTAATAAACGGCGGGACCGTGTCCATGTGCGTGGAAAAAACCATCTCCGGATTGGGCCGCTCCGGTGACGTGGCATAAACATCGAAGCGATCCCCCTCGACTTGAATTTTTCGCGTGTCATACCCGATGCGGCACAATTCTCCGTAAAGGTAGTTCCCGACTGCGGCCTCGTTACCGGAAATCGATTCGATGTCGATGAGTTCGCGCGTGAGTGTGATGGCGTCCATGGAAGAAGCATAACCCACAGCGGTCCCGCGATTACGCGGCCGATCATGTAATCTGAAGTACGTGATTGGACAAAATTCCACCATCCGATCGCTCTTCCTTGAGGGCCCGGCAGGAAGACTGGAAGCATTGCTGAACTCCGGCGCTCTGAACGCGAGCCATGCGGCGCTTATTTGCCATCCGCATCCCTTATTCGGTGGCACGCTGCACAACAAAGTTGTGTTTCACACCATGAAAGCGCTGAACAGTTTTGGTTTTCCGGCGTTGCGCTTCAATTTTCGCGGCACAGGCTTGAGTCACGGTGAGCACGACCAGGGCGAAGGTGAACTCGAAGATGTTCGGACAGCTCTCGACTGGCTCGACGCTGAGTTTCACTTGCCGATTGTTTTTGCAGGATTTTCTTTTGGAGCAGCGGTAGGACTGCGGGCTGCGGCGTCCGATCCACGAGTGCAGGCACTGATCGGCGTGGGAACGCCCGTGGCACCGGTGGCCGCCGGTACAGAAACGCCACGCGTGTATAGTTTCGATTTTCTCCGCGATTCGGCCAAGCCCAAGTTGTTTGTGAGTGGCGCGCGCGATCAGTTTGGGCCGCCGGTAAAACTGCGGGAACTGATCGCTTCTGTGCCGGAGCCTAAGGAACTTGTCTTGATCGAAGGGGCGGATCATTTCTTCGAAGGCCGCCTGCGCGAGTTGCGCGAGGCGATTGAGCAATGGGTGAAGGATGCCGTCCCCCATCAGCCTTCGGCCATCAGTTAGAACCACTATCTATAATCCTTGGCAATGCCCGACACGCACCTCGATGAACATCGATTCCAGGCGATGCGCAAGACCGCGCGAGAGATCTTCCGCGATGCGCTGGCCGAGGCCTCCATAAAGAAAGGATTCGCGCGGCACGTGCAATATGAGCGCGGGGTATTGCGGATTCGTGAAGACCTTTACGACCTGCAATCGTATTCACGAGTTCTAGTTGTCTCGATTGGCAAGGCGGGTCACACCATGGTGGAAGCGCTGGCGGATCAGGCCGGCCATTCCGCCTTAGAGGGCATTGTGGCAAGCTCGGTCGAGCCTTCCGCGCAGGTGCGAGGCTTCCGCTATTTTCATGGCGGACATCCCATGCCCAATGCCGAGTCGATTCGCGCGGCGGATGCAATTCTGAAATTGCTCGATTCACAGACTGCCGCTTCCCTTGTGATCTTTATGCTGAGCGGCGGCGGCTCGGCAGTGGTGGAGAAGCCGATCGACGATGAAATCTCGTTAGATAATCTCATTGCCACTTATCGCGCTCTGGTACATTCAGGCGCGCCCATCGCCGAGATCAACACAATCCGCAAACATCTTTCTGCCGTGAAAGGCGGACGGCTGGCGCAGGCCGCATTTCCAGCACAGCAGGTTTCCCTGCTGGTTTCGGATGTTCCGGAGAATGCCCTGGATGCTCTCGCATCCGGTCCCACCATTCCTGACTCAACGAGCGTGGAAGATTGTTATCGCATTGCCGAGAGACATCAGTTGTTGCCGCAACTTCCCGACTCCGCGCGCGAATTGTTCGAGCGTCGCGCGCTTGAAGAAACTCCGAAATCTGACGATCAAGCCTTCCATCGCTCGCGCTGGTGGACGATCCTTTCGAACGAGGCAGCCATCGAGCAGGCGAAAACGGCGGCGGAGCGGGCCGGTTTTACGGTGCACGTGGACAATTCGTGCGACGACTGGGACTATCAGCGAGCAGCGGACTATTTGCTCGCCCGCTTGCGCGACCTGCGAAAAAACAGCGCGCGCGTTGCCCTGATTTCGGGCGGGGAAGTGACAGTGAAAGTCACTAACGGCGGGTTGGGGGGACGAAATCAGCAGTTTGCCCTCGCATGCGCACAAAAAATCGCGGGAGAGAACATCACAGTGCTGAGCGCGGGAACTGACGGTGTCGACGGAAATAGCCCCGCTGCTGGAGCAGTTGCCGATGGAACGACTTTATTACGAGCGCAGTCGCTGGGGATGGATGTTGGCGCGGCGATCGAGAAGTTCGATGCGTATCCGTTTTTCAGCGCGTTGGGCGATGCGATTGAAATCGGACCGACAGGAAACAACCTGCGAGACTTGCGGATTCTCTTGGCGTACTAGCATTCCCGACCGCCCAGAAGCGTCTCTTTACCTACTTCTTAACCAGCTCGATTCGGCCCAACACGGCCTCGGCGTTGGCTTCTGGAACTCCAGAAGGAGCGATTGTAACTGTGGTTCGGCTGCCAAGCAGGTTACGCGCCTGAAGCGATCTAGCGATTTCGGTGACGTCAAAGCTATAGAAAAATCCGGGATTGCTGGCCAGGGCGCCGACCGAATTGTAGAAGTTAAGCGTGCCGACAATATGTGCGTCTTCCGGCTTTGGTTGAGCACCCGGCGGAAGATCCAAGTAAACGTCATAGGGGACGCCCGGAGGTCCCGACGCTCTGAGATCTCTAATCACAAGGTAGAGGTGCTCGTCCGGCTTCAGGGCTTTGAGAGCCAGAGAAAGCGTCGGCTCCTCTGCCGCGGAGGGAGGCGCAAGAGTCAATCGAATTGGGGCCGGTCCCAGCTTGACCGGCAGCAAAGCGGCAGCTAGCACTTTCATTTTAGCGTCGGTTGCCTGAGACACAGATTCCACTCCACCACGAGCATCCTGGCTCTGGAGAATCACGCCCTGCGAAGTCAGGCCGAACAAGAAAGACGCTGCAACGATCATGCCGGTGTTGTTGATTCTCACGATCTGCTCCGCTGTCGACTCCTAAGGAACTTCCAACTTGGTTAGACGCGAAATCCTGCCGGAAGTTACCCGCTTTTACATCATTCTACTTCCAAACCAGCCAGTGGTTGCCAGCGGTCCCCCTTGAATGCAGACAATAAACCGGAAGAGACTTTGCGCAAGCCTCTTCCGGTTTCAAGATGGATCGATGAAAGTTACTGTTCCACTAATGAGACATCGCCAACTACAGGTTTGGCCTGGTCCGCGGGTTCTCCGGCCGGGGCGATCGTCACGCTAGGCTTCTCCGGCACACCGCCTTTCGATTGCAACTTTCTCGCCAGATCGGTGACGTCGAAGCTGTAGAACTGCTGGCTGGCGGCGCCGGTGTGAGTATGATCCGCATTAAAGAAATTGATCGTGCCCACGTAGTTGTCGGTCGCTTCGTTGGTGGAACCGCTTGCCGGAAGGTCGAGGTAAACGTCATACAAGACTCCGGGTTGAGCGTTGGTTTGGAGATCCTTAAGAACCAGGTAGAGTGAGCGTTCGGTGCCGAGCGCTTTTAGCTCATCCACAAGCAATCTGTTTTTATTGGTGGCGCTGTGCTCCAGCTCGAGGCGAACGGGTCCGCGGCCGAGTGCCAGAGCGTGAGAAGGTGCCTCGGCAAAATTGGCGTTATGAACGGCGCGTAACGCGATGCGAGCCTCAGGCTGAAAGTTCGGCGGCGCGGGCTCAAGCCGATCATAGCTATACCCCAGTTTTGCGATGTCGTCGACCTCTTTATTTTTCTTTTTGGCCGGTTTCCCATCGCGGTCAGCGAAGGTAAATTCCTTGTCGAGCCACGTGCTCGTGTCGGGATTCCTGCCGCCGTTGCGGTTCCAGCTTGCCCACAGCCGGTCGATATTGCAATGGTGCATCCAAAACACCGGGTCGCCGCCTGCGAAGGGAACAACGCCCATGTTTGTTGTATTTCCAACCGACACGTGAACCTGGCCATGCACGCCGCTGTCCAGAGCCAAATTGAATCCCTGCTGCACGCCCTGGGGGCTATACGTTGGCTGTTTCAGCGCAGGCTTCGGATCCAGTCTGGCATCTGAGGCAATGGGGCTGCCGGTGTTGACTCCCGTGTTGCGATTGGGTTTGGAAAGAACTCCAGAACGAAATTCGTCGGGAATCTTCGCGCTGTCCTGCCCGGCGGAGTAATTCCAGTAAGGAAGCGTGAAGGAGTCGTTCTTAGCGGCGTAACGGATAATCTCCTCGAAATAGTAGACAAACATGCGGTGCCAGGGGAGAAAGTAATCTTCAACCGGCGATTCGGAGCCGGGATGCGCCTGGCAGGTATTCCACATCGCCGTGGCTAGATCTTTAAACGGGCTGGGGCTGGGATAAGTCGAATTGATTTTGTCAGCTTTGTTCTGCGCGATGCCGTTAGGAGGCACAGAATGGGTGTACCACTGGAAAATCCAGTTTCTGGGGTCTCCTTCTCTTATTGCGTTCATCATGTTATTGACGGCATCCGCATAAATCTTCAACATCTTCTTACCTTCTGCCGTGCGTGCCTCATGGCGAACCCGGGCTGCGGGTGAAGCGAATGCATAGTTTCGGAAGCAAAGGCCGGCAGATACCGTTGCCATGCCTGCCATAAACGAGCGGCGCGATACTCTAGACATAACGTTAGTCTCCTTCGCGAAACAGAAGCATGCACATTGTAAGAACTAACGGAATATTGTCAACGTCAAAGTACTGAGGCTTACTAAGTTATCGAATAGTTAATAGTTCATTAGGAATGCGTACCTCATTCGCCGGTGCAGCTCAGACTTGGTGGTGAGAGATCGTCAACTTACTAAGGCGATGGCTCGCTGAAAGATAGCGGAGGTATGAAGGGGAGTAATTCCTTGCGGGTCGCAAGAGGCGACAGAATCAAGCCGCTGTCTTCACGGGCACAACTGCAAAATACCGCTATCTGGGCATTTCCCCTACGCTGCTTCGCTTTTCACCTGCACTCCTGCCCACTTTTCCAGCAACGTAAGCGTCGCCGCGTAATCGAGGTCGCGGTGCCCGTCTTCGGTGGCCATTTCGTAAATTTCTTCCACCGTTTCGAGGGCAGGAAGTTTTACGCGAGCCTCCTTGGCCGCCTCCAGCGTGAGCAGAATATCTTTGTGCATCAAGCGAAGCGGAAAATTCGGCGTAAAGTCGCGCTGCAGAATAAACGGCCCTTTGTAATCCACCACGCCGGAGCGCACCATCGTGGCATCGATCAATGACAGCAGTTGTTTCGGGTCCACGCCCAGCTTCGTTGCCAGCGTCAAAGCTTCGGCGAATCCTTCGAAGATTAAAGCAATCTGCAGGTTCATCGCCAGCTTTGTCGCTTGGCCTTTGCCCGTTTCTCCCATCCGGAATATTTTTTTACCCATCGCGGCAAAAAGAGGATTGAGGCGATCGATGATCTGCTCGTCGCCGCCGACCATAAAAATCAAAGTTCCATTTGCGGCGCCAATTTTAGATCCGGTCATCGGAGCGTCGACATAAGCGGCGCCTTTGGCGCGAACGCGCTCGGCAAATTTCAGGGTTGCGGAAGGCGAGATCGTACTGGAGTCGGCGATGATCATGCCGTCGGTGAGAGACTCTGCCACGCCATCGGGGCCAAAGAGAAGTTTCTCCACGGCGGCGGTATCGGAAACACACATCCAAACCACTTCCGCCCCACTCGCTGCGGCGCCGGGCGTAGGTGCTACGCCTGCGCCTTCCACCAACTTGCCCGGCGTGCGATTCCACACCGTGACTTCATGACCGGCCTTGACCAGATTCGTAGCCATGGCATGGCCCATAATTCCCAAACCCAAAAAGGCAACACGCATCTGCACCTTCTCCTGACGAGCGAAGCAACCCGTTTAAATTAGATATGAGAGAAAGCAAGGAGGTCAAGCAAACCACCGTCAAGTCGTTAAGACATCGATCAGGCCTCTGTGCTAAAGTTTCCGTCCAACATGGCAACCCGCCCTGAGACTCCTCCGCCGGAATCCGCACCGGGATCGCTTTACTGCCCCAACTGCGCCAAGGAAGTAAATGATCCGCTGACCTGCGGTGATTGCTCGGCTGTGATCTGCCGCCGCTGCGGCACGCCGCTGGAATCCCCCGACGAGTTGGGAATCGGATGACGGACTCCACCGTCGCTGGGCTTATCACGGAAACTTCGGTGGATAAATCGAAGCCCACCCTGGTTCGTGGCCTCGGCCTGCTTGATGCAGTGCTTTTGCTGGCCAGCGGCATCATCGGCTCCTCGATTTTCCTCACTGCCAAAGATATCGCCGGCCCGCTCCCTCACCCGTTTATGTTCCTGGGCGTCTGGGTACTCGGCGGCGTGATCTCCCTTTTTGGTTGTGTAGCCTTCGCCGAATTGGGGTCAATGTTCCCCGAATCCGGCGGCCAGTACGTTTATCTTCGCGAAGCCTACGGAGATCTCGTCGCTTTCCTCTACGGCTGGATGCTGTTCTCAGTCGCCAATGGCGGCAGCATCGCGGCCTTGGCAGTTGCCTCCGCCGTCTACACAGGGCAAGTTTTCCCGGGCGTTTCCCAGGAGCACATAGTGTTCGCGTTCGCGGGCGTCACCATCACGCGCGCGCATCTCTTCGGCCTTTTTCTAATTGCCATCCTCACTTATGTAAACGTAGTCGGCCTACGCTGGGGCACTCTCCTTCAAAACGTCTCCACCTGGACCAAGTTCGCAGCCATGGCCGCCTTCGTCGTACTTGGCTTCGCCATCGGCAAAGGCGATTGGTCGCACTTCAAACCTCACGGCGCAAGCCTCACCATGGGATTTCATCCCGCGCAGCTGATCTCCGCCATGGGCATCGCTCTGATCGCAGTCTTCTGGGCCTATGACGGATGGGTCTACATCACGTGGGTCGCAGGAGAAGTAAAAGAGCCGCGCCGCAACGTGCCGCTAGCCATGGTGCTGGGAGTGTTGGTAGTTGGCGCGATCTACATAGCGATGAACGTAACTTATCTATACGCGCTGCCGCTCAAGGAAATCGCGCAGCACGAAACCATCGCCCACGCCGCCGCGGCAACATTGTTTTCCCCACGCACGGCCGTCTGGCTCTCGCTGATGATCGCCGTCTCCTGCTTCAGCGCCGCCGCCACCTGCACGCTCTCGGGAGCGCGAGTCTATCTAGCCATGGCGCAGGACGGCGTCTTTTTCAAACGCATGGCAGAAATCCATCCTAAGTGGCGCACCCCCGCCTTCAGCCTCATCGGACAGGGCATCTGGGCCGCCCTGCTAACCTTGAGCGGCCGCTACGACCAGCTCTACACCTACGTAATCTACGGCATGGTGCTCTCCTACACGCTGACGGTGATCGGCATGTTCCTGCTGCGCTGGAAGCGCCCCGAAATTCCCCGCCCCTATCGCTGCACGGGATATCCCTGGCTGCCGGCGATTTACGTTCTGGTGGGAGCAACGTGGACGCTGAACACGATCATCACGCGTCCGACCGAGGCGTTCTGGGGCACGGCTATCGTCCTAGTCGGCGTGCCAGGATATTTGTATTGGAAGCGGAGTGGAAGGAAGCCAACTGCAGCGGGATAAAACTTGTCGGACGATTTAGTGCACCGACAAAAGTCGTGTCTAATCCTTCGGCCACTCATAAGGAAAAAGCTTGCCCGCCGCCTCCGGCGAAATCGTCACTCCAAGCTCCTTTGCGGCCTGCGACAGGACGGGATCGCGCTCCGACTCAAGGTCGCCTGGCTGCGGCAGTGCCACCTCGTCCGGCATGACTCCGTGGTGTTCGAGACTCTTGCCATCAGTCATGATCAAGTTGGCGACGGTTACTTCCGCACCATAGTCCACGCCAGAGCTGGCGAAATAAAATCCAGTTGCCTCCATCACGCTGCCCGAACTCCTGTCCCCGATCACCGTGCCACGCTTTTCCAACTGCATCACGCGCGCGAAAATCTCTGAAGCCGAGGCCGACTCGCTGTCGACAAGCACGACAACCTTCCCCGGAAAATAAATGGGACGCTCGCGCTTGGCAAGTTCCGGTTTAGTCTTCTTCCGCTCTATTTTGTCGAATAGTTTCACGTCGTGATCGAAGAACATACCAATGAAATCCTTGAGCGTATCGACCGATCCGCCGCCATTGCCTCGCAGATCGATGATCAAAGCCTTAGCTGAGCGGATTTTGCCGCCGAGAAGGTAGATTTTATCGGCACTATAGAAGAACCACGGAAACTTGAGAATGACTACTTCGCCAATCTGCGTCCATTGCATCCGCATTCGGTGGCGATCATTCTCGCTCTCGCGGATTACGTCGTAGCGCACGCCCGCTCCCGGACGATAAGCCAGGTCTGGCGATAGAGTCGTTTTCGCCTTAATCTCAATCTTCTGCGTTTCTCCCGACGGCGATTGCACTTCCAGTTGCATTTCCGGCCGGGGATTCAAAACGTAATCCAGGTACTCGATGCTCCGAAGATTCTGCCTTGAGGGAGCGGTTCCATTGATCGTAAGGATTTGCGCGCCAGGCTTGAGCCCTTTTGCTTCGGCGTCGGAGCCGGGCCGGACACGCGTGACGAAACACAAACTCCAAATCATCTGATGTTCGAAACCAAAGTCCAGGCGATAAGGGCGGGCCGGCGGCTGAAATCTGGTGTGCGAATCGTGCAGCGCGTCCACCGCTACAGCAATCTGCGTGAGCGCCTCGTTCAGCGAGTTGGACGCTGCGATCTTCGCCCGTGCCTTCGACAACACGCCATCCCAGTCCACTCCGTTCATCTTCGGGTCGTAATAACGCTCCTGAATGCCCTTCGCCACTCCGTCCAGAATGCCCAGCGCTCTTTCGCGGTCGGCCTTCGATATCGCTCCTTGTGCAGGTGGTGCCACCGATGTCGGCTGCTGCCCCTGTAAGCCGATACACGGCAGGGTCAGCGCCGCGGCGAAAATTAACATATTTCGATGCAGCATCCGTGCCAACCTCCTGTGGCTCGAGCCGACACAGAGCAATATCACACGAAGCGGGTTGCCTGACAATTGGTTCTCGACATCCCAAGCCGCTATCTCCGTGAATTACTGCCATGCCGTTTGACGCTGCTCCCCCCTCATCTTTACACTCAAGTTAACGCCTCATGAATCCGACCCGGTTCCGTTGCTCGACGGACCCCGCCGGAGCTGGCGTGTCGTGAAAGGTAAAACGTGAGCCCTACAGAAACTCCCGAGGCGGCAAAGACCCAAGCCAATCCTAAAGACGTCAAGCGCGAGATTTCCGTGGAAATCCCCGCAGCGGACGTAGCCCGCGAAACCGACTTGCAGATTCAGCGCTATCAGAAGAGCGCGCGCCTGCCCGGATTCCGCGCGGGACATGTGCCCGCCTCCATCATTCGCCAGCGCTTCGGCGAAGGCATCAAGAGCGACGTGGCCGAGGCGTTGATCCCGAAGTATTTCCGCCGCGAAGCCGAAAAGCAAGGCCTGATTCCGGTTTCACAGCCGCGCGTCACCGACTTGCACATGCACGATGGCGAGCCGCTGCGCTTCAAGGCCAGCTTCGAAGTTCTGCCCGAAATTCAAGTCGAAGGCTACAAAGAGCTACGCTCCGATAAGCCCGAAATCACCGTCACCGACGAGGAAGTCGAGCAAGCGCTCAACAACGTCCGCGAGCAGCACGCCACGTACACGACCGTCGAAGGCCGCACACTCGCCGAAAAAGACTTCGCCCAGGCCTCCATGGACGGCAAGCCGAAGGACCCAAACGACGCCTCCGCCGCCAATCCTGTCCACATGGATGACGTGCTGATCGAAATCGGCGGCAAGAACACGGTCGCCGAATTTTCCCAAAATCTCACTGGCGTATCCGCCGGAGAAGAACGCATCTTCGACGTGGTCTATCCGGAAGACGCTCCCGACAAACGGCTCGCGGGCAAGACTTTCGTCTACACGGTCAAGGTCAACGGCATCAAGCAAAAGGCCCTGCCCGAGCTAAACGATGACTTCGCCAAAGAACTCGGCGAGTTCACCGACCTCGCTCAAGTCCGCAAACAGATTCGCGAAAACATGGAGGCCGAGCGCCGCCACAACGCCGAACGCGAATCGAAAGACAAGCTTGTCGCAGAACTGGTAAAGCGCAACGAGTTTGAAGTTCCAGAGTCGTTAGTCGACCGTCAAATCGATCTTCGCCTCGAGCGCGGCCTGCGAGCGCTTGCCGCGCAAGGCATGAAGATGGAAGACATGAAAAAAATGGACCTGCCCCGGCTGCGCGCTGGCCAGCGGGACCAGGCCGTCAACGATGTGAAGTCTTCCCTGTTGCTCGATCGCATCGCCGACTTGGAAAACATCCAGGTCAGCGACGAAGAACTAGACCGGGAGATCGAAGCGCTCGCCAAACAGTCCAAACAGACTTCGGAAGCGGTGCGCGCTCGTTTGACAGAGGATGGGGGCCTCGATAGAATCCGAATGAGAATCCGCAGCGAAAAGACCCTCGATTTTCTTTATCATCAGTCCGCGTAACTCGCAAAAGCGCGGGCACATCGAATCCTCCCCGAGCCGGACAGAGGTTAGCTTGGGGCGAAGTGTGACAGCTCCGATGACAAGGTCAGGTAAATCATGAAATCGAATAGAGAAGACCCGCAAATGATGCTGGTTCCGATGGTCATTGAGCAGACCGGGCGAGGCGAACGCGCCTACGATATTTACTCCCGCCTGCTTCGCGATAACATTATTTTTATCGGTACGCCGATCGACGACAATATTGCCAATCTTGTGATCGCGCAAATGTTGTTTCTGGCTCAGGAAGATCCAGAGAAAGACATTCAGCTCTATGTGAATTCGCCCGGAGGTTCGATCACCGCTGGCATGGCGATCTATGACACCATGCAGTATGTGAAGAATGACGTCATGACGCTCTGCGTGGGCCAAGCCGCATCGATGGCAGCATTGCTTTTAGCTGCGGGCGAGCCCAAAAAGAGACTGGCGCTTCCCAATTCGAGAATTCTAATTCACCAACCGTCCATGGGCGGACTTTCGGGCCAGGCGACTGATATTGATATTCACGCCCGCGAGATCCTCCGTATGCGCGAGATCACAAACCAGTTACTCTCCAAGCACAGCGGCCAGAAACTGGACAAAGTAGAAAAAGACGTAGAGCGCGATTTCATCATGAACGCGCAGCAGGCTAAGGAATACGGAATCATAGACGATATCATCTATAAGACCGTAAAAGCGGTATGATCCCTTCGAAGGTCGAGTGAAACACGGCTTTCGCGGTTGAATGGCGTACCAGGCCTGGGGAAATCACGGTCCAGTGATTGAAGTGGGCGGTGTCCCAGAATCATATCGAGATGTTAAGGAGTAGAGCCGAGTGAAAAACAAGTCAGGCTCCGACGAGATCCTGCGCTGTTCGTTCTGCCATAAATCGCAGGATGCCGTAGCCAAGCTGATCTCTTCGCCCAGCGATTATCCGCGTGCCTACATTTGCGATGAGTGCGTCGCGGTTTGCAATTCCATTCTCGAAGACGACCGCACGGCGACTCCGCAAACCAGCACGCCGAATCAACTGCCCAAGCCGCAGGAAGTAAAAGTGTTCCTCGACGAGTACGTAATCGGGCAGGAGCAAACCAAGAAGAAGCTGGCCGTGGCGGTTTACAACCACTATAAGCGAATCTTCATGAATCGCCAAAAGACGGCGGGAGATGGCATTGAGCTCAGCAAATCCAACATTCTGCTGATTGGCCCGACTGGAACCGGCAAGACCCTGTTGGCGCAAACTTTGGCCCGCATGCTTGATGTCCCGTTTGCGATCGTGGACGCGACCACTCTCACCGAGGCTGGCTACGTCGGCGAAGATGTGGAAAATATCATCCTCAAGCTGTTGCAGGCAGCAGAGGGAGACGTCAGCCGCGCCCAGACTGGCATTATTTACATCGACGAAATCGATAAGATCGGCCGCAAGGACGAAAACCCCTCCATTACCCGCGATGTTTCCGGGGAGGGTGTGCAGCAAGCCCTGCTTAAGATTCTCGAAGGAACGATCGCCAATGTTCCCCCGCAGGGCGGACGCAAGCATCCCCATCAGGAATTCACCCCGGTTGATACCACCAACATCTTATTTATCTGCGGCGGAGCGTTCGTCGGGCTGGAGAAGATCATCGGCCGCAGAGTTGGCAAAAAGTCCTTGGGCTTCCGCAGCGGCGACGATAACGAGAAAGACGCCGTAGCTGCACGCAAGCGAAACTTCGAACTCCTCACCGAAATGCAACCGGAGGACTTGATTAAGTTTGGCTTGATTCCCGAATTCGTGGGACGTTTGCCCGTGATGGGCATGTTGGAAGACCTCGACGAGTTCGCGCTGATTGAAATCTTGACCCGCCCCAAAAACGCCATCGTCAAGCAGTATCAGCGTTTGTTCGAGTTCGAGAATGTGCGCCTGAAGTTCAGCGATGAGGCTCTCCGCGCTGTCGCCCGCCAGGCGATGGCGCGCAAAGTAGGCGCCCGCGGCCTGCGAATGATTCTCGAAGAGCTCATGCTCGACTTGATGTTCACCCTGCCTAGCCAAAAGAAACTAAAAGAGTTCGAGGTCACGCGGGAGATGGTTGAAAAACGCAGCGCCTCCCTCCCGGTCATGGAAAAGGCAGGCTAACCCAGATTTGGGGACACCTGCGCCCATATCGAAGGGTCGTCCCGGTCAGAGTTTTTTTTCGCCAGTGCTTCAAAATGGGATAGTCGCGATGTCTCGAAACAGGAGTAGACTGTTCCAGTAGTTAGTCCCGGAAAGGCGTGTCCGGATGGCTATAGGGCGCGAATCCGGTAGTGTGGCGAAGGCAGCACCACCCAGGGAGATGAAGTGACCACAACCAAGGAAAAATTCGAAACCAAGAAACTCCCCATGATGCCCATTCGCGACGTAGTCATCTTTCCTTACATGATGACGCCGTTCGTGGTGGGCCGCGAATCCAGCGTGCGCGCCTTGGAAGAGGCTTTGGCTGCGGACAAGAAAATCTTCCTGGCCACCCAGCACGACGCCTCCATCGACGAACCCAAGGCCAACGAAATCTATCAGGTCGGAACCATCGTCAACATCGTGCAAAGCCTCAAGCTCCCGGACGGCAACATTAAGGTTTTGGTTGAAGGCGTCGAACGTGGACGGCTGCTGCAATCCACCGATGCAGACGGCTACATGCAGGCAAACGTTCGCGTAGCCCGCTACCCGGTAGAGATGAATGCCCAGATCGAAGCAGGTATGCAGCGTGTGACTACGCTGTTCGAACAGTATGTGAAGCTGTGCCAGGCGTTGAACTACGAGACCATGATCTCGGCCGTGCGCATGGAAGACCCGGCCAAGTTGACTGACATCATCGCTGCCAACCTGCAGCTTTCCATTGAAGAAAAGCAGGAATTACTTGAAATTTTTGATCCTTCCGAGCGGCTGAATCGCATCGCCGATGTGCTCGATGTTGAGATCGAAAAGCTCAATGTTGACCGCACCATTCAGTCGCGCGTAAAGCGGCAGATGGAAAAGGCGCAAAAAGAGTACTACCTCAACGAAAAAATCAAGGCGATCCAGAAGGAACTGGGCCGCGGCGAAAAGAGCGAGTTCGACGAACTGAAGAAAAAAGTCGAAGCCGCCGGCATGCCGAAGGACGTCAAAGACAAGGCCCTGCAAGAGTTGAAAAAACTCGAAGCCATGCCGCCCATGTCGGCGGAGTCCACGGTTTCCCGCAACTATCTCGACTGGCTGCTCGCCGTCCCGTGGAAGAAGCGCTCGAAGGAAATCCGCAATATCTCCCGCGCTGAAAAAGTTCTTAACGAAGATCACTACGGCCTCGAGAAGATCAAAGAGCGCATCCTCGAATTCCTGGCGGTTCGCCAGTTAGTGAAAAATCCGAAGGGCTCAATCCTGTGTTTCGTCGGCCCTCCGGGCGTAGGAAAAACCTCTCTCGGGATGTCGATTGCCAAAGCCACCGGCCGCAAATTTGTCCGCATGTCTTTGGGCGGCGTTCGCGACGAAGCCGAAATCCGCGGCCATCGCCGCACCTACATCGGCGCGCTTCCCGGCCAAATCATCCAGATGATGAAGAAGGCGGGCACCAAGAACCCAGTCTTCATGCTCGACGAAGTCGACAAAATGTCGATGGACTTCCGTGGCGACCCATCCGCCGCGCTTCTCGAAGTGCTCGATCCCGAACAGAACTACATGTTTGTCGATCATTATCTCGATGTCGAATACGACTTGTCGCAGGTTTTCTTTGTCGCCACTGCGAACGTCATGCACACCATCCCTCCTGCTCTCCAGGACCGTATGGAAGTGCTGCGCCTGCACGGCTACACCGAGCAAGAAAAAGTCGAGATCGCTAAGCAGTTTCTGGTAAAGAAACAAATGCTGGCGGCGGGACTATCGGAAAAAAATGTGAAATTTTCCGACGATGCCATTACAACCCTGATCCGCGCCTACACCCGCGAAGCCGGCGTGCGTAATCTGGAACGCGAGATCGGCAACGTTTGCCGCAAGATTGCCCGCAAAGTTGTGAAGGAAGGCGCAGATTACACGGTCGATGTCACCGCCGAGAATGTTAAAGAGTTCCTCGGCGTCATCAAGTTCCGCGACACACTGGCCCACGAAAAGAGCGAAGTGGGCCTGGTCACTGGGTTGGCATGGACGGAAGTCGGCGGCTCGATCCTCAGCACCGAGGCCACCGTCGTCGACGGCAAAGGCAAGCTGACCTTGACCGGCAAACTGGGCGATGTGATGCAGGAGTCGGCGCAAGCCGCGCTGTCGTATATCCGCTCAAGAGCGCACCGTCTCGGCCTCACTCGCGACTTCTACCGCACCCTGGATCTGCACGTGCACGTGCCCGAAGGCGCTATTCCGAAAGATGGACCGTCAGCGGGCATTACCATTGCCACTGCCATCGCAAGCGCGCTCAGCAAGATTCCCGTTCGCCGCGATCTAGCCATGACCGGCGAGATCACCTTGCGCGGCAAGGTTCTACCTATTGGCGGACTAAAAGAAAAACTATTAGCCGCACACCGTGCGGGCCTGTTCGAAGTCATCCTGCCCCGCGACAACGAAAAGGATTTGGCCGAGGTTCCAGAAAATCTGCGCACCGCAATGAAGATGCATTTCGTCGACACCATGGATCAGGTGCTGCAGATTGCTCTCGAATCGCCACTACCGGTGCGGAGTGACGACGAAACCCAGCCCATCGCCCCTCCGCCGCTGACTTCCAGCACGGGAGACACTCCTACAGCGCATCAGTAAACCGCAGAATAATGCAGTTTGAAGAGGCCCGCTCCTGAGCGGGCCTCTTTTTCAGGTCCGCTTGCCAACTTCTCCAATCACATTGCACACTGGATCATGAGGGTCATGACCCGTTTCCTGGCGTCGGCCACCGATGCCGCGCATTTCCCCGTTCCCACGCTGCCGGAGATCGCCTTTCTGGGCCGTTCTAACGTCGGAAAATCCAGCGTCATTAATTCTCTCGTAGGCGCAAAGCTGGCTCGCACCAGTTCCACGCCCGGGCGCACTCGCGCCATAAATTTCTTCGAAGTGCGCTGGCCTGGAAAGCCGCGCCCGGAGGTCATCTTCGCCGACCTTCCCGGCTACGGTTATGCCAAAATCTCGCGCGAGGTCTCGCAGGAGTGGCCAAAGTTCATCGAACCCTACATGAACGAGCGATCGACATTGGCTCTGTGTCTGGCATTGGTGGATGTCAATGTCCCTCCGCAGGAGAGCGACCAACTGCTGCTGGATTTCCTGAACGCCTCCCGGCGTAACTTTCTGTTGATCGCGACCAAAAGCGACCGGCTGTCGAACAACCAGTTGAGCACCGCCTTGCGCGCTCTGGCGACAGCCTACCCTGCCGCTCCCGTGATTGCCTTCTCGGCAAAAACCGGCTTAGGGCGCGATGAAGTCTGGAGCAAAATTCGCCACTCCGTGACGGAGTTTTCGGCAAGCACGTCTCAATTCTGAACTTCTCCCGTTTTGGATACGGCCCTAGTCCTCCGTTGAGCCACTCGCGCATCATCCGAAGCTTCCTCTCGCGATCTTCCGATAGAGTCATCCAGAGACACTGGCCGCAGCTAGAGCCAAAAACCGCAGCATGTCTGAAGATCAAAGTGCCGGCGCCTCCTATCTGGCTGCCCTCAAGCGCAGCGGTCCTGCTGGAGCAGCGCCGGCAAGGGCTCCGGAGGATCACGCCGGCAATCTGGCCCCGCCCGCAGCCGGCCCGTCTCCTTCCGAAAAACGTCGCAGCCCACGCTACCGCTGCCAGGGCAGTGCCCGCCTGCACGAAATCAGTAGTGGGGTCGCCACTTGGGCGACTTTCACCGATATCAGCATGCATGGCTGTTATGTCGAAGCCATGTCGACCTTTCACATCGGTGCTGAACTGGCGTTGACCATCGAGGTCAACGGCCATCGCGTAGAGTGCCGCGGGTCCGTGCGCGTTGTCTATCCGGGCCTGGGCATGGGGATCTCGTTTACCTCCATCCCGGGCGAATATAGCGAGCGCCTGCGCGAACTGTTGCGCTCGCTGTCGCAACCATCCGTCATCCTCGGCACGCGCCCGGGGCTGGACCGAGCTTCCCCGTTACCTCCGCCCGAAACCACATCGGCGGTTACCGACCCAGCGGCAGTCCTGCGGGCGATTACACTTTTTTTTGAGGAGCGGCATATGCTGGGGCGCGACGAGTTTCTTCGCATTCTTCGAAAGAGCCAGCAGAGCCGGCGCTAGCGCTGCCAACACAGCTTTTCATGCCTCAGATCTGCCTGTGAATCGCCCGTCCGAAGATTAAACAAAGATTCGTTATGATGAACGGGCATGGCCACTTATCTGATCACGGGTATGGCGGGGTTCATAGGATCGTCGATCGCGCGTGAGTTGTTGCGGCGTGGCGAGCAGGTTCGCGGAGTAGACAATTTCTCCACCGGCAAGAACGAGAATCTGACGGACATTCTTGGGCAGATCGATTTCCGCCAGACGGATATTCTGAATCTCGATGCCATGAATCTGGCCTGCGCCGGAGTGGACTACGTTTTCCACGAAGCGGCGATTCCATCCGTTCCGAAATCGGTGAAAGACCCAATCGGCAGCAACCGCGCCAACGTTGCCGGCACAGTTAATTTGCTGGTGGCGGCGCGAGACGCCAAGGTGAAGCGCGTGATTTACGCGGCCTCGTCGTCCGCTTATGGAGACACTCCGGCCTTACCCAAACACGAACAGATGACTCCCGACCCCATCTCGCCCTATGCCGTAGCCAAACTGGCGAGCGAACACTATATGACGTCGTTCTATCGCTGCTACGGCCTGCAGACCGTGGCGCTGCGCTACTTCAACGTCTTTGGGCCGCGGCAGGACCCGTCTTCTCCCTACTCGGGCGTGCTGGCCAAGTTCATCACCCACATGCTCGACGGGCGGCAGCCGACGATTTTCGGCGACGGCGAGCAGAGCCGTGATTTCACTTATATCGACAATGTGGTGGACGCGAATTTGCTGGCTTGCAGCGCCCCCGCAGAAAAAGTGGCGGGCAAGGTCTTCAACGTGGCCACAGGACGGCGAATCACGTTGAATGAAACGTTCCAGCTGCTAAAGCAACTGACGGGATACCCAGGTTCCCCGATCTACGCTGCAGAGCGTGCCGGCGACATCAAGCATTCTCTCGCCGACATTTCTCTCGCGCAACAAAATTTCGGTTACCAACCCACCGTAGATTTCGAAAATGGGTTGCAGCAAACGGTCGAGTGGTATCGCAATTCCAAATCCTAGCCGCCAGGGTACAAGTACGGTTCGTATCAGAGCATCCAAGTACGGTTCGTCAGAGCATGCAAATACGGTTCGTATCAGGGCATGCAAATACGGTTCGTATCAGGGCGTGCAAATACGGTTCGTATCAGGGCATGCCTTCAGGCATGCCGCAAGCACCGCATTATGAACGCGCCTTCAGGCGCTGAAAGCGGCGATTCGAGTTTCACCACGGGCTGTCAGCTCCGAATGTCCACATTACGTTAGTGATCTACGTGCCAATTACCCCGGTGAGTAGAGTGAACACATGACACTCTCATCGATGGTGGTTTCCCGCGATTGGCAGGAAGTCAGCGTTCTGGAATGCATTCTCGGCAGTCTGCATATGGACGTTGCGGTGGAAAGCGAACCGCAACGAGCGTTGGAACGAATCACAAAATCAAAAATTGATGCTCTCATCGTCGACTGTGATCTGAACGGCACAGGGCAGTTCTTTCGCGAACTGCAGCAAGGAGCGCCGCGCGTAAGCACGGTGCCGCTGGTGATCATGGGCTGTCCGCAAGGCCGGCCGGATATGGATTCCACCGGCGCGATGTTCGCCTTCGAAAAGCCGATCTCCGTGGAGCAGGCTGTGCGCACGCTTTCCGCCGCCCGCAATATGATCCTCGATGGCCGCCTGCGTTATCACCGCGCCGGAGTGGATGTGGCCGTCACGCTGAAAGGTCGGCGGCAAAAACATAGCGGAGCGCAACTCATCAATCTTAGTCAGGGTGGAGTGCAAGTGCGCGTCGATAAGGGTTTTGACGTCAGCGACTTGTCGCGAGCCTCGTTCGCGCTCCCCGGCACGGACTGCGAAGTGAAAGCCGACGTCGAAGTTGCGTGGTCGGACCAACGGGGAAATGTCGGCATTCGCTTCGTCAAGATCGCCGAGCCAATGCAAAACACGCTCCGCGTTTGGCTGGCCCAGCAATATTTTGCGAATTAAGCAGGACCGGGAGACGGCACGCGCTCCAGAGGGTTGGGACGAACTCGGGCCGAGCCAGGATCGGGAAGGGCACGACGTTTAGTCGTGCCGCAAAGCTATCGAAAATATGCCTGCGCTTCACCGCCTGCGGGAAGCCCTTGCTGGCGCGTGGAGATTTTTTCCGCGACATTTCCGCTCGTGCGATTAAGCCTCACGAATTAACGCGGCTTTTCAGTCACTGACGCCGGCCCTCCGCTTCTTGCACTCCGCACTCGACGTGACCTGCATCAAACGCGCGCCCAGGGTTCCGCCTCCGAACGCAGCAAATAAACTCCGATACGCCGCCAGCATCAAGAGCGCGATGACCAGCACCGATCCCAGCGTGAAAGGCCAGGATGGAAGCTCGTGCGTGATCGAAAGAAAAATCAGAGCGAACAACAGAATGGCCGCCAGCACCAGCAACCCATCCACCGCCAACGCCACTGTCCTCGCGGAAAGCGGACGCGAAAGCCAATTCTGCTGCGCGTCGGGTGACTGGCTGTATCTTTGATCAAGCCGAATCGGCGCCCGGGTAGCCGATGAAAGAGTAAGACCATCTCCTTCGCGTGGCGTAGGCAAGCTCCCTGAAACGAAAACAGAATGCTCGTCACTCCTGCGCGCTGCAATCTCCAGAAGATTCGAGAATGTCCATTCATCGATTTTGCGAGAAGTTCGAGCTGGCAGCTCGATAAATCTCACTCCGCATTGCCCGGCGCAATCGGCCCAGACTACTTCACCATCAGCTTCCACCCGGACACGAGGACCATTGAGATTGAACCGAAGCCCCACGCGTTGCTTCTGGCGCAAAGGAGAGACGGCCTGAAACCGCATGCCGGCGCTGCTGAGGTTGCGGATGACGCCCGGATTGGCATCATTGAGCGTAACGTAGGTGAGAGTGCGCAGCTCATGCCTGTAGTGGGCACGCGTTTGCCGCGAAGGGAAAGGTACGACCTGCATACGCTCCGCTAGACCGTTTCGAACCCGAATATTTCCGAACAAAGCTCAGTCGCTTGAATTTTAAGTCGCCAAAACGATCATAGGCAGTAATTCAGTTGATTCCTCCTCGCAGCGGCATTCCCAACAAAGCTGGCGAACCGCCCTGCTCCTGTCCCGGAGAATGCGCAGCTGCAAGACGCACCTTCACGACCTCAAAAACGATCACCGTAGCGTAAGTCACTGCAATCCAAACGCAGACTGCCTCTAGTGGAAGGCCAGCCCACGCCCCGATGAAAAACCCGAGCATCTGCCGGTGCTGGTAGTTCCACCAACTGTAAGGAACAGCCAGCGTGGCTTCCCACATCAGGCTGGTCAGCAGAATGAAGATGAATGTAAGGCTGAAAGCGCGCCAGTTGATGAAACGCCGCACAACCGGAAAGAAACTTATCGCCGGGGCAAGTCCCCCGGCAACCAGCAAGGTGAAGTAGCCGGGGAAACCCGCCCGGTCGGCAGGCAGCGCGAAATTCTTCTTGTAAACATAGGCAGCCCCGATCAAGAGCAGGGCAAGAATCAGAGATGTCGGGTGAAATTGCAGCAGCCGACGGCCCACCGCCTGCGCTTCGGCCGGATAATCCGGCACGTTGTACGCAGCCAACCAGAACTCGCCCAGCCATATATAGAGAAGAAGAACGACCAGGAAGCCGGTCAGATAAAACACATACTCTTCGATGGGAACAGAATGGCCCAGCGCAGCCGCAGGAATGCCCAAAGTCGCCCCGAGGTTTGGATAACAGAAGAACCACTGCGCGAAAACAAAATCGAGCAGGAAGCCAAGCGGCACAAGAATGGCAAGCGTCCAAAAGGACGCCCGCTGCGGAATACGTAGGCCTTCGCTCGGCAAGAACCATCCCCCGATAACCGCAATCGGAACGATGAACAGCAGAAGGCTCCAGGTGTAGCCGTGGGGTGTTGAATCCTGATTCACAGGAATAGGCGGCCCAGGAATGTGAACTGTGTGCAGCGTGATGGCCGCTGGAACCGCGAGCATGGCCAGCATTGCAATCACAATTGCGGCACAGATTGTAGGACTGGGAAGTCCGTGAGAACGAGGAGCGGACATCTGCGGCCTCCGGGCAAATTGAACTTTGGAAGCGATGTTTTAAACGCCAAGGGATTCTACGCCGAAGTTGTGGAACCCATGCTGATGAGCGACCCCTTTACCGGTTTGGATGCTGATGAGAATTCCCTTACTAAAGACCATGGCCAATAGAGCATGTCCTACTAATTGCAACTGGGCTCAATCCCCGCTAACTTAAAAGGTAAGCCCTCAATAATCGCGCACGGCGCTCGTAGGCTGGCAACCGTGCGAGGACGGCAGGCTACTCAAAAGGGTAATTGACAATGGCTTGGTTGGATGGCCACACTCGCGAGGCGGAAAGCGACTGGCCGGCAATTGCGATGGCGACTCCCACGAAACCGGCGCTGCATCTCGATCCCAATGACGACGCATCGAAATCTGCCTGGCCTTTAGGGTTCGGTCCGAATGCCCAGGAAAACGGCGCGTCTCATCCGTCCGTGCTCCATCAATCCCAGCACACACGAGAGCTGCGGCCATCTGGCGGCGACGCCCTGCAAGCGTTACTGGCTTTTTCGGCACTGCACCAGCAGGTGCGGCTGCGGCGAGCCTTATCTTTGCGCCGTCAGGGGTTTGAAACCATCGCCCTCTCGGCCGAGTTCGAAGCACAAGAACAATTCGTTCTGGATGAAGTGCTGCAGATGGTGGCCGAGCGCGCCATTGCGATCACCGGAGCCGATGGTTTTGGAATCGCGCTCGCCGAGAATAATGAAATCGTCCTGCGAGCCTCGGCGGGTACGATCAAGCCCGACGTGGGCGCGCGCATCCAACGCGACTCAGCATTCTCTGGCGCATGTTTCCGCTCGGCACAAATCATCCGCTGCGACGATACGGAAACGGATGATCGCGTGAACCTCTATGCGTGCCGCCAACTCGGCGCGCGCTCAATGGTGGCGGTGCCGCTCTGTGGTCATCATCGCGTAATCGGAATCTTGGAAGCTTTCTCCGCCGAGCCATTCGGCTTTAACGACAGCGATGTAGGCAGCCTGGAACTGCTAGCCGAACTGATTCTCGGTGCTCTTAAGCCCGAAGACGAAGATCGTTTCGCAGAGTCCGCACAAGTGGCAGAGGCCGAACTCGCCAAGCCAGCAATCACGTCACAACCTGCAGCGCTAACTGAAGAACATCTTCCGCAGCAAGCAGCCTCCGTAACACCACCTGCGCCGCCCGTGGAAGAGGCCTCCGTTGCACCTGCCACAATTGAGCTATTAACGCCAGAAGCACCCGTCGGAACTGATCTCGAAGAGAGTCTCATTGCCGATACTGCGACTGCGAACGAACTTCCGGCGCAATCCGCTGAGAGCCGCAATCCAGGCGTTCTGCTGATCTTAGTATTGATCGTCGTTTGCACTCTGTTGGGTGCCGGCATCTGGTGGAAGCTGAAGAACGCGCAACTTGGTTCCGTGATGATCAAGGCGGAGCCTAAAATCGCCGCACCGCATGCGGCGGCCAAGCAACCGGAACCTCCTGCTACTTCGACCGCTTCGCCGCCGAGTGTTGCACTCGACGGACAAGCGAATCCGTCAACCTCTTCGGCGAATCCTGCAGAAGCGAACCTCGACAACGAAAGCGCATCGCCGCAGAATCCCTCGAAGTTGCCGCGTATCACCGGCATTCGTCATTGGTCGTCGGCGGATTCGAGCACCGTTGTTCTCGATCTCGAAGACCAGGTGCAATACGAGGCGCATCGTCTGGCGAATCCCGATCGCATTTACTTCGACCTGCACGACACATCGCTTGCTCCTGAGATTGAGGGCAAAGCCATCGACATCGGCGATCCGTTGCTGGCGCGGGTGCGCGTGGCGCAGCCGACTCCTGGATTGACTCGTGTCGTACTCGAGACCAAGGGCAATTCCAATTATTCGGTGAGCCTTGAGCCGAATCCTTATCGTCTGGTCGTGCAGGTGCGCAAATTGGGAGCCGATCCTAAAGCGCAGATCAATCTCTTTCCGGGAATGGTGGAAGAGCGGCAGAAGATGGCAATCGTCGTTCCTCCGCCAACGAAAGAGGATTTGCAACTCCGCGCGCGAGTGCCCAAGATGCGCATCGTAGTCGATGCCGGCCACGGCGGGTGGGATTTGGGTACCGTCGGGCGGCATGGCTTGCTGGAAAAAGATCTGGTGCTTGAGATCGCGCAACGCTTGGGCAAGCTGCTCGAGAGCCGTCTCGGCGCGAGTGTGATTCTCACGCGCAACGACGACAACTACATTCCGCTTGACGAGCGGGCCGGCGTGGCGAACCAGGCGCAGGCGGATTTGTTCGTCTCCGTACATGCCAACTACAGCGACCTACCTTCGGCGCGCGGCGTGGAAACTTATTACACCAACTTCTTCTCCTCGCCGAACGCGAAGGACGTGGAAACACGCGACAATGCCACTTCCAGCAAGAATGCCGTCGCTGCGGCGGCGCTTTCGCCCACTGACTTGCACGAGCGCATCGAGCAATCGCGGCGGCTGGCGGCCAGCGTGCAGCGCTCGCTTTACGGTACACTCTCGGCCGACAATCCTGGCCTGCGCGATCGCGGCGTGAAAGAAGCTTCTTACGTTGTGCTTACCGAAACCGCGATGCCAGGAATTCTGGCGGAAGTGTCCTTCGTATCGAGTCCCACCGACGAGCAAAAGCTGCGCTCGGACGGCTATCGCGAGCAGATTGCCGAGGCGCTGTATCGGGGCATCGCGCGGTATGCCGCGAATTCGCGCTCCGGAGTCAAAGTGGCCAGCGCCGGGAAGTGAGCGGACCGTTTGTCATGCAACCGGTCGCTTGAGCATAGGCGAAGAGCCGACCTCAGCGGCTAAAAGCCGCATCGATTTTGCTTCACTTACGGCACGAGTGAAACTCGTGCCCTTCCCGGTATTGCGCCATTGCGCGGTTTTTTCCGCAGCCCGCGCGGGCATTAGAACCACGAGGACGCCTTTCGGCGTCCTTGCTTCCTTTTACAACTGCATTTCTGCTCAGCAAATTGCTCAAATAGCGCGATTCAATACACTGTCTCGCTATTTCGGCATCACCACGACCTCATCCTTCGGCATGGCATCGAGAGTGGCTTTGTCAATTCCCAGGTGTGCCATCACCAGTTCTGGCGGCGTATGCGTGAGCCATTCCGACAGGGCAAGGTCCTGATACGAACTGCTCTTAAACATCTCCAGAAACTTGAGATCCGTGCTGCCGGTATTCTCCACGTAATGCGGCAGCGTTTTCAGCACATACCCAACATCTCCAGCTTGAAAATCCATGGTGCGCGCCCGGCCCCCGGTCGCAAACACCGTCATTCTCCCCGTGCCACTCATGAAGTACTGCCATTCGTCGGCATTCGGATGCCAGTGCAGTTCGCGAATTCCTCCCGGATGCACGGTTACGATTGCGGCGGCGATCGTCGTAGACACTTTAAACGAACTCGAATCGATGATTTTGACCTCGCCGCCCGCGGTGCGTTTCGAAACCGGGTGTTGGGAGGTGCGAAAAGCAAAATCCACGGGAGATAAGCCGATCGATCCGCCGCTCGACTTCAGGTCCCCAGCCAATGGACCTGGAACCGCCGCCTGAAAAATAAATTTCTCCCGGCGCGGCATTTTCTCCATCGATTGCTCGTTAACGCCGAAATTCTTTGCCAGGATGTCGTGAGGCGTATGCGCCATCCAGTCGGTGAGCAATACGGTCTCATACTCCGAAAAGTTGCCGTCATCGAACACCAGCAAAAATTCGCAGCCGTCAGGATTCAGGCCCTGAATGGAGTGC
>JBEKBW010000039.1:0-40832 GCA_050015215.1 Candidatus Sulfotelmatobacter sp.
TCAATTGCGTTTTTCTTATTGGGGGTTTTTGGGGGTTTCTCGGTTTAACCCAAATTCCCGTAAGCTTATGATTCCTTTGGTTGCGGGGGGTGGATTTGAACCACCGACCTTTGGGTTATGAGCCCAACGAGCTACCAGACTGCTCCACCCCGCAGTTCGATCATAAACAATGAGTTCGGCATCGTCAAACGTCGCCGCCTTCTAACGCGCGCGAAGCCGCGTGGCATCGGGCACCAGGTTGCGATCCGCTCTTCAAATACACCACATCCAATCGGCCCTTCCGAGCATCGAAGGAAGCGCCCGGCTTTGAAATCGAAATTCGCAGCAAACATTCGTGGCAAAAATTCGTAACAAAAATTAAAGTGGTTGAGCGACAAGGAGACTCACCTATGGCCAAAAAAGACCTCAACGCGAAAACTCCTGCCCGCGACGGCAGGACCCTGAATGCGCAACCGCGCCTTCATCAGCGCGCCGCTGAAATTCAAGCCTATGGCACCGTTTCACACATGTTGCCTTTGGATCTGGAAGAACCGGTGCGCCTGGAGATGACTGAGCAACTCAATCTTTTGTTAGCAGACACCATGACCCTGCGCGACCTTTATAAGAAATCGCACTGGCAGGTGGCGGGACCAACTTTTTATCAACTGCATCTTTTGTTCGACAAGCATTTTGAGGAACAGTCCGAGCTTGTCGATACGATTGCCGAGCGCATTCAACTTCTCGGCGGAATTTCCATTGCGATGGCCCCGGATGTTGCCGAGACTACTCGCATCGAGCGTCCTCCCAGGGGCAGGGAAGAGGTTCCCGTGCAGCTTTCGCGCCTGCTCGATGCGCATCAGATCATCATTGGCCATTGCCGCGAGCTGGCTGAGCGCGCCGACAAGTTGGGCGATCAGGGAACGAACGACGTGGTCGTCAGTGACGTGCTGCGCACCAACGAACTGCAGGTCTGGTTCCTTAGCGAACACCTTGTGGAAGAACCGCTGGTGTATGCCGAAGAGCCTGGAATACGCAGCGCCAGCTAGGCCAGTCAAAATGCGAGCAGGCTTCTGCAGAGGAGCCTGCTCGTAATTAGTGTGCTCCTTCTACGCGCCTCCGCTGCATCCAACGGAATAGAGAGTTCCCTTGTTGCCTGAGGGCAGAATCGAGGGCCAAACGCTTGGTTCGGAGGGCGTTATGAATCAGTATCGTGTTCTTTTGAGTGTGGTACTTGGCGCTGCCTGTTCCCTTGGGGTTTTAGGCGTTTCGGCGCAAACCACCGCCACAAGCGGGGTGCCCGTACACACTGTGGTTACGATTGAATCCCGCCATGGATCGATTCCGCCAACCATAAACCGCGAGGATGTCCTGGTTCATGAGGGCAAGGAACGCGACACGGTCACGGAGTGGGTTCCGGCACAGGGAGAGAATGCCGCGCTTGAATTTTTCGTCCTGCTCGATGACGGGTCGAACGCAACCGTTGGCTCGCAACTGGAAGAGATTCGGCAGTTCATCCTGGGGCAGCCACCTTCGGCGAAGGTAGCACTCGCCTACATGCAAAATGGCTCGGCGCAGATTGTGCAGAATTTGACGACCGACCACGAAGCGGTGGCGAAAGCCTTGCGGCTTCCTTTAGGGAGTCCCGGTGTGAACGGTAGCCCATATTTTTCACTTAGTGATTTAGTTAAGCGTTGGCCGGCGGGTGCGCCGCGCCGCGAGGTGCTGATGGTTTCGGATGGAATCGACCGCTATTACGGTGGCGGCGACGATCAGGATCCATATCTCGACGCGGCCATTGACGACGCCCAGCGCGCCGGCATCATCATTTCCGCGATTTACACACCTGGCGCTGGCCACTTTGGCCACAGTTTCTACCGAACCTATTGGGGCCAACTCTACATGGCCAAAGTCGCGGAAAAAACCGGCGGGGAATCCTATTACGTTGGCATGACCGGCCCGCCGGTGGCCTTCGCGCCTTATCTGAATGACCAGGCTGGCCGGTTGACGCACCAATATTTGCTGACGTTTCTTGCCAAGCCGCCGAAAAAGGCGGGGCTACAGTCAATAAAAATCACGTCGGAGCAGCCGAGCGTGGACATGGTTGCGCCGGACAGGATTTTCGTTCCGGCCGCTCCGCAGTGAAAACGCCCGATAAAGTCGGTTGTCAGATCATGGTCGGGTGACATTTGCGTTCGCGATTCCAACGGCCACACTACAAGCTGCACGCTGAGTTCACACCATGTCCCAATCTCCAGATCCCGCCGCGCCGCAGCAGGTGGGTCCTTTGCTTGCGTTGGCCACTAAGTTTCTCAGGGCCGGGCGACCTGGCGATGCGATCGCGCCGTTGCGCGATGCGGCGTTGTTGGAGCCGTCCAATCCCGCCGTTCAGCACGATCTCGGCCTCGCCTGCCTCGAGGTCGGCCGCGTACCGGATGCCATCGCTGCATTGCAGCGGGCCGTCGCCAGCAACCCGCGCTACGCCGACGCACATTTCCGTCTGGGAATTGCATTGGAGAAACTGGGCGACATCAGCGGAGCGATTGCTGCGTACGACCACGCCACGAAGCTGCTCCCATCCTTGACCGAGGCGTGGTTCCGCGCCGGTGCACTGGTCTACATTCTGGGTCATCCCGACGAGGCGATCAGCTGTTTCCGGCGTGCAGCAGCGACCGGAAGCAGGACTAACTTCGGACGTCTTGGCAAGGCGCGGGCATTGCTAATCGAGGATCGCAGTCAGCAAGCCGAGCAGGTATTACGAGAGACGCTTGTGGCCGATCCGACAAATGCCATGGCGTATGAACTGCTGGGCAATTTGCTCTCTGAGCTCGGGCGTTTTCACGAGGCCCGTGCCTGCTTCGAACGCGCGATCGCGATCGCGCCGATGCTGGCTGGAAGCTACTACGACCTGGTCCGATGCCGGCCAGTCACGAGCAGTGAGGACGGTCTGCTCGGAGCAATGCAAGCTGCCCTGGCCATCCCGGGACTGGAAGCGGGGCAACGCCAGCGTGTTCACCTCGCGATTGGCAAGGCAGCGGAGGATCTTGGCGACTACGGCTTGGCCATGCAGCATTTCGACGCCGCGGACGAAGTGCGCCGCGTCGCCGCGTCGTTCGACTCGGCCGCGTTCTCCAATTTGATCGACCGCCTGATTACCCTCTGCACACCCGAATTGATCGCGGAGGCGCCCGAACTTAGTAGCTGCGATGCGACGCCGGTGCTAATAGTCGGCATGCCGCGGTCGGGCACAACTCTCGTCGAGCAGATCGTTTCCATGCATCCCGAGGTTGAGGCAGGCGGCGAGTTGAATTTCTGGAACCAGCGGGGGGCGGCGTGGCACCGCTGCGACGCGGCCGGGAACGAGACGCCGCTTGTCGTATCAGAATTCCTGGCCAAGGCGTCGGCGGAATATCTCGACGTACTGCGCAAGATTGCTCCGAAGGCGGCGCGAGTGACCGACAAGATGCCGTTCAACTTTCTCTGGGCGGGGCTGATCCATGTAGCCTTCCCGCGCGCAACCATTATCCATTGCCGCCGCGCTGCAATCGACACGGCGCTGTCGATCCATCAAACCCATTTCCATCCGATCCTGGCGTTTCCGACCGGAGGCGTGGAACTGGTCGCATATTTCCGCGACTACCACCGAATCATCGATCACTGGCGCACCGTGCTTCCGGCGGACCGCTTCATCGAGGTCGATTACGAGGAACTGACCGGAGGACCCGAACCAGTCATCCGCCGGATGATCGCCGCTTGCGGCCTGGCGTGGAACGACGCATGCTTGCGCCCTGAGTCGAATCTGCGGTCTGTAAAGACACCGAGTAAGTGGCAGACGCGGCAGCCGATCTATCGCACCTCCGTCGCGCGCTGGCGACGCTACGAACCGTGGCTGGGGGCGCTGCGCGCGCTCGTCGAGGAAGGTCGGAACTCGCTGGTGACCGGTTAAAATCGCAAAATCCGTGACCATACTTTATTTTTTCGAGAAAAAGCCGGACATGGAAACAAAGACTTTTTGGTCTTCCAGCGAATGGTGTGAATATTTAACCAGAAATAGTCCCGACTCAGATCATCTCCTTACGTGGGCAGGGGACGTTCGCATTAGCCATTCCGAGCGCCAAGCCATCTTCAAGTCACTTCAGTCATTTCAACTCGGAGAGAGTTCAGAAGGCTCACACTTGTATCGTTGCGCCGAAAAATATGCAAAAGCTACGGGGGATGTTCAATATCAAGAAGCGATCAAGCTTTTTATACGAGAGGAACAACGCCATGCCCAATACTTGGCGCGATTTATGAAGTTCGCCCAAATTCCTTTAGCTCGGCGACTCTTTATCGATAGTGTTTTCAGGAAACTGCGTCGGCTTGCGGGACTGGAGTGCTCGATCAGCGTTTTGATAATTGCCGAAATCATTGCCAAAATATTTTACCGGGCACTACGTAATGCGACCGCATCTGATTTCTTGCATGCGATTTGTGACCGAGTCCTCCGCGATGAACAAATGCACATACAATTTCAGGCGGAACGCATGGCTATCCTTCGGAAGAGCAAAAACCGAATCGTCCTTGCCAGCACGAATGCTATTCATCGCATACTGTTTGCCGGAACTGTCCTAGTCGTATGGATGAAATGCAAGAAGGCGCTACGCGCGGGCGGTTACTCCTTCTTTCCTTTCTTTCGTGACTGCTGGAAGGAACTGAATTGTGCAACCCGGCTGATGGAGTGTCGCAGATATGAGGGCCTACAAGAAGTGAGGGCAATCTCTGAAACTTTAGAAAACTCGATTGAGCCTAGTTCGGGTTTGAAGCCAGACCGAAACCGATGGCTGTAATGGCGATTCTTCAACTGTCATACAGCTCAAATCGCGCATCTGAAGGCCGCCCACCTGTGCTAGTCTTGCGCCATAAACGGAGGCGAAATGCGAGAGAACAAGACCAAGGCTACGAGTTTGAGCATCAGTGCGTACATCGACGCCCTAGCCGAACCGACGCGACGATCAGATGCAAGGGAGCTGATTCGACTTATGAAACTGGCTTCCGGCGAAGAGCCGAGACTTTGGGGACCTTCCATTATTGGCTTCGGCAGCTATCACTACAGATATGACAGCGGCCGCGAAGGAAACATGCCTCTCATTGGCTTCTCGCCGCGCAAGGCCGCCCTTGTTCTGTACAGCATGCTGGGCCCCGGCGAGGCGACGGCCCTCCTGGCTAAGCTCGGAAAACACACAACGGGAAAGGGATGCCTCTACATCAAGAAGTTTGCGGATGTGGATAAAACGGTGCTTGAGACGCTGATCAATAAAGCGGCCGCCCACTCCCGTGCTCGCGCGGACGTGGCTTCATGAACAGATCAGACTCAGTAATCCAGTGATAAGTCGAATGGCAATTTCGCATCCGTTGAGATGAGCGGCTATTTTCTTCCGAGCGCCAACCCGCCTAACGTTTCGGGCTGCACCGTAATCACATCCGGGCCCGTGATCTGGCCTGCGACGATAGGCTTGTCGGGGACGGTCTCGTAAGCGTATCCAGTCAGAGTGCCGCTCACATCGCCCCATTGCCGCCGGTGTCCAAGCGTGACGCTGAGTCTGGCCCAGCCGTAGTGAACTTCGCCGTCAACCACGAACTTTAGTCCCAAATATCGATCCTTGACACCCTCACCTTTGCCGGCCCACGGGCCCAGGTAGGAATACTGGCTGCCGTCATCTTTTTCGAAAAGCTCCACTGCCATAAATGGGAAACGAAGGGAGAAATTGCCTTTTGGTCCGACTTGGGCGCCCGCGCGCAACGCGGAGGCAGCAGAAGAAAAATAGCCGCTGCGACTAAAACGTCTGCCCGCAACCACGTTGCCAATGTTGCGGTAGCCGGACGCCGCGAGCCCCACCTCTAAGCCCGAGGTGCCCCTGTAAAAAATCGTGCGCAGAAGAAAATCCCTGATGCCGTCGTGGTTGAGATCAATGTAGAGCGGAAAGCCTGTTTGCGTCACCTGATCCGTCTGCGTATAGACAACTTTCGCCTCGGAGGGCGCGGCCAGCGCGAGCACGCTCACTCCGGCGGCGCTTGCCACTTGCGCGTACGTACTGAGTTGCCGGTTGAGGGGATCGGAAATTCTCGAGCGCTTCCTGCCCATCGCGGCCCAACTCTAACAGGCGATTTGTGACAGCCTTATGACGATCTTGTGAAATTTCCGTTAAGAGGCCAAGATGACAAAAATGTAATCTTGTCGTCATTCTGTCGTCATTTCCGAAAATTAGACTCGTCCCTACTGAGTGTCTGCGCTAGGCCCTGTTTGAAACTGAGGAACAAGCCAAGGCTCGAAGACCCTTCCGATAACGTCCCATCAACAACAATCCAACAAAGGTCCAAGAGAGGAGAGCGATGTATGTCCCGAAAAGCCTCACGAAAAGCGTTTCGAAACAACTCTCGAACTAGGTCTCGAAGAAAGCATCTGCGACCGCTCGCCAGCGTGCTGGCGGCGGGGCTGAGTTTTCCGGGGCTCGCCGCTGCTGAGAACCAGTACTACCCAACCTACGTCACTGGCCCTCAGTCGAATGGTTCGTGGGTCGTTAGTGATGGCCAGATCATCACCCCATCCGGTACGCAAGTGAACCTTGGTATCCAAGTCCGTGCAAAGGCCATCGCGCTGAACCCAATCACCAAGACTCACACCGCCGCCGTGCTCACCATGGGTACGTACGCGTCCAATGGCAACGGAGCTGTCGAGATTTTCGACACCGAGACCGGCGTCGTCCTGCAGAACTACGTCACGTTTGGACTGGATTCGAGCGGCAGTTATAGCGGCATAGCCTATTCGGCAGACGGCAAATACCTCGTGTTCAGCCAGGATAGTAGCAATGTCACCCTCGCCACGGTTAATTCACAGGGCCTGCTGGCAGACGATGCGCAGATCAGCGTGCCGCCCTTGCAGCCGGTCGATTCCTTCATCCTCTGCTTTCCGAACAGCCCTCCGGGCGCTTATGCCGTTCCCTGCGGCACGTTCTATACTCCGTATACTTCTTACCCCGGCGGCGTCGCGCTCTCGAGCGATGGCACGAGCGCCTATGCGTTGCTGAACCAGAACGACACACTCACCCAGATCGACCTGACCACGAAGACGCAGGGCACGCAGATTCGGGTCGGCAATGCGCCGCACAGCATCGTGATCAACAAGACCGGCACGACGGCCTACGTAAGCAACGAGGGCGGCCGGGCCGCGACGGCCGCGGACTTCCAGATATGGTCCGCCGGCACCGAAATCGTCGCCGACCCAGTAGTGGGCGCCGCGATTACCGGCACCGTTTCTGTGGTTGATCTGAGTTCGATGACGGTTACGGCTAACATCTCGACCGGCGGTTTCCACCCGACCGGAATGGCGTTCTTCGGAAGCGAGCTCTTGGTCGCCAATACCTATAGCGACACCATCTCGGTGATCAACACGACCACCAACACGGTGACGCGGACGATCAACCTCGGACTCCCGATCGGAATACCCGGCACAGGCCAATCGGCCTACGGCGCCGCGCCTGACTCGATCGCCGTCAATGGCAGCACTGCGTATGTCGCACTTTACAATGCCAACGCCGTCGCAGTGGTCGACCTCAGCGTCGGCGCGACGAATCCCGTCCTTGGGATGATCCCGGTAGCCTACGCGCCAAGCTCGGTCGTATATGACAAGAACAATAAGTCGCTGATCGTCGCCAACGACAAGGGCATCGGCACGCGTAATTCGTTCGAATGTGACTACGGCGTCTGCGACTACAACACCCACCAGGACAATGGCACTGTCAGCATCGTGCCGGTGCCGGATAGCGCGACCTTGGCGACGATGACGGCGCAGGTTACCGACAACAACCACTGGAATCTGGTGAAGAATATCCAGTCTGCTTCTGGTGGTAGCCCGAAGACCAAGCCGGTCGCAATCCCGAAGAACATCGGCGATCCGTCGCTGATCAAGCACGTGTTCATGATCATTCGAGAAAACCGCACCTATGATCAGATGCTGGGCGACGTGGCCGCCGGCAATGGCGACCCCTCGTTGGCAGTGTTCGGCGACGGCGCCGCCGCGGGAGGCACCCCGGTCACGCCGAACGTGCACACGCTGGTCACGCGTTTCCCTCTTCTGGATAATTTCTACGACCCGAGCCGCCAGTCGGCGGATGGTCACCAGTGGATCACCGAGGGCATGGCGCCCTACGCCGACGACATCCAGTCGCCTGACTGGGTTCGCAGCTATCCGGGCGGAAACGCTGGCGATGCACTGGCCTATCAGAACAAGGGCTTCGTGTTCTCGGAAGCGGCGGCCGCCGGTCTAACGGTGAAGCTCTATGGCGAATACGTTGAGAACGATACCTTCCTGCAGCCGAACGGGTCGACCAGCGAGCCGAGCTGGAGCGAATTTTACGCCGACTCGCAGTGCTTCGAGGGAGGGCCCGATTGCGGACCGCCTGGAACTCCGGGCGAGACGACGCTGTACTTCCAGAACACCGTTCAGGCGCAGTCTTCGCTGCCGGCCGTCTCTAACCACCTCATCAAGAACTTCCCGCAGTTCGATCTGGGCATCCCCGATCAGTTCCGCGTCGATCTGTGGGTCCAGGACTTCAACAGCGACGTCGCGGCCGGCACGGTACCCTCGTTGAGCATCCTGTGGATCATGTGCGACCACACCGGCGGACCGCCGGTCCCGATCGCCGAAGAGGCGGATAACGATCTGGCCGTTGGGCGCATTATCGACTACATCAGCCACAGCAACGTGTGGTCCACATCGGCGATCTTCATCGAGGAAGACGACGCGCAGAACGGCGTCGACCACGTCGACGGTCACCGCAGCCCCGGCTATATCGTCAGCCCCTACGCCGTGCAGGACGGAGCCACCGACAACACCTACTACACGCAGGTCAACATGACGCGGACGATCGAGCAAATCCTCGGTCTGCCGCCCATGAACCAGTTCGACCTCATCGCATCGCCGATGACGACGGACTTCACCAACACCCCGCCCCAGGCGAACTTCGATCCCTGGACACACGTCCCGAACGACGTCCCGCTGGACCAAGGCGTTACCTCGAGCGCAGAGAACAGCACAGACAGTCTAAAGGTAAAAGCCCTCAGAAGAGCTTGGCTCGAGAAGAAGGCGCAGGTCTTCGCCGGCAAACTGACCAAGCCGGACTCCGAAGACCCGGACACGGTCAACCATTTCAACTGGTACATGACCACTGGATTTACGCGACCCTATCCGGGTGAGAAGACAGTTCGCCCCGCGAGCGACTTCAACAATCCAGCACCCACCAAAGCTGACGACGACGATTAAAAACACGTTCGACTCCAACGGCCCTCTTCCCGTTTGACCGGGGAGAGGGTTTTTTGTCAACGCCTCAAACCGAAAGTCCCCCACCATCCTCCATCCGCGTGGTTCGGGTCTCCATCAAATCGCTAAAGATTCATAGCGGTATTGTCGGTCAGTGCAGCCATCCAGTAGGTATGGGCCGTTGCGAGCCATGGGCGTAGATAATTGCGTCCAAAAGGCTCAAATTTCGGAAACGGGGCTGGATGCGGCTGACGGAAATGCAGCAAGGACTGTGCGCCTTGAAAGAATGGCTCCTCAGGTAGGACTCGAACCTACAACCCTTCGGTTAACAGCCGAATGCTCTGCCATTGAGCTACTGAGGAGTGAGAGAGTGCGCGCGGAGCGCGCATCCTCGATTTTGACGCCGCAGTAATCATAACATTTGGTAGCGATCGTGCAAAACTGTAACGCGCATCGGTGTAACACTTCCGTTTGGGAAGGCCTGCACAGCAACCGGAGCCCGCGATACGCTCGACGTGACGAAACAAGGCGAGCGATCACCTCGACGCGTACATCGCGTATTGATGTGTCCCGCCGATCTTCTTTAGCGCTGCGCTTTGGTCGAGCACCTGTGCCAGCAGAGGATTGTGATAAAGCACCAGCACGGATCGCGGATGCTGCTGCAGACTGCGCTCCAGATTTGCGATCACACGCTTCAGCCCAGATTCCGTAAAGGGATTGAACAGAAAGAGCACGGTGGCCTCGGCTGGAAACGAAAAATCGGTTGCGTCTCCGCAGATGGCTTCGATGGCGAAGCATTGCTGTGCTGGGCTGTGATATCTGGCGAGATTTTCTTGGGCTATTTGGTACAAAGCAGGTAACAACTCGACGCCCATGATTTGCCGAAACGAATAGTCGGAGGCCATCAACAGGGTTCGTCCTTTGCCCGAACCTAAATCGATAAATATAAATTCGCGGAAGTCGAAGGTGGGGTGTTTCGACAGGGCGCCGATCATCTCGTGAAATAGCGCGGATTCCGTAGGCTGATAGGGAGAGTGGAAAACGCCGAGCAGTCGATCTCGCCAGCCGACGGCCGCACTGGTCGTGTTGACGCGATGATCCCAGTCGAAATCGGCGTCGCCATAGTGTTGGCGGCGGCGCTGCGGGGTAGAGTCTCGAATCAAACCTGCCAGCGCGGTCAGTAGCTCGCGAATTGCCGCTATACGCCCGCGAAGCGCGGCAATCTCACCGCACCAGTGCCAGGCTGATCGGGCAATGCTGATGCGAGACGAAGGCGAGTCCGGGCTGTCATCCATTCTCCGCCATGATAAAGGACTCGAGTTTATTGTGAGTTGGAGTGGAATTTGGGCTGGGGCGTGTAGCCGGGGGGCAGGCCCCGCGTGGCAAATGGAAAATCGTCCGGCACGCGCAGCTCGATACGCCCTTCCCCGGTCATCCTGTAGGGATGTCCATCGGGATCGGCCGGAACAGGAGGCAGCCCCTCAGCGGCTGTCAATTCCCCCATGCTCGTGGGTAGGCGTCCCGTGCGCTCGCCGAACCGCGTAACCGCCTGCTGTAGATGAGTTACATCTTCATCCACGCGCAACGCGCGCAAGTGTTCGACGGCATTTTCTCGAATCAGTTCATCGCGGTTGTTTTCATAGGTCGCTCTCCACATCATGCGCGCAGTTTCAAATTCTCCCGCGTGTTCCGCCATCTGGGCCGCCAGCAGCCGCAGGAAAGGGTGGGCGTCAGGCACCTTCGCTCCTCGCGCAAATGCGTCCGCCGCCTTCGGGTAGTCTTTCAGGTTCATGTAATAGACAAACCCCAAGTCGTAGTAAAGTCTCCACTCGGTCGGATTGTTCTGGATGCCATATTCCATCAACCGAATCGCCTCTGCTGGCTGGCCGGCACCGTTGGGCGGTGCAGGAGCGAGAAAACTCGCTCCGAAGTGATAGGCCACCACGAGGTGCGGATCGAGATGAGCGGCGATTTCCAACAGAGGCGCAAGCAGGTTGTAACTGTCTGCGTGGTTATGGTGGCGAAAGCCGAAGTACTGTACCGCGCGGGTCCAATAGATATCGGCGAGCAAACCGTTGTATCCCAACGACAGTCGCTTCAGCACAGTGGGCGAGTTGAGATACAAGACTTCCTGTCGCGTGGCCTGCGGACGGAGTTGGTCGATCTGATGAAGCACAAGGGCGCTGGCAGCCAATGAAACAACAAGGCAAGCGGCCGCAATGATCGAAATTTTGCGGCGCTGCTTCATTTCAGATTCCGGTGCTCGAAGATCAGAACAGCTCCGCTCAGCGCCATGGCCGCGTAGAACAACGCGTACAGCGTGTTGTGCAGGATGAGCGCGGCTGTGACGGGCTCTCCATGAGCAATGGAACTGACCACGTTCAGTGCGGAGAAGTTGGGGACGAGGTAAGCCGCGCCGGTTGCAACCCAGCGCGTGAATCCGTGAGCCATGGCGGCAAATCCGCGCAGATCCTCAGCGAAGCTTCCAATCACAAATAAAGAGAACGCGAACACCGCGGAAAGCAGCGGGGAAGAGAACGATGAGAACAATAGGGCCAGTGAGCAGATGATCACGAACTCGAGAATGATGAAGTAGAGAGCCACAAGAATCAGGGCGTCGGACTTTACCAGGTGATGAGAAACGTAAAGTAGAGCGGCAAAAACTCCGATGGCCATGAAAAACGTGTTCACCACCAGCGTGCCGGCGAGCCCAAAAAACTTGCCGACAATAAACTCCCATCGCCGCACGGGCCGCGAAAGCACGGTGTAGAGAGTGCGTTTCTCAATCTCCTTCGAAACCAAACCAATTCCGATGAAGATTGCGATCACGATGCCAAATAACGAAACTGCCGTGAGGCCCAGGTTGATGACCACCAGTTTTTCAATCTCAATCGAGATCTGGCCCACGAGAACCGCAGCGCCGGAGAGCAGCAGGGCGAAGGCGATCAGGTTGTAGAGCACGCGGTCGCGGACCGCTTCGCGGAAGGTGTTGGTCGCGATGTGAACGATGCGGGAGTTCATGCCATTTTCCTCATGCGACTGGATTCATACCGTGGAACCGGCCGTGGTTTCAGCGCGGCGCAGTTTTTCGACAAAATAAGCTTCGAGCGAAGTGCGCAAAGGAGTCAGCGCGACCAAACGCAGGCGTTCGCGGCGCAGAGCGTCGATGACAGCATCCTGCTGGCGCTCGTCGATGATGGCGCGCACCGTATCTCCAGTGACGTGGCACTCCGCACCCAGCGCCTTGAGTGACGCGGGAATCTGCGTGCCCTGCCAGATCACTTCCACCTTGCCCTGGACGCTCGAGGTCAACTCCTCAACCGCGCCCACGCCGCGCAACTCGCCTTTATGAATGATGGCGACCCGGTCACAAAGCGCCTCGGCATCGGAAAGAATATGCGTGGAGAAGAAGACCGTTTTGCCTTCCTGCTTGAGTTGCTCCATCAGGTTCCGAACTTCGCGGCGTCCGATCGGATCGAGACCGGACATCGGCTCGTCAAAGAAGACTAGCTTCGGCTCGTGCAAAATCGCCTGCGCGATTCCGACGCGCTGCAGCATCCCCTTGGAAAATTTTCGCAACTGCACGCCCTGAACATCCGGCAGGCCGACGCGCTGCAACGTGGCCTGCACGCGCCGCGAGCGCTCCTTGGCAGGAACCGCCGACAGCTGCGCGTAGTAATTCAAAAGTTCATGTGCGGTCAGATGATCGTAGAAATATGGCTGCTCGGGGAGAAAGCCGATTTGCGCCTTTACTTCGGGATCGGTCCATTCGCGGCCGAGAATTCGCGCCGACCCTGCACTGGGGAAGACCAGGCCCATAAGCAGTTTCAATGTGGTGGTTTTACCGGCGCCGTTGGGGCCGAGAAAGCCGAAGATTTCGCCTTCTTCCACGGCGAGGTGAAGGGGACTCAGGGCGCGCTTGGGCCGCTTAGTCCAAAAGCCGACCTTGTAGACTTTTTCAAGACCCAGGATTTCGATTGCGCTCATCGATAGAGAACGAGCCTCGCCAGGCTCAAAAGAAAATTATAAGCAAGCCGCCGGGTTGTGGAGTATCGCCATAGTTACGTTGGTGATGAGGAGCGCCAGGCCTCCGGCACATGCAGCGACGGCCTTTGGCCGGCCATTGGGCCGCCGGGACGGCGGCGCTACTCTAGTTCATGGCATTCAGCGAAACGCAGGTTGCGCGGTCGGGTACAAGGGTGGTTGAGCCCGCAGGCTGGAGACGAATGATCGCGTCTTCTGCCTCACAGTAAGCTCGCGTGCCGGTTTGAGCGCTGATGGGCGTTCCCGTGGCGTAGAACTGGTCGTTGATCGCGCTCGCCGGGCTGGCGGATCCAGCGGCGTTGAAGAAATATCCGCTTTTGCCGCTCCCGCCGGCAGTTGCGGTCGCCAGAAGATTATCGATGAGACAGCCCGTTGCTACGCCCGGGGTACACGGCGCCACGCCACCCAGAATTCCTAGAGTGGCGGGGAAACCGATCGTCGGATAGGTGTCTCGATAAGCAATTTCAGCAGTGCCAATCGTGCGCACAGATGCGGCAGCCGACGAGTCATTGGCTGACATGCGCGCCCGCATCAAGTTTGGAATGGCGATCGCCGCGATGATTAAAATGATAGCCACTACGATCAAAAGCTCGATGAGCGAAAAGCCTTTTTGTTCTTGTTTTTGTTTCTGTGTCGTCACAACGGGCACCATTGGTAACATTTGAATCTCCCACGCAGTCTGCGCTAATGCGATTCAAGTTCCGCTAAATCTGTTGCAAGTTAAGCGCCGAACCGGCCCCACCCCCGAGGAGTTTTAGGACCTGGAGTAACGTCCCGTTCAGTAAAGATAGACGGTTTAGGATTCTCACAAACTCGAATGAAACCATTCGAAAAACATCGGGCAGCGAACTCGTGTTCGCTGCCCGATAGCTTCGTACACTTTGTCTGGGTACCTGCGACTGGTTAGTTCGCGATCGGCAACAGGGCCTGGCAGGCGGCGTAGCCGCCAACCAGAGAAGTGGTGCCGGCAGGCTGCTGACGAATCACGCCATCATCAAACGCGCAATACGACTTGGTCCCTGTCTGCGCACTGATCGGAAGGGCGGTCGTGTAGAACTCGTTGTTGACGGTGGAATTCGCACCTGCGCCAGGCGTAGACGCGAAGAAGTAGCCGCTCTTACCAGCGCCACCGGACGCGGCGGTCGCCAAGAGGTTGTCGATCAAGCAGCCGGTCGCCGTTCCCGGAGTGCAAGGAGCCGCGCCACCCAACTTGGCCAGCACCGTATAGCCAATGGTCGGATAAGCCGAGTAATAACCAACTTCGGCGGTGACGATGGAGCGCTCGGAAGCGGCCGCAGACGAATCATTGGCTGCCATACGGGCGCGCATCAGGTTAGGAATAGCAATAGCCGCAATGATCAGGATGATGGCTACTACGATCAGCAGCTCAATCAAAGAGAAGCCTCGTTGTCTACGCATTGGATCGTGGATCTCCGGAACCTATGGTTTTGGATTAGGTCTTTCTAAACTCATTTCTGGAGAAAGCATCTGCTGGGCCGAATCCGGTAGCAGGGAGAGTTACCAGAGATTCGATTTATCCCTTTTGTTTCATGGGTTCAGCGAAAAGCCAGTGCTGAATGAGATGGGTCGCGCTGGAGGTGTCTTGACAAATTTTGGCAGTAGGTTAAGGCGGATTGACAAATTAAGGTCGGATGTCCTTTGTGTCTTATTGAAAGAAAACGGGCAGCGAACTCGCGTTCGCTGCCCGATATCTTCGTACCCTTTGTCTGGGTACCTGCAACTTGCTAGTTCGCGATCGGCAACAGGGCCTGGCAAGCGGCGTAGCCACCAACCAGAGAAGTGGTGCCGGCAGGCTGCTGACGAATCACGCCGTCATCAAACGCGCAATACGACTTGGTGCCTGTCTGCGCGCTGATCGGAAGAGCGGTTGTGTAGAACTGATTGTTTACAGTGGAATTCGCACCTGCGCTTGGCGTAGACGCGAAGAAGTAGCCGCTCTTGCCAGCGCCGCCGGTAATTGCCGTCGCTAGGAGGTTGTCCAGCAAGCAGCCGGTCGCCGTGCCCGGGGTGCAAGGAGCCGCGCCACCCAGATTGGCGAGTGCCGTGTAGCCAATTGTCGGATAAGCCGAGTAATAACCAACCTCAGCGGTGACGATGGAGCGCTCGGAAGCGGCCGCAGACGAATCGTTGGCTGCCATACGGGCGCGCATCAGGTTAGGAATAGCAATAGCCGCGATGATCAGGATGATGGCCACCACGATCAGCAGCTCGATTAGTGAAAAACCCTTCTGTTTCCGCATCTCGATTTTCCCCTCGTTTTTGACTTTCATTGAATTCATTTTCTGGTCACGAATGACGCAGTCGGGCTACATATTCGCACTCGCGGGGCCAAAGAGCCTAGTTACTTTTGTTCCGGGCAGGCTTTCACAAGCGCTTTATTTTCATGGCAGATCGAAACTTCCGTCTCCATTGTAAGCCGTTCTTCCGCCCACCTATGGCAAAATGCGGCGATGATTCTGACAATTCGCGTCACCGCGCCCGAATCTGTAACTTAGAACGCGGTTCTCGGTTTTTCTTGCGAGTGGAATGGTTACCATGTCACTAAGGTAACCGTGGAGGCCGGAAGTCTGGCGGTGTGACAAAAACTGCTGCGTATAATCACTGTCGAAGAAGCGAGGATCGGATGAGTTCCAGCCCGGCGACAATGACTGAGCAACCCGCAATACCTTCTCGCGCCGAGGCACATTTTTTTATTGCCGCCAGAAAGCGCCGGGTTGTTCTGTGCCTTTTGCTGCTGCTAGTCACTCTGGGTTTTTACAATTCTGTCGTCCGGAACCGGTTTACCACGCTGGACGATGAAGTTTACATTTTGCACAACCCTCACGTGCGCGCGGGGGTAAGCTGGAGCACATTCCGATACGCGTTCACAACCTTCGATGCGGGCAACTGGCACCCGCTTACCTGGTTGTCGCATGCTCTCGATTGCCAGCTCTTTGGGCTAAACCCCGTCGGCCATCATTATATAAATCTGCTGTTGCACGCTTCGAACGCGGTTTTGTTGTTTCTGCTATTGGAAGGTGCCACCGGACTGACCTGGCCGAGCCTGATGGTAGCGGCGCTGTTCGCACTTCATCCCGTGAATGTAGAGTCGGTGGCGTGGGCGGCTGAGCGAAAGAACGTTCTGAGCATGACCTTCTTCTTGCTTGCCATGCACGCTTACGGATGGTACGTGCGGCGGGTCAGCGTGAAAAGATACGCGGTTGTCGCGGCGCTATTCGCCCTGGGATTGATGGCCAAGCCGGAGATCATCACGCTGCCCTGCGTATTGTTGCTCTGGGATTATTGGCCGTTGCAAAGAATGGATGGGCAAGCGCGTTCGGCACATTCGACTGACGCGCCAGCGCAAAGATCGTTTTCTTTTCTCTTCCTGGAGAAGCTGCCGCTGCTCCTGCTTTCGCTCTGCAGCGCCATGATGACGGTAATTGCCGCAAGATCGAGCGATGCCGCGCGAAGCGGGTTTACAGGAGCACGGATTGGAAATGCGCTGGTGGCTTACGTCCGTTATTTGGGCAAAGCGTTTTGGCCGACACGGCTGGCAATGATGTATCCGTATCACGGCCACTCCATTCCGGCGTGGGCAATTGCCGCTTCTGCGGGAGCTTTGCTCTCTGTATCCGCCCTAGTCTTGCATCTCCGCCGTCATCGCTATCTTGTGGTGGGCTGGTTCTGGTTTCTCGGCACTCTTGTACCGGTAATCGGCATTGTCGCAGTCGGCATGCAAGCGATGGCGGACCGCTATGCTTATCTGCCTTTTATCGGCTTATTCATAGCCGTGGTCTGGGGAGTAGCCGAAGCCGCACGGCGGCGAAACATACCTGCTCTCTGGTTGGCTGCGCCCAGCGTCTTGATCCTGGCAGTTCTCGGAATGGTCACCCACCATCAGGTCTCCTACTGGAATGACGGCGAGACCATGTGGAGACATACGATCAGTGTGACCGAGCGCAATACGATGGCGCATGATGGCCTTGGGTATACGCTGGCGGAGGAAGGTCGAGTCGAAGAGGCAATTGCGGAATACAACACTGTCGAGGCGATGCACGGATATGGCGCCCCGGCGATGATCCAGATTGGTATCTTCGAGCAAACTCATGGTCGACTGCAGGAAGCGCTCGGGCAATACAAACAATCTCTCGATGTCGCGGTAGATGCAAATGAGCGCGCGGAGGGCTACGCCCACATGGCCGCAGCGTTCGCGCAAATGGGTGACATCCCGAACGCTAAACTGGGCTACGGCTATGCGCTGCAGCAGAATCCTAAGAGCACCTTCGCTTTAATCAGCAGCGGCTTGCTAGCGGAGCGCGAGGGGGACGTCACATTCGCAACGGTGCAAATTGCCCGCGCCCTGAAGATCAAACCTACCGATGTCGGCTATCTCCTGCTGGCGCAGGTGTTGCATCGGGCGGGGCGCTTGCCGGAAGCGGATCAGGCGGAGCAAGTCGCGCAACGGATTTCAAGCGACCTGAATCAAGCCCGGCAGTCGGCGGCAGACGAACTCGCAGCGGCCGGAATAAAGCCAGAATAGAAGGGCTTACTTAGCGGAAACATCGGCATGCTGCAGCCGATCGAGCGCTTTCTGCGCCCCACTTTGGTCAGGATGAAGCTGCAGCTCGGCTTTGTACTCTTCGATTGCTGCGGAGGGCTGCGAAACCGCTTCCAGCGCCGCACCCATCTCATAATGAAATCCATCGGCTGTGGGATCGAATTCCAGCGCCTTCTTCAAGTAAGGAATCGCCTGCTCCGGCAATTGTTGCGCCAGCCGGATTTGCCCGAGCCCAAACCACGCAGTCGCCAGATTCGGATCGAACTTCAGCGCGGCGCTGTACCACTGCTCGCCTTGCGCCAGATCGCCGGACCGCTGATACGCGAAGCCGGCAAAATCCGCTGCCCGCCAGCTTGGTTTCAGTTCGTAAGAACGCACGAAATGCGGGGCAGCTTCTCCGAATTTTTCGCGTGAACTCAACGCGGAACCGTAATTCAACTGTGCCCACTCGTTTCCCGGCGCGCGGCTAACAGCGCGCGCAAACAAAATTACGTCGTTGGCCCAATATTGCGATTGGATGGCGCTAGCAAACGCTAGAACCAAAACCAGAGCAGCCGCCAGCGGCCGAATCAATTGCTGCTCGGGCCATCGTTGCCTTATCCAGGCATACGCAAAACCCGCGAGCAGCGCCACTCCGAGCATGCTCATGTACATGTAACGGTCGTGAACGAAATCGTCTTCATTCATCCATGCCAGGTTGAGAGTTGGAAGGACCGCCAAAATCAGCCACGCATAAGCTACCCATAGCCGCGCATCGCGCCGTGCCAGCGCGATGGCCAATGAGACGAGAACCGCAAGAACCAGCAGATATACGAAGAATTGCGCATTCGGATCGTCGATCAGGTGAACTTCGTATTGCGGGCTCAGGCCAACGGGAACGGCGACCCGATACAGGTTGAACAAAAAGATCTTGGGCGCACTGAGCAAAATGGTGCTGTGCGCAATGGGGTTGGAGACAGCCGCGGCATCCCCCAGCACGCCCCCGCGCACGGCCAGCCATGGCACTGTCAACAAAGCGAAAGCGGAGAAAGCCGCAAGTGGGAAATGTGTCGACGAAGATGCGCGCGATTCACTTTGAGAATCCGACAGCAGATCAACCAGAACGATGCCAGGCAACACAACACTGACTTCCTTGGTGAGCAGCGCGAGCAGAAAAAAAATGCCGGAAAAAATCCAGCACGCAGCAGAATTGCTTTCCGGCTTTCTGGCTTTTCGGCACATCAGAAAGCTCGCGAAGCAAAAAACGGCGGCAAGCGGATCGTTTACGGCTGAAATCCACGATGCCGATTCAACCTGCAGCGGGTGAAACGCGAAGATGGCGGCGGCGAACAGCGCTGCCCCTGCATCCTTCAATAAACTCCTGGCGATGAAATAGGCCAAGGTGGTTGCGGCAAGGTGCGCCACCACGGTCGTGACGTGGAACCCATGCGGATTAAGGCCGAAGATCGATTTGTTGACGAGAAACCAAAGCGTAAGCAAGGGGCGATAGAAGCGGCTTTGAGCGACTCCAGTCGAAGCCCAGAGCTGATGCGTGAGCAGGAATCCGAGACGGCTCCATTGCAAGTTCGTATTTTGCGGAATCTGCGGTGGATCGTCGTAGACCCAGCCAAAGGTAAAAGTGGAGGCATAGGTCAGGAGCGTAGCCGCCAGAAGGCCCGCAACAGGGAACAATTCGCTGCGAGTGGAAGAAACAACTTCTGTTTTTACTTTAGGCTGGGGCACGATGCATTCGCGATCTCCAGCTTACAATACGATTGCTTGCGATATGGCTAATCCTTTTGAGTCGTTCGAAATCGATGCTGATTTAGCCCGGGCGTGGACGCTGCCTGCCCATCTCTATACAGATCCCTCAATCTTCGAAGAGGAAAAAAAGAAAATCTTCCTGCGAAGCTGGCAAGTGGTGGGGCACGGCAACCAGGTCTCGAAGCCGGGCGATTACTTCACCACTGAATTGGTGGGCGAGCCGCTACTGATTGTCCGCGGTGCCGACGAGAACTTGCGCGCTTTTTACAACGTCTGCCGCCATCGCGCAGGGCCGCCCGCGGAGGGCTGCGGCAACCGCAAGCTGTTTCGCTGCGGCTATCACGGATGGACTTACGATCTGAACGGTGCGCTGATCAGCGCGACCGAGATCGAGGGCGTGGAAGGATTTCGCACGGAAGATTTTGCCCTGGCCTCGGTGCGCGTGGAAGATTGGTTCAACGTCATCTTCGTAAATTTCGACCATGAGGCCGCGCCCCTGCGAGCGAGCTTGTCTGAGTTGCAGCAACAAACGGAGAAATTTCCCTTCGCCAGGATGAAGCTATTCGAGCGGCGAACCTATGACATGGCATGCAACTGGAAAACGTATGTCGACAATTATCTCGAGGGCTACCACCTGCCCAGCGTGCATCCGGCGCTGAATCGAGAACTGGATTACACCGCATACGTGGTTGAGCCGTACGAAAGCCACGTGCGGCAATTCAGTCCCATCCGCGGCGCGCAGCCGGGCGACGCCGCGCCGCGCCGCTATCAGGACGCGCGTGAGGATCTGACGACAGACTATTTCTGGATCTTTCCGAACTGGATGCTGAATTGTTATCCCGACAACATCTCGCTGAATATCGTCCTGCCGGTTGCCCCGGAGCGCTCGCTCGCCATCTTCGAGTGGTACTTGCCCGACAACGAGCTTGGCAGCGCGGCGGCGAAAGCCTCAGTTGAGTTTAGCCATCAGATCCAGATCGAAGATGTCGCGATCTGCGAGAGGGTGCAGAAGAATCTGCGGTCGCGCAGTTACTCGCGGGGAAGATTCAGCGTCCAGCAGGAAAAAGGCGTGCATGCATTTCATCGCATGTACGCGGATTGGATGAGACGCGCTGTGCAGCCGCGCGGTTAACTATTTTCTGCTTTGACTAACAGGCAGGTAACGTCGTCGTGCTGCGGGGTTGAGCCCACGAATAAATCGAGTTCCGCCATAAAGCGGTTGAGCATGTCGGCTGGCGTGGTTGCCGCGCCGGCGGCGATTGCGTTGAGCAAGCGCGTTTCTCCGTATTCCTCCTGGCGCGCATTTTCCGCTTCCACCAGTCCGTCAGTGAAAATAATGAGCCAGTCGCCCGGGGAGAGCGTGACGCTTGCCGATTGATAACTCGCTTCTGGCTGAATGCCGAGAGGAAGTCCGCCGACATCGAGGCGCTCGATCAAGCCATTAGCGCGGCGCAGAATTGGATTGTTATGCCCAGCATTGATATAGGTGAAGATGCGGTTTGCCGTGTCGTACTCCGCCAGAAAAGCGGTGGTGAACCGCAAGCCGCCCTGGCTGTTCGAACACGCGTACTTATTCATGTTAGAGACGAGTTCGGGCAGGGCCACTTGCGCGGTTGATAGCGTCTTGAGGCTGGCCTGAAACGTAGCCATCAGCATCGCCGCGGGGATGCTTTTGCCGGCCACATCAGCGACTGCAAATACTACGCGATTCTCTTCATTCGTTCTGCCGGGACGCGGGAAGACATCGTAGTAGTCTCCGGCAACGGTGTTGGCCGGGCGCGTCGCGTAGGCAACGGAGACGCCGGGAATCTGAGGGGCTGCGCCGGGCAAAAGCCAGGTTTGAATCTCACGGGCAATTTGCAGATCTCGTTTCATCACCACGCGATCGGCGATCTCCAGCATCAGGAGCAGGAACATCAGCAAGCCGCCCCAGAAGTGGAAATCGAATTCGAGCACATGCATTTCGTGATCGGAGCCGCGATAGCTGAAGCCTCCGCTGGGGAACACAAGCAGAATCAGCGCCGCCAGCAGTAGCACGCGGCGCGCGGGCGACAATTTTTCAAGCACCGCCCAGAAAAATTCTTTGACGATGTGAAGGTGACGGCCCTTTTGCGTAAGGCCGTCGGGAGTTTTGGCGGCAACGTCGCGCGAATATAGCCGGTAGCTGGCGCGTGCTTCGCTTTCGAATTGCGACCAGAGCTGGGTGAGTTCCATGCCCTCCGTTACGCGCCTCCAGAATTGTTTCAGGCGCACACTGAAGCGCGGATTTTGCGCGGTGGCCGGAGGAGGAGCGGTCGCCATAAGACAGTGATTATAGAAGAACTGCACAGCGGTGATTTTCGGTAGATACAGCCGTCGTCCCGAAGTCCCGCGTTTTCACCAGCGGGACGAGGGATCTCCCCAAGCCCACTGCCGTCGTTTCACCCCCGCGCCCGATTTCTCAGAACAGCGAGAGCTGCTGTTCGAACATCTGAACGGGCCATTTGTCCACCGGCATCGTTCCGCGCGGGTCGGCGCGATGGATGCAGTATTTCTGGCGCAGGCGCGACATCAGTTGCGAGATGCGCTTGCCGTAAGAGGGCGGGAGAAAAGAGCGATCCTGAAAGCGCTGGCGGTAGTTCTCGGCCAGATGCGGAAAATGCTCTTCGAGGAACGGAAGAAAAATGGCCGCAGAGCACGGCTTTAAGAAGAGCGGATTGGCGAAGATATGGCGCGCGCCCGCGGCCGCCGCGGCTTTCACCAGCGCTTCGAGATCGGCAGGGGCGTCGGTTATGCCGGGGAGCACGGGCGAGCAACTCACCCCGACATCGAGTCCAGCCGCGGCAAGTTCACAGATCGCATCCATGCGCAGATCGGGACGCGGAGCGCGCGGCTCAAGAATCCGGGCCAGCTCGACGTTCAAAGTGGTTACGGTAATGTGAATCGAGAGAACGTTGCTCCGGGCGACATCGCGCAACAAGTCCAAGTCTCGCAGAATGAGATCGGATTTCGTAACAATGCCCAACTCAAAGCCGCGATGGCGGGCGAACTCCTGCAGAATTCCGCGCGTCACTTCGTATCGTCGCTCGGCAGGCTGATAAGGATCGGTGGCCGTGCCCAGAGCGATCAATTCTCCAGCCTTCACTCGGCGCAGGTCGTTTCGCAGCAACTCTGCGGCTTGTTGCTTGACGTAGATTTTCTTCTCGAACTCGATGCCATCACGCATTTCCATAAATTCGTGCGTGTAGCGGGCATAGCAATATTTGCAGGCGAACTCGCAGCCGCGGTAAGGATTGATGGTCCAGGTGAATGGCAGCCTGCGATTGCTGATGCAGCGATTCAGCAGCGAACGCGCCGGCAACGTGAAGTACTCAACGTTGTGCCCCTCGCGGATGGATTCGCCTTGCGCGGCAAGGCGTGCGATCCCTACGAAAGAGGATTTCTCGGAAGAAGGGAACAAAGATGAGGGCAACATATATTCGCCATTTGTTCGCCTATTATAGACGTGAGGTTAAACAACGGTCAACAGGCTGTGGAAAACTGACAGTGGAGTGTGGAATCGCTTGCTTTGCGAACATGGGCGCGTGTGTCTCGCGATAGAGTCAGCCTCCCAGGGTTCGACTACGTGGGACCGACCGCGGCGAGGTTGCAAATTCTTTCACCATTGACGCGAAGAGGGATTGGCCGCACAATAGCAGCCGGTTTGTGTGGGGAAGGAAGAAAATTCCCGACAAGGCCCCCGTTTTCGAGGCCTCAAGCAAATTCTGTTATTGTTCTCCCCCCAGTTACTGCCGTTAGCCGTCTGATCGCGAGGAGCAATCACTCATGCTGTGCCGCCGCAGGAGTCGCCTTGTCTACCGCAGTCTTGCCATGATTGCGCCGATTCTAGCCTGCGGCCTTTTGGCTGCAGCGCAGGTTTCGGTGACGACTTATCACAACGACAATAACCGGACCGGCTGGAATTCGCAGGAAACGGTGCTCACCCCCGCCGCCGTTCACGGTCCGTCGTTCGGAGTGCTGCACACGATTACGCTTGACGATCAGGCAGAGGCTCAGCCTCTGGTGGTGGCCAACGTGGATATCACCGCCGGTAGTCATAAGGGAATTCACACTGTCGTGTATGTAGCCACCGACAATAACTCTATTTACGCCATCGATACGACGAGCGGCGCGGTGCTCTTGAATCCGAACTTCGGGCCGCCGGTAGTCCATCCGCTCAACTGCGGCAAGGGTACCCCGGACGTGGGCATCAACTCGACCCCCGTCATTGACCTTAGCAGCAATACTTTGTATGCGGTGATCTACACGCAACAATCGACCGGCCCTGCGTATTTTGTTCACGCTCTCGACCTGGGCAGCCTCACCGACAAGGTAGCGCCTCAACCGGTAACGGCGTCCCACACGCTCACGAACGGGACAACGTTCACGTTCAACGCCACCTATCAGCGGCAGCGGCCCGCTCTGCTGTTGGCGAATGGTAACGTGTACGCCGCCTTCGGCAGCTTCTGCGACCTCGCGCCGAATCTGTCACGCGGATGGCTTCTGGGATGGCAGACCGGAACCTTGGCGCCGCTAGCCGGAAACCAGTTGCTAGACACCCAAGCCACCGATACCGACGACTTTTTTCTTTCTTCAGTCTGGATGTCGGGTTACGGCCCGGCAGCGGACGACTCCGGCAACGTCCTATTCGTCACCGGGAACTCCGATCATTCGGGAACCACCTATGACGGGGTTACAGATATTCAGGAGAGCGTGGTCCAGGTCTCTTCGGATTTGACCACCGTGCTGGATCTGTTCACGCCCGACAATGTGGGAGACATGGACGAACATGATCTCGATTTCGGATCCGGTGGAGTGATGGTTCTTCCCGACCAGCCGGGCTCGATTCCGCATTTGGCGGTGGCCGCGGGCAAGATAGGATCCATGTTCTTCATGAATGAAGACGACCTCGGCGGATACTCGACGGACTCAAACAATGTGCTGGGCACTTATACCATCGGTGACTGCTGGTGTGGGCCGTCTTATTTCGTAGATCCCAAGAGCGGCGCTGCGGTGGTTAGCAGTGGCGGAAGCAGCGTCAGGGTCTGGAAGGTATTGACTTCACCGACTCCGTCGCTGACCCAGGTGACCAGCGCTCGGCTGACCTCGGCGGGGTCAGGTTTTTTCACAAGCGTGTCCTCGAACGGCACGGCCAACCCCATCATCTGGGCCCTATCGCGACCCACTATAAGTCAGACGACGGTCTCCCTTTACGCTTTCGATCCCGACCTGGGAGGGACAACCATGAAGCAACTTTTCATGGGAACTGCCGGCGCCTGGGTAACAGATGGCCCGAACACCAATCTGGTTCCCGTGGTGGCCAACGGGAAAGTGTTCGTCGCGTCGTATAAGGAACTCGTGATTCTGGGACTGAAGCCGAAGGAAGAGACAGCGAAGAAATAGGGCTGCACCAGACAGTCGGTGACAACGATCTTGAGCAAACAGCACAACCGGAGGGCTTCTTTGAATCTCGCAACCAAATTCCTGCTGCTATCCGTCGTGGCCTCCACTGCGGCGTATGCACAGTCTGTGGCGAGCCCACAGGGAACCATTCAGCATGTGATTATCATCGTCCAGGAAAATCGCACCCCCGACAACCTGTTCGGCAGCAACCCAACCTTCCTGAAAGGCGTGAATCTGGCGACCTCAGGAAAGTATGCAGGCCAGGCCAATGTGCCTCTCACCGCCGCGCCCATCATCACCTGTTACGGCCTCAACCATGCTCATGAGGACTTCGTTAATATGTACGATAACGGTGCGATGGATGGCGCCTACGAGATTGGGGTTCATCTTCTAAACGGCTGCCAGAATCCGCCGAACCCACAGTATTCCTTCGCCGACAACAGCAGCACCACCACGCCACCCAATGAAGTACAGCCCTACTTCGACATTGCCACGCAATTTGGTTTCGCCAACTACATGTTCCAAACCAACCAGGGACCAAGTTTTCCCGCCCACCAGTTCCTTTTCTCCGGAACCTCCGCCCCGGTTTACGACGACGACGAAAGCACCCCGTATTACGAATGGTTTGTCGCCGAGAATGCGCTCAACAACATTCCCAGTGGCTGTTTCGGCAAGCTCACCAACACGGCGCTGCAGTTAGCTCCGGGCCAAACCAAGGAATCGCTGGGCTGGACGAATCCAAATCTTCTCAACGCAGTGCCCGGCTATCCCTGCTACAACCACAACACCTTGGCCACGGTGCTTGATCCCGCCGGCATCAGTTGGCGCTACTACACAAACGACTCGACAAATTTTTGGACTGCTCCCAACGCCTTCCAGGGAATTTGCAATTCCACCGCGGCCGGCGACGGCTGTGTCGCCACCGACGACAGTCCCGACTGGAATTATGTGATCCAGGCCAGCGGTAAGGGCGACCCGCCGAATGCCGGCCAGATACTGGCGGACATCCAATCCTGTAACCTGGCGCAGGTCACTTGGGTAACTCCCGATGGCGCATGGTCGGACCATTCGGGCAGCGGCGATCCGGATCCTACCAATCCTGCGTTGGGACCATCCTGGGTTGGCAGTATTGTGAACGCCATCGGCCAGGGCATGACCGGCAGCACTTGCAATCCCTTGAACGCCCCCATCTATTGGGACAATACCGTCATCCTCATTCTCTGGGACGATTGGGGTGGCTTTTATGATCACGTCAAACCACCCAGCATCGGATACCTCAACGCCGGCGGTAACGGCTCGCAGTACGTCTACGGATTTCGCGTTCCAATGTTGGTCGTCTCCGCCTACTCGCCAAAGAAGGGTTACGTCTCTGGAGCCACCGCCAGCAATAGCATCGACGTTTGCCCCCTCCAGCCCAGCTCACGATACTGTCACGACTTCGGCAGCATCCTGAACTTCATCGAATACGTCTTCGGCAAAAAGGGCAAATCGCTTGGCGAAATCTATCCTGCTTATCACTACGCCGACTACTACGCTCTGGACGGCCCCAACAATAAAACGTGCCCGCGGACAACCTGCCCCTACGGCCTCTCCGATTTTTTCAACTTCAGCCTGCCGCCCGCGGTATTCGCTCCGATCACCACTCCCTACGATGCCGAGTACTTCATCGACTACAGCGGAGATCCCCAGGATCCCGACGATGACTAAGGGCGGGCCAATCCTCTCTGTTGGAACGATGGTGAACATTGCTGGCACGCGACTCAAGTCACAAGCCAGCTGAACCGATGGCTCGGTGAACAGCTTTGCGGTCAAAACTACGGCTTCGCCGCTGGCTTCTCAAACAACTTCGGGTCCACCGTGGGATTGATCTCCAGCGCCGTGTAAGTGGCTGTGCTCGAATCCTCGCCGTTCTGTTTGTTGTGGCGTACCGTGGGCAGAGTCAGGCCACTTAGCGGCTTCCATTCGTCCAAGTCGGTCTCTCCGCGCACCGGTCCGGACTGGCTAAGAGTTGGATAAGTCTCTTTCACGATGCGGCCACTCTGGGGGTCTACGTACCAGCGGATTGGCGCGCCCGCGGCATTTACCTCGACGATGCGAGTTTCGATGTCCCCCACCTTTTCCGTGCCCTCAGCCCAAAAAAAGACATTTGAATCCTTGGAATGCGAAGCGATAAAAATAGGATCGCGCTTGATCTGTTCGAGCGTCTCCGCCTTTTGCGAGGCGGGGAAGTCTCGCATGCCCTGGCCGGGAACCGCCATGAACCCAGCGTCGGGCGTCACAACAATGTCCATTGTTCCCGCCGGCGATTGCATTTCCGCGTGCAGATGATCGGGGTAAACGATGACGGTTTCCATTGGAATGGGAAACTCGCCTTGCGGAGTTTTCTGGGTGAGGGTGATCTTTGCTTTAACCGATTTAATGCCGGCGAGTTTCGCTTCGCCGCCCATAGCCGCCACCACCTTCGCGGCCAAAGCCTTGCCTTCGTCGTTCGAGGAAGTGGGTTTGGCGTTCTCTTCTTCTTTGGCGCCCGGCGGGGGCGGAATGGCTATGTCAATTTCTTTGACCGCGCCGAGAGAAGACAGAGCCTTGTCGAATTCCTTCGTGTTGCCAACGACCAGCACGGCAAGTTGGTCGCGGTGAACGTATTTTGCGGCTACACGGTTCACATCCTCCGCGGTGATTTTCTGAATTTCCACCGGATATTTATCAAGCCAGTCGGCCGGATATCCGTAGAACTCATAGGTCATGCGTTCGGCGAGAACTTTGTCGGGCGAGTCGAGACGGAAGATGAAGGCGTTGAGGATGGCGTCTTTGGCGTGCCTGATCTCCTCGTCCGAGATAGGTTGCTTGGCCAAATCATCGATATCTTCGTCGAGCGCCTGCACCGCCTCTATCGTGCTCTGGCTTTTTGTGCCGGCCACGAATTGCATCACGCCTGGATGGCCGAAGTTCGTTCCGATGCCGCCGCCTACGTTGTAGGCGAGGCCGCGCTTGGTGCGGATGTCATTGAACAGGCGCGAAGAGAAGCCGCCGCCGAAAGCTTCGTTGAAAACGGAGATCGCGTAGTAGTCCGGATTGTTGCGCGTGGTGCCGAGCGCCACCAGGTGAATGCTGCTTTGATTGACGTCATCCTTCGGAATGAGATAATAACCAGGTTTCGCAGGCTGAAACTTGATTTCCGGTTTAGGCAGTTCAGGTGCTTTGGGCCACGACTCGAACGCGGAGCGCAGCTTGCTTTCCATGGCGGCGGAGTCGAAGTCGCCGCTGACGCCGAGGATGATGCGATTGGGGTGGACGTTATTCTTGTGCCAGTCGATCAAATCCTTGCGAGTAATGGCCGCGATGGTTGCATACTCGGCCTGGCGAACGTAGGGATTATCCGCTCCATATGCCAGCTTCGCAGCTTCGCGGGAGGCGATCTCGCCAATCTCGTCGTTGCGGCGCGAGATGGAATCGTCGGCCTGCTTCTGCGCAATGTCGAGCTTGTCGGCGCGAAATTCGGGATTCTGCAACAAATCGGTGAAGACCTTGAAAACGTCGTCAAAATCGCCCTTGAGGCATGACAGGCTAATGTTGGTCGAATCCGCGCCGCCGCCGGTTTCTACTTTCGCAGCGCGGATTTCGAGATAGTCATCGAGTTGATCGCCGGTTTGTGTTTTCGTTCCGCCGGTGCGCCAGACTTCGCCGAAGAGATCGACGAGCCCGGTTTTGGCGGCCGGTTCATCGCTCGATCCGCCGCGGATGCGGGCGGTTCCGTTGATCAGTGGCAGCTCGTGGTCTTCCTGCAAGAAAATCACCATGCCGTTCGAGAGCTGAATGCGCCTCGGCTGCGGCGGATGAAATGCTGGCAGCGGCGGGACCGGAATCTGCTTCCAGTCCGTCGCTTGCGAATCGGCACCCGGGACCGAGGCAAGCAGCGCAAACGCCACGAGCATAAGCGACAAAACTCTGCGCCGAGTTTTCATCGCGCACCTCCCTGACTCGACCAATCTGGGCCTGTCGAACTCTCATTGGAGTCTTGATCCTGCCCTCCTTGTTCGCCACCAGATCCCGGGCCGCCAACCGTTTCAATCACGCCCACGGTGCGGTTCGTATCGTTAAACGTTGCATTCGCCACGCGGCGGACGTCCGCCTTCGTCACCTTATCGATGCGATCCACGGAGCGGAAAAGCTCGCGCCAGTCGCCGTATCGCGTCTGATAGGTGGCAAGGTAATTGGCTAGCCCTTCGTTTTCTCCGAGGCTACGGATGAGGTTTGCTTTGGCGCGAGTCTTGATCATCTTTAGTTCGTCGTCGCTGATGTCTTCTTTCTTCAACCGGTCGATCTCGGCGTGAATCGCATCGGCAACTTCTTTGGTGGTGTGTCCCGGCAGCGGGAAGGCGTAGAAGGCAAACAGATGCGGATATTTCGTTCCGGGTAGGCCGCTGAAGCCCGCGGAGAACGAGGCGATCTTCTTATCGCGCACCAGCGCTCGGTATAGGCGCGAGGTGCGGCCCTCCGACATTAAGTCTGTGATCGCGTCGTAAACCGCGTCGTCTTTCGTGCGGTAATCCGGCCGATGATAGCCCTCCAGATAGAGCGGCTGAGTCTTCTCCATCAATTCGACACGGCGCTCGGAATTCTGCGGAGGCTCGACGGTCGTAGTTTCGTCGGGCTTGTGGCTGGCAGGCAGGCGGCCAAAATATTTCACGAGAATCGGCATCGCTTCGGAAGCCTTGATGTCTCCGGCGACGGCGACCACCATGTTCGCGGGCACATAGTATTCGTCAAAAAATTTCTTTGCGTCTGTGGCGGAAAAAGAATTCAGGTCCGACATCCATCCGACCGTCGGCCGGTGATAAGGATGCGCTTCGAAAGCCTCGGCGTTGAACTGTTCGAGCAGCCGGCCGATGGGATTGCTGTCGGTGCGCAGACGGCGTTCCTCGATCACAACATTGCGCTCTTTGTAGAACTCGCGCAGCACGGGATGCAGAAACCGTTCGGACTCGAGATAAGCCCACAACTCCAGCCGGTTCGTGGGAAGCGAGTAGTGATATTCAGTCTCATCGTAATCAGTGGATGCGTTGAGGTCCTGGCCGCCGTTTTGTTCAACGATCTTCCCGAACTGGTTCGGCACCACGAATTTGTCGGCGGCGGCGATGGCATCTTTCCATGCTTTCTCCAGTTGCTTCAACTTTGCATCATCGCGGCCGACTTCCTTATCCCGTTCGGCGATATAAGCTGCGTAGGCGATCTCCACTTTGGCGAGTGCGGGTTTTTCGGCGGCATAGTCGGTGGTGCCAATCTTGTCCGTGCCTTTGAATGCCATGTGCTCGAACATGTGGGCGAGGCCGGTTTTGCTCATGGGATCTTGCGCGGAGCCGGCATCGACCAATGTGAAGAAAGAAAAAACTGGAGCCTCGGGCCGCTCGCAAATGATGAGCGTCAACCCGTTCGGGAGTTTTTTGACCGTGATGCGCTTTTCAAAAGATGCGACATCCTGCGCCGCGGCGATAGCCGTTAAGATAAGCAAGAGAACAAAGGGCCGGAATAAGCGATGTTTCATCGGACCTCCAACGGACGAAGCGTAAATGCATGGATAAACATGATTAGACGAACACGACGGGCAGAAGTTTTGAACTTACGTTGCGAGCAGGGCGATTGTCAAACCGCCGCCTTTCCTGACGGCCCCAATCCTCTTGCTCATATCCCGGCTAAAGGAAGGTTCGTATCAGGGCATCGCTTCAGCGATGCCGCCGCCCAAGCAAAACACAATTCGGCTTTAGCCGCTGCCAGGCCCGTCGTAGGGATAGGGCAGTATTTTGCTCCCAGCACAGTTTCAGGCACAATGCCAGTCTGGAGCGTGACGCATGGATTCGACCATCGAAGTCCAGGGAAAGCAACTCAAGCTGTCGAATCTGGAAAAAGTTCTTTACCCTGCCGCCGGATTCACCAAGCAGCAGATCATCGACTATTACGTTCGCATCGCTCCCGCGATGTTGCCTCATTTGGCTGGGCGCGCGCTCACGCGCAAACGCTATCCCAACGGCGTTGATGAGGAATTCTTCTACGAAAAAAATGCGCCGCAACATCGGCCGGATTGGGTGAAGACGGCTCCCATCTGGAGCGAAGGCAACCATCGCACGGTGCACTATATCCTCGCCAATGACCTGCCCACGCTGGTGTGGTTGGCAAATCTTGCCGCCATCGAGCTGCATCCTTCGCTCGCGCTGGTGAAAGATATTACCTGTCCTACGATGATGGTGTTCGATCTTGATCCCGGCCCGCCCGCGAACATCGTGCAATGCTGCCAGGTCGGCTTATGGCTGCGGGAAGTCTTCGAGAAATTTGACTTGCAGAGTTTTCCCAAGACCTCCGGATCGAAAGGGTTGCAAATTTACGTTCCCTTGAATACTCCGACCAACTACGACGAAACGAAAGGTTTTGCGCGCGCATTGGCGCAATTGCTGGAGCACGAGCACCCGGAGATGGTTGTGTCGGATATGAAGAAAAGCGTGCGAACCGGAAAAGTGTTCGTCGACTGGAGCCAGAACGACGAGCACAAGACCACCGTAGCCGTGTACTCTCTGCGTGCGCGCGAGAGGCCTACGGTTTCAACTCCGGTTTCCTGGGACGAAGTTGAGCGAACTCTGAAGAAGAAAGATGCGAATCTGCTGGTGTTTGAGGCGAAGCAAACCGTCGCGCGCGTTGACAAGACGGGGGATTTATTCGCGCCGTTGCTTGAATTGAAGCGGCGTCTGCCCGATCTCAAAGGAGTTGCAGCCACCGCTGAGGAAGCCGAGCCAATTTCGATTGCGGCACAAGCCGAGGACGAACCGAGGCCAGCGCGAACTCGGAGCACACAGAAGAAAGCGGCGCGAACGCGCAAGTCGAGTCGCAAGGTATAATCCCGTTCGCTACAAATCTCTTGAGAGTTCGCCATGGCGCAATTGTTCGTCGGAACTTCGGGATGGGCTTATCCGAGTTGGAAGCCCGATTTCTATCCCGACAAACTCGCGCAGAAGAAATTTCTCGGCTATTACGCCACGCAACTCAATACGGTTGAGGTTAACTTTACTTTTCGGCAATTGGTGAAGGAAAGCACGATTCAGAATTGGATTCAGGAAACGCCTCCGCATTTTCGCTTTGGCATCAAGGCTCATCAGGTAATCACGCACATCAAGCGATTGAAGGGAACGGAGGATTTCGTGCCGCGTTTTTTGGCGACAATCGAACCGTTAGCAGCCGCAAGCAAGCTTGGGCCTGTGCTTTTCCAGTTGCCACCGAATCTGAAAGCAGATGCCACGCTGCTCCAGGATTTTCTCGCTCTTCTGCCGCGCACCTTGCCGGCTGCATTTGAATTTCGCAATGAATCGTGGTTCTCGGACTCCACGTGGGAATTGTTGCGGTCTCGTGGCGCTGCCCTCTGCGTGGCAGAGACGGAAGAGCGTACAACCCCCGATGTGGTCACTGGCCCGTTGGCTTACTATCGATTCCGCAAGCCAAGTTACACAGCGGAAGAGCGAAGCGGTATGGTCACGCGCATTGGGGAACATCTGGCCGCAGGCCGCGATGCGTTCGCCTACTTCAAACACGAGGAGACGCCCGAAGGAGCGCTCTACGCGCGCGATCTTCTCCGCGATGTGACCCACACTTAACGGCGCATCCCGCTCGTTACTTTCGCCAGCGTCCGATAACGCACATACTTCTTTCTCATCTTAATTATGTCGTCTGGGGCGAACTCGCGCGAACTCTCGAACTTCCTCGATTACTTGAGAATCGAGAAGGGATTAGCTCCGCTCTCGATCGCCGCATACGCCACCGACATTCGCCAGTTCTCCGAAGTTTTGGAGAAAAACAAGCGGCAACTGCTGACCGCTCGCCGCGTCGACGTCCGCAATTTTCTGCAGCAGCTTTTCTCGAATCAGGTCGATGGCCGCAGCGTGGGACGAAAACTATCGGCGCTGCGTCATCTTTACCGTTATTTGCTGCTCGATAAGAAGATCGATCACGATCCCACGCTCGATATCGAATCGCCGCGACGATGGAAGGTGTTGCCGAAGGCATTGGCCCGCGACGAAATGGACGCAGTGTTAGTTGCTCCGCTCGCGCGCAACAATTCTGCGCACAATACAAAAGAGTCCGCGGCGCTGGCCCTCCGCGACCACGCCATGCTGGAGGTTTTCTATGCTGGAGCCCTTCGGGTCTCGGAGGTCATCAGTGCCAAACTTCAAGACGTAAAGCTCGAAGCAGGATACATGCTCATCCGCGGCAAGGGCGATAAAGAACGCGTGGTGCCGCTGGGCAACTCGGCGCAACAGGCGCTGGCGGAATACTTGAAGCAATCGCGGCCAGTCTTGGCGGCAGGGAAGCGGGGGGCGGATAATGTCGTTGCTTTGAAAGCAAGTTTACTTTTCATCGCACGCGGAGGACATAAGCTGACCCGCCAGCGGGTCTGGCAGATGGTCCGTGCAGCTTCAACGAACTCCGGGCGTGCTGCATCTCCACATATGCTGCGCCACTCGTGCGCTACCCACATGGTGGAAAACGGAGCGGATCTGCGAACCGTGCAGACGATCTTAGGCCATGCGGACATTTCCACGACACAGGTCTATACGCATCTGGCGCTCGACCGATTGAGAACTGTGTATAAAAACCATCATCCACGGGCAAAGGCAAGGTGAAATCGGTGGCTGGAGAAAAAAAGATCGTGGCGAACGCGGTTTCGGATTTCACCCGCTATCTGCGGGAGCGCAATGCCTCGCTGCACACGATCAAGGCTTATGGCCGCGACCTTCAATTGTTTGCGATCTATTCCGGTTCGCGCGGGTGGGAGCAGATCGACCACATCGCAGTGCGCGGCTTCCTCGCGCAGCTTTATGAAAAGGGCCTTAGCAAGACCTCGGTTGCGCGCGCGTTGGCCGCTGTTCGATCGTTGTACCGATGGTTGGCACGGGAAGGCGTTGTGGAGCAGAATCCAGCCAAGCTCGTTGCCACTCCGAAGTTGCCGAAGAAACTTCCGCGTGTACCTACGATTGAAGAGATGAACTCAGTGATTGATGGCGAGATGCCGGAAGTGGCGGCCTTTCCGGAGCGCGAAAAGCTGATGTTCGAATTGCTTTATGGATGCGGCATTCGCAACTCGGAATCGACCGGAATTGATCTCGACGACATTCGATTAAGCGCAGAAGCCATTCTCATCCGCGGAAAAGGGAAAAAGGAACGCTATGTTCCCTTTGGAGATTCCGTGAAAGTGGCGCTAGCGAGATATCTTCCCAAACGAGCCGAACTCTTGCAGGAAAGCCGGAAGCACTCAAGTGCGCTGCTCATCAATACGCGAGGCGGACGCCTTACCACGCGGAGTGTTGGCCGCATCATAAAGAAAATCGCCGTTGCCAAGGGTCTTTCGCCGGATGTGCATCCGCATACGCTGCGCCATGCCTTTGGTACTCACATGCTTGAAGAAGGCGCCGACCTGCGCGCGATCCAGGAGTTGCTTGGCCACGAACGACTAGCCACCACGCAACGCTACACTCAGCTATCGATGAAGTATGTGCTCCAGGTTTACGACGAAACTCATCCAAGGGCGAAGTAGTGCCACGAATCCCAGCAGCGGCGTGCTGATCGAGGAAGAATCTATGGCCGGCTTGGTGGTGAGACGCCGGCGCCACGCAACTGCTCCCACATTTCGACCACGTGCCGCTTTAATTCCTCAGTTAGTTTCGTGTAAGCTTCTTCCGATGCCTCGCTCTCCGGCGGCGGAAAAATCGGGTCGCCGAGCTTCATGCTCAGCGGGGCGAAACGGAAGAACGGCTTGCTCCTAGGCCATGCGTCGTAAAACCCCTCAATGGCAACCGGCACGATTGGGACTTGTAAATGAATAGATAAGACGGCCGCACCCTTCTTGAAGGTCCGTGGAGTGCCATCGAAGGAACGCTCACCCTCGGGATAAAGAATCAGTGGACGTCCCTGCCGCAGTCCGAATGCGCCGGCGCGCATGGCTGGAATCAAATTTGCATCCGGATCGACGACCACAACTCGCAAGGATCGCGCGAGCCGCAGCATGAATCCCTCGCCAAAAATCTCGCTGGTTCCCACCGCGAATACCTTCCTGAAAACCTCGCCTGGAAGGACGCTCGCGAGAATCCCCGGATCGAGATAACTCTGGTGATTGGACGAAATAATGTACGCGCCGGTCTTCGGCAGCTTCTCAAGGCCACGCACGCGCAGATGAAAGCGGTCGAGCGCAATTACCTGGAGCATCCGAGACAACAGGTACCAGAACGTCGCGCTGATGCGTTGCGGCCGCACGAGAGAAATAACGTCATCGGCAGCCGGTTCTTCCGCCAGAATAGCTTTCCAGCCGGCAAACGCGTCGTGGGCCTTAGCCGTGCCTGCTCCGCTGGCTGCGCTTTGCAGAACCGCATCCACAAGTTCGCGCACGGTATAAATTCCTGCCAGTTGCGATTCATCTACATGTCCTCCCAACTCCTGTTCGATCCGGCTGAGCAGTTCGACGCGCTGCATGGAATCGAGGCCCAGATCGAGTTCCAGGTTGTGAGTCGGACGCAAATTCGGCGGTGCGGCTGGCGCCGAGTCGCTTATGATCGCCAGCGCTCGCCGCACGTCCGGCTGATCCAGCCATTCTTTCTCTTCGGCGGTCAGCGGTTGCTGCGCGGTAATTTCGGAATCGCTTCCAATTGTTTGAGCCTGTTGCGTCGTTACGCGCTTTTCCACTTCGAAGCGTTTGATCTTGCGCGTGGTGGTGCGTGGCAAGTCTTCCTGCCAAATCTCATAGCTGCCGATCCGCTTGGTGGAAGCGATCTGCTGCGACAAGCTTTCGATATCGAAGCGAATCACTTCTTTCGCGTTCACAATTTTCTTCTGCCGCAGCACGTCGAAGTTAGGCACGACAACGGCGTGCAGACGGTCGCCTTCGCCCGCTTTTCCATCCAGCCCGATCACCGCAAGTTCCTTGATGTATGGCGACTTCAAATAGTGCGCCTCGACTTCTTCCGGATAGATATTTTTGCCGTTGCTTAGGACGATGACTTCTTTCTTGCGGCCGGTGAGGAACAGCTTGCCGTCAGAATCGAAGTAGCCGAGATCGCCGGTGTAGAGCCAGCCATCACGCAGCACGGCCTCAGTCGCATCAGGACGATTCCAGTAGCCTTTCATGACGACGGCGCCACGCAGCACGATTTCGCCTGCGGGAGGGCCGCCATCGTCTCGTGATTGTGCGTCGACAATTTTCGCCTCCACTCCCTTCATCGCTTTACCCACGGAGCCAATCACGTTATCTCCCGGGGAATTTGCAAACACAGCGGCTGTCGTCTCCGTGAGACCGTAAGCCTGTAACACATCGATCCCAAGGCTGTAGAAATCCTCTGCGATCGCTCGATCGAAGCGCGATCCTCCGGTAACGAGGTAGCGCATTCTCGTGCCTAAGGTCTCGTGAACCTTTTTAAAAACAATCGGTCCCAGGTTGATTCCAATTTTGCGAAGGGTCCGATTCGTCGCCAAGAGGACGTGGAAAACTTTTTGCGTCATTGCTCCGCGTTTCTTGATTTCCTCAAAAAGTCGGCCATGAATCAGATAGAAGAATTGCGGCACGACAGCGAACGCCGTGATGTTACGCTCGCGCAGCGCGCGCAGAAGCTCTGTTGTGTTGAGAGTCTCCAGGTACACAACCCGCGAGCCGTTTACCAGCGGCAGAAGGAGATTGGCCATTTGTGCCAGCACATGAAACATAGGTAGCACGCCCAGCAGCGCGTCTTCCGGCCCGAGTTCCACCCAGTTGAATACTGCTTCCACTTCACCCAGGAAATTGGCGTGAGTCAGCACCACCCCTTTAGGATCGGCGGTCGTTCCGGAAGTGTAAAGCAGGGAAGCGATGTCTTCCGCCGCGGATAGCGCTGGTCGAAAACCTCCCGGCCCTGCCGCTAAGATTGCCGGCATGTTTCCTAACCAGCGCTCGCCGGACTCTTGCGTTATCTGCTCAGGATCCATGAGCACGAGCCCGACGTTCGTGCCCGCGACCCCTTCTCGCGCGGCCTTGGCATGTTTGGAATCGCAGAAAAGCGTGGAGCTGCCGCTGTCTTTTAGTAGTTTGGCGAGTTGATCGGCATGCAGCGCAGTATCGAGCGGCACGATGGTGCAGCCCGCGGCACTGATGCCCAGATATACGGCCACCCACCGGGGATGGTTATCCGCCACAAGAGCCAGCCGGCTGCCGTGCGTTAAGCCTTGATCGGTAATCCATCGCCCCACGGATTCCGCCATGCGCCGAAGCTCGGCGTAGGTGTAACTCTCAAGCTGATTATGGCGTTGCAGTTCGACTGCGATGTTGTTTGGCCAGCGTTCTTCGCACTCCACAAAGCGGTCATAGAAAGTGGGCATGGGTCGTGGGGAATATACACGAAAAATGCATTTACCGCCGAGCGCGCCTAGGTCGCCGAAAGCGGATAAAGAAATTAATTTCTGTGATCTCGGCGATCTCCGCCTCTCGGCGTTAATGTATGGAATCCTTGGTCCCCAATGTCAGTTCCTTACATCTAATTATGCTAGGCTAAAAGGGATAATCTTGGGCAGCTCCCGCCCGGCGAAGGATTTCAGCGTTTGATCAATACACTCATCGGTAAGGTTTTTGGGACCAAGAACGAGCGTTTCGTTAAGTCCACGATGCCCAATGTCGCGGCCATCAATGCGCTTGAGCCGCAGATGCAGAAGCTCAGCGACGCCGAACTGCGCGCCAAGACGGACGAGTTCCGGCAGCGCATCCAGGAGCGACTCAGCCAAGGGAACGGTGGCGCTGCGCCTGCCTCCGAGGCTGAAGGCTCCGAATCTGAAAATAGCCCCGACCGCCTGAAGCGGATCGAGAAGGAGCAATACGAGGCGCTGCAGGAGGCGCTCGACGAAATTCTGGTCGAAGCCTTTGCCGTGGTCCGCGAGGCTGGACGGCGCGTACTGAACATGCGGCACTTCGACGTGCAGCTGATCGGCGGCATGGTGCAGCACGCCGGCAAGATTTCCGAAATGAAGACAGGTGAGGGCAAGACTCTGGTTGCAACTTTGCCCGTGTATCTGAATGCGCTTAGCGGCCGCGGCGTGCATGTAGTTACGGTCAACGATTATCTGGCCAAGCGCGACTCGGAGTGGATGGGCAAACTCTATCGCTTCTTAGGACTCACAGTCGGCGTAATTGTCCACGATCTCGACGACGAACAACGCCGCGCCGCTTACGCTGCCGACGTAACCTACGGAACCAACAACGAGTTCGGCTTCGACTACCTGCGCGACAACATGAAGTTCGACCTGAAAGATTGCGTGCAGCGCGGGCACAACTTCGCGATCGTCGACGAAGTCGATTCCATTCTGATCGACGAGGCAAGAACGCCGCTCATCATTTCTGGCGCGAGCGAGGAATCTACCGACAAGTACTACATCGTGAACCGCATCATCCCCAAGCTCGACAAAGGCGAGGAGTTGTCTCCGCAGGAGTTGCGTCAGGCGCTCGAAGGAGACAAGATTCCTCCCGCGAGGCGGGACGCGCTCATTCGGGAACTGAACGATGTTGGCGACGACCCAACGAGAAAAATTCTCACCGGCGATTATGCAATCGATGAAAAGCATCGCAACATCACGGTTACGGATGAAGGTTGGGAAAAGGTCGAAAAGCTTCTTGGCATCGGCAATATCGCCGACCCGGAGAACTGGCCGCTCAAGCATCACGTTGAGACCGCGATCAAGGCGCACGCGCTCTACCGTCGCGACGTCGAATACGTGATTAAAGATGGCGAAGTCATCATCGTCGACGAGTTCACGGGACGCATGATGCCGGGGCGCCGCTGGTCCGATGGTTTGCATCAGGCCATTGAAGCCAAGGAAGGCGTGAAGATCGAACGCGAGAATCAAACCCTGGCCACGATCACCTTCCAAAATTATTTCCGCATGTTCAAAAAACTTGCGGGTATGACCGGCACCGCGGAGACCGAAGCGGCAGAGTTCGACAACATCTACAAGTTGGATGTGATTGTCATCCCGACAAACAAGCAGATGTTGCGGCTGGAAAATCCTGACGTTGTCTTCCGCACGGAGAAAGAAAAATATTTCGCGGTTGCCGATGAAATCGAGAAGCTCGCCGAAAAAGGGCAGCCCGTCCTCGTCGGTACTACATCGGTGGAGAAGTCAGAGCGTCTCGATCAGATCCTGAAGAAAAAGGGAATCAAGAATCACGTTGTGCTGAACGCCAAGTTTCACGAGCGCGAAGCCGAAATCGTGGCGCAGGCGGGGCGCAAGGGAGCCATTACCATCGCCACCAACATGGCCGGGCGCGGCACCGACATTTTGCTGGGCGGCAATCCCGAATTCATGGCCAAGCAGGAGATGGTGAAGAAGGGGATCGCGCAGCAGTTACGCGTAGCGCAAGGCAAGATCGAAGGCCCGCAGGAAGACGGCTCAACTTCCATTTTCTATTACAACGGGAATGAATATCTCGTCCCCACCGACAAGTGGACCGACGCGTTCAATCGCTATAAGGCGCAGACCGACGTAGAGCACGACGAAGTGACTGCAGTGGGTGGTCTGCATATTCTCGGCACGGAACGCCACGAGTCCCGCCGCATCGATAATCAGCTTCGTGGGCGCGCAGGCCGGCAGGGCGATCCCGGTTCCTCGCGATTCTATCTCGCTCTCGAAGATGACCTGATGCGCATCTTCGCCAAGGAGTGGGTTTCCAAGCTGCTCGAGCGTCTCGGCATGGAAGAAGGTGTGCCGATCGAGTCCAAGCTCATCAGCCGGCGCATCGAGACCGCGCAGAAAGCGGTCGAAGGGCAGCACTTCGAATCGCGCAAACACCTTCTCGAATACGACGACGTGATGAACAAGCAGCGCGAAGCTGTCTACGGCATGCGGCGGCGCTTACTCGAGGGCATGGAGCAGAAGGATCTGATCCTGGAAGATTACGTCTCATCCATTCTCGGCGATTTGATGGATGAGTACTGTCCGCCCAAGGGACACGCCGACGACTGGAATATCAGGGGCCTGAAGGACGCCGTCTTCACGCGCTTTGGCGTGGATTTTCTCGCGGAAGGCGTAAAGCCGGAAGCGCTGAACCGGCAGGAACTTGGCGACGCGATTTTCGAAAAGCTCAAAGAGCGCTACGAAGCGAAGGAGAAGCTGATAGGACCCGAGGCCATGCGCCATCATGAGCGCATGATCATGCTGAGCGTGCTCGATTCGCAGTGGAAAGACCATCTTCTCGGCATGGATCACCTGAAGGAGGGCATTGGCCTGCGCGGCTACGGCCAGCACGATCCTTTGGTGGAGTACAAAAAAGAATCCTTCGAAATGTTCGAAGCCATGCTGCAGCGCTTTCAGGAAGACACAGTCAAGTATTTGTACCTGATGCAGATCTTGGAACGTCCGCCAGATGCGGGCCCTCCTCAGGCGGCAGCGGAACGCGAAAGTGCCGGAGTTCCTGCGCAGCAGGGAAGCGGCGGCAACGGCCACCATCCCCCGCGCCTCGTTGCTACTTCCGCCGACGATTTAGAAGAAGCCTTCATGCGCCGCAAGCGCCGAGAACTCGAGCAGGCGCGCATGGCCGGAGCCGGCGATGTGCAACCCGTGCAGCAAGTCGTGCGCTCACAAGAAAAAGTGGGGCGCAACGATCCTTGCCCTTGCGGGTCGGGGAAGAAATTTAAGAAGTGCCACGGGGCGTAACGAGGTTTTCCCGGCGGTTCATTTCATCCGCGCGCGCCTGTCACGTGGGGGGCTAATGAATGCCGTCGCTTTGCGACTGGGTTTCGACCCTCG